>JBPBPU010000025.1:0-44357 GCA_050954465.1 Janthinobacterium lividum
TTAACCTCGCCCGCCGCCACTCCGCCCTGGGCTACCGCTCCCCGCACCAGTTTGAAACCGACCTGCTTCAGCACCTACCTTAGCTCCCTGTCCGTTGCGGCTAGACCACCCCACACTTTGCCCGTCGTGGGCGTTGGCTGGCAACACCTGAACGGCCACCGTGGCCCCCGACGTATCCGCCAACACAAACCGCTTACGGCCCTTGATTAATTTGCCGCCATCGAAGCCGATTTTTTCCGTCGCTGTCGCGGAATTTTTGACACTTTGGGAGTCAAGGACGAGAGCGGTTGGTTCGGCATTTTTTTTCAACGGCCGGCGTTTTTTCGCGGTAATCGACCAGTAAACAAGCGTTTATGTTTTCCCAGGTGCCATCTTTGCCCCATTTGGCAAAGTAGTAGTGCACCGTGTTCCAACAAGGAAATTCGCCGGGCAAATTGCGCCAGCCGCACCCATTTTTCAGCACGTACAGGATGCCGTTAACCACCTCCAGCAACGGCCATTTGCTGCGGCGCTTGACCACAATCAATCGCCCAATTCGCTCCCAGTCTTGTATATGCAAATCGGATGTATACTTCTTTATGCGCATTAGCAGGTAGATAGCTTGAATCCGCAACAAATTTAACTTAAACAGCTTCTTACACTCATACCGCCAAACTTGCTTTTCCAGCTGTAAAAGGTGGGTTCACTGATACTGTGCTCCCGGCAAATCTGGGCCACGGTTTGGCCCTGGTCTCGTTGGCGCAATACGCCCAGAATCTGGGCCTAGCTAAAACGACTTTTTTTCATAAGGCAGGTGAAAATAGAGAAAGTGGAAAGTTACTACTTCTCTCTACTTTTGCCTGGCCTACTTATTGGGGAAGCTTACAGACTGGCTCACTTTACGGGGGAGCCTATCAGGTTAGCGGGCGCCCGATGCCTGCGCTTGTTAAAACAGCCCGTTGTTATTTTGCCGTCAGTTTTTGGGCGACTAATCCTTTTGGGACAATAAGTATGAATACGTTTCCTGCTCCACACTTAATTCACTTTCCTAAACTCGGGGGCTCTGATATTGGCTATATTTCAGTTGTGGAAGAAAGTAGTGGCTTGCTGCCTTTTGAAGTAAAGCGCATTTTCTGGACTTACTATACGCCCGAAAGTATTGTGCGGGGCCGGCATGCCCACCATCAAACCGAACAGGTACTACTGGCAGTAGCCGGACGAATTATTGTAACTATTGAACTGCCGAATGGCGAAATACAGACTTTCCGGCTTGAAGACCCCTATGTAGGTCTATATGTGCCGCCTTATGCCTGGCATACCATGCAATATTCGCATTCGGCGGTGCAGATGGTGCTAGCATCCCAGCCTTATGATGAGCAAGATTATATGCGGGATTATAACAAGTACCGGCAGATTTGCAAGTAGTTGCTATTCAGTTAACTATTCAATGACTGGCGGTAGCCGGTTTCTTAGCAAACGACCTTTCTATGGCTAAAATTGATGCCTTGGCGGTTGGCCAGCAGGCTTCGCTCACGCGGATTTTCTCCCAGCAAGACGTGGCGACGTTTGCTGCTATCAGTGGCGATGCCAACCCGGTACATCTGGATGCCGGGTACGCTGCCACCACTGTTTTTCAGGTGCCTATCGTCCACGGTATCCTTACTGCGGGCCTTATCAGCGCGGTTATCGGCATGCAGCTACCGGGCCTTGGTGCCATCTACCTCAACCAAACGCTTGGTTTTAAACGGCCGGTATATGTAGGTGATGCCATTACGGCTAGGGTAACGATAACCGAATTGAAAGCAGAAAAAGGTATTGTGGTGCTGCAAACCCAGTGCTTCAACAGTGCCGGACAACTGGTCATCGACGGCTCAGCTAGTATAAAAGTTTATTAGATTTACCCACAGACTGGCTCGTGCTAATGGAAGAATTACTTGCCCACCGAAAGGCCGCACTGGTTTTTTATTCCCCGTTTAATTTTATCAGAGAGATAAGTGAGGAAACCCAGTTGGAGGTGGTACGAGCCGCCCGCATCACGGATAAACCTTTTTTCAGCAGGCCGGGTTCCGATGGTGAGTGCCGTTTCTATTTCGATAGATTAGCCTGGGATTCCGATTATTTCAATCTAGCCACCTATAAGCTGCAAGTGGTGCTTTACACTACTACCAGCTTGAATTACCTGACGCAGGCCTGCCAGGCTTTCGTAGCGCATTTGGCCGAAATCGGTAGCCAGTATTGCTTTTTAGAAATTCCGGCCGAAGATATATTTCTTATCCAGGCCTTGGGCATAACAGGTTTCAAACTGGTGGAAACCCGGCTTACCTACTTTCAAAAGCTGGACAACTACCACTACCCAGAGCGCTTTCCGGTACGCGAGGCCACGGAGGCCGACGCTGAAAGCTTGCGGGAAGTGGCCCGTACCATGACTAATTACTTCGACCGCTTTCACGCCGACCCCGTCTTTTCGCGGCAAAGCGCCGACGAATTTCTAGCTACTTACGTCGACCAGTCGATGCGCGGCTTCACCGATGTGGTGTTGGTGCCCGACTACGCCGGCGAAGAGCCAGGGGCGTTTCTGACCGCCAATTATTTTCGCGACCAGTGGCCCGCCCTCGGCGTGCCGGTGTCGAAGATGGTGCTCTCGGCGGTGTCGTCCCAGGCGCGGAAGGGCTGGTACAAAAAGCTGATTTCAGAAATGAGCTACTACCTCCGCGACCACGGCGCAGCCTACGCTTACATGAACACGCAGGCTACTAACCGCGCCGTATTTCACACTTGGGAAAGCCTGGGGTACAAGCTGGGCGGCACCACGCACATCCTTTCGCACAGTGTAACCAGATGAAGACTGTATCCGTGCCTTTTTTGGCCTTCCAGCCGCAGCACGAGCCCATCCGCGCCAGTATTCTGGAAGCAGTCGGCCGGGTGTATGACTCTTACTGGTACGTGCTGGGCGAGGAGGTGAAGGCGTTTGAGCAAGCCTACACCGACTTCAACCAAGTAGCCCATACGGTGGGCGTAGCCAACGGCCTGGATGCTCTGGTGCTGGCGCTCCGGGTGCTGGGTATAGGCCCCGGCGATGAAGTGCTAGTGCCCTCCAATACCTACATTGCTACGTGGCTGGCCGTCACGCAGGTAGGGGCTGTGCCCGTGCCCGTAGAGCCTGACCTGGCCACCAGCAACCTCAACCCGGCCCTGCTCGAAGCCGCCCTTACGCCGCGCACCCGTGCTATAATGCCGGTGCATCTCTACGGACAGGCCTGCCAGATGGACGCCATTATGGCTGTTGCTCAACGCCACCAGCTACTGGTAGTGGAAGACAATGCGCAGGCTCAGGGCGCGATGTTCGCCGGAACCCTGACCGGTGGTTTTGGGGCCGTAAACGGTACCAGCTTTTACCCTGGCAAAAACCTGGGAGCGCTGGGCGATGCCGGAGCCGTGACGACGAACGATGCCGCGCTAGCGCAAAAAATACGGGTGCTGCGCAACTATGGCTCGCAGCAGAAATACTATAATGAAGTAATGGGCTACAACTCCCGGCTCGACGAGCTGCAGGCCGCCGTGCTGCGAGTGAAGCTGCCGCACTTGGCCGAATGGACGCGCCAGCGCCAGCAGATAGCCGGCTGGTACGCGCAGCACCTGGCGGGCCTGCCGGGGTTGCGCCTCCCCGCCACGGCGGCCGGCGCCACGCACGTTTACCACCTCTACGTGGTGCATACAGCCCAGCGCGATGCCTTGCAGCAGCACTTGACCACTCAGGGCATCGGCACCCTTATTCATTATCCTATGCCGCCGCACCGGCAGCAAGCCTATGCCCATCTGGGCCTGCCTCCTGGCAGCCTGCCCATTGCCGAAGAGCTGGCCGCCACCTGCCTGAGTTTGCCCTTATGGCCGGGCATGACAGAAGTTCACGTGCAGGCCGTGGCCGCCGCCATCCGCAGCTTTCCAAGGTAGGCGTTTTGCGGCGGCGTTCTCCGCCTGATAGCTTCTTTTGCGGTATGGCCAAGCTTTCCATCATTATCCCGTGTTACTTCAACGAAGACAATATTCCGGCAACGTTTCAAGCGCTGCTGGCGAATGAAGCCGTCTTGCCGCCCGAGGTGACCGTGGAGTATGTGTTCGTCAACGACGGCTCGGGCGATGACACGCTTGGGGCCTTGCACCGCGCCCAGGCCGCGTGCCCAGGCCGCGTGCGCATCGTGGATTTGGTAGCCAATGTGGGTTCCTACAACGCCGTGGTGGCTGGCATGGCACACGCCACCGGCGACTGCCTCTCCATCATCGGTGCCGACCTGCAAGACCCTCCTGAGCTGATGGGGCAGATGTACGCCTACTGGCAAAAAGGCATCAAGCTGGTTATCGGCAACCGGCAGGACCGCGAAGAAACCGGCCCGGCCAAATGGCTGGCGCAGCTTTTTCACTGGCTGGTAAAAAAGCTGGCGCTAAAAAATATCCCCGATGGTGGCTTCGATTTCGTGCTTTTCGACCGGCAGGTAGCCAACGAAATCCTTCGGCTCCACGAGCGCAACTCCAATGTGTTTTACCTGATGGTGTGGCTGGGGTTCGACTACGTAAATATCCCTTATGTGCGGAAAAAAAGGGAGATAGGAACATCCCGCTGGACGTTTTCCAAGAAAGTCAAGCTGCTTATCGATTCACTGCTGGCGTTCTCTTTCTTCCCCATTCGGGCTATTTCCGTCATCGGGCTCAGCCTGGGGCTGGTTGCTCTGGTGTATGGCTTCTACATTATTGCCCTGCGCCTGTTCAGTGCCAATGAGCCGCAGGGCTGGACTACTCTGATGGTGGTTATCCTCTTTATCTCTTCGTTCCAGATGATTGCGCTCGGCGTTATCGGCGAGTACGTGTGGCGCAGCCTGGATGCCAGTCGCCAGCGCCCCCTATACCTAGTAAAGGCGGTATATTGATTGAGTGACTCGCTGATTTAAGAGAGACAAACTAGATTCAGGCTAATTTAAAGCATCCGGATTACCAACTTGGCCGCTCTTGAGGTCAGGAGAGAACTGCCTTAGCAAACACCTCTCGTGCGCTGGCGGCACAAAGCTTTTTGGTGGCCGGTCGGCTGGCAATGGGGGCTGGGTCGGGGTAGCCTGGCAGCCGGCGGCGAAACTGCTCTACAACAGCTGGCAATGAGCGAACTATAAAAAGCGAGGAATTTTAGCTTAACCGATTAGCCGGAAGGGCAAATGCACTTACATTTACCGCCCTAACTTTTTCCCACTTCCTTTTCTTTCTATGACGCCTCTTCTCTACGCAGTTCCCTTGCTGGGTATTCTGGCACTGGTATATACCTGGGTGCGCGCCGGCTGGGTAGCCCGCCAGGATGCCGGCGATGCCCGCATGCAAACCATTGCCGGCTACATCGCCGACGGAGCCATTGCCTTTTTGCGGGCCGAATACCGGGTGCTAGCGCTGTTTGCTCTTATTGCCAGCGTGTTTCTGGGCTACTTGGGCTTCACCGGCGAGCGTTCAAGCCCCGTCATCGTCGTTGCGTTTCTCATTGGCGCGGTGTTCTCGGCTACGGCCGGCTACATCGGCATGAAAATCGCCACCAAGGCCAACGTGCGCACCGCCCAAGCGGCCCGCACCTCCCTCACCAAAGCCCTGAACGTGTCGTTTTCGGGCGGCTCCGTGATGGGCATGGGCGTGGCCGGGCTGGCGGTGCTGGGTTTGGGCTCGTTGTTTATCGTGTTCTACCAGTTGTTTGTGGTGCGCTACAACGGCACGGCTAGCGGCATTGAGATGGAAAAAGCCCTCGAAGTGCTCACCGGCTTCTCGCTTGGTGCCGAAAGCATTGCTTTGTTTGCCCGCGTGGGCGGTGGCATCTACACCAAGGCGGCCGACGTAGGGGCCGACCTCGTGGGTAAAGTAGAAGCCGGCATCCCGGAAGATGACCCCCGCAACCCTGCCACCATCGCCGACAACGTGGGCGACAACGTGGGCGACGTAGCCGGCATGGGCGCTGACTTGTTTGGCTCCTACGTGGCTACCATCTTGGCTACTATGGTGTTGGGCCGCGAAGTAAGCCTTAGCAACAGCGACCAGTTCAACGGCCTTTCGCCCATTCTGCTGCCGATGGCCATTGCCGGGATGGGCATCGTGGCTTCACTCATTGGTATTCTGATGGTGCGCGTGAAGGAAAACGGTAACGTGCAGGGCGCGCTCAACTTGGGTAACAATATATCCATTGTGGTTTCCGCCATCTTCTCCTACTTCCTCATCAAGTGGATTCTGCCCACGGGCGACATTACCCTGCGCGGCTACACCTTCGATGCTATGCACGTTTTTTACGCCGTGCTAGTAGGGCTGGTGGTAGGTTTTTTGATGAGCACCATCACCGAGCATTACACCGCCATGGGCAAGCGCCCGGTGATGAGCATTGTGCAGCAAAGCAGCACCGGTCACGCCACCACCGTTATCGGCGGGCTGGCCATCGGCATGGAAAGCACCGTGCTACCTGTGCTGGTGCTGGCCGCCGGCATTGTGCTCAGCTTCAAGGCGGCGGGTCTCTACGGCGTGGCCATTGCCGCCGCCGGCATGATGGCAACTACCGCCATGCAGCTGGCCATCGACGCCTTCGGCCCCATTGCCGACAACGCGGGCGGCATCGCCGAAATGAGCGAGCTACCCAAGGAAGTGCGCGAGCGCACCGACATTCTGGATGCTGTGGGCAACACCACCGCCGCTACGGGCAAGGGCTTCGCCATTGCCTCGGCGGCGCTTACGTCGCTGGCGCTGTTTGCTGCCTTCATGGGCACGGCCCACATCGACACCATCGACATCTCGAACGCCAACGTGCTGGCCGGTTTGTTTGTGGGCGCCATGATACCGTTTATTTTCTCGGCGCTGGCCATTACGGCCGTGGGCCAGGCTGCCATGGCCATGGTGCAGGAAGTACGCCGGCAGTTCCGCGAAATCCCCGGCATCATGGAAGGCACTGGCCGGCCGGAATACGAGAAGTGCGTGGCCATCAGCACCGAAGCAGCTATCCGTAAGATGGTAGCGCCGGGGGCCATTGCCTTGCTCACACCCATTGCCATCGGCTTTTTGTTTGGGCCCGAAGTGCTGGGCGGCACACTGGCCGGCGTCACGGTAAGCGGGGTTCTCATGGCCATGTTCCAGAGCAACGCGGGCGGTGCCTGGGACAACGCCAAAAAGTCGTTCGAGAAAGGCGTGCTGGTGAACGGCAAGATGGAGTTCAAAGGCTCCGATGCGCACAAGGCCAGCGTCACCGGCGACACCGTGGGCGACCCCTTCAAGGACACGAGCGGCCCGAGCATGAACATCCTCATCAAGCTCATGAGCATTGTATCGCTGGTTATTGCCCCGCACATTGCCCGGCACAGCGGCGAACGGGCCACCATGCCTGCCCCGGTGCGCATCCACGCCGAAATAAGCCGGCTCGCCGTGCGCTTCGTGCAAGCCACCACCCAAACCGCTGAAACGGTACTGTTGACCACGCTCCGCAAGCTTTAGCAGCACCAAGCAGCCGTAGGAGATAGAAAGGCCGTAGCAGCCAGATGCCACTGATAGTGGTGCCTGGCTGCTACGGCCTTCTTTAATTCTGCATTCAGCGTACCTTTGCAGGCCAAACGGCCGCGTGGCTAGTATTATTTGCATGGGTCAAGCTCTTATCTCGCTGCACAACAAGTCGTTCCGGCCCTACCTCTCCGCTGCCGAAATTGCCGAGGCTATCGACCAAGTGGCTGTGCGCCTCAACTCGGATTATGCCAGCCGCCGGCCCCTGTTTGTGGTGGTGCTCACGGGTGGCTTCATGTTTGGCACGGACTTGCTGAAGCGCTTTACCGGCGAGTGTGAAATCGTGTTTATCCGGGTGGCCTCGTACGAGGGCACCGGCAGCACCGGGCAGGTGCAAGAGATACTGGGCCTGCGCGAAGATGTGCAGGGCCGCGACATTATTGTGGTAGAGGATATCGTAGATACCGGCACCACGCTGCACTACTTATTGCCTAAGCTGCAAGCTGGCCGCCCGGCCTCAATTGAGATTGCGGCCATGTTTTTTAAGCCCGAAAGCCTGCGCTACCCGCTCACGCTCAACTACATTGCTAAGGAAATCCCTAACGATTTCGTGGTTGGCTACGGCCTCGACTACGACGGCCTGGGCCGCAACCTGCCCGACGTGTACGTAGCCGCCTAGCTGTTATTTTCGTAGTGCGAATCCCGTCGCGCCACTCCCTGCTTCCTCTGTTTTCTCCCCGCTGAATATCGTATTCCTCTATGATGAACATCGTCCTCTTCGGCCCTCCCGGCGCGGGCAAAGGCACCCAAAGCCAGAAGCTGATTGCGCACTACAACCTCGTGCACCTGAGCACTGGCGACCTGCTGCGCGCCCAGATTGCCGAAGGAACGGCCCTAGGCCTGAAAGCCAAAAAGCTGATGGACGAAGGCCTGTTGGTTCCCGATGAAGTGGTTATCGGCATGATTGGGCACGCCCTACAAACCAATCCGCAGGCCAGCGGCTTCATCTTCGACGGCTTCCCGCGCACCGTGGCTCAAGCCGAAAGCCTTGATAGCCTGCTCGCCACGCACAGCACCACGGTAGGCTGCATGATTGCCCTCGAAGTAAGGGAGGAGGAACTGGTGAAGCGCCTGCTGGAACGCGGCAAAACCAGCGGCCGCCCCGACGACCAGGAAGAATCTAAAATCCGCCGCCGCGTGACGGTTTACAACACCGAAACTGCCCAGGTAGCCGGCTACTACGACCAGCAGCACAAGTTCCACTCCCTCAACGGCATCGGAGATATCGAAAACATCTACGCCCAAATCTGCAGCCTCATCGACCAGCACCAGCCGGCGAAAACCGAAACGCCCGCAGCTGCTACGCAAGAGGTGAAAGCGTAGGGCTGTCTTTGGTTAAGGTAAAGCAAAACAGAACGTCATGCTGAGCTTGCCGAAGCATCTCGCTCGCATCATTGGGATACTTCTCCCAGCGGCGCGGGCGAGATGCTTCGGCAAGCTCAGCATGACGTTCTATTTTACCCTGTTCTCCTCTAATATTCTATAACACTCAACGCAGTGGCTAACAACAACTTCATCGACTACGTTAAAATCACCTGCCGCTCGGGCAAGGGTGGTGCGGGTTCGCACCACTTTTTTCGGGCCAAGGGCCTGCCCAACGGCGGCCCCGACGGCGGCGACGGTGGCCGGGGCGGCCACATTATCCTCGAAGGCAGCTCGCAGCTCTGGACACTGCTGCACCTGCAGTACCGCAAGCACCTCTTCGCCCAGGATGGCCAGGGCGGCGGAGAAAACCTGCGCACCGGGGCCCAGGGCGAAGATATTGTCATTCAGGTGCCCCTCGGCACGGTGGCCCGCAACGCCGAAACCGGCGACGTAAAGCTCGAAATAACCGAAGCCGGCCAGCGCCTCATCCTCACGCCCGGCGGGCGCGGGGGCCTCGGCAACGACCACTTCAAAACCTCCACCAACCAGGCCCCGCAGTACGCCCAGCCCGGCGAGTCCGCCATCGAAGAGCAGGTGATTCTGGAGCTGAAGCTGCTAGCTGATGTGGGCTTGGTGGGCTTCCCCAACGCTGGCAAAAGCACGCTGCTCTCGGTGGTATCGGCGGCCAAGCCCAAGATTGCCGACTACGCTTTCACCACCCTCGTGCCCAACTTGGGTGTGGTGGCTTACCGCGACTACCAGTCGTTTGTGATGGCCGACATCCCCGGCATCATCGAGGGCGCGGCCGAGGGCAAGGGCCTGGGCACGCGCTTCCTACGCCACATCGAGCGCAACTCCATGCTGCTCTTTATGATAAGCTGCGACAGCCTCGACGTAGCCGCCGAGTACCGCATCCTGTTGGGCGAGCTGGAACAGCACAACCCCGAGCTGCTGGATAAAAAGCGCCTGCTCGCCATTACTAAGTCCGATATGCTGGACGAGGAGTTGGAAGGCGAGCTACTAGCTTCGCTGCCGGCCGATATGCCGCCCACAGTGTTTATTTCGAGCCTCACCAACAAGAACATTCAGCAACTGAAGGACTTAATATGGGGGGCGCTGCACGAGTAGTTATTTGTTATAGTATTGCCGCCGCGCCGCTTCCCGCTCCTTAAATTCAGGTAGGCAGATTCCTAGTAAGCCGGCCGCATACTCAGCATAAGCTGAGCCAAACTCCTTTTCACAAAACCACAGTATCTGGTCAGTCGCGTCCAGGTTTTCGGCTCTGAGCACTAGGTTAGCGTAGCCGCGGCCCGGCTGGCGATACAGATTGAGCGGGTACAAACGGTCTACGGCCACAGCTAGAGCCAGGTCCAGCAACTGCGTTTCCTGCACAACTAAGTGCGCTTGGAATGCTCGCTGTTTGAAATGATTCAGCGCAGTAGCAATCGCCTGGTTGAGCACACGGCGCAACACGTTCGGCATGATATCAGCGAATAGGGCATTTTCGCGTCGGTACAGTAGGCGTAGGCCGCCATCGGTTGGCTCTAGTGAAGCATTTAGTTGAGCTAAGTAATCGGGAACGGGCGGCATGCAGAAAAATAAAAGCAGAGGAGACTTCTTGAACTGGTAATTTACACAGCAAGTGATTGCACGCACTCCGTGCCAACCTGTCACCCCCAACTCCTTTGGCCCACTCCTTGCGCCCGTGCTGCTACCAACCGGTGAAACCCCGTGAAAAACCCCTTCCGACGAATATTCCCTACTATGGCTGACGAGACTAACCTGCCACAGGACGACAATCTGGCGGCCGACGCTGCCCACGCCGCTGGCGAAATGGCCGATGCCGACGCCGTAATTACTGACCCTGATTTCACGGCAATTGGTGCCCCGCAGCATGAGGCCTCCCGTGCCGAAACCGAGCTGGCCGACCTTAAAGACAAGTATTTGCGCCTGGCTGCTGAGTTTGAAAACTACAAGCGCCGCACTTCCAAGGAGCGCATCGACTTGTTCAAAACGGCTAACCAGGAGCTAATGGTAGCCTTGCTGCCCGTGCTCGACGACTTCGACCGCGCCCGCCAGCACACGCAAGGCACCGCCGACCCGGCCGCCTTGCAACATGCGCTCGACATCACCTACAGCAAGCTCTTCAAAACCTTGCAACAGAAGGGCCTGGCCCCGATGAATGCCCAAGGCGGTGACTTCGATGCCGAGTTGCACGAGGCTATCACCCAGATTCCGGCCCCGAGCGACGACTTGCGCGGCAAGATTGTGGACGAGATTGAAAAAGGCTACTACCTCGGCGACAAAGTAATTCGCCACGCCAAGGTGGTGCTGGGGCAGTAACATTTATCTATTACAGCGCGCCCCGCCCTGTCATTGCGAGCAACGTAAAGCAACCGCATCCGAACGAAATATTCGGAAGCCATTGTTCAGGTGCGATTGCTTCGCGTTGCTCGCAATGATAGGGTGGGGCAGGCGAGTTTTTACTACAACAATGGCAACCAAGCGCGATTATTACGAGGTATTAGGAGTGGCTAAGAATGCGGAAGGCGACGCAATTAAGTCGGCTTACCGCAAAATGGCGATTAAGTATCACCCCGATAAAAACCCTGACGACCCCACGGCCGAGGATAAATTCAAGGAAGCTGCCGAAGCCTACGAGGTACTCAGCGACGGCGACAAGCGGGCGCGTTACGACCGGTTCGGGCACCAGGGTGTAGGAGGCGGCAGCGGAGCCGGGCCGAACATGGAGGATATTTTCTCGCAGTTCGGCGACATCTTCGGGGGTGGTGGCTTCGAGGGCTTCTTTGGCGGCGGGCGCGGGCAGGGGCGGCGCGTGAAGAAAGGCTCTAACCTGCGCATCAAGCTCAAACTCGACTTGGAGGAAATTGCCAACGGCGTAGAAAAGAAAATAAAGGTGAAGCGCTATGTGGCCTGCCAGCCATGCAGCGGCACCGGAGCCAAAAACGGCACCGAACTAAAAACCTGCGCCACTTGCCAGGGCCAGGGCCAGGTGAAAAAAGTGGTGAACACGATGCTCGGCCAGATGGTGAGCGCCAGCACCTGCCCCACCTGCCACGGCGAGGGCAAAACCATCTCGGCCACCTGCGACGTGTGCAAAGGCGAAGGCCGCCAGCTTCACGAGGAGGTGATTCCGATAAACATTCCGGCGGGCGTAGCCAACGATATGCAGCTGAGCATGAACGGCAAAGGCAACTATCCCGAGCGCGGCGGCGTGGCCGGCGACTTGCTCATTCAGATTGAGGAGGAGCCGCACGAGTTCCTCAAGCGTGATGGCAACAACATCATGTTCGAGCAATATATCTCGTTCGTGGATGCCGCCCTGGGCACCAACCTGGAGGTGCCGACCATCGAAGGCAAAGTGAAAATCAAGGTTGACCCCGGCACGCAGCCCGGCAAAATCCTGCGCCTGCGCGGCAAAGGCATCAAGGACCTGAATGGCTACGGCCGCGGCGACCAGCTTATCCACCTCAATGTGTGGACGCCCAAAAACGTGAGCAGCCAGGAGCGCGAGCTACTGGAAAAGCTGCGCGACTCGGAGAACTTCACGCCCCATCCCGGCAAAAACGAAAAAGGCTTCTTCGAGAAAGTGAAGGAGTACTTTCAATAAGACCACGGATTAGCACGGATTATTTCGGATTTCACGGATTTTGTGGACGATTAATAGAAAGAAGGGCTGCCCAATTTGGGCAGCCTTTTTTGTTGGTAATCAATAACTTAATCTTAAGCTTATAGTCGTCCACAAAATCCGTGAAATCCGAAATAATCCGTGCTAATCCGTGGTCTGTAATGAATGGGTTACTTTGGCGATTACCTCCTTCGAAACCACTCCCGACATGAGCGCTGCGCCTTCTGCTGATTTTCTGGCTGCCTTGCACGACTACCAGCCGCTGGTGCGGCGGGTATGCCGGCTCTACTGCCAGGATGCTGACGACCGGCAGGACTTGTTTCAGGAAATCGTGCTGCAGCTCTGGCGGGCCTGGCCGCGCTACGTGCCCCAGCCTGATGCCAAGCTCAGCACCTGGCTCTACCGCATCGCCCTGAACGTGGCCATCAGCAACCTGCGGCAGCGCACGCGCCGCCCGGCGTCGGTGAGCCTCGACGACGATGCGGCCCGCTTGCTGCGCCAGCCCACGGAGGCCAGTGCCTACGAGCCCGAGGAAACAGCGGCGCTCTACCACGCCATCGGCCAGCTTTCGGATGTGGACAAGGCCTTTGTACTACTATATCTGGAAGACCGCAGCTACGAAGAAATGGCTGATATTCTGGGTATTACTCAAAACAATGTGCGCGTGAAAATGCACCGGGTGCAGGAAAAGCTGCGCAAGCTACTCGTTCATACCTAAGCCGTTATCTATTATGGAACTCAATGACCTGCGCCGCCAGTGGCAGCAAGCGCCCGACCCGGCCGGCCAGCCCGCGCTAAGCAGCGCCGACCTGAACACTCTGCTGAAAGGCCGTACGGCTGGCCTGGTAGAAAAAATGCGCCGCAATGCCTGGCTGGAAATCGGGCTGTCGGTGCCTCTGACGGTGCTGCTTGCCGTCGGGCTAACCAAGGCCCGAGGCAATTGGCCTTGGTTGAGCATCGGGCTGCTGCTACTGCTGGTGGTAGTCGGGTTGTTTTATTATCGCCGGCTGTTGGGGGTGCTACGGCGCATGAGCGAGCCTGGAACTAGCGTGCGTGAGCACTTGGCTACATTGGCGCAAGGGCTTCGCTACCTGCTGCACTTTTACTATCGCCTCACCCTTTGGACAGGACCCGTAACAACGGTGCTGGTCATCGGCTACTATGCCAACACCGAGCTAACCCGGCCAAGAGGTGCTTACTGGCGGGAAATGGGTTTGGCAGCAGGTGTGATGCTGGTATTTGCGGCTATGCTACAAGTGGGCATCATGTATGGTACCCGCTGGTACGTGCAGCGCCTTTACGGCCAGCACCTCGACCGGCTGGAAAGCCAGCTGCACGAGTTGGACGAACAGTAAAACGGAGTGGTACTCCGTTGCTGAGCCAGCTTATAAACGGAGTACCACTCCGTTTTACTGCTCGCCATTCGAGGCTGATTTTTACCGTCTGGGAGCCGTGGCTTACCGTTTGGCTAGGTTGATGGCCGTTTGCCGGGTGGTTACTGCTACTTTTACGCCACTGTCTTTCTCACCTTCTTTCTATGCAACCTTCCACCGCTGCTCCTATCCTGGAAGCCCGCCACGTGCGCAAGCAGTACGCCGCCCACACGGCCCTCGACGACGTGAGCCTGACCGTGCCCGAGCACAGCATTTTCGGCCTGCTGGGGCCCAATGGCGCGGGCAAAACCTCGCTCATCCGCATTATCACCCAGATAACGGCGGCCGACGCAGGCGAGATTCTCTTCAAGGGCCAGAAGCTGAACCCGAGCCACATCGGCCAGATTGGCTACCTGCCCGAAGAGCGCGGGCTGTATAAAAAAATGAAAGTAGGCGAGCAGCTGCTGTACCTGGCGCAGCTGCGCGGCCTGAGCCGGAGTGATGCCGCACAGCGCATCAAAAACTGGCTCGAGCGCTTCGATATCAAGGCGTGGGCCGAGAAAAACGTGGAAGACCTAAGTAAGGGGATGCAGCAGAAAGTGCAGTTTATTGCCACTGTGTTGCACGAGCCCAGCCTCATTATCCTGGATGAGCCGTTTTCGGGCTTCGACCCGATTAATGCCAACCTGATAAAAGACGAGATTCTGCGGCTCAAACAGGAGGGCGCGGCCATCATTTTTTCGACCCACCGCATGGAATCGGTAGAGGAAATGTGCGACAGCATCGCCCTCATCAACCGTTCGCACAAGGTATTGGACGGGCCGGTGACCGAAATCAGAAACCAGTTCAAAACCAATACTTACGAGGTAGAGGGCCAGGGCCGCCTGCTGCTGGTACACCCCGATTTTGAGGTAGTTGAGCAGAAAGAACACGAAGCCAACCACTTCTACGCCCGCATTCAGCTGCACGCTGGTGCCACCCCCAACGACCTGCTGCGCTACCTCATTGGGCCGGGCCAAGTGCAGGTATCCGCCTTTCGGGAGCAGATTCCGAGCATCAACGAAATATTTATCCGGCGCGTGCGCGAAACCATGCCCGAAACCCTACAGGAAACCCTACAGGAAACCGCTAACGCTTTGCTCTAACTCCCATGGCTTCTAAGTTTTTACTCGTCGCGCAGCGCGAATACCTCACGCGGGTACGCAAGCGGGCCTTTGTGGTGCTCACGCTGCTGGTGCCGCTGCTCATTGCGGGCTTTGGGGTGTTTATCGGCAAGATTGTGCAGTCCGACGAAACAACGGAAATCGTGGATGTGCGCGACGAGAGCGGCCTTGGCATTGCCAGCCGCCTGGTATCGACGCCGGAACTGCAGTTTCGGTCGGTGACGGGCACCCTGGCCGAGGCCAAGAAAAACTTTCAGCAGCAGAAGCACGCCGGGCTGCTTTACCTACCGGCCGGCCTCAGCGATAAAGACCCGCAGGGCGTACAGTTTTTTGGAAAAGGCAACATCAGTCTCAGCAAAGAAGACCGCATGCAAAAGGCCGTCACCGATGCCTTTGCCGAGCTGAAAATGCAAAAATCCGGCCTCACCCAGGTGCAGCTCGACGAGCTGCGGGCCCGGGTGCCACTCAACTCAGTGAGCGTAGACGAATCGGGCAAAGAGCAAAACAGCAATTCGGGCGTGACGACGGGCATTGCTTCGGCGCTGGCAGTGCTCATCTACTTTTTTATCTTCCTCTACGGCGTGCAGATTATGCGCGGAGTAGGGGAGGAGAAATCAAGCCGCGTGATGGAAGTGATGCTCTCGTCGGTAAAGCCCTTCGACTTGATGATGGGCAAAATAGTGGGCATTGCGGCGGTGGGCCTCACGCAGTTTCTGCTCTGGGGCCTGCTTTCGTGGGGTGCCAGTGCCGTGCTGGTGCCGCTGCTGATGGACGACCAGCCCGCCAAAACCGAAATGGCAGCCACAGCACCCACGCCCGGTGGCAGCCCGGCCACGGCCAGCCGTTCGCCACTGGCGGATAATGCCGCCGCTTCGGCCGCGCAAATGAACCCGGCCAACCGCTCGCACATGGTTAGTGGCGTGTTTGATAAGCTAGGCAAGCTCAATATTCCTATCTGGACGATAGTGTTCGGGTTTATTGCCTACTTCCTTGGCGGCTACCTGCTTTATGGGGCGCTGTTTGGGGCCGTGGGCGCGGCCGTAGACGACCAGACGGATACCCAGCAATTCATGTTTCCGATAACTATGCCGCTCATCCTGAGCTACGTAGTAGGCTTCTCCGTCATTCTGCGCAACCCCGACGGCCCGGTAGCTTTTTGGATGTCGATTATACCTTTTACCTCGCCCGTGGCGATGGTTATCCGGCTGCCCTTTGGGGTGCCGCTGTGGCAGCTGGGCCTCTCGATTAGCTTGCTCATCATCGGCTTCGTGGGCACGGTGTGGGTGGCGGCCCGCATCTACCGCGTGGGTATTTTGATGTACGGCAAGAAAGTGACGTATAAAGAACTATCGAAATGGATGTTTTATAAAGGGTAGAAGTAGCGCGGACTTTGTGAGTCCGCGAAGGGAGTAGACTGAACAACTACTCCATTCGCGGACTTGCAGAGTCCGCGCTACTTTTACCTATGCTTCGCTACTTTCTGCTGCTATTGCCCCTGCTGGCCTTTACCCCGGCCGGCGACCGGCCCGCTTACCGCCTTTTCACGGCCCAGGGCCAGCCCGCCGACTACGACCAGATGCTCACCCAACTGGCGCAAGCCGACGTGGTGCTATTTGGCGAACAGCACAACGACCCCATAGCCCACTGGTTAGAATTGCAGGTGGCCAAGGACCTGCACCGACTCAAAGGCCCTGGCAAGCTGGTGCTGGGCCTCGAAATGTTTGAGCGCGATGTGCAGCCGCTGGTAGCCGCCTACGCCGCCGGCACCCTGCCCGACTCAGCCTTCGAGCGCCAGAGCCGTCCCTGGCCTAACTACGCCACCGACTACCGTCCGCTGCTGCAATTTGCCCGCTCGGCGCAAGTGCCCGTGGTGGGTACCAACGTGCCGCGCCGCTACGCCCAGCAGGTAGCGCGGGGCTCCTTGAGCGCCCTGGATAAACTGCCGGCCGACGAGAAAAAATACCTGGTGCCACTGCCGCTAACCATAGATTACACCCTGCCGGGCTATAAAAACATGGCCTCCATGTTTGGCGGCGACGCCTCGGCTCACGGCGGCGGGGCGCAGAATGTCATTCAGGCCCAGGCACTGAAGGATGCCACCATGGCGTATGCTATTCGCAGCAGCCTCAGCCCCGGCCAGACGCTGCTGCACCTCAACGGCTCGTACCACTCCGACCACCACGACGGCATCGTAGCGTATCTGCGAGCGGTGGGGAAACCAACGTTGCGCCTTATGACGTTGAGCATAGTGACGCAAAACCAGCTTGATAAACTGGATAAAGAGAATAAAGAGTTGGCTGATTATGAGGTAGTAGTACCAGCGGATATGACCAAGACGTACTAGCTTGCGTGGATGAACGATTTTTCAGCGGCCGAATCGCCGTATATATCCATGCTCTCGGACTATGGCTTTAAGGCCACGTTCGGCAACCAGCACCACACGTTATTTCTGCGGCGAGCTTTGCAGGCGCTTATCGGTTCGCCGGTGCCTATTGAGGAAGTTACATTCGAGCAAACCACCTTCGAGGGGCCAACGGCGGGCAGCCGTAGTGGCCTCTACGACCTAGCCTGCACCGATGCTGAGGGTACTTATTTTCTGGTAGAAATGCAGGTGAGCCGCTTCCCGCAGTTTTTGCAGCGCATGAAATTCTATGCCTTCACCAAGTACAATACCCTCATGCGGCGGGGCAACTTCTTGTTTGAGCAGTTGCCCCGTATTTACTCTATCGGTATCTTGCAGCATGGCATCTTCCCCACGGTGAGTGGCTACCACCAGCATCTTAACCTGCGCAATGAGCAAGGGGAAATTCTCGACCAGCAGCTACACTTCGTAACCATTGAGCTGGATAAATTCAACGAGCACGCCCCCATTACCACCGACCTCGAAAAATTGCTGTACCTCATGAAAACGCTCCACAAGCTTCCCAGCGCCGACGCGCCGCTTTTCTATCACGAGCAATGGATAAAAGAAGCCATTGAAGAGTTGGACCGTAGCGCCCTCACCGCCGAGCAGCGCATGCTATTGGAGTGGGACATCGTGCGCGAAGTATCCGCCGTGCAGGAACGCAAAGCCGACTTGGCCGAGGCCCGCGAAATAGCCCTACGCGAGGGTAAAGCCGAAGGCATAGCAGCAGGGAAAGCCGAAGGAAAAGCTGAAGGCATAGCAGCAGGGAAAGCCGAAGGAAAAGCTGAAGGAGAGCAGGAAGTCATTCGCCTCATGCTGCGCAACAGTGCCTTGAGCACCGAGGAAGTTGCCCGCTATACGGGCCGGACCGTAGCCTATATTGAAAAAATAAAGGCGCAGCTATGACCTTTCGCCAAGCTCACCTGGCCGACATCGGACAGATGGTGGAAATTCGCTTCTTCGTGACCGAAAACCTGCTGTCCAACGCCGGGCCTGGTTACGGCAGCCGACTGCGCCGACTACCTCACGCGGCGTGGCAACGGCTGGGTAGGTGAGGCGGCCGGCGGCCAGCAACTGGGTTTCACCATTGCCGATATGGTAGACCGCAACATCTGGGTACTGTTTGTGCGGCCGGGCTACGAGGCCCAGGGCATCGGCAAGCGCCTGCAACAGTTGATGCCAGACTGGTATTTTCAGCGAACCAGTGAGCCAGTATGGCTTAGTGCCGGACCCGGCACCCGCGCCAGAACCTTTCATTACCGCACTGGCTGGCACGAAACCGGCCGCCTCACCAACGGGGAGGTGAAATTTGAGATGACGGCAGCCGACTGGCAAACCCCAGCGCGCTGAGCGTACTTGCGCCCGCTATGCTTTCAACTACCAACTACGCCGCCCTGCCCCCGGCCGCCGACTTGCAGCGCCTCGCCCGGGCGCTGGCCGCGCTCGACGCCATCAACTCGCCCGAGTGGGAATACCGCTACTACTCCTATAACCCAGCTTGGAGCGAAGGTGAAGCTGTGCTGGAAATGCGCGACGGCGAAGGCGACCAGATGCTGGTGCTTTTCCGTCCCGAGGGCTGTATCATCAACGGCTTCCTGCACGAATACGAGCAGCCCGACAAAGCCCAAATTACGCGGGGCCTGCCTGCGGCGTTTGACGAATTCATGTTCGGCGAGCCGGTCAACACCATCGGCACCACGTTTTGCCTCTGGTACACACCCGCCCACGGCTGGCAGACCGGCGTGGTGGAAAACGCGGACGATGGCTCAGAAGAATTGCTCGATATCTTTGACAACCAGTCCGCTACCTACGCCGAATGGGCCAATGAGTATTTCCTGGACGATACCGACCGCCGGCCCCTCACGGCCGAAGCCGTGGCGCCCGTGTACCGGGGCGAAGCGCTGACAAAAGCCATGGTGCTGGCCATCAACGAAGAAATGGAGGACTGGACGATGCTGGCGGCCGACTTGCAGGAAATCGGGTATCCGTATGAGTTCAACTGAGTAAGCAATTACGCTTCAAGCCTAAATCATCATGCAGAAAATAAGCGGCTTAGAGAACTGGGATTTATCAGACATTGCGAGTGCCCACCAGAAAGCCTTCGTTTCGGTACTCGTGCCTTATGCTGAAATCACGGCCGAGCTTATTGGGCTTGCTCCTGTAGAACGCAAAGATTGGATTGCGCAACGCATGCAACGCGACTTGGATGCGGTGCTCGCCAGCCAGTTGCTGACAGAGTGGAAATGGATTGGAAGCATTGGCCAGCATGGGCGCAGCTACGGCTTACAAGGAGAAATACCGGTTGCTGACCTGCAAACCCTGGCCGGTTTGGCAAGTGTCAAGGCTATTCAGGTTGAGTCGACCAACGGCCGCCAGCTTAAGCCGGTCCGGGTTCGCAAGCGAAAAAGCTTTTACTGTGTGAAAATGACCGTAGCCATCCAAATTGAAGGCCGGGAGCACGGAATGCAAACCTATGAGGAGCGCTACGTGCTATTCAAGGCATACACTGAGGCCGAGGCCCGCCGTAAAGCGGAGGAAGCTGCTCCTGAATACGGCAAACCTTACTTGAACAGCGATGGCCTCTTGGTCAGGTGGAAGATGGAAAGCTTGGATGACGTGTATGAGGTAGTGCCCGAACATGATGCAAACGGCCGCCCAAGCTGGGAGGGAGCCGAAGTCTTTTCGGTACTCAAGGCCCGGAAGATTACCGCCGCGCGTGCCTAGCGGAGCGCAGTAGAATAGCGCCTAAGAGTTATTCCGCGCCCGGCTCCACTTTCGCTTTCTTCAGTGCCTCCTGCAACTCCTGTTGCAGCTTGGCACCTGAGTCGGCGGCTGCGTCCTCCCGAATATTATACTGCTTTTGCAGGCGCTCCCACTCCTCAATGGGAATAAACACGCCGGTGATGGTGCCTTTGGCGTCGGAGAGGTATTTGATATCCATAAGTAAGATGGGAAAAGAAAAGCCTCGCCAGGAGGGGCGAGGCTTTAAAAACGGTTTAGCAGAAGTAAAAATTACGCCGAGAACGACGAGCCGCAGCCGCAGGTGCTCTTGGCCTGGGGGTTGTTGAAGGTGAAGCCGCGGGCGTTGAGGCCGTCCTGGAAGTCGACTTCCATGCCTAGCACGTACATGGCGTGCTTTTTATCCATGATGAGCAGCACGCCGTCGAGGTCATAGGTTTCGTCGTTTTCTTTGGCTTTGTCGAAGCCCAGCAGGTAGCTCATACCCGAGCAGCCGCCGCCCTGCACGCCAATGCGCAGGCCGTAGTCGGCGGGCACGCTTTTCTCCTGAATAATGTTTCTAACTTCGACTAAAGCGCGGGCAGTGAGGCCGATAGGGGCAATTTGGGTGGCGGTAGCCATAGCAGAATTGAATGAAAGTGACCGGGGATAAAGCAAATATACGCCGCCGTCAGGGCGGTACGTTTACCTAAACAGCAGTAGATGCGCGGCGGTTCACGGTGTAAGTTTGCCGACTTTTGTAGGGCGAGCTTTAGCTTACCAGTCAGTACCCTTGTATTTTTTGCCGGGCAAGCTAACGCTTACCTTACCTCCATGGATAGTACCACGTATCTTTTCGACCTGCTCAAGATTATTCTGCCTGCCCTCATCGTGGCCGGGTCCATTTTCCTGCTGTTCCGGCAGTACTTAGAGAAAGAGCAGCAGCGCCGCATCATCGAGCTGCGGCTGGACAGCACCAAGGCCACCCTGCCGCTGCGCCTGCAAGCCTATGAGCGCCTCACGCTGCTGCTCGAGCGCATTTCGCCCAACAATATCCTCGTGCGCTTGAGCAGTGCCAACCAGAGCGCCGCCGACTACCACCGCCTGCTGCAACAGGAAATCCGGGCCGAGTTCGAGCACAATTTTGCTCAGCAGCTCTACGTCAGCCCCGAAGCCTGGGTGCAGGTGAAACAGGCCCGCGAGAGCATCCTGACCATGATAAACCGCGCCTTCCACGCCCTGCAGAACCCCACCCAACAGCGCGGCACCGAACTGGCCAAGCGCATCCTGGAAAGCCTCATGACCGATGAGGCCGACCCCACCGCCCCGGCCCTGGCCGCCCTCAAGCGCGAAGCCATGCAGCTGTTTTAAACCGTCAGCAGGTAAGATGCTGCCGGGCGGGCAGCTTACCTGCCAGCCAGGCGCTGGTGCAGCTCGAAGCCAGCCGAGACTAGCAGCAACCCCAGCAAAGCGGCAGAAAAGGCCGCAATGGTAATAGCGAGCCGGGTGGGCTGAGTAATCAGCGCCCAGCCACCTAGAAGCCCGGTCGCAGCCAGGGCCACCAGGCCCCAGTGGCAGCGGCGGGCGGTGAGCCTGCCGCTTGGCTGGGTAGCCGCCACACTGCCCAGGCAATGGCCAGCCCGCCACCTACCGAGCTGAGCAGCGCCAAAAAAGAGTACGTGTAAACGTGGTAGCCTGGCAAGGCCACTACTCGTTCCAGCCAGGGAAAATACTGCGTAAGAAAGGCGTTTTGGTGCGTGAAGCTGTCCCAGAGCAGGTGTAGCGCCGCCCCCAGCCAGATGCTGGCCAACACCCCCAGCGGGTGCTGCCGCACAAAAGCCGGCCAGTTAAACGGGGCCAGCCCCGCCAGCCGCCGGTGCAGCGGCGCGGGCAAATGCATCAGCAAGGGGCGGCGCACCAAGCCATGAAACACGAAAGCGAGCGTCAACCCCACCGGGCAGCTAAAGTAAAACAGGCTGGCCAGGGTATGGCTGTAGCTACTGGCCAGCCTCAGCCGAAAAAACTTCTCGAAATCGGGCACCAGACTCCCCATAATCAGCCCCGTGGCCGACAGCCAGGGCCAGCGCTGACGGCACCGGAGGAGGGGAATCACTAGCGCAGGATGCGAGAAAGTAAAGGGCATAGCTGCGGAAGATACTGCCCGCAGCGCCTCCCGGTGGCGGCTGCTTAGCTCACCGCCAGCACCGCTGCCCGCTCGTAGCACGCCTCATACAGCGGCACAATAGCGCTCACCTCGAACTCCTCGGCCCGCGCCCGCGCGGCGGCCTTGAAGCGGGGTAGATTGGCGTCGTCGAGCACGTAGAGGGCATTTTTAACCATGTCGTCTACATCGCCGATGTTGCTCAGCATCCCGGTTACGTCGTGCACGTTCAGCTCGGGGATGCCGCCGGCATTGGTGCTTACCACGGGCATTTCGCAAGCCATTGCCTCTAAGGCAGCGAGGCCGAAGCTCTCGTTTTCGGAAGGCATCAGAAACAGGTCGCCTACGCTCAAGACTTCCTCCACGGCTTCAAGCTTGCCCAGGAAGCGAATGTCGCGCTGGCAGTCGAGGTCGCGGGCCAGCTTTTCCATGCGCGAGCGGTCGGGGCCGTCGCCCACGAGCAGCAGCTTGGCCGGAATGTGCTGGCGCACACCGCAGAAAATCCGCAGCACGTCCTCCACCCGCTTCACGGTGCGGAAGTTGCTGGTGTGGATGAGCAGCTTCTCGCCTTCGGGCGCAATGGCGGCGCGGAAATGGCTTTTGTCCTGCTTGCGAAAGCGCTTCAAATCAATGAAGTTGGGGATAACCTCGATTTTGTGCTCTACCGGGAAATACTCGTAGGTTTCGCGGCGCAGGTCGGCCGATACGGCCGTGACGCTGTCGCTCTCGTTGATGCTGAACGTGACCACCGGCTCGTAGCTGGCATCCTTGCCCACGAGGGTGATATCGGTGCCGTGCAAGGTCGTAACCACGGGCACCGTGATGCCCCGCGAGCGTAGAATCTGCTTGGCCAGGTAGGCCGCCGAGGCGTGCGGAATGGCATAGTGGACGTGCAATACGTCGAGCTTTTCATTTTGCACAATATCCACCATCTTGCTGGCCAGGGCCGACTCATAGGGCGGAAACTGGAAGAGCGGGTAGGTGGGCACGTACACCTCGTGGTAGAAGAGGTTTTCGTTGAAAAAATCGAGCCGCACCGGCTGGCTGTAAGTGATAAAGTGCACGCGGTGGCCGCGCTGAGCCAGGGCTTTGCCCAGCTCGGTGGCTACTACGCCGGAGCCGCCAAACGTGGGGTAACAAACAATGCCGATGTTCATGCGAAGGAATAGGGTGGGCGAGGAGCTAACCAGTAAGGAGAACGGATGTTGGGTAGCGCGGGCCGAAAGTTCGCGCCGTTTGCTTACGTACTTTCGGCCATGATGAAACACTTCTTGCTTGCCAGCGTGCTGCTCACTACTGCGCCGGCCGTGGCCCAGCCGGCTCGCAAGCCGGCCCCAGCCAGCGCCGATGCCCGCGCCACCATCCGCGAGGCCGATATCCGGCGCGACCTCTACGCCCTGGCCGCCGACCACTACCGGGGCCGTGAAGCCGGCACGCTGGATGAGTTGCGGGCCTCCGTGTGGCTCGCCGAGCAGGCCCGCGCCATCGGCGCGCAGCCGGCCGGCGATGACGGCACCTACTTCCAGTTTTTCGAGATTCAGCGCCTGCGCCTCACCCGCAGCAGCCAGTTGCGCATAGGCAGCCACCAGCTTACGCCCAACCACGATGCCATCGTGTTTGCCCCGCTCACGGCCCGCGTCGACGCGCCCGTGGTGTGGGTGGGCACCGGCGCGGCTGCCGACCTGGCCAAAGCTGACATAAAGGGCAAAGTCGTAGCCTTGCAGTTTTCGGGCACGGTAACGCCGGGCCTGAGCTTCCGGCGCTTCCTGGTGGCTACGCTGCGCGACCGCACCGCCGAGCTGGCGAAGGCGGGCGCGGTGGCGGTGGTGTTTGTGGGCGACGCCCGCGCCCAGGCCGTGTACGAGCACTGGGGCCACACCTACGAGCGCGGCCGCTACGACCTGCCGGGCGGCCCCAACCTGCAAATAACTGCCACTATCCCCACCATTTGGCTGCCCGCCAACGCCCTAAGCTGGGCGCAGCAGCCCGGCCAGCAGCTTGTGGCCGACCTGCGCACCGAAACGTTTAAGTACCCCTCGGTGAACGTATTGGCCAGAATTGCGGGCACCGATGCGCAGCTTAGCAAGCAGTACGTGCTTTTTGGCACCCACCAGGACCACGACGGCGTGCGCGAGCCCGTGGCCGGCGATTCCATCTACAACGGGGCCGACGACAACGCCACGGGCTGCGCGGCGGTGCTGGCCATTATGCGGGCCTTCAAACAAAAACCAGGGCGACGCTCGGCGCTGTTTGCTTTCCAGGGCGCGGAAGAGCGCGGCTTGCTGGGCTCGCGCTACTACGCGGGGCACCCCACGGTGGGTGAAAACGCCCTGGTGGCCGTGCTCAATGCCGAAATGATGGGCCGCAACTCGCCCGACAGTGCCGCCCTCATGGGCAGCCAGCGCCCGCACCGCAACTCGCTCGACCTAGTAACCACTGCAATGGCCGCCAACCGCGCCAACTCCGCCTTCAAGCTCGACACCCTCTGGGACCGGCCCGACCACCCCGAGGGCTGGTTTTTCCGCTCCGACAACCTGCCCTACGCCCGCCAGGGCATCCCGGCCCTGAGCTACACCGCCCTGCTCCACCCCGACTACCACACGCCCCGCGACGAGCGCGAGCGCATCAACTACCCCAAGCTCACCAACATGGCCCGCTGGATGTACCTCACTGGCTGGGCCGTGGCCAACCGCACTGCGCCCCCGGCGCGGGACCCGGATTTTAAGCTGGAGCGGTAAGCTCTGGCGTTGTCGCCCTCCGCGACACCTCACCCCCTAGCCCCCTCTCCAAAAAAGAGGGGGAACTAGCTTTTAGAATCTAGCTCTAGAATTAGAGACTAGTTCCCCCTCTTTTTTGGAGAGGGGGCTAGGGGGTGAGGTGCCGTCCGCAACGTGGAGGGTGACCCAAACCACAAACCAACCCCTCCCCCCTGCATGCCTTCTACCTCCCACTACCTCGCCCTGCTGCTGCTGGCCCTGCCCGTCGCCCCCCTTATGGCCCAAGTCCAAGCCCCCGCCGCTTCCGTCACGCTACGCACCGACCAGTCGCCGCTACTTAGCCCCTGGGGCGGGCCGCACGGCGGCGTACCGGCTTTTGCCCAAGTGAAAGTCGGTGATTTCAAGCCCGCGCTGGAAGCGGCGATGGCTGAAAACCTGGCCGAAATCAACGCCATTGCCCGCAACCCGCAGCCCGCCACATTTGCCAATACCCTGGCGGCGATGGAGCGCAGCGGGCAGGCCCTCGACCGCGTGACAGCGGTGTACGGGGTGTGGAGCAGCACCCTGAACGACGCCGCGTTTAGCGCCGTGGAAACTGAGATGGCGCCCCGCCTGGCCGCGTTCAGCGACCAGATAACCCAGAATACGGCCTTGTTTCGGCGCATTGAGGCGGTGTATAAAAGCCCCGCTACCAAGCAGCTGACGCCCGAGCAGCAGCGGCTGGTAGCGGAGCAGTACAAGCAGTTTGTGCGGGCCGGTGCCCGGCTTGAGGCCCCGGCCAAGGCCCGGCTTTCGCAAATAAACCAGCAGCTGGCAGGGCTTTTCACGAAGTTTTCGCAAAACGTGCTGGCCGATGAGGCCGACTCGGTTTTGGTGCTACGCACGGATGCCGACCTGCGTGGCCTCTCGCCCTCGTTGCGCGAGGCGGCTAAGGCCACGGCCGACACCCGCCATATTGCGGCGGCTGGCGTAATTGCCAATACCCGGTCTAGCATCGACCCGTTTCTGACGTATTCCGACCAGCGGGCGCTGCGCGAAAAGGCGTGGCGCATGTTTACGAACCGGGGCGACAACGGTGGCGCGCATGACAATAACGCCCTTATAACCCAGATTTTGCAGCTGCGGGCCGAGCGGGCCAAGCTGCTGGGCTACCCCACCCACGCCCACCTGCGCCTCGACAACACGATGGCCAAAACCCCCGAAGCCGCCATGCAGCTGATGCTGCAAGTATGGCAGCCGGCCGTGGCCCGCGTGCACGAGGAAGTGGCCGACATGCTGGCCCTGGCCAAAAAAGAAGGTGCCCCAGACGACTTCAAGATAGAGCCCTGGGACTACCGCTACTACGCAGAGAAGGTGCGCAAGGCCCGCTACGACCTCGACCAGAACGAGGTGAAGCAGTACCTGCAGCTCGACAAGATGCGTGAGGGCATGTTCTGGGTGGCGGGTGAGCTGTTCAACTTCTCGTTTGTGCCCGTCACTGACGTGCCCGTGTATCACCCCGACGTGCGGGTGTGGCAGGTGAACGATAAAACCACCGGCAAGCAAGTGGGCCTCTGGTACTTCGACCCCTACGCCCGGCCCGGCAAAAACTCGGGCGCCTGGATGAACGCCTACCGCAACCAGCAGCGCCTCGATGGCAAGTCCGTGACCACCATCGTATCCAATAACTCGAACTTCGTGAAGGGCAAGCCCGGCGAGCCGGTGCTCATCTCCTGGACCGACGCCACCACCCTGTTCCACGAGTTTGGCCACGCCCTGCACGGGCTGTCGAGCAACGTGACCTACCCCACGCTCTCGGGCACCAACGTGGTGCGCGACTACGTGGAGTTTCCGTCGCAGCTGCTCGAAAACTGGCTGGCCACGCCCGAAGTCCTCAACCGCTTCGCCCTGCACTACCAAACCGGCCAGCCCCTGCCGCCGGCCCTGGTGGCCCGCATCAATAAGGCCAGCACCTTCAACCAGGGCTTCGAAACCACCGAGTTTCTGGCCAGCGCCCTCGTCGATATGAAGCTGCACCTGGCCGGGAGCCAGAAAATAGACCCCGACCAGTTTGAGCGCGAAACCCTAACCCAGCTTGGTATGCCGCACGAGCTGGTGATGCGCCACCGTACGCCGCAGTTCAGCCACGTATTTTCGTCTGATGGCTACTCGGCGGGCTACTACTCCTACCTGTGGTCGGTGGTGCTGGCCGCCGATGCCTTCAGCGCCTTCACCGAGGCGGGCGGCCCCTACGACAAAGCCGTGGCCGCCCGCCTGCGGCAGTACGTGTTCATGGTGGGCAACACCGTGGACCCAGCCGCCGGCTACCGCGCCTTCCGGGGCCGCGACCCCAAAATCGACGCCTTGATGAAGAAGCGCGGCTTCCCGCTGCCCGCTACGGCCGGGGCCCCGGCCGGGAAAGGCAAGTAGCCTATCCCGCCTGGTTTCCCTACTAGCCCTAATCCTTACAGCCCCTATGAAACACCTTCGTCTACTACTCGCCGCCTGCCTGCTGCCCGCGCTGGCCCCGGCCCAAACCCCCGCGCCCACCACGCCGCTCGATGTGGTGGCGCTCGACGCGGCGGTGGCCCACACCCTGCAAGCCTTCGACGTGCCGGGCATCTCGGTGGCCGTGGTGAAGGACGGGCAGGTGGTGCTGGCCAAGGGCTACGGCGTGCGTTCGCTGGCCACCAAAGCGCCGATGGATGCCAACACGCTGGTGGGCATTGCCTCGAATAGCAAGGCGTTTACGACGACGGCGCTGGGGCTGCTCGTGGACGAGGGCAAGCTGCGCTGGGACGACAAGGTGACCGACTACATCCCCGAGTTTCGGATGTACGACCCCTACGTGACGGCCGAGTTTACGGTGCGCGACCTGCTGTGCCACCGTAGCGGCCTGGGCCTGGGGGCCGGCGACCTGATGCAGTTTCCCGACTCGGCCGATTTTACGGCCAAAGACGTTATTCACAACCTGCGCTACTTCAAGCCGGTATCGTCGTTTCGCAGCCGGTTCGACTACGACAACAGCCTCTACATCGTGGCCGGCGAGGTGGTGGCGCGGGTAAGCGGGCAGTCCTGGGACGACTTCGTGACGGCCCGCCTGCTGCGGCCGCTGGGGATGAGCCACAGCGCCACCAACTTCGCCCGGCTGCCCGACGCCACCGACGTGATTGACGCCCACGCCCCGGTAGACGGCAAAATTCAGGTGGTGCGCCGCGACCTGAATACGCTGCTGGGGCCGGCCGGCGGCCTCTACAGCAGCGTGGCCGACCTCAGCAAGTGGGCGATAATGCTGCTGGGCGGCCCTGGTGCGCCAGCCCCGCTGCTCAAGCCCGCCACCCAGCGCGAGCTATGGACGCCCCAAACGATACTGCCCACCGGCCCCACCCTGCCGCCCTACAACACGCACTTTTCGGCCTACGGGCTGGGCTGGTTTCTGCGCGACGTGCGCGGCTACAAGGAGGTGTCGCACACCGGTGGCGAGATTGGGATGGTAACCAAGGTGCTGCTGCTGCCCGAACTGCACTTGGGCATCATCGTGCTCACCAACCAGGAAAGCGAGGCCGCCTTCACAGCCGTGAGCAACACCATCGAGGACCACTACCTGGGTGTGACGGGCCTGGACCGGGTGCAGGAGCTGGTAGACCGCACTAAAGCCTACGGGGCCGATGCCGACAAGGTGACGGCCGCCGCCTGGCAGCAGGTAGCCCTGGCCCAGAAAGCCGCTCCAAAAAAATCCAACTACGCACCTTACGTGGGCCGCTACCACGACGCCTGGCTGGGCGACGTGCTGGTGTATGAGCAGGGCCCGCAGCTGTGGCTGCGCTCGGTGCGGGCCCCGCGCTTGGTGGGCCAACTGCTGCCCTACCGCAACAGCACCTACGCCGTGCGCTGGAAAGCCCGCAGCATGAACGCTGACGCCTTCGCCGCCTTCACCCTCGACGGGCAAGGCCGCGCCGCCAGCATCAAAATGAAGCCGATTTCGCCAGCCACCGACTTCAGCTACGACTTCCAGGATTTGGATTTGCAGCGGGTGGAGTAAGAGTTGTAGCGCTCAGCTTTAGCTTGGCGCATCGCCGCAACGCGGCGAAGCTCGCGTCTGGGGCCGTTGCACCACGCGACGCAGTGCCGGATTCGCTGCTTCGCGGCGATGCGCCAAGCTAAAGCTGAGCGCTACTTCGCCCACTGCCTGACAGCAGCTTGTAAGACGGGCAATTAGTCGATTCATCCTACTACCTGGCTTATTTTCGCGCCCGTGCCTGCACCGGCAACCCTGTTCTTGCCGTTTGTAGGTACAACAGGCTTTTTGAGTAAAAACCGCTTCTGCACCTCACCCACGCCCCATTTTAGGTTTAGCTTTTTGAAAAACATTCCTGCTTTCTGCCGCTGGCTGCTACTAGCTTTGCCGCTGGCAGCCCAGGCCCAGGCACCGCTGCCGCTGCCCCGCAACCTGGCCGCTACCTACGCCAAAGGCACCCGCTCGCCTACCGGCCAGCCGGGGCCGAAATACTGGCAAAACACGGCCGACTACGCTATTAAGGTCAATTTCGACCCGGCCACGCGGCTGGTTTCGGGCACCGTCACCATCAGCTACCAGAACAACAGCCCCGATTCGCTGCGCCAGCTCTGGTTTAAGCTCTACCCCAACTACTACCAGAAGGGCGCGCCGCGCACCGGCAAGGTGGCACCAGAAGACCTGAGCGACGGCGTGAAAATCGAGAAGCTGCGCATTGGTGGGCAGGACTTCGACGTGAGCCAGCTCGCCATCGACAACACCAACATGGTAGTGCCGCTGCGCCAGGGTATTGCGCCCCGGCAGGCGGCGCAGGTGGCCGTTACGTACTCCTACCTCCTCAACAAAGGCTCGCATCAGCGTACGGGCGAGGTGGCGCCGGGGGCGGCGTTTGTGGCGTATTTCTTTCCGCGCATCGCCGTGTACGACGACATCGACGGCTGGAATAAAACAGCTTACACCGGCGGCCCGGAATTTTACAACGACTTCTGCCACTTCGCGGCCGACGTGACGGTGCCGCGCAATTCCCTGGTCTGGGCTACCGGCGACCTCACCAACGCCGAGCAGGTGCTCACCAAAAAATACCTCGCCCGCCTGCGCGCCGCCGAGAGAAAGGACGGCATCAGCAGCATCATCGACAGCACGGAGGCGCGGCTGCACGATGCCACCGCGCCCAACGCCACCAACACCTGGCACTTCGACGCCCGCGACGTAACCGACTTTGTGTTTGCGACTGCCGACCACTACGTGTGGGAAGCCAGCAGCCTCGTGGTGGACCCCGCCACCAAGCGCCGCACCCGCGTCGATGCCGTGTACAACCCGAAGCACGACGACTTTGAGGAGGTAGCGAAGTTTGGCCGCAAAACGGTGGAAGCCATGAGCTATACGTTTCCCAAGTGGCCCTATCCGTACAACCACGAAACGGTGTTCGACGGCCTCGACCAGATGGAATACCCGATGATGGTGAACGACAACCCCACCCGCACCCGCGAGGAAGGCATCACGCTCACCGACCACGAGATTTTCCACACGATGTTCCCGTTCTACATGGGCATCAACGAAACCAAATACGGCTGGATGGACGAGGGCTGGGCCACCATCGGCGAGTGGATTATCTCGCCCATTATCCAGCCCGGCCTGAAGGACGACTACGGCATGCAACCCTACGCCGACCACGCCGCCGAGGAAGGCGATGTGCCTATCGTGACCCTGACTACCCAGCAAACCGGCGGCGCGTTCTTTCTCAATTCCTACCCCAAGCCGGGCCTGGGCTACCTCTATGTCAAGGACTTGCTCGGCGACGAGCTGTTTACCAAAGCCCTGCACACCTACATCCAGGCCTGGCACGGCAAGCACCCCATGCCCTACGACTTCTTCTACTCGATGAACGCGGGTGCCGGCCAAAACCTGGACTGGTTCTGGCAGCGCTGGTTTTTCGACTCCGGCTACCCCGACCTCGCCATTACGAGCGTGAAGCCGGCCGAAATAGTCATCACGGCCAAAGGCAGCAAGCCGATGCCCGTCGACTTGACCATTACCTTCGACAATGGCAACACCGAGGAAATCCACCGCACCATTGCCGTGTGGCAGAGTGGAGCGCATAGCGTGACGGTGCCCGTAGCCAGCCACCGCGCCATCAGCAAAGTGACGCTGGGCAGCCTCTATACCCCCGACAGCTACCCCGCTGACAACACCTGGACGGCCCCTAACTAAGCTCCCAATGAAACAACTTCTTCTGCTGGCCCTGCTGCTTGGCGCGGCTCTGCGTGGCCAAGCCCAAAGCGCCGACCCGCACACCTACACGTTTCCCCAAGCCACGGTGGAAACCAAAGTCAAGGCCATTTTCGACTCTACCAGCGTCTTCGTCGATGGCCGGCTGCTCAACCAGGCAACCAAGCAACCCATTGCCGACGCGGTAGTGACAATGAAGTTTGGGCCAGCCCAGAAGCGGGAAAAGACCGTGCGCACGAGCGAAAGCGGCTACTTCCGCCTCGGCTGGGTCGGCAGCGTGCCGGAGCGGCGGCTCACCATTCAGGCCCCCGGCTACGAGGTGCTGGAAACCACTAAACTGCCCCTGGGCTCCGGGGTGCATACCCAGGTGCGGGTGCTGCTGGCAGCGAAGGTGAAGTAGGAGGGGTTCAGGGGTTGGTAAGGTACAGCAGACCGGAAAAAACGTTATTCAGGCAATATCACAGTTTGTTGAAATTGCAGCGGCGCGATATTTAGCAAATGTGCAACAAGCTCCTTGCGGGCATAAAATGCCCGCGAAGTGCTGCCGTGGCCGGCTCCCTTAGTGCGCGGCTGAATGTATCTGCCCAACTTCCCTGTTAGGGTGCCGCCAGCACGAATAACCTGCCGAATAGCTTCATAATCAGCTTTAAGGGCCTGTAGTAGTGTTGGGTCGGTCAGGTCGAATTCCGCAATGCTGTGTAAAATAGAACGCTCATCCAAAGTGCTTTCGTGGATGCGGGCCACGAGCAGCGTTTTGCGCAGTTTCGTATACAAATGGCTTTCCTCAAACTCCTTAGCCAGCACTTCCACTGGGTCGAGCATAGTAATGGCTACGGTTTCTTTTACCCGCAGCTGGCCGTCGCGGCCGCGTACCAGCGAGGTGGATTTTAATTCCCAGCTACCGAAATTGGGAGCGCGGGAGCTGTTGAGGGGCAATCCCAGGTAGCGTTCCAGCGTGTGGCCGGCCCAGCCTTTATTCTTGCGCCCTTCCACAAAAATGGTGACGCTGTGCTGCTGCGCTACCTGCACCAAATCCTGGTTTAATAATTCCTGTAGCAGACGGAAAGCTTCGGGGCGCTCCATAGAAAGTCAAAAGTTCTTAGTAGCCAAAATCTCCAGTGCCGGAGTGCGGTCGCCGGTGCAGGCAATGCGGCGCGGGGCGGCCAGCGTCTGCACCCGAAAACCAGCGTCCTGGTACAAAGCCAGCACGCGCGGTGTAGCCTGGTTAGTAGCCACAATGGGTACTTCGTATTGCAGCAGCCATTTTACCAACCGCTCCTGGTCGGCCCAGGTAAAATCTTCTTTAGCGTACTGTGTGAAAGGGGTGTCGTAAGGCGGGTCTAGGTACAGGAAGTCGTCGCTTGCTACCACCGTTTGCGCGAAGTCGTGGTGCGCAATTTCCCAAGCGGCCAGCTGCGGCTGGTACGGTCGAAAATCCTGGGTGTAATTAATGGTTTTGTACCGGCCGAACGGCACGTTGAACTCGTTCTTTTTATTGAACCGGCACAAGCCATTAAAGCAGGTGCGATTTAAATAATAAAATAGTTCGGCAGCCTCAGCTCCAAGCTGTTGGCCTTGGCGAATTAAGTTGTTAAACTGGTCGCGAGCTTCATAAAAATCACCTTCTGCATGCCGGAAATTATGGCTGGCAATCAAGCCCCGTTGCGTCCACTGGTGGAAATTTATCAGGTGCTCGTTTATATCCGATAAATAAGCGCGTTCGGGCCGTAAACCCAGCGCCACGCCCATGCCGCCCACAAACGGCTCCACCAACCGGTGCTCCCGAAACGGCTGCCACAGCGGTAGCAAATGGGGCAGCAGCCACCGCTTGCCACCCGCCCATTTCAGCGCGGGTGTAACAGCCGTAGGCGTGGGCTCAAGTGTCGGGAAAAGCAAGCCCGTGGTCTGTTGAATAGCCCGGCTCATCCCTTCGGCGCCCGCGCCTCCATCGCCTTGTAAATCACCTCCTGAATGCGCGTGCGAATGTTGTAGGTGCGCAGCTTGATATTCCCGGCATCGGGGTACACGCGGTTCGACAAAAACACGTACAAAATCTGGTTGTCGGGGTCGAGCCAAACGCAGGTGCCGGTGAAGCCGGTGTGGCCGAAAGTGCTGGCGGGGGCCAGGTGGCTGGTGGGGCCGGTGGGCTTGCTCGGGTCGCCGCGGTCCCAGCCCAGGCCGCGCTTGTTGCCGCTCACCTGGGGCTGCGAAAACTCCGTTACCACCGGGTTCTGGAAGAACGTAGTGCCGCCGTAGCGGCCGTTCTGCAAATTCATTTGCATGAGCACGGCCAGGTCGTTGGCCGTGGCGAAGAGGCCGGCGTGGCCGCCTACGCCGCCCACGAGGGCAGCGGTTTGGTCGTGTACCGTGCCTTGCAACTGCTCGCGGCGATAGTAAGTATCGTTTTCGGTGGGCGCGATGCACTCCTTGGGGAAGCGGACGAGCGGGTTGTAAGTCATGCTGCCCAAACCCAGCGGCTTATAGAATTCGCGGGGCAAAAACTCCACCAGCGGCTGGCCCAGCAGCTTTTCGGCCAGCCGCTTCATGATGATGAAGCTCAGGTCGGAATATTCTACCGGGTACTTGCCGTGGCTCTTGGGCAGCAGCTGCGAGCGCAGCGTCCAGGCCCACACCGAGTCGTCGGCAGCTTTAAGCGAATACTCGCCGGGCGCTACTTCGTTGGGGAAGTCGGTGGAGCGCTGGCTGGAATAATAGGTGGGCTTGAGCGTGCCGTCGCGCACAGTGCGCTCCCAGGTGGGGATGCCGGGCTTGAGGCCTGCCTGGTGCAGCAGCACGTCGCGCACGGTGATGTCGCGCTTGTTGGTGCGCTGCATTTCGGGTAGGTAAGTGCTGATTTTCTCTTCCAGGTTGAGCTTGCCCTGGTCTTTGAGGTACATAATGGCCTGCAAGGTGCCGGCCACTTTCGTCACCGAAGCCAGGTCGTAGAGGGTGCTGCCCGTGACGGGCTGCGAGGTGGGGTCGTAGGTGGCGTAGCCGTAGCTTTGGTCGAATACTACCGTGCCGTTTTTGGCCACCAGCACCTGGCAGCCGGGCGTGGCCGCCGTCACGATGCTTTCGAGGGCAATGTGGTCAATCTGCGTCAGGATGTTCGAGTCGAGCCCTTCGCGCTCGGGCGAGGCGTAGCGCAGGCGGTGCAGGTCGGCCGTAGCCAGGCCGGTGCCGGCTTTGAGGGTTTCCGTGGCGGTCACGGGCAGGTGGCCCCGCGCCGGCAGCGCCCCAAACAGCACCTGCGGTACCACGAGCTGCGCGGCGTAATGGTCTTCGTAAGCGCACACCAGCGTGCGGGCCCCGGCCAGAAACTTCAGCGCGTAGGCGTTGCCCATGGCTACTACCACCGTTTTGCGCTTGGGGTCGGCCTGCAGGTTTTGCAGGAATTTCAGCGCGCCCTCACCCAGCCCGTAGTTGTGGGCGGGCGTGTTGTTCATCTGGTGCAAACTCACCACCACCACGTTGGCATCGCCGAGGTGCGCCTGAATGCGGCTGAACGTGGAGTCAGGCGCGTAGCGGTCGGGCACGGCGTACACCGGGCCGGGCTGGTACTTGTTGAAAATGGTGGCATACGGCCCCTCCGGTGCGGTGCCGATGGTGATGGCTGCAATGCGCAGCGTGTCGAGCCGCTGGAAGGGCAGCAGCTTGTCCTCGTTTTTCACCACCGTCACAGCGTGCTCGAAAATGCTCTGCGCCAACACCCGCGAGTCGGGGCCGTTGAGGCTGTCGCGCAGGGTGGCGAGGTTGGCGGGGCGGTAGTGGCTGAGGCCGGCCCAGTACTTGGCCCGCAATATCTTTTTCACCCGTCGGTCGAGGTCGGCTTGGTCGAGGTGGCCCGCCACCACAGCCGCCTTGATGCGGGTAAGGGCGGCCGGCACGTCCTCCGAAAACAGCAACACGTCGTTGCCAGCGGCCAGGGCCATGGCGTCCAGCTCGCCGTCTTTGTAGAGGCGGCTCACGCTACGCATATTCAGGGCATCGGTGAAAATGAGGCCCTTAAAGCCCATTTTCTCTTGCAGCAGGCCCGTCACCAGCGGCTTCGAGAGGGTAGTAGTTTTGGCGTTGGTGGTGTCGAAGAGCGGCATGTAGAGGTGGGCCACCATCACACCGAGCACGCCCGCCTCAAACGTGCGCTGGAAAGGCACCAAGTCCACTTTTTCGAGCCGAGCCAGGTCGGTATTGATAACCGGCAGGGCTACGTGCGAGTCGGTGTCGGTGTCGCCGTGGCCGGGAAAATGCTTGGCTACGGCAATAACGTGCTGGTCTTGCAAGCCCCGCACGTACTGCACGCTCAGGGCCGCCACCTGGTTCTGGTCTTCGCCAAACGAGCGGTTGCCGATAACCGGGTTGCCGGGGTTAGAATTGACGTCTACCACCGGCGCAAAGTTGACGTGCACGCCCAGCGCCCGCAGCTTGTGGGCCAGGTCGTGGCCCATTTGGTACACTAGGCTGGGGTCGTCCATCGCGCCCAGGGTCATTTCCTTGGCGAAGTGCATGGTCGAGTCGAGGCGCATATCCAGGCCCCACTCGGCATCGGTGGCAATAAGCAGCGGCACCTTGGCGGCGGCTTGCAAGCGGTTGGTAATGAGGGCCTGGCGCTTGGGGCCGCCCTGCAAAAACATAACCCCGCCGATGCCCTGGTTGCGCACCAGTCGCTCGATGCGGTCGGCGTGGGCCTTCTCGCGGTTCGAGTACGCGGCCACCATAAAGAACTGGCCCAGGCGCTGGTCGGGCGTGAGCGAGGTGAAGACGCTATCGACCCATTGCTGCTCGGCCGGGCCGCCGGCCAGCGGGTCGGGCAAGGGCTTACGGGGCCGCGCAAAACCCAGCAGCAACCCCGTGGCAATTAGTACCAACCCCAGCAAAACCAACCGGAAGCTACCGCGCCGCAGCCCCGGCAAAAAGAAATTGAACATAGAAACGGCAGCCCCAGGGACCTACTTTTGCTGCGGACAACCTGACCGGAACTCCCGGCCTACCACGGCGGTTTCTTACCTGACCGCAGCCGGTAAGAAGCTCGAAAACGCAACGAAACTGCCGTTGTTTTTCGTGCAAAATTGGTTGTAAAGGTAACACCAACCAAAGCTCAGCGCTTGCTTAGTGAGGTCGTTTGCGCCGTCAGTGCCGTTTGGCCATTATTCCACGACTCACCAAGCTGGAGCTTGGTGTTACGCCATGCCCGATATTATTCAGCTGCTGCCCGAGTACCTCGCCAACCAGATTGCGGCGGGCGAGGTAGTGCAGCGCCCTGCCTCGGCGGTGAAGGAGCTGCTGGAAAATGCCGTCGATGCCGGGGCCACTGCCGTGCAGCTTATTGTGAAAGAAGCCGGTAAGCAGCTCGTGCAAGTGGTAGACAACGGCCTGGGCATGTCGCCCACCGATGCCCGCATGAGTCTGGAGCGCCACGCCACCAGCAAGATTCGCAGCACCGAAGACTTGTTTCGCATTCGCACGCTGGGCTTTCGGGGTGAGGCGCTGGCCAGTATCGCGGCCGTGGCGCAGGTGGAAATCCGCACCAAGCAGCGCGAGCAGGAAACCGGCTCGCTGCTGCTCGTGGAGGGCTCACAGGTAACGAGCCAGGCCCCCGCTGCCTGCCCCGACGGCACCAGTATTTCCGTCAAGAATTTGTTTTTCAACGTGCCCGCCCGGCGAAATTTCCTGAAAAGCAACGCGGTGGAGATGCGTCATATCCTCGACGAGTTTCAGCACGTAGCCCTGGCCAACCCGCAGATTGCCTTCTCGCTCTACCAGAACGACCTGGAGGTGTTCAACCTGCCGGCCGGTAAGCTCAGCCAGCGCATTGTGGCGCTGCTGGGCAACAACTACAAAGAGCAGCTGGCTAATTGCGAAGAGGTTACGGCGTTTATTACGGTGAAAGGCTACATCGGCAAGCCAGAGTCGGCGAAGAAAAACCGGGGCGACCAGTTCTTTTTCGTCAACAACCGCTTTATCCGCTCGGCCTACCTCAACCACGCCGTGCTGGCCGCCTACGAGGGCCTGCTGCCCAAGGAGACGCACCCGTTTTACGTGCTGTTTCTGGAGCTGGACCCCAAGTCCATTGACATCAACGTGCATCCGACCAAAACGGAAATCAAGTTTGAGGACGAGAAAACCGTGTATGCCGTGGTGCGGGCCGCCGTGCGGCAGGCCTTGGGCATTCACAGCCTGGCCCCCTCGCTCGACTTTGAGGGCGACGTGAATTTTGCGCCCATTCGGCCGTTGCGCACTTCGGCCGGAGCCAGCATGGGAGCCACCGACGGCCCCGCGCTGCCCACCCCGCACCGCCACGCCCCCGACTTCAACCCCGATGCGCTGGCCGATTCGGTAGCCGCCGCAGCCCGGCGCGGTAGCCGGGCCGACGGCCCCGCCGAGCGCCCGCTGCCGCCGCGCCCCACCGAGCAGGCCCGGCGCGACCTCGAAGCCTTTTACCGCGAGCTGGGCCAGCCCGTGCGCGCCGAAGCCGACGACCTGGCCGACGTGCCCGCCGAAGCCCCGCCCGCCGCGCTGCCCGAGCTGCCGTTTGTGCATGCGGCCGTCCCCAATTCACCACCTCACACATCCACTCATTCACCCAGAGCCACGCAGGTGCTGGCGCGCTACGTGCTGCTGCCCGTAAAATCGGGCCTCATGCTCATCGACCAGGAGGCGGCCCGCGAGCGCATCCTCTACGAGCAGTATGCCGCCGAGCCGGGCCAGGGCGCGGTGGCCTCGCAAACGCTGCTGTTTCCGCGCCCGCTCACCTTCACGCCCACCGATTTTGCCATTTTGCAGGAGCTGACGCCGCCGCTGCACCTGCTGGGCTTCCGCTTCGCCGAGTTCGGGCCGCTCACCATTGCCATCGAGGCCGTGCCAGCCGACCTGCCCGCTCAAGGCGAAAAAGCGCTGCTGGAAGGGCTCATTGAACAGTTTCGCAGTGGCAGTGCGCCCCTGCGCCTCGACCGGCGCGAGGCGCTGGCCCGCGCCCTGGCCCGGCGCGTAGCCCAGGCCACGAGCCAGGCCCGCCTGGCTGAGTTGGAGCTAACTGCGCTGGTAGATAAGCTCTTCGCCTGCCAGGTGCCCAACTACACCCCCGACGGCCGCCCCACCGTAGTGCTGCTTGATGGCGAGCAGCTGGCGGGCTTTTTCCGCAAAGCGGGCGCGTAAGCCCTGCCGTGCGAACTTTGCCCGGCCGCCGGGCCCCGTTTTCCGTTTCATCCGCCCGGCCCCGGCCCGACGTTGCCCTATGTTTAATATCACGCCAATGGTTCGTAATCTGCTGATTGCGAACGTGCTTGTTTATCTGTTGCAGGTTAATCTGCGGCTTAGTCCGTCCATTACGCAGCTAGGGAGCCTGTATCTGGTAGAATCGCCTTACTTCCATGTCTGGCAATTTTTTACTTACATGTTTTTGCACGACCAGAGCGACGTGATGCACATTGCTTCCAATATGTTCGGGTTGATTTCCTTCGGGCCGCTGCTGGAACAGCGCTGGGGCGGGCAGCGGTTTCTGGCGTTCTGGCTGATGTGCGGGGTAGGGGCGGGGGTGCTCTACGAAGGCGTGCGTACCTACGAGGTATACCAGTTCAAAGCAGCCTTCGCGCAGGTAGTGCAGCACCCCGATGCCGGTCAGTTCTCCCAACTCATGCAGCAAGTAAACGACCGCGATATGAATGATTATGCCGCGGCGGAAGCCCTCTCCCGCAACCCAGCCGACCCGGCCTTGCAGCAGGCTGTGGCACAGCAGGCTACCCAGCTCTACAACGACGTAGTTGCCTCGCCCTATGGGGGGATGCTGGGCGCGTCGGGCGCACTGTTTGGCGTCCTCTTCGCCTTCGCCTATCTCTTCCCTAATACCGAGCTGAGGCTTATTATTCCACCCATCCCCATGAAGGCGAAATACTTCGTTGGCTTGTACGCCCTATTTGAGTTGTATAGTGGCGTACATCGGGCACCCGGCGACAACGTAGCCCACTTTGCTCACTTGGGCGGGTTAGTAATCGGGTTTATTATCCTGAGATTCTGGGAACGCGACCGCAGTCAGTTCTACTAGACCCTTTTTACAGCTACGCAATGAGTATTACCAAAGATATCCGCGACGCCTTTGAGCAGCGCGATAATGCAGTGCCCCAGTACATTATTATTAATGTGGTGGTGTTTGCCGTGCTTATTGTTATTCAGGCAGTTCTGGCTTTGTCGGGGCATAATGAGCTAAGTAATGACCCCACCTTTAGAGGCATTATGCGGCAGTTAGAATTGTCGTCTAGCCTGAGTGTGCTGCTGCGGCACCCTTGGACGCCGTTTACCTATGCCTTCACGCACAAAGACCCTTTCCATATTTTCTTTAATATGCTGAACCTATACTATTTTGGTCGGCTTATTCAGGAGTATCTAGGGAGCCGGCGCTTCATAAGTCTCTATATCCTGGGAGGGCTGGCTGGGGCAGCCCTTTACTTGGTGACTTATAATACCCTGCCAGTGTTTCGGGGTGCCGAGGGGGTGGGCCTGATTGGCGCGTCAGCCTCGGTAGTAGCCATTATTGTGGCGGCGGCTACGCTGCTGCCCGATTATACGTTTATGCTGCTGCTTTTTGGCGCAGTTCGCATTAAATATATTGCCCTGTTTGTAATCCTGGTGTCGTCGGTAAAACCTATTTACGAGGGCAACCCCGGCGGTGGGCTGGCTCACCTAGGGGGCGCGTTGCTGGGCTATATTTTTATCAAGCAAATGAAAGCCGGCCGCGATATGGGTAAACCCGTTATTGCCACCGGCCAGTGGCTGGGCCACCTCTTCGACCGCCGCCCGGCGCTGAAGGTAACGCACCGGGGCACTGCTTCAGCAGGCTCCACCAAGCCTGCGGCCAACCCAAAATCGGCCACCGCAGCCGAGGAAGAAGTAAATGGAATATTGGATAAAATCTCGCGCTCCGGCTACGAAAGCTTGTCGAAAGAAGAAAAGCAGAAGTTATTCCAAGCCAGCCAGCAGTAAGCTCAGACATCAGGGCTATACTAAAAAAGAACGTCATTTCGAGCTTGCAAAAAATCTCGCTCGCACCGTTGAATAACTAAACAACGGCACAAGCAAGATTTCTCGGCAAGCTCGAAATGACGTTCTTTTTTAGTATGGTCGACTTTAATTAGTCCGATAACACAACTATCCTACCGGCGCATTTGGAGCTTTGTAACCCCAACTGGCGCAACGATTTTGCATTTGCTGACGAAATTTCTCCCGTTCCTCAGTCGAGAGGGTATTCATGCGCTGCTCTATCTGGCGTTTCCAGACGCGGCCCCGAGCCCAGCCGCTGCTGCCGCCGCGACCGAAGCCGCCCAGTAGCAGCCGGCTCAGCACGAGCAAGCCCAGCGCCTGCCAGTAGGAGAGGGCTGGCAAGTGGAAAATGAATGGCATAAGATTGTTCCACAAACTCATGACGACGTAGCCAACAACGGCGACAAATAAGCCGGCCAGCAGTAGGAATTTCGCGGCTTTTTTCAGCCAAAAGGATTTGGGCATGACAGAGTAGAATAGGGGCGCGGCATTGAAGAATAACTGCTTCGGATGGCGCCACGCAGGGACGTTGGGTGGGAAGAAGATTGGGCGAGCGGTGCGGGTGCGGCGATGCGCCAAGCCGGAGCTTTACTGACTCTCAGTGGGCATTACTCGGTAAACAGCTCGTCGTAGAGGGTGCGCAGGCGCTTGCGTAAGTGCTTCACGGCGTAGTGCTTGCGCGAGATGAGCGTTTTCAGGGGTACGCCGGTTTCGGCTACCATGTCGTTGAAGCTACGGTCGTCCAACTCGTGCCACACAAACACCTGGCGTTGCTCGGCGGGCAGCTCAGCTAGGGCGTCGGTGAGAGCATCCATGATGGTTTCGCGGAGCAGGCGGTTTTCGGGGGCATCGTCGGCGGCGGGCAGGATGTCTTGCAGCAGGCGGGCGGGCTCGTCGGGGTCGGCGTTGCTGAGCGGGGCATCGAGCGAAACGGTGAGCTTGGCCGGCACGCGGCGGTAGCGGTCGATAATACGGTTGCGGGCCACCCGAAACAGCCAGGCGGCGGCCTGCTCCACGGGTTTGAGCAGGCGGTAGCTTTCCACCAGCTCGGCAAATACGTCCTGCAAAATATCCTCGGCCTCGGCCGGGTCGGGCACGCGCCGCTCAATAAACCGCAGCAGCCGGCCGCGCTGCTCGCGCACCGCCGCTTGAATCTGCTGGTCTTGGCCGGCGGCGGTGGTCATGAGGACAGAAAGAGGTGAGGCAAAGGCTTCCATTGTCAGGCAGTAGACGCGGCGGCCAGCGAAATATTTTAATCGCAGATTTAACGGATTTCGCGGATACGCCCGCTCCGCGGGCTAACGACGCAATTAATGGAAAATATACCAGCTCGCTTCGTTACATCGTCAGCACCCCTAGGGGCGTATCCGCGAAATCCGTTGAATCCGTTAAATCTGCGGTGTAACTTTGCCCGCTAAGCTGCTTTTTTGCCATGACCAACGCCTCCCTTATTCCCGCCGTCATTCACGAGGTGCCGTTGCAGTACTACGTGTTTTTCGCCACCGCCTTGTTTTGCATCGGTGTCACGGGGGTGCTCGTGCGGCGCAATGCCATTATCATCTTCATGTGCATCGAGCTGATGCTCAACGCGGTGAATATCCTGCTCACCGCCTTCGCCGCCTACCGCGCCGACCCCAACGGGCAGGTATTCGTGTTTTTTATCATGGCCGTCGCCGCCGCCGAAGTCTCGGTAGGTTTGGGCATCATCGTCATGATTTACCGCAACTTCCAGAACACCGACGTTAACCTGCTAAGCCGCCTCAAGGGGTAAGTGAGCAAAGGAGTGAAGGAGGGAATAGTTTTCGACCCCCTCTTCCCGCTCGTCGCTTTTTCATTCACTCCTTCACTTCATTCGCCCATTCACCCGATGGAGAACGCAATTCCTGCCACGATGGCCCCTTTTCCTACCCTGCTTTATATCCTGATTCCGGGGCTGCCCTTCCTGGGTTTTTTGCTGAATGGCCTGCTCAACAAGCGCTTGTCGGGCACGGTAGCCGGCGCGCTGGGCACCGCTACCGTGCTGGCTTCGTTTGTGCTCTCGCTTATGTTGTTCTGGGAGTTTCAGCACCCGGCCAACGCCGCCTGGCTCGTGGAGGGTGCGCACCGTGCCTACACCGTGCAGCTGTTCGACTGGATTTCGGTGGGCTCGCTGCAAATCCCGTTCAGCTACCAGATTGACCAGCTGAGCCTGCTTATGCTGCTGCTCATCACGGGCGTGGGCACGCTCATTCACCTCTACAGCATCGGCTACATGGGCCACGATGCCAACGTGGGGAAGTTCTTTAGCTTCCTCAACCTGTTCGTGTTCAGTATGTTGATTCTGGTGCTGGGGTCGAATTTTGTCATCCTCTTCATCGGCTGGGAAGGCGTGGGGCTGTGCTCCTACCTGCTTATCGGCTTCTGGAACACCGACACCGGCAACAACAACGCTGCCAAAAAAGCCTTCATCATCAACCGCGTGGGTGACCTGGGCTTTTTGCTCGGCATCTTCCTCATCTACCTCACCTTCAACTCGGTGCAATACGCCGAAGTGTTTCAAAAGGCGCATCTGGAGCAGTTTGGTGCTTATAGCGTGGGGGTTTGCACCGCCATCACCCTGCTGCTGTTTGTAGGTGCTATGGGCAAGTCAGCGCAGTTGCCGCTTTATACCTGGCTACCCGACGCCATGGCCGGCCCTACGCCGGTATCGGCCCTCATCCACGCCGCTACGATGGTGACGGCGGGCATCTACCTGGTGTTGCGCTCCAACGTGCTCTTCACCCTGGCCCCTCACACGCTGGAAGTCGTGGGTTTTATCGGGCTGGCAACGGCTCTGTTTGCAGCTACTATTGGCTTGGCGCAGAACGACATTAAGAAAGTGCTGGCCTATTCTACCGTGTCGCAGCTCGGCTACATGTTCTTGGCGCTGGGCGTGATGGGCTACACATCGTCGTTTTTCCACGTCCTAACGCACGCCTTTTTCAAGGCGCTGCTGTTTCTGGGGGCTGGCTCGGTTATTCACGCCATGAGCAACGAACAGGACATGCGCCGCATGGGTGGGCTGCGCAAGGCGCTGCCCGTCACGTTTCTAACTATGCTCATTGGCTGCCTGGCCATTGCCGGGATTCCGCCGTTTGCGGGCTTCTTTTCTAAAGATGAAATCCTGAGCCATGTGTACGAGCACAGCAAAGTGATGTGGGCCATTGGGGTATTTACCTCGTTCCTCACGGCCTTCTACATGTTCCGCCTGCTATTCCTCACGTTCTTCGGCGAGTTTCGAGGCACCGAGGAGCAGCGCCACCATCTGCACGAGTCGCCCCTGAGCATGACGCTGCCGCTGATGGTGCTGGCCGTGCTCTCGGTCGTGGGCGGCTTTATGGGCGCGCCCATGTTCCTGGGCAAGCACTACCTGGCCGACTACCTGGCCCCGATTTTTACCTATTCGCACCAACTGTTGCCCGCCGCCTTCACCACTGAGCCCGAGCACGGCACTGAGCTGCTGCTCATTGGTATTTCGGTAGCCGTAGCCATCGCGGGTATCATCCTGGCCTACGTGCAGTACGTGGCCCGCGCCCAGCGCCCGGCCGAAGACGAGGCCCAGCGTTCGGCCCCCGAAAGCCTAGTATACCACAAATATTACGTGGACGAACTCTACAACGTCCTGTTTGTGAAGCCGGTAATTGCCCTCTCGCGCGGCCTCTACAAGTTTGTCGAAAACGGTATCATCGACCCTATTGCCAACGGCGTAGGCCGCATCACCCTGGCGAGCGGCAGTCTGCTGCGCTACGTGCAAACCGGCTCGGTCGAAACCTATCTGATTTTAATGGTGCTCGGCATCGTGCTGATTCTGGGGCTGAACTTCGGGCGGATGTAGCCCCTTTGAAAATTACCCACAAAAAAGCGGCCGCAACATTCGTTGCGGCCGCTTTTTTGTGGGTTGTAAGTAAGTACCCGTCTCTAATTAGTTTATGTTAAATTCAGAGAAGTTTATTTTCCACAAATTGCCTACTTGTGCTAAGCATCGATTAACCGCGTAGAAAAG
>JBPBPU010000027.1:0-42373 GCA_050954465.1 Janthinobacterium lividum
CCACTCAGCGCTCGCCTATCAAACCCCGCAAACCTTTTACCTTCAATATCTTAAAGATACACCCCTAAACTGTCCGGCCTAATCGGACCACCTCATTTACCCCGTCCGAGTAGTTCGTGTCAGCGACCACCTCCTGTACGGGCACCTGCTGGGTGAGTAGGCGCTGGTGGAGCGGCGCGACAATGCTCGGCAGCAGTTCGCTGTCGCGCCGGTCAGCGAGGTCGGCTTGGATGTGGCTGATAACCCCAGTACCCTCGTCCACGGCCATGCTGCAGAGGTAGTTGAGGGCACGGGCCTTACCCGGCTTGACTAAAGATGCGCGCCTCGGGGTCGGTGGGGCTGTAGTGGGTTTTATGTCGCAGCAGCCGGGCCTGGGGACGCGTGCGCCCCAGCGGGCCACTGGCATTGCGCCGGTAGCGAGCGTGCGTGGTGGTAACCCGGCGCACGTGGTGTGGCGGGCTTGCACTCAGGACGGGCTGAGCGAGCGGGGGAACTGCGGCGGGCTCGCCGGCCACGTACAGGGTAGGCGCGGGCGCGGCGGCCGGCTGCTTTTCGCACAGGCTATCGAGCGAAGCGTTGGCTTTGACGGGGGCCGAATCCACCACCTGGGTATGGCCCGTGACCAGGCCGGCGGCTACGCATTGGGCAAAAACGTGGTCAAACAAGTGCTCGAAGACGGTGGCCGGGTAGAGCTGGCGGGTGCGGCTGATATGTCGAGTGCCAGGGCAAGTCCTCGTCCACCTCATAGCCCAGAAAGTAGAGAATATCCAGCCGCAGGCTACAATGCTCGACCAGGCGGCGGTCGCTGACCAGGTTTTCCAGCCAACTGACGAGCACGAGCTTAAAGAAGACGACGGGGTCGAGCGAGGGCTGGCCGGTGTGGCTGTAGAGGGCCTGGGTCTGCTCGTAGAGGAAGTCCCAGTCCAGCAACTCGTCGAGCCGCCGATAGAGATTCTGCTTGGGTACGCGCTCGGACAAGCGGAAGCGCGTGACGACTTTATCGGGGAACTGCTTGTGGCCCTTAGGCCCTAAGGTACAGCTGGCCAAGCACCTACTTCTGCAACAGCCACTGTGCCTTTCAGAGCTAGACGCTTCCTGCTTTTCCCCGGATTTAGCTGGTTACCTCAGACCGCCTCAGTTTTCAAGCAACCCCATCTAGCAGGCGCAGACGGCCCGCTGTAGGCTCGTGGAGAAGGCACCCGCTACGCCACGCGGCTAGGGCGTGAGGACAATTAAGTAATCCAGTAAATAGCTGCTGCTATATCCCAGAAAGCGAGGAAAGATGTAATAGTTTTTTCATAGCGCGTAGCCAAGCGTCGGTAGCGTTTCATGCGGTTGAAAAACCGCTCAATCTTATTGCGTTGCTTGTATTCTTCTTCATCAAAGGGGGCCGGTTTCTTGCGGTTAGGTCGATTGGGAATAACCACTTCTATCTGTTTTTCAACACAATACGCACGGTTTTTATCACTGTCGTAGGACGTGTCGGCCAGCACCTGTTCGGCCGGCAACTCGGCCAGCAAGGCGATAGCCTGCGGGCAGTCATTGGCCTGCCCCACGGTCGCCAGCAGGCGCACGGGCTTGCCGGCAGCCTCTACGCAGGCGTGTATTTTGGTGCTCATCCCACCCCGGCTACGGCCCAGGCACTCGGTCTGGGCATCACTTTTTTTTGGCCCGCAGCGTGCTGGTGGGCGCGGATGGTGGTGGAATCGAGTTGCACCTGCGCCCAATCAGGGGCTTGCAAGGCGTGGAAAATCCGTTCCCACACGCCTTTTTTCACCAGGCGGCGGAAGCGGATGCGAACAGAATTGTGTTTACCGAAGCGTTCGGGCAAGTCGGCCCAGGGGGCGCCAGTGCGTAATACCCACAGCACAGCGTTGAAAAACAGGCGATTATCGTTGGCTGTTACCCCGCAGTCAGTGGCTTTGCCGCTGAGCAGCGGCGCGATGACCTCCCACTGACTGTCGCTTACTTCGTAACGTCGCATAAAATCTATAGTGAAGTATTCGCAAAGATAATTGTCCTCACGCCCTAGCTGCCAGCAGACCAGGCGCCGGCTAAAACAGGCTCCCCGCTTCGGCAGACCAGGTTTTGCGGGCACCTTTGCGGCCTACTAGCCAAAACCCACCGGGGATGAACGACACCGAGCAAGCAGAACGCGCCTACCTGGAAGAAATCAAGGAGAAACTAACCCTGGCTATCCGGCGCGGCGATGAGGCCGTGAAGCAGGTTTCGGCCGAGCTGCGGCAGCAGAAGCAGTATATCCACGAGCACCAGTCCAGCCTGGACGACGCGGATATGGTGGCCGCCGACCAATCCATCAACCGCATGGCCTTCACGGGCGAGGCCGCCGTGGCCCGCAAGCGGAAGCTGCTCAAGCTGGGGCAGTCGCCCTACTTTGGCCGCATCGACTTCACCCCGCTGGGCCAGGCAACCGCACCGGTGTACATCGGCGTGTATTCCTTCCGGGACGAGCAGCAGCGCCAAAACCTGATTTACGACTGGCGGGCACCCATCTCGTCGCTGTTCTACGACTACGAGCTGGGAGAAGCCACTTATACCACCCCTTCCGGCCTGGTGCAGGGTACGATTGAGCTTGTAAGCTTCCCCATTAAGTAGGCCAGTGAAAAGTAGAGAGAAGTAGTAACTTTCAACTTTCTCTATTTTTAGTTGCCGTATGAAAAAGAGTCGATTTAGCGAAGCCCAGATTTTGGGCATTTTGCGCCAACAGGACCAGGGCCAAACCGTGGCCCAGATTTGCCGGGAGCACAGTATCAGTGAGCCCACGTTTTACAGCTGGAAAAGCAAGTTCGGGGGCATGAGCGTGAGCGAGTTACAGCGCCTCAAGCACCTGGAAGAAGAAAACCGGCGCCTTAAACAACTCGTGGCTGATTTGAGTCTGGAAAACCAAGTCGTCAAGGAGGTCTTGCGAAAAAAGTAGTCACCCCCACGGCCCGGCGCCAGGTGGCCCACTACGCCTGCCAGCGGGGGCTGAGCCAGCGCCAGGCCTGTGCGCTGGTGGGCCTGGCCCGTGCCAGCTACGCCCCACCCGCCGGTGGGGGCCGTGGGGGAATCCAACCCAGCGATGCCGACCTGGTGAGCCGCCTGCAGGCCTTGGTCAAACGGCATCGGGGCTGGGGATTTTGGAAATACTACTACCGGCTGCGCAAACTCGGCTTGGTTGTTAATCATAAGCGCGTATGGCGTATCTATCAGGCCCTGAGCCTGCAACTTGGCAAACGTCGGAAAAAGAAACGCCTGCTTGAGCGCGTCAAACGGCCGCTGGAAGTGCCCACCCAACCAAACGTGTGCTGGTCGCTGGATTTCATGAGCGATGCGTTGACCGATGGGCGGCACTTCCGCACCTTGAACGTGGTGGAGGACTGGAACCGGGAAGTGCTCGGTATCGAAGTCGATTTTTCGCTGCCCGCCACCCGCGTCGTGGCGCAGCTCACCACCCTGGTCAGTCGCTACGGGGTGCCGGCCCGGATTCGGGTCGACAATGGCCCCGAACTTATCAGCCACGTGCTGCAGACCTGGTGTAAGCGCCAGCAGATTGACTTGCACTGGATTCAACCCGCGAGTCCGACCCAAAATGCCTACATTGAACGCTTTAATGGCTCGTTCCGCCGTGAACTGCTCAATGCCACCCTCTTCAGCAGCCTGCGCCAAGTGCGCGAACACTGCCAACTCTAGCAGTACGATTACAATCACCTGCGGCCCCATGAAGCCCTTAACTTTCTAACCCCCATTGAGTTCCGTCAAGCCGCCCAACCTCTACTTCTGACTGGCCTACTTTGAGGGGGAGCTTACAACAGTTGCACCAGCTGTCATTGGTCTGACGCGCCTGCCAACGGGAACTGCTACCAGCTACCAGCTCTGCTGCGGAATCTGCCAGCCCAGCAGACGGCTTAGCCGGCAGCAGAATGCTAGTTCGCCTGCTCAATAAACTCGATAAACTTCATGAGAGCAGTTATGTTTCTAAAAATTAGCAGGCTTTCCTCACGGTTTAGCATTTCGTTGTCGTGGGCCAAGCTTTGATTGTTTCGCACATAGTTAAAGGAGGACAGAATCGTGATAGCGTACCGGAGGATGTGACTGGACATCTCGGACTTGATTTTCCCGGCGGCAGTAAGCCCTTTCAGGTACTTGCCGAACACTGCATGTAATGCCTCATCTCGCGTGGTGGCAATTCCGTGCCGCTCGCAGAGGTGCCGGAAATACTTGATGAGAAAGGTGTGGAGACGGTCGAGCGCAACCTGCGGCTCGCCGCCCTCGATACTGCCTTTTAGCTGCTTGCCTAGCACCTTGAAGTTCTCGTCGTACGCAACTGCCGTCAAGCTGTCTAGGTACTCGACTTGCGCTCCGCCCAGCAGCCGCTCGCAGGCCTGCTGAGCAGCTTCGAACGCCTGCCGCTCCTCGGCTGGAATGCTATCGCCCGTGCTCTCTTCAACGCGAGCCCAGTACTCGGGAATGGCGCTTAACAAGTCCTGCAGCAGCTTCCCGGTCACCTGGTCGTCTTCCTGGTTCCAGAGCGCGCGCAGCCGGTAGGCCTTGGACCCAGAGTGCACCTTGTACTTCTCCGCCAGAATATCGAGTCCGACGCTATCGGCCACAAACCCCTGGAGCGCCCGGTCCGAGAAGTCCAGCACAAAGCCACCAGCCATGCGGAATACCTTCTCAAGCTTGGTCTTTTCAACAATTGAGAGGGTAGACTGTACTACTCCCCAAAACCTGGACACTTTAGCGGGCCTTGTTAAGTAATATGGTTATGATTGGGTAAAAGAAGGTTGGGCGAAGACGTGGGCCGGCGTTTGGCCCCCTAAGCTTTGGTGGGGCCGGCGGTGGTTGTAGTAGGCAAAGTACGCCTGTAATTGGTGGTGCAGGTGGTGGCCATCGTCGGCGGGGTTGAGGTAGATGTGCTCCCATTTGACGGTGCGCCAGAGGCGTTCGATGAAGGCGTTGTCGGTGGCCCGCCCCCGGCCGTCGCGGCTGATGCGGCAGCCGGCGGCTAGCAAGGCCTGCTCATACACCAGGCTCGTAAACTGGCTGCCCTGGTCGGAGTTGAAGATGTGCGGGGCCGGGGCCACGCGCAAGGCATCAGCCAGCGCCAGTAGGCAAAAGCCCACGTCGAGCGTGTTGGAGAGCTGCCAGCTGAGTACGTAGCGCGAGTGCCAGTCGAGTATGGCGGCCAGGTAGAGAAAGCCCTTGGCCATGGGCACGTAGGTAATGTCGGTGCTCCACACCTCATTCGGGGCCGTCGCAACTCGGTCGCGCAGCAAGTACGGATAGGGCGTAACCCCTTGGCCAGGAATGGTTAAGCGCGGCTTGGGATAGACCGGCTCGTGGCCCATCAGGCGCACGAGGCGGCGCACGCGCTTCTCATTGACGGGGTGACCGGCCAGGCGCAGATGGTCGCGCAAGCCGAGCACGCCCTTAAAATTATGCTGCGTAAATTCCTCATCTAGCAGGCGCATCAGTTCCAGATTATAGGCACTTTCCCCACAGGGCTGGTAGTAAAAGCTGCTGCGGGCCAGGCCCAGGGCCTGGCAGCGGGCGGCCACGGAGCCGCCGGCTGGGTCAGGCTGCGCGGCAAGGGCGCGTTGCTGGGCGGTGCTCATCGGGGCAGCGTTTTTTTAGCAGCGCGTTCTCCATCTGCAGCCGGCCAATGGCGGCGTAGAGCGGCTCCACATCGGGCACGGGGGCACTAGTGGCGGGCGCGTCCGTAAACACCTGAGCGGCTTGTTCGCGCAGGTGCTGCTTCCAGCGCGTGATTTGGGCGGTGGCCAGCTGGTAATGGGCAGCCAACTCGGCCAGGGGCTGGCGCTCGGTGAGCGCGGCCAGGGCCACCTCGGCTTTGAAGTCGGCCGTGTAGCGACGGCGGGTGCGTTTAGGGGTCATAATCGAGCTAAGCTAGCCCGCTTAACCTGTCCAGCTTTTGGGGAGTACTACAGACATACTATTGGCAATAAGATGTTAAGTGAGAGACCGAAAACCGGGTGGTAGGTTAACGCAGCGTCCCGTCCGGCCAACACAAATTACGTGGCGCCTGCGCCAAGTACTGCGCGTGCGCGTTGTGCAGCGCCTCATTGAGGAGGCTGGCCGCGTAGTCATGGCGTAGCTAGCCGGCGTTGTTGAACTCGTAGTCGAGGCCGGTAAGACTGAGCGGAACCAGCGGCCGGTCGGCTTTCTTAGCGCTGAAGCCACTGAGGTCGCGACCATTGCGGAGCAGGATGCTCACGCCTGGCCGAGCCTGCGGGCCATGCACGAGGTGTATCTTTCTGGGCCGAATAGGCTAAGCTTTCTTTACAAGCTATAATCCGTCATTTACAACATGTAAAAGGGCTTACGCATTACTATAACCACCGTTTGAATAAACATTAAGAACTAACCCTTGTGCGCTCAGTAAGATTACCTTGCAGCATGAAAACCTCCTTTGGCCTGCTCTGCCTGCTAGCAATCTGCCTGGTAGCAACCTCTTTTCAAGCGAACAGGCGGGCAGCGCTGGCTCTGTCTGAGTGGGTTACCTGTCAGGTTGATAGTCAATTTTCAGTTCAGGTTCCAGTTCAAGCCACTGAAGCAGATATAATGAAAATGCTTGACAGTCAAGGCATAAAGCCGTCAGAAGAACAGCTGAAAATGTATAGTAGCATGAAGGCATTTGCCGCAACAGACGAGGTGGCTAATTATATGGTCAATCGTTTTGCAACTAGTGCAAAAGGTGACATTAATGCACCCGGTAAACGAACTGCTCTCTGTGATGAAGTAATTAGTACTATATTACAAAATGAGCATGGGACGCTATTGCAACGCTCCACCTTCACGGTTAATGGCAGTGAGGGAATACAAGTGGCTTACAAAGGGCTGCATAAGGGAACAGGAAAAATGATAATCAAATACAATCGCACGATTGTCTTGGGTAGCTATGGGTATACCTTGACCTCGTATTCTGTAAGTAGGAATGATACCACAGGTATTACTTCGCAAGAGCAGCGCAAAAGGTTTTTTAATTCGATTGTCTATAAACCAAGCCCTAAACTGAGTAAATAACGCCGGTTCCTACGGCTAATGCCCAGCCTGGTGGTCGTGAAAATGTAATGCTGCCTGAATTGGCGGTAGTCAAGCATGAAGGCGTTACGGTCACTGAGTGGCTGATTTTACGGCGGCCAAAAATTAACCCAGCCTTACATTTTCACGACCACCCCCAGCCTGATTACACCGTCATCTTACCAGAAATCCCCGTACGGACGGTTGACAAATGTGGAGGAAACAGCCTCCCCAGCGGGGCCACTTTCTTTCGTCGTGAGCAGGCCGAAAAAGCCGGTTTATCCTTTCTAAGGGTGTGACTGAGGTGGTCGAGCGGAAGCGAACAGGTCGAGGTCACAACTTGAGCCAGAAAGGTGCACCTTCTTGAGCCCAGGTAGTCGAACAACCTGCCTTAGTGCTCTGTCCGTCATTCTGGTAGTGGCGCGGCAGGTAGCTCACTGGCCGCGTTAGCTGGCCCACCCCACTGCAAGTACCTGCATCCACTACGCCTTCTCGCCTATGGCCTGATTAGCAACGTCATAATGGAGTGAGCCGCACTGTGTGCTGGCGCGGCCTGCCCGCCAATCCAGAGCTGAAATTCACGGGCAGTATCCGTTTTGTTCAGCACCACCACCACTACGCTGCTGTCAGGGTTGCGGAAGGCCGTGGTTTGCAGCCAGTCGCGGTTAGATGCGCTGCTCAGGCGCTGGGCGCCTGGCCGGATAAACTTGGAGAAGTGGCCGATGTAGTAGTAGGCGCTGGTGTAAATAAGCTGGTTGGAGCGCGTGTCGGCAATAACTGGGGCAAAGCAGAAGTTGCCCACGTGGTTGGGGCCGCCGGTTTCATCCAGCAGTACGTTCCAGTCCGTCCAGCCCGCGGTGCCGGCGTTGAAGTCGTTAATCATCGAGTAGCCGTAGCGCTCGCCCAGGCTCCAGTCGTTGAGGCGGTCGAATTGGAAATTGCCGTTGCAGCCTTCCGTAAAAAGCAAGTGCTTGTCGGGATAGGCGGCCTGCACGCGCCGCACGTTGTGGAAGAGCATGCTGGTGCCGGTCCAGCCTTCGTACCAGTGGTAGCCGAGGCCCCACAGGTATTTGGCGGCCTCCGGGTCGTCGTACACCGCTTGGGCTCGCTCGTAGAGCAGGTCGCGGTTGTGGTCCCACGCTACCAGCTTTTTATCACCCAGGCCGCTTTGCTCCAACGTGGGGCCCAGAAAGTTCTTCACAAAGTCGCGCTCTTCCTGCCCGCTATACACGCACGACTCCCAGGTTTGGGAAGCCAGCGGCTCGTTCTGCACCGTCATGCCCCACACCGGAATACCGTGCTGCTCGTAGGCTTTAATAAACCGGGCGCAGTAGTTGGCCCAGCTCTGGCGGTATTGGGGCAGTAGCTGGCCGCCGTGCAGCATGTCGCCGCTGGTTTTCATCCAGCCTGGCGGGCTCCAGGGGGAAGCAAATAGCGTAAGTTGGCCGCCAGCGGTGCGGATGGCCTGCTTGATGAAAGGAATCCGGTATTTCTCGTCGTGCCTGACGCTAAAGGTGTTGAGTTGCGCGTCCTGGTCGGCCACGTAGGTGTACGACTCGCTGGAAAAGTCGCAGCTATGAATGCTGGTCCGGGCCAGCGTGTAGCCAATGCCGGCGCTCGGGTCGAAGTACGCCCGCATAAACTCCTGCTGCCGGGCTTTGGGGAGCTTGTCAAACGTTTCGGCCGAGGCATCCGTGAGGGCACCCCCGATGCCGAGCAGCGTCTGAAACGAGTGGTTGGGGTCAACCAGCAGGTAATGCTCGGTTTCCAGCGGCTGCCCCACGGGGTGGAAGCTCAGGGCCGGGCCCGGCGTAAGGCGTAGCGTCGTATTGGCGGCCGTGGTGTACACGGCCGCCTGCTTGCCCGCCGCCGAGTACGGTGCCGCCGGGCGCGGCGCAGCCCCAGGCTGCGCCTGAGCTAGTGGAGTATGCAACGCGCCCAGCAGTAAGGTGCCGGCCATAACCGTGAGTTTCATAAACGTTGGTTGAAAACCGCCTTACCGGCCAAAATCGTCCTGCACCCGCACAATGTCGTTTTCGTCCGAGGGCTGGGTAGCGTCGGTGTGCTGCCATATTTCCGCCAGGATGCCCCAGTCGGCCAGGCCCACCAGCCGGTGCCGCTCCCCCTGGCGTAGCACGATGCGCTCGCCGGTGGCATAGGCCTGGGCCTCACTTTCCGCGTCGGTGTCGCTAGCTGCTACGCCAACGGGCCCGCGCAGCACCTGCCAGATTTCGGCACGGCGGTGATGGTACTGCCACGACAACCGCTGCTGCGGGGCCACCAGCAGCAGCTTCGGGCTCAGCTTGCCGCTAATGCGCAGGTTTTCCACAACCAGCCCATCGAAGTACGCATCGGCGAACTGCTGCGCCTGCGCCTCCCGGATGACGAAAAAGCCCCCCCAGGGGCGTGACTGGTCTTCCTGCTCGATTACGAAGCCTTGGGCTTGCAGCTGAGCTGCCAGCTCTTGAAAAAGCAGCTGCTTTGATGTTTCTGATTTTTCCATGCGTAGTAGTGGATTGCTAACTAAGAAGTTTGTGAAAAAACCAGGGCTAGCCTGGTCTGAAAGCAGACGGGCTAGTTGCCGGCCAGGTGGTCGAGCAGCAGGTAGCGCGCCTGGTTTGGCGGCGGCCCGGCCTGGGTGGTAAGGTCGAGGCGCAGCACCTGCCCGGCCGGAGCGCGGTTAGCAGCTGGCCAGCGCGGCAAGCCAGCGCCATTGGGGTTGCCCGTTTTAATGAAATTGACGAAATAGCGCTGCATGGTTGCGGAGAGCTGGTAATCGGCTGGGGTCCAGGCATACACGCGGTTGGTGGCCAGGTTGCCGAGGGCGTACTCTATCTCGGCTGAATGCACGGCGCCACTTGGCAAAGGAGCTTGGGCGGCGGTGGCCGGTTGCCGGATAACCCCGCCGGCCAGGCCCGCCGTCGCGTTGCCCATTTCGGGGCGCATAGCGGGGCGAGGATGCGCGTAGAGGTAGCGGTACACGGGCTGGCCACTGGTTTGGCCGTGCAGGTCGGCCCACTTCCAGGTAGCGTAGGCCGTGAAACGGTCGGTGGCCAGGTCGTTGCTGGCTTGTTCGGCCTCGGTGTCGGTAGCCGCCGGGTAGCGCTGCAGCACGGCTTCGGCCTGCGGGCCGTAGAGCTGGCGCACGGCGGCGTGGAAATTCCCGACGGTAGGCGGGGCCTCTTTCAGTAGCGACTGGTACGTTACTTCCTGCGAATTCCAGCCCGCCAGCAAGGGCACCGGCGCCTGCTCGCCCGCCTGATAGGTGGCCAGCGGCGCTTTCGCAAAGAAATAGCCGTCAGCAGTAGGCCGGAAACGGGGCGCGCCTGGCTGGCCAGCGGCCCTGAGCACCTCTTGGGCTGGTAGCGCCCGCAGGGCGTCGAGGGAAGTGGCCCCCAGTAGCTGCGCGAACGCCATACCGCTTTGCTCGGCTTCGGCCAGGGGCACGGGGGCCCGGTCGGGGCTGAGCAGCGACCCGCTTTCCCCGATGGCCCGCTGGAAGGTAGCGCGGGAGCCGGGGGCTGCCACTTGTGCGCTCACCGATACCGACCCCGCCGACTCGCCCCCGATGGTTACCTGGTGGGGGTCGCCTCCAAAGGCCGCAATGTTTTGCTGCACCCAGCGCAGCGCCGCCTGCTGGTCGAGCAGGCCGTAGTTGCCCGAGGCATGGTGGGGCGATTCCTGCGTGAGCGGCGGGTAGGCCAAAAAGCCAAACACGCCGAGCCGATACGTAACCGTTACGGCCACGATGCCCTGGCGGGCCATGCTTTCGCCATCGTAGCGCGGCTCCGACCCATCACCCGCCTGGAAGCCCCCGCCGTAGAAATACACCAGCACCGGCCGCCGCTCCTGCGCCGACCGGGCGGGCGTCCACACGTTCAGGTACAGGCAGTCTTCGCTCATCCCGGCCGAGCGGAAACTCATGTCACCATACAGCGGCAGCTGCATCGCCCGTGGGCCAAATGCCGTGGCGGCCCGTACCCCCGGCCACTGCTGCACAGCTTGCGGAGGCTGCCAGCGCAACGTCCCTACCGGCGGCGCGGCGAAGGGTACTCCTCTGAATTGCTGAATCCCCGCATGACTACTGCCTTGTAGTAAGCCCGCCGTGACTTTTGCCCGGCCGGTTGCCAACTCAGCAGGCTGGTAGACCGCCGGCGATTGGGCCAGTAGCGTAGTTGCTCCAACCCGACTCAGCAAGAAAAGAAAAACATACTTTTTCATATAAAAAACAACTTGGCAGCTAGTATCAGTAGTTTGCTCCTAGCTACCGCCCACGCGTACCAGCAGCCCCCAGCAGGTGCAAGGAGGATTTGCGAATCCGCAGCTTAGTGGGCAGAATGACTTGAGTTGGCCGGCAGCCAGCCCCCGCCTGTAGCACCTGTAGTAGCGTGGCTACCGTAGCCGCGCCCATCTGTTCGGCCTGCTGGTCAACTACCGTTAAGGGCGGTTGCACCAGGTTGGTGAAGGGGGCATTATTGAAGCAGGCCAGCGCCATATCGTGCGGCACTTGAATGTTGCGTCGGGTAAGCTCCGCCAGGGCGCCAGCGGCCGGCATGCCGCAGGCGGTGAATAGCGCATCGGGGCGCTGGTCGAGGGCCAGTAACCGGCGCATTCCCACCCGTCCGTGCTGCTGGCTGGTGCCGGGAAGCAGCTGCACCAGTTCCTTTTCAATCGGCAAGCCGTGGGCGCGTAAGGCATCGCAATAGCCCAGGTAGCGGTTGTGGTGGGTGCTCAGGTGTTGGGGCCCCGCCAGATGCGCTACCCGCCGGCAGCCCTGCGCCAGCAGGTGGGCTACGGCGCGGCAGGCCCCGGCCCGGTCGTCGAGCACCACCGTGTGGCTGCCCGCCAGCTCCGGCAGCCGGTCGAAGAAAATCAAGGGGACTCCCTGTTGGCGCACCTGCTCCAGGTGCTGGGTCTGCGAGCCCGTGCCCGCCGCCACGGCCACAATAATGGCGCTGACCTGGGCGGCCAGCAGCCGGGCTACCTGCTGGCGCTCGCACCCCACATCCTCGTGCGACTGGCCTATCAGAACGCCAAAACCAGCCTTGCTGGCCAGCTTTTCCATGCTATTTATCACGGCTGGGAAGAAAAAGCCGTCCAGGTGCGGCACGATGATGCCGAGCGTATTGCTGCGGCCATGGCGCAGGCTGGCTGCTAGCGTGTTGCGCGTATAATTCACTTCCTGGGCTGCCTGCCGCACCCGGACCTTGGTTGCCTCACTAACGTCCGGGTGGTCGGCCAGGGCCCGCGAGATGGTCGAAGTGGCCAGGCCCAGCTGCTGGGCCAAGTCAGCCAAAAGGGGCGGTTTAGAAAGGCTATTCATAAAAAAACAGGACTATACTCCACAGTAAATAGTAGTAACTCATTAATCAGAAAACGCTGCCTGGCTGCCCCGCAGCCCATACCACATGATGTAGGCGTAGCACAGCACAGGCAGCAGCAAGGCCAGGCGCAGGCCGCCGTGGTCGGCAATGGTGCCAAACAGCAGGGGCACCAGCGCCCCGCCCACAATAGCGGTGCACAGCAGACCCGAGCCTTCCTCGGTGTGGCGACCCAGCCCGGCCACGGCCAGCGTGAAGATGGTGGGGTACATCAGCGAGTTCATTAGGCCCACGGCCAGCAGGCTCCACATGGCGGTTGCGCCCGTGGTGCTACTAGCGATAAGCACCAACGCAATAGCACCTACGGCATTGCCAGCCAGCAATTTGGCGGGCGAAACCTTCTGGAGCAGGTACGCTCCCGCAAAACGGCCGACCATCGCCGCTCCCCAGTAAAAGGCCACTTGGTTGCCGGCGGCGGTGGTATCGAGGCCCATCACGGTGGGCAGGGCCAGGTAGCTCACGATGTGCGAGCCAATGGCTACTTCGGCCCCCACGTAGGCGAAAATGCCCACCACGCCCAGCAACAAGTGGCGGTACTGCCAGGCGCTGCGGTGGTGCGCGCCGGTAGCAGCATCAGTGTCAGCGACGTGCGCGATAACGGGCAGGTTAACTCGGCTCAGCAGCAAGCTAATGAGCAGCAGCGCCGCCCCAATGACGAGGTACGGCAGCTGCACTGCGCTCACGTCGATACTTGCCGCTGAAGTAGCCGTAGTGAGTTTAGGCAGGTGGCTCAGAATGAGGGCGCTGCCCAAGAGTGGAGCCAGCGTGGTACCCAGCGAGTTAAAGGCTTGCGTGAGCGTGAGGCGCGCCGATGCTGACGCCGGTGGCCCCAGAATGGCCACATAGGGGTTGGCCGCCACTTGCAGCAGCGTGATGCCCGAGGCCAGCACGAACAGCGCGCCCAAAAACAGCCCGTAGGCTCGCTGGGCTGCCGCCGGATAAAATAAGAATGCCCCCACGGCCGCCACCACGAAGCCCAGCAGCATGCCGCGCTTGTAGCCCACGCGGCCCACCAGCTTACCCGCTGGGACACTCATCAGAAAATAGGCCCCGAAAAAGCAGAGGTTAATCAGGTTGGCTTGGGCGAATGAGAGCCGGAAAATTGCCTTCAGGTACGGGATGAGGATGTCGTTGAGGCAGGTAATGAAGCCCCATAAGAAGAACAGCACCGTCACGGCGCTCAGGGCGGTGGCGTAGCGGGGCGTAGGGCCCGTAGCAGGCACGGTGAGGCGGGGCGTAAGAGTAAGAGGGGCAGCAGCCATGTGGGATAAAAAAGGATGGGACGAATTACTTACACCTCAAAAGGCATCAACCAGCGACTGCACCTGTAACTGCCGTTGCAGCGCGGCGACCGAGGTAGCGCCCGCACTGCGAAAAACCAGGGCTTTTGGTGCGCCCGGCAACAGGTCGAAGTAGTTGTCGGCGAAGAAACCATCGCCCTCAGCGAGCATCAAATTCACGTCGCGCGCCAGGGCCGGGCTGCGAAGCGTGAGCTGGTAGGTGCTGTCCGTCAATTGCTTCCAGGTAGTGGCGATGCGGGGCTTGGGTAGCGCCAGGTCTTTGGGCGGGGCGAAATAGTGGGTGTTGGCGGCGAGCACCGTACCGTCGGCCTGCTGCACGGTGCAGCTTAGGACTACCTGCCGGGGGTTGTGGCCGTGCAGCAGGCTGGCTTTCGCAATGTCGAAATAGATTTTGCTGGTAAGCGGCTCGATGCGCAGGGCCTGGGTGTGCTGGAATAATACGCGGCCGTTGAAGTCGGTGACGCGTACGCGCAGCTGGGCCGGCACGGCGCTGGTGCGGTCCGATACCACGTAGAAGCGCACCTGGTCGCCCTCTTCGTGGGGGCTCAGCAGCAAGGGCGCGTAGAAGCGCTGGGCATAGTATTGCAGGGCTTTCCAGCGGCCATAATAGTCGATGGATGACCACGAGGCGGCCCCCCAGCAGTCGTCGAGCTGCCAGTACAGCGAGCCCATCACGCGGGGCCGGTTGCGGCGCAGGTGCTCGGCGGCCAGCTTGATGGCGTGGGCTTGCAGCACCTGGCTCACGTAGAGAAAGGCCGGAAAATCCCTGGGCTCCCGAAAGTCGCGCCGCAGGTAGTCGAGCAGGCGCGGGTTGCCTGCCTCGCTGCGCTGGTGCTCGCGCAGCACGGGCGAGGCAATGTCGTAGTCGGCAGGCTGCGCAAACTGCCGCACCGACTTCAGCTCGGGAAACGACTGAAAGCCGTACTCGCTCATAAAGCGCGGCACCTGCTGCTCGTAGGCACTCAGCGGGTCGGTGCCGGCCCACACGGCCCAGTAGTGCATGTCGCCGTTGCGCTGGCGGCTGGCCAGGTCCTCCATATTAGCCGAAGGGGTGCTGGGCCAGTAGAGGCGGCCGGGGTCGTGGGCGCGCAGCACGGCGGGCAGCACGTCATGGAAGAGGCGCAGGTAGTCGCCCCACACTTCTTTTTGGTGCGCCGGGCCGATGATGTTGGGGATGTTCCAGTCCTGCCAAGCTACTTCGTTTTCGTTGTTGCCCACCCAAATGGCCAGGCTGGGGTGGTCGCGCAGGCGGCGCACCTGGTAGGTAGCTTCCTGCCGCACGTTATCCATAAACTCCGGGTTGCCGGGGTAAAAGGTGCAGGCGAACATAAAATCCTGCCACACCAGCAGGCCTAGCTCGTCGCAGGTGTCGTAGAAATACTCGTTTTCGTAAATGCCGCCGCCCCACACCCGCACCATGTTCATATTACAGTCGCGGGCGGCTTGCAGCAGCTGGCGGTAGCGCTTCGGGGTGACGCGGGTCGGGAAAATGTCGGCCGGAATCCAATTGGCACCCTTCGCAAAAACGGGAATGCCGTTCACCACAAACTCAAACGACTTGCCGAACTGGTCGGCCTCGCGGCGCACTTGCACCGTACGCAGGCCGATGCGCTGGTGGGCTTCATCGAGCGGTTGCCCATCCTGCCGGATAAGCCGGGCCGTGAAGGAATACAGCGGTTGCGCCCCGTAGCTGGCCGGGTACCACAACTGCGGGTTAGGTAGCGTCAGCGCGGCCGTGAGCTGGTGGGCGCCGGGTTGCAGCATGGCGGGCTGCTCCAGGCGCGGGCTGGTGGGCTGGCCGTCTGGCCCCCGGCCTTCGATAATGAGGGTAGCGTTTTGGGAAACAGCACTTTCGTAGTCAACCACCAGGCCCAGCTGCGCCGCCTGCGGGCTGAGGGTCCGTTGCTCGATGTGTAGGTTAGTGAGGCGGGTATCGTCCCAGGCTTCGAGCAGCACGGGCTGCCACACGCCGGCCGTCACGAAGCGCGGGCCCCAGTCCCAACCGTACTGGTAGGGTGCCTTGCGGGTGTAGGGGCTTAGCGGCGGGCCTTTATCGCCTACTACCGCCATTGCCTGCTGGTCGTTGGTGGCGTAGAGCGGGAAGCCGTATTTGGCAGGCAGCGCTGCTACCTCCGTCAGCGGCGAGCGAAAATGGATGCGCAGGCTATTGTCGCCGACGTGCAGCTGCGGCTTCACCCCTACGCGCCACTCGCGGAACATATTATCGGCTTGCAGGATGCGCGTGTCGTTGAGCGTAACGTCAGCGTAAGTGTCTAATCCTTTGAATACCAGCTCTACGTTAGCGCGCCGCAGCAGGTCGGGCGTCACGCGCACCACCGTTTCGTACTCCCAGTCGGCTTTGCCAATCCACTGCTGCCGTAGCTCGTTGTCGCGGTAGAGGGGGTCGTCAAGCTGGCCGGACGCCAGTAGGTCGGTGTGGACGCAGCCCGGTACGGTGGCCGGGGTCCAGGTCTGCTTGCCGGCTTGGCGAAAGCGCCAGTTGCTGGTCAGGAGTTGGGTGGTTTTGGCCGGGTAGGCAGCTTGGGCCTGCGCCTGCGGGGGCACCAAGCCACCCAGGAAAAGAAGGATAAGGCAAAAACGCATGTTGGACAGCGGTTGGAGCGGGGGAAAAATGTTACTGGCAGGGGCTATCAGCGGCTGTTGTACCCCTTGGCCAGCAGGCGTAGAGTCTTGGTATCTATACCGTTGTGGCACTGCACGGTAATCACCTTGCGCTCGCCCGGCAGCAGCGTGAAATAGCCGTCTGAGAAATAAGCTGGTAGCACCGGCTGCTGCTGGTCGTTTTGCAGCGTGAGTTGGATGGCCACGGCGGGCGTAGCGGCGGGGTTCACCAACTCGTACGTGAGCGTGTGCGTGGCGGCATCCTGCCGAAGCAGGCGCTGCTCCAGGCGTACCGGCGGCAGCGAATTGAAGGCCTGAAAATTCCCTTCCGCCGTTGACTTTTGCCAGTACTCATTGGTTGACAGCGTCTTGCCGGCTGAGTCGGTCAGCGTCAGCCGCACGAGGTACACGGGGGGGGGTGGCGCGGGCAATTGGGGCGTGCCTACGGTGGCGAGCTGATTGGGCAGCGCCTGCACGGCGCGGGTTTCGGTGGCTAGCGCGTGGCCGGCCACATCGTAGACGGCGCAGGTTACCCGGCCGCTGGTGAGCGGTTGGAGGGTGGTGTTGACGACCACGACCTGGTGGTCGTCCAGGTTCCATTGCACATGCAGGGGCTCGCAGGCTTTTTGGGCGCCGTAGTAGGCCGCGTGGGTGGCGTAATCAGTCGTATAGAGTTGCCAAATCATGCTGGGCCAGGCCGGGTGGCTCATCCACAGCAGTACGCCGCTGGCATCGTGCCACAGGTGGCTGTTCCAGGCTTCGAACATGGCCCGGTGGTGGTCGTAGTTGAGGAACTGTACTTTACGCGCAAAATCAGGCAGGCTTGTCGGCGCGCCGTAGAGGCGGGTTACGTCGCCCAGGTAGGCTTTTTGCGCGTGCTCGGCGTGCAAATCGTGGTAGTACCAGGTATCCGAGATGGGCCACTGGTCGGGCTGCGGGATGAACTGCTGAATGGTGGCCGCCTCGGGCACCGAGAAAGTGCCAATCTCGGTGGTGAAGCCGTGGGCGTACTGCCGGAAATACTCGGCTGGGTCAGTAAAGTAGTTCCAGGGGCCGCTGGTGCGCAGGTTCAGGTTGCGCGAGTTGGGCTGGTAGTAGCGGGTGCCGTCGTCGGTGGCGATGAGCCGGGCCAGGGGGTCTTCGAGGGCGGCGGGCGCGTAGCCTTCGTTGCGCGGGCACCAGAGGGCAATGCTCGGGTGGTTGCGGTAGCGCCGCACCACGTCGGTAGCATTGGCCAGGAACAGGGCCGCGTCGGTGGGCTCCACGTTGTAGCCTTCGGTCGAGAGCCAGAAGTCGTTCCAGACCAGCAGCCCGTACTCGTCGGCGAGGGCGTAAAACGCTTCCTCCGTGCTCTCGCCCGTCCAGTTGCGAATCATGTTGAGATTGGCTTGCTGGTGCAGCTTGAAATACGGCTCCAGCCGCGCCCGGTCTACGCGCTTGCGGGCATCGTCTAGGCCCCAGTTGCCACCCCGGCAGAAAATGCGCTGGCCGTTTACTTTCAGCACGAGGTAGGGCGCGGCGGCCGGCGCGGCCACGGCCGTGAACGCGCGCTGGTCGGCCCCGGCGCGCAGCCGGGCCACCACTACGTCGGGTGCTACCTCGCGGCGGCTCACGTTGTCGAACAACAGCTGGCCCGCTGGCGCTTGCAGCGGGTTAAACTCCACACGCTTACCTGTTTCGCCTGGAAAGTCAACGGTCATCTCGTAGGAGAGTTCACGCACCCCAAACCGCACCGTCTGCTGGTCCGAGAGCTTATGGGCCGCCGTGGCTACCGTCAGCCGCACACGGTAGAGCGCCGGGTGGCCGTAGCCGTTGGGCCACCACAGGCGGGGCTTTGGCAGCCGTAGCGGGGCAAAGTTGGCCGGGTCAAATACCACTACCTGGTCGCGCTGCGCGGGCACCGTCACAGTTTGGCGAAACGTCTGCCCTTCGAGTTGCCCCGTAACGCTCACCGTCTGCGGCTGGCGGCTACTGTTGTGCAGCAGTGCCCGGATGGTTACGGCGGCCCGCGTGGTATCGGGCAAGGGCAAATCGGTGATTACCTGCGGGTCGCGCAGCGTCACGGGGCCGCTGAAGTGCAGCCGCACCTCCTGCCAGATGCCGCAGTTGCGGTCGCGGATGCCGGGCATCCAGTCCCAGCCCTCCGCAGCCATAAACGTGGGCCCGTCGCTGGCCAGCCGGCCGCCATTCGGCCCCTGGCCGGTTTGGCTCGATTCTTCATGTGGAATGCCGGGGTGCGGCGGCGGCAGGATGCGCACGGCCAGCACGTTGTCGCCGGTCGGGTTCAGCTGGTGGCTTATATCAAACTCTCCCCGCCGAAAAGCTCCTTTGATACCACCCAGGCGCTGGCCGTTCAGCCACACTTCGGCCTGGTAATTAATGCCCTCAAACGTCAGCCAGGCGCTTTGCCCGCGCTTTTCGGCCGGCACCCGGAAGCGGATGCGGTACCACCACGGCTGGCGCGCCAGGGTATCGGGAATGCGCAGGTTATTGAGCCCGACGTAGGGGTCGGGGTACACGCCCTGGTCGATGAGCGTGGTGAGTACGGTGCCGGGCACGGTGGCATTGTACCAGGCCGCGCTACTGAACGCGGGCCGGCTGATGGCCGCGCCGGCCGCCGGCACCTGGTTGGCGGCCGCCAGCTCCCAGCCCTGGGTAAGGCGAAACTGGCCGTCGGGTGCGGCGGCCAGCACGGTGCGCGGCCGCACCTTGGCCCGGCGCGTGGGCGCGGCAAACGGCGCTTTGGCCTGCGGCAGCGTGGCCGGGTCTTGCGGTTGGGTCAGGCCATAGTTCAGCTTGGCCGTTTGGGCGCACGCGGGCAGCTTGCCCCAGGTAACCAGGGCAAAAAGCAGCAGCCAGCAAGGCCGGCAATTACCGGTTAGATACTGCATTCGACGTAGTGGCTGGTTTTTTCTGCGGCCCGGCGGCCCCCGCTTTCACGACCAGCACCACCTCCTGCCGGGGTGCCAGGGTGATGGCGGGCAGCGTCAGCACCTGGCTTTTAGCCGCGAATTGGCCTAGTTGCCGGTACTGGTTGGTGCTGGGCGTGAATGCTTGGGCCACCAGCGGGCCGCCACCCGCCACGCCGAATGAAACGGGCCCCGTTGACGTGGCTGGGCTGTCGTTGAGCAGGTACAGGAAGTAGGTGCCGCCGCAGCGCATCCCGAAGCTTTGCACCACTCCGGTGTGCACGGCGAAGGAGGTAAAACCGCCTCGCCCGGCCGCCAGCATCTGGTCGCTGATGGTGCGCACGGCCCGGAAATAGGGGGTCATGCGCTGGTCGTCGAACAGCTCCCACCACCACGTCATGGGCAGGATGGGCGTGGGGCTGAACAGGCCGTACCAGAGCCCGCGCCGGTAGTCGTAGTTGAAATCGGCGGCATAGGTGGGGTTGGCGTCTTCCCAGCGGAAGCCAAACTCGCCCACCACGTAGGGCTTGCCGAAGGTTTGGATATAGTCGGGGTAGATGGCCGGAATCTTCTCGGTGTGCTTGTAGAGGTGCTTCTGGTTGAAGTCGAGGTAGGCTATCGAGTTCATCCCCAGGATATCGCGGTGCGAGATACTGGTCGTAACCAGGTGCTGGTAGGGGTCGATGTCCTTGAGGTAGCGGCTCATCTCGGCGTGCCAGAGCGTGACGGCCGCGTGCGGAATAAGCAGGCTATCCTGCTGGGTGAACACGGCATTGTCGACCTCGTTGAAAAATTCCCAGGCCGCCACGTTGGTGCTGTAGCCCCAGCGGGCCACCACGTAGCGCAGCTTGTTTTTGTACTTCTGCTGGGCGGCCGGCAGTGTGAAAAACTCGGTGGGGGTGCGCGCCGGGCCGCCGTTAAGCTGGTTGTAAGGGCTGTTGCGCCAGCCGCCGTTTTCCAGCAGGTGGCCGTGCCAGTCGAGGGTGAGCATGAAGTAGAGCCCCAGCGAATCGGTAAGCTGCACCAGCTCGTCCATGCGCCGGATGGCGCCGGGGTTGAAGTAGTCGGGGCTGTTGGCGTAGCGCTTGGTCGAGCTCACTTTCTGCCACTCCAGCGGCAGGTTCCAGTAGCACATCCAGGTGCGGAAGAAATTGGCCCCGTTCCGGGCCAGCGTGGGCAGCAAATAGTCGTAGGTATACCGCTGGTTTTCAAACGAGCGGGCTTCCCACCCCACGTTCTCGCCGATGCCCCGAAACAGCTGCCCGTTATCAAAGCGAAAGGTGTACAGGTCATTCTTGTGCAGAAACCCCGGCTTGCGCCCCGCCGCCACCACGAAGCTGCCTGGGGCCGATTCCTGCGTGCCGGCCTTATGCGTGAGGCGGAACAGGCCCCGGTAAGCACCCATTTGGCGCGGCGCAAACCGGGCCTTCCAGTGCGATACCTGCGGGCCATTCTGCTCGAAGTAGGCGGGCACCACCAGCGGCTGCCCATTGGGCGCAGTCAGCACCAAATCCAGGCTGACTTCCTGCTGATTGTAGGGATGCGGGAACTGCTCGCTCAGGGTAATGTCCCACTCTACTTTCTCGTACTCGCGGGGGCTGGCCGGGGTGCGCGTGACGGCCTGGAAAACCTGCGCGTAGCCAGCCGGGGCCGCTCCTAGCAGCACCAGTACCAAATAGACCCACTTTTTCATGCGGTGGTTTTGAAAGAAAACTGCTTGCTGCTGTGCGCACCAGGCTACCATTTTGGCAGCTCATCCCGCGTCAGCACGCGCGGGTCGTTGTAAATGGTTTTCACGGCTTCCACCGAATTTTTCTCTTGCACCAGCTCGGCCCAGCTCATAAAAAACACCCAGCGCGGCTGCTGCGCCAGCACGGCCGGTGTGGGCAGCTTCTCACACTCGCCGATGGCCATTGGCTTGTTGCCCACGATGGGTTGGATGTAGTCGTACCACGACTTGTCGTAGCCCTGGTCGTACACGTCGAAGGCAAACACGTCCCAGTACTGCGGGCCGGGGTTGTACTGCGCAAAGTCGCGGCTCATGTCCTGCATGTCCCAGACCCAGATGAGGTTGGTGAGGCCCTTGGTTTTGGCCAGGTAGTCGTGGGTTAGCTGGTAGAGGCGGGCCGTGCCCTGCGGCCCCGGCCGGCCGCCCCACCAGAACTTGCCCTGGTTCATCTCGTGCAGGGGCCGGAACAGCACCTCCACTTTCTGGTCCTTCAAGTACTGCAAGTACACCGCAATATCGTCCATGCGCGACTGCCAGGTCTTGTTCAGGGGCGTGCCATCGGTAGTCAGCTCCCGCCACTGCGCATCGGTAAGCGGCTTGTTGAGCAGGCCGGGGTCCCAGCCGCAGGGCTCGCCGGGGCCGGGTGGGCAGGCGTGCCACATGATGTTCACGACCGCCCCTTGCCGGTACTGGCGCTCGGCTTCTTTTATCATTTTCCAGCGGTTGTCGATGTTCTCCTGCTGAAAGAGGAAGTCCCCGCTCCAGAGCGCCGGGTATTTGCCGGTGGTTTTATAGACGTAGTCCGTCCACTTGGTGGGCTCGGCGTTGGGCTCTTTGTTGTGCTGGCCGGCCAGGGTTTTGGTGCCCGAAATGCGCTGGAGGTAGGGCAGCACCTTGGCCGACTGGGCGTAAGCGCTGGTGGCAACAAGCAGCGAAGCGGCCAGCAAGGCCGGGAAAACAGGGCGGGGCATAGAACAGGGCAAGGGAAAAGAACGGCAAAAAGAAGGCGGCCGCTGCCAGGCAGTCGGCCGCCTTCCGAGGGCTACGCTACGGCAGGGTTACTTCTGCAGCAGGTACCAGAAATACTTGGCACCGCCCAGCTCCATTTTGCCGCCGCTGCCATTCCAGTCGATGTCGTAGGGCCGCACGTCGAATTGCATCTGCACCATGTTCTTGGCAGCGTTGAAACTCAGCGGCATCGTCTTGCTTTGCGCCGTACCGGGGTTGAAAGTGAGCGAGTTGTCGGTGAAGTCGCGCAGGAAGGTGCCCGACGTTTTCGGGAGCTTCCGGAACTTGTAGTTGAAGTCGGTACCGTCGGCCATCTTATAGTCACCATACTGCCCATCGGGGCCGGCCGAGTGGGTAAAGGTGCCCGTCAGGTTGCCAGTGGCCGTTACGCCCGTCACCGTAAACTCGATGGTGTTATCCATCTCCTTGCTGGCGTTAGGCATATTATCCGTCAGGTTCTTGGTGCCATTCCAGCCCCAGGACTGCCCCTCGCCGATGAAGTACTGAAACTTGAACTGGTTGACGCGCCACACGCCGTCCAGGTCCGACTGGTACTCCTTCACCTGCACCAGCCAGATGCGATTCTCGCCCGACTCCGACGTAACGGTATAAATCACTTTGCCCTTGCTTGCCGCAAAGTTGGTGATGCTACCCGAACCCGGCGCCACCGAAGCTTTATAGGACGTTTCGATGGTGAGCGACAGCTTCGAGATGTCCGTGCCTTTCACCACGTACACCGTCGCTTTACTGGTGTCGCCGGTGGTGCGGGCAATTTCGGCTATCCCAATCTGGCCCTTGTCCAGGGTTACGGCCGTGATGGCGCGCTCGTGGCTTTTGATGCCCTCAAAGGGGTCTTGCTTGCAGCTGGCGAGGCCCGCCAGGGCCCCCAGGGCCAGCAAGCTGATTTTCTGAATATTCATGGGTGAGAAACAGATTAGCGGTTAGAGTAAAGCGTTCAAGTCAACTTCGCGGCTCGGGATGGGGAAGTAGTACGGGTCGCCGGTAATGGTTTTGCCATACTGCTGGGTCAGCACCGATTCCATCTTGTGGCTGCGGCGCAGGTCGAAGAGGCGGTTGCCCTCGAAGCACAACTCCCAGGAGCGCTCCTGAATGACGGCATCGAAGAAGGCTGTGGCGCTGAGGCCGGGCGTGAGGGCGGCGATGCCGGCGCGGGTGCGGATGCGGTTGATGGCCGTGTAGCCGTCGGCAGTGGGCCCGCAGGCTTCGGCGTAAAGCAGCAGCACATCAGAGTAGCGCAGCACGGGCGTGTTGGCGCTGGTTTGCTCGCCTACCTGGCCGGGGTCGATAAACTTGCGGGTGAAGGGACGGCTGTAATCGGCGATGCCCAGGGTGCGCGTTTTGCCGCTCACTGTCACCTGGTTGGGTATCATGTCGGTTTTGCGCTTGTCGGCGGGGTCAAAGCTGCCGTAGATGGCAGGCTCGGTGATGAAGTGGTTGTAGCCCGACTTCAGGGCCGTGCCGTCGCTGAGGGTGAACGTGGCCCCGTCGATGTAGGGAATGAACATCAGCGGCAGTTTCGAGAAGTTGCCTTCCGTGAGGCCGGTGCGGTCCACGGCCACGTCGAAAATGTGCTCGGGGCCGTTTTTCTTGTTCACGTCGTAAATGGCTTTCAGGTCCGGGTCCAGGCCGTAGCTGGTGTTGGTCAGCACGCTGTTAGCCATGGTCTTGGCCTCGGCGTAGAGGTCGGTGGGGCTGGTCACGAAGTCGTAGCCCGGCGAGCTGGTAAGCTTGCCCGAAGCCAGCGTCGCGTCTACCTTCGCCAGCAGGCCCCAGGCGGCCACGCGGTTGGCCCGGCCGTCGCGGCGGGTTACGTCGGTCATGGCGATGGCCTTTTTCAGGTCGGCAGTAATGAGCGCGTAGATTTCCTGCACCGAGCCTTTCTTCGCATTCACCTGGCTAAGCGAGGTTACCGGCTCGGTGTGCATGGGGGCGGCCCCGAACAGGCGCACCACGTTGAAGTAGTGCAGCGCCCGCAGGAAATACGCCTCGCCCACTATCTGGTCGCGGCTGGCCTGACTCATGGCCGTGATATTGGGCACGTTGCCAATCACGGCGTTGGCCCGGTTGATGCCGATGTAAGCGTAGCGCCAGGTGGTGGTGAGGTCAGTGTTGTCGGCGCGCACGGCCAGGTTGTCGAACTCGAAGTTGCTGGCCCCGGCATCGGGCTTGAGGGTAATGTCCTCGGTGGGCAGCTCCGTGACGGTGATGAAGCCCCGCGAGTAGTACTCAATTTCGGGCAGGATGGCGTAAGCATACACCAGGCCCGCGTTGGCGTCAGCCTCGGTTTTGTAAAAGTTGCCTTGCGAGATGAACCCGTAAGGCTCTTCCTTGAGCGAGCAGCCGGCCGCCACTCCAGTGAGCGCCACGGCCAGACCTAGTTGTTTGAGAAATTTCATGGAAATAGGGTGGGGAAAGCGAGTTAAATACCAATGTTGACGCCCACTGACATAGCCCGTGGACGCGGATACGCGCCGCTGGCCTGGCCATTTTCCTGCACCTCGGGGTCGTAGCCGGTGTGGAAGCCGCTGAAGGTGTAGAGGTTATTGCCCGAGAAGTACACCCGCAACGTTTGCACCCCCTTGATGAGGCCAGCCTTGAAGTTGTAGCCCAGCGTCACGTTCTGCACCCGCAAAAAGGAGCCGCTCGTCACGAACCAGTCGGAGCCGTAGTAGGCGCGGTTCGAGTTCACGCTCGGGAAGTCGTTGGTGGGGTTGTCGGGCGTCCAGCGCTGGAGCTGGCGGCTGGGCGAGAACTTGTTGAAGTCGAACACGTCGTTGCCGTACACCCCGTAGAATTGGGCCGAGAGGTCGAAGCCTTTGGCGCGCAGGCTGGTGTTGAAGCTGTAGAGGAACTTGGGGTTGGGGTTGCCGATGATGGTGCGGTCGGCTTCCGTCACCTTGCCGTCGCCGTTGAGGTCCACGTAGCGCAGCTCGCCGGGCTTGGCCATGTCGCCGGTCAGGCCCGAGGCTGCCCCTTCGGCCGCGTTCTGAATCACGCCGTTGGTGCGGTAGCCGTAGAACACATTGATGGGCTGCCCGATAATGTAGGCGTTGAGCGGCGAGCGCAGCATCTCGATGGTAGCCCCGTTCCACACGAACTGGTCCGAGCCCAGGGCCAGCAGCTTGTTGCGGTTGAGGGTGAAGTTGCCGCCCACGCTCCACTGCACCGGCCCGTTCAGCACCTCGGCATTCAGACCCAGCTCAATGCCTCGGTTCTCGATTTCGCCGTCGTTCACCCACACCCGGTCGTAGCCCGACGATGGCGTGATGTAGCTCTGGCGCAGCAAATCGTGGGTGCGCTTGTAGTAGTAGTCGAAGCTCACCGTGAAGCGCTGGTTGGCAAAGCCCAGGTCGAAGCCTGCATCAACCTGCGAGGTGGTTTCCCACTTCAAATCGGGGTTGGGTACGCCTTCCCAGATTTTGTTGTAGCCGTCGTAGCTAAACGTGCCTGGCCCGTAGCCGGTCTGAAACGCGCCGTTGGTGAAGTAGCGGGCCAGGCCCAGGCGGTCGAGCGTCTGGTAGGGGTTGATGCCCTGGTTGCCGGTCAGGCCGTAGCTCAGGCGCAGCTTGGCTTCCGAGATGCTCGGAATGGCCTTGATAAACTCTTCTTCCTGCATCTTCCAGGCCACGGCGGCCGAGGGGAAAAACGCCCACTTGTTGTTGGCTCCGAACTTCGATGAGCCGTCGGCCCGGCCGGTGAAGGTGAGCAGGTAGCGGTCGCGCAGCGCGTAGTTGAAACGGCCGATAAACGAGTTGAGCTGCGAGTTGGAGCCCCCGTTGGTGATGTACTGCGTGGTGGCCGAGTTCAGGTTTTCGTTGCCCAGCACGTCGTTGATGAAGCCGCGCCCTTCGAGGTACGAGGTGCAGTAGTTGAACGACTGCGCTGTGTAGCCGGCCACCGCGTTGAAGCTATGCACCCCCACCTGCTTGTTGAGGGTGAAGTAGTTCTCGTTGAGGACTTCGTTGCCGTTGTAGTTGTTAATGTACCCGAAGCCGTTGAACTGGTAGCCGGTATAGGTGATGTCGCGCGGCTGGTAGTTGTCGTCGAGCGAGTTGCCAAACCGGTCGCTCACCTGGGTGCGGAAATTGAGCCACTTGGTCAAATCCCAGCTCACGAACAACGTCCCCAGCACGTCGATGCCCCGGCTCTTATTAGTTACGCCGTTAGCAATGCCGATGGGGTTGTTGAAATCGAGCGGCCCAATGTGGAAGTACGTGCCATCGGCGTTGTAGACCGGGAAAATGGACGAGCGCCCGGCTCCCAGTCCGCTGCCCGTGCGCTGAGTATGGGTCAGAATCAAATTCACGCCGGCCGTCACGTTGTCGTAGAGCTTCTGCTCCAGGTTGAGGCGCGTATTGTAGCGGGTGTAGTCGTTCTTGATGGCCAGGCCCTGCTCGCGGTAGTAGTTGGCGGATAGGGAGAACTTGGTGCGCTCGCTGCCACCGTTGGCCGTGAGGGTGTAGCTCTGCGAAAACGGGTTGCGGTACACCAAATCGGGCCAGTAGGTGCCGGAGGTCCAGGGCTGCTTGGTCGGGTCGGTGCCGCGCAGTTCCGCCACTGATGGGTAGTAGGTGCCCAGGTACGTCTGGCCCGTGTAGAGCGGGGCCAGCCCGGCGTTAACGCGCGACTCGTTGCTGATGATGGCTTCGTCCACCGGGTTCGACCACACATCGAGCTTGCTGGGCAGCGTCGAAAGCGTGTTGAGCGTGCTCAGGGTGAGGCTGGTTTTGCCGGCCTTCCCGCGCTTGGTCGTCACCAGAATCACGCCGTTGGCCCCCCGCGAGCCATAGATGGCCGCCGACGACGCATCCTTCAGCACCTCGATGCTGGCAATGTCGTCGGGGTTAATTTGCTTGAGGTTGCCGGCATCGCCCCAGGGGTAGCCGTCTACCACCAGCAGCGGGCTGTTCGAGCCATTGATGGAGCTTGACCCGCGAATACGCACCGTAGCGCCCGCGCCCGGCTCGCCGGAGGGGATAATCACCTGCACACCAGCCACTTTGCCTTGCAGCAGCTGGTCGACCGACGAGGCCGGGGTTTTGTTTAAGTCACTGCCTTTGAGCACGCCTACCGAGCCGGTGAGGTCGCTTTTGGCCACCGTGCCGTAGCCCACCACCACCACGTCGTTGAGTTGCTTGGTATCGTTTTGCAGGTTGATGTCGTGGGTGCCCGCGCCGCTCACGGGCAGCTCCTGCGCCAGGTAGCCCACGAAGGAAAACACCAGCGTAGCGCCCCCGGTGGGCACCTCAATCGAGTAGGCACCATTAGCGGCGGAGGCGGTGCCCTGGTTGGTGCCTTTCACGAGCACCGTTACGCTGGGTAGGGTTTCGCCCGTTACGGCGTCTTTCACGACGCCCCGCACGGTAGCAGTCGATTGGGCCCAGGCCAGCGCCGGGGCCAGCAGCAGGCAGAGCAAAAGAAATAAGTACCGATGTCTCATCAGCGTAAGTAGGAAATTGGGTGGGAAAATGAAAATGGAGGACAACCCGGCTTGAGATAGTGCAATGCCCCACTCTGATGGGCAACGGGGTAAAAGCAGTTGCGCGCCTGAGCTGGCAACCGGGTTATCCGAGTAACACAAAGGTAATTTGACCCTTTGCCGGGCATTAATACTTTTTTACCAAAGAGTTGCCTTGATAAGTGCGTTTTAGGCGGTATCACGCTAATTCAACGCGGTATAGCCAGTAGTGTAGTTTGACCTGACAGGGCGTTTTCGCCCTCACTTGCCAGGCCCAGGGGTACGGTCAGGCTACCCGGACTGGGGTTGAGGTTAGTTCCAGCTCTGCCAAGCGGCCTTAGGCTTCAGCCAGGGTGTGGCAGCGGTGAATTACTTCCAGACAGGCGCGGGCATTGTGGTAGGGGCACTTCCAGAATCCAATTTTGTCTTGCCCGCGCATGGGCTGGTAGTCGGCCTCTACGCCCCAGCGCCACTCGCCCAGCTCGGCATCCAACAAATTGCGCTGGGCAAACTGCCAGGCCTGGTAGGAGCGGTGCAGCAGCGCCTCGTCGCGGGTGAGCTCGTAGCCCACCAGGAAGCCGACCATTGCCTCGGCGCTCACCCACCACTCGCGGTGCTGGTCGAGGTGGCCCGTGTTGCGGTCCAGCTCGTGGGGCAAGCTCCCATCGGGCAGCTGGGCGGCGGCCGTGGCCTGCGCCAAGCGCCGGGCGGCGGCCGTTACCTGGGTTAGCAAGTCGTGGTCGCCCAGCACTTCGGCGGCTTCGCGCAGCAGCCAGGCCGCCTCAATGTCGTGGCCGTAGGAAACGAGGTCGGCCACCGGCTGCCAGTCCGGGGCGAAAAACAGCTGTAGGTGCCCCGTTTGCGGGTCGATAATGCAAGTCAGGAACACGTGGAGCAGGCCCCGCAGGCGCTCGGCCAGGTGGGCATCGGGCCAGCAGCGGTACAGGTTGGCATAGGCTTCCAGCACGTGCAGGTGGGTGTTCATGGTTTTGGGCGCGGGGCGGTCCTTGGCGCTCAGGCGCAGGTCGGCCAGCGGCTCGCCCGTGCGGCCCACGGCTTCGAGGTAGCCGCCGTGGGTGGCATCGTAGCTGTGCGCCTCTATCCACGCAAACAGCTCCTGGCTGGCGGCCAGCGCGGGCGCGTGCCCGGTAGCCCGGTAGTATTCGCTTAGCCCGTAGATGGCAAAAGCCAGGGCGTATATCTGCTTGCGCGAATTCACCGCCTGCCCCTTGGCATCGAGCAGCCAGTACACGCCACCGTGCTCGTTATCAATAAAATGCGCGAGCAAATAATCGCAGGCCCGGGTGGCCGCCGCCAGGTGGGCGGGCTGGCCGGTATGCCGGTAAGTTGCCGCGAACGTCCACAGAATGCGGGCGTTGAGGATGGCTCCCTTGCCGGCCCCGGCTACCACCTGGCCAGCCTCGTCCATTTGGCCGATGAAGCCACCGCCTACCTCATCCACGGCATGCTGCAGCCAGAAATCGGTGATGCGCGCCAGCTCAGTTTCCATTTCCTGCTGGTAGGTAGCCAGCAGCGCGGGCGCAGCCACGGCAGCGACTACCGAACTCATACCCCAACGCCGTTGCGGGCGAAAGCGGGAGACAATTGCTCCGCCTGGTGCGCCTGGTTGTGGTCAATCAAGTCGTTGATGCACCGCACCGAAGCGGCGGAGGTAAACTCGTCGGCCGGAGTATTCACCACGTAGTCGAGCAGCTGGTCGATGGTAGAAGTAGCGACGTGGGTGCGCGTGTCCGAGGAGGCGTAGTAAATGCGCACCAGCCCATCGTCGCCGAGCACCCAGCCGTTACTGAACACCACGTTCGATACGTCGCCGATGCGCTCTTCCCCTTCTGGTGCCAGGAAGTAGCCGCCGGGCTTGTGCGTCACCTGGGTTGGGTTCTGCAAATCGGTTAGGAACAGGTAGAGCACGTAGCGCAGGCCGGCCGCCGTGTTGCGCACGCCGTGGGCCAGGTGCAGCCAGCCCTGGGGCGTGCGCAGGGGTGCGGGGCCCTGGCCGTTTTTGGCCTCGTACACGGTGTGGTAACGCTTGCCATCCACAATCTGCTCGCGCAGCACCACGGCGTTTTCCAGGGAGTCGGCCAGGCCGAAGCCGATGCCACCGCCCGCCCCGGCCTCGATAAAGCTGTCCTGCGGGCGAGTGTAGAGGGCGTATTTGCCTTGCACAAATTCGGGGTGCAGCACCACGTTGCGCTGCTGGGCCGAGGGGGTTTGCAGGTCGGGCAGGCGCTCCCACTGCACCAGGTCGCGGGTGCGGGCAATGCCGCACTGCGCCACGGCGGCCGACTCATCGCCGGGCCGGGCGGCGGGGTCTTTGCGCTCGGTGCAGAAAAGGCCGTAAATCCAGCCATCCTCGTGCTGGGTTACGCGCATGTCGTACACGTTGGTGTCGGGCGCGTCGGTTTCGGGCATCGTGACGGGCCGTTCCCAAAACCGGAAGTTGTCCAGGCCGTTGGGGCTTTCGGCCACTGCGAAAAACGACTTGCGGTCCAGGCCCTCCACCCGCGCTACCAGCAGGTAGCGGCCATCGAGCACGATGGCTCCCGCGTTGAACACGGCATTGACGCCCAGCCGCTCTTGCAGGTAGGGGTTGGTGGCCGGGTTCAGGTCGTAGCGCCAGGCAAGCGGTACGTGCTGGTTGGTGAGCACGGGGTGCTGGTAGCGGTCGATAACGCCGTTGCCCAGCGGCTGCGGCGGGTTGGGGCGGGTCACCAGGGTGCTATACTGGTGCTTGAGGTCGTGCAGGCGCTGCTGAAAGGAATTCTTCATCGGGATAATTTGGGAAAGCCGATACTTGCTAAAGATTATTGCTTGACGAATTGGAGGGTCTGGCTGGCGCCGGGCCGCTGCACTCGCAGCAGGTACAGGCCGGGGGCCAGCTCGCTCGTGGCCAGGGTGCGCAAGGAGCCGCTACCCGCCACCGGGGCCGCCACCAGCTGGCCGGTTTCGTTGAGTACCGTGAGCTGGCTGTCCTGTGGCCAGTCGGCGCTGAGCGTCACGCGCAGGTCGCCGCTGGCGGGGTTGGGGTAGAGCTGCACGCCGCCCGCGGCCCGGGCCGGGGCGGTAGCCAGCGCGGCGCTGCCGTATACCAGCAGCTCGCGGATGGAAAACCCGTACTGCGTGCCCCGCGCCGTGCCCCGGATTTTGAGGTAGCGCGCCGTGCCGCTAAGGCCCGGGTGCTCGTTGAACTGCTCGGTGTTGCCGGTCACGCTCTTGAGGGTCGTCCAGGTTGTGTTGTTGGTTGAGCCTTGCACCAGGTAGTCTTTGCCCAGGGCTAGTTCCCAGAGAATGACTACCCGGTTGAGGGCATAGTTGGCCCCCAGGTCGACTACCAGCTCCTGCGGGTCGGTGTAGAGCGAGCCCCAGCGGGTGGTGGGGTCGCCATCCACGGCGAAGGCCGCGCTGTTGGGCGACTCGGTAGACGTGACCGTGATGGGCTTCTGGTAGGCCAGGTTGAGCGCATTCTGGTTGGGGGTGCCCCAGCCGGGCAGCCGCTCCAGCGTCAGCACGTTGGCTGCCGAGTAGAGCGAGATAAGCTGCGCCTGCGTGTTTTGCGAGAATACCAGGTCGGCCCAGCCCATGAAATACGTCCATTTGGGTTGGGCCAGCAGCTGGGCCGCCGTGGGCAGCACGCCGGTTTCGCCGATGGCAATGGGCTTGGTGCCGGCCACCCCCAGCATGGCGTTGTACTTGGCCGTGGTCAGGCCGTCACCGTTGTAGAAATCCAGCGAAGCCACGTCGAAATAGCTGTTGCCGGGGCTGTAGCTGGTAACGTCGCTGGGCAGGCTCGGAAAGTCCTGGATGTTCCAGACCCAGATGATGTTGGACAGGCCCTTGGTGTTTTTCAGGTAGTCGTGGGTAATCTGGTAGAGCCGGCTGGAGCCGCTGGCCCCCGACCGGCCGCCCCACCAGAAGGCGGCCTGGTTGGTTTCGTGCAGCGGCCGGAAGGCCACTTCCACCCCCCGCGCCTTGAGGTACTGGAAATAAGGCACCAGCTCATCGAGCCAGGCTTTCCAGCGCAGGTTGAGTACGGTGCCGTCGGTTATCAGGTCGTTCCAATCGGCGTTCGACATGCTGCTCGTCACGCCCGAGCCGAACGAGCACGGCGACACGTTCTGGGCCGGGTTGCAGGCGTGCCAGGTCAGGGTCACGAAGGCCCCTTTCTGCCACTGCTTCTCGGCCTCGTAAATCATGGTCCACCGGTCGGCGTAGGTGGTGAACAGGAAGTCGCCACCCCAGAGCCCGGCATACTTGCCGCTGGTAAATTGCAGCTGGTCGGTATAGGCCGTAGGGGCGCTGAGCGGCTCCTTGTTGTGAATGCCGCCAATGGTTTTCGTGCCCGAAATGGAGTACAGGTAATTGAGCGACGTATAGGGCGTTTGGGCTGCGCCGGAGCTAATGCAGGCGCTGGTCAGCAGCCCGGCCAGGGCCAGTTGCTTAGGTAAAGAATACCGCATGGGTAGGTGGGATAAAAGACAGGAAACAGACCGTCTGGAACGGTACTCAAATTTGCAGCCGCAGCCGAGCAGCGGGGTAATAGTTTTTTACCCTTGTCTGGTACTGAAATGGCGGGAGTCGTTCTGACGTTCGCCTCACGAGACCCCTATGGGGCCGGCCCCCTCTCCGAAAAGGAGAGGGGGTGCGTTCAACGACGCCGCAAACCGGGTTTTGCGTGTACCGCCTTGGCTCCCCCTCTCCTTTTCGGAGAGGGGGCCGGGGGGTGAGGCGAACGCGGAGGGCGACAGCGCTAGAACTTAACAGCTCAGGGGCTAGAGGGTGAGGTGAACGCGGAGGGCGAACCGCCAGAACGCCCCTAATACTCCGCCAGCCGGTCCCACCAGGTCTTTTTCAGAATGGTGCCCACCACGGCCAATATCCCGATGGTTGCCAGCAGTGGCAGCGTTTGCGAGAGCAGCAGGTACATGGGCAGGATAGTGAGGCCAAGCTGCGCCACGATGCCTAGCGCCACGTTGAGCATATTGAGGCGGAAGTTGCGGTTGGGCTGGAAGGTGGGGTCTTCGGCCAGCACCTGCGCCTGCACCGGCCCCCAGAAGCCCCAGGGCCGCACGGTTTTGTAGAAGTGGTGCAGCGTGGCCGCCTCGGTGGGCGGGGCCAGGTAGGTGCCCACGATGGAGCCCGTGAGCGAGATGCCGAACAGCAGCGGAAACCAGTACAGCAGGTGGCCCGCCGGGAGGAAAAGCCCGAATACCAGCGCCGTCACGATGCCCGTGCTCATGCCCACGAAAAAGCCCGTGGCGTTGAAGCGCCACCAGTGCCACTTGAGCACGTTGGCCGCGATGTAGCCACCGTAGAGGGCCGACACGATGAACTGGAGCACCGTATTCACATCCTTGGCAATGAAGCCCAGCAGCACCCCTACCGCCACCACGACCACACCCACCAGGTAGTTCATCGAAATGATGCGGCTGGTGCTGGCATGGGGGTTTACATACTTGATATAGATGTCGTTGACGATGTACGCCTGCGCCGCGTTTACGGTGCCGCTGAAGGTGCCCATGAAGGCCCCGAGCAAGCCCGTGAGTACCAGCCCCACCAGCCCCACCGGCAGGAAATTGTTGATGGTGAGCGGGAGAATGCGCTCGAAGTCGATGGTGCCATCGGGCGCTTTCAAATTCATCTGGTGGTAGTAGAGCAGCCCCAGAATAGTGAGGCCGATGATGAGCGCGTAGCGAATGGGCAGCAGAATAATGGAAACGAAACCGCTCATTTTGCTGGCTTCTTCGGGCGAGCGGGTACTCAGGATTTTCTGCATGTCGTAGTTCGGCGCCGGGCCGGCCAGCGAGGCAAACACGCCCTTGAAGGCCATCATCATGAAGAAGATGCCGAACAGCGAGTACCCGTCGCTGGCTATTTTGCTGTTGACTTCGGGAATAAGCTTGTTCCAATCCAGCCCCAGCCGCCAGCCGAAAAACGGGTTGAACCAGCCAGCCGGCACCGCCAGCTCGTGGCCCTGCAGCTTGAGGTAGGCGATAATGGCAATGGCCACGCAGGCCACCGTCATGATGCAGTACTTGATGATGTCGCCGAGCACGATGCTGTGCATGCCGCCCACGATGGAGTAGAACGTGGCAAACAGCGTGAACACGATGCCGTAGAGGTGCGGCACGTACTGCGGAGCCACCGCAAACGGCACGTAGGGCTGCACCACGTGCCAGGGAATGAAGATTTCCATGAACTTGCCCAGCCCCACGAAGCCGTAGGCCAGGAAACCCAGGCAGCTGAGTAGCGCAAAGGCGATGACCACCTGGTGCGAGGCCCACACGCCCGGCCCCCGCTGCCCGAAGCGGGTGGCCAGCCACTCGGCCCCGGTGCTGGCGTTGGAGCGGCGCAGCCAGCGGGAGAGGTACATCATCAGAAACACCTGGTTGAAGACCGGCCAGAGCCAGGGAATCCAGATGCTTTTCATGCCGTAGGCGAAGCAGAGGCTCACCATCCACATCGTGCCGCTGATGTCGAACATGTCGGAGGCGTCGCTGAGGCCGAGCTTGTACCAGGGCAGGGTTTTGCCGCCCAGCATGTAGCTGTCTTTGTCCTGCCGGGCTTTTTTGCGGTAGTAGAGGCCGATGCCAACCGTGGCGAGCAGGTAGGCAACGATGAGCAGAATATCGAGTAGCTGCAGGCGCATAAGAGGAGGTGGGTGGGAAACGAGAGAGTCGACGAAGAGCCAGTGGCCCAACGGGAAAAGCAGGGAGAAACCGTAGGCAGCTCATCCGCTAAATTGTGACCTCAAAATTAGAGCGGTGGCGTTGGGGCAAGTAATGGTATTTTAACCTTAGGCAGTACTGTTTTGCCAGATGCTGGCAATAGCCGGGGTTTTATGTTCACCTGTGCGCTCCTTATGCGTTAATTTGGCGTACTAAGCTTGCCTGCCGCACGGTATTATTTTACCAGCTGCCTACTCTCTATTCCACCTGCTTCCCACCCATTATGTCGCACCAGCTGATGCGGGAGATTACCCCGCTAACCCAGAACGACTGCTTTATGCTTTTCTCACGGGTGAAGCAGGAGTTCAATTTCCCCATTCACCACCACGAGGAATTCGAGCTGAACCTGATACTCGGCGCGGCCGGGGCGCAGCGCGTAGTGGGCGACCATATTGAGGTAATCGGCAACGTGGAGCTAGTGCTGGTAGGCCCCAACCTGCCCCACGCCTGGTTTACGCACGAGTGCCGTAGCGGCGAAATTCGGGAAATTACCATTCAATTCCACCGCGACCTGCTCGACGAGCGCTTCCTGCGCCGCAATCAATTACACTTCATCCAGAAGATGTTTGAGAATGCGCAGCGTGGCATCCTGTTTTCGGCCGAAACGGCCGAGCGGCTGCAGGGCCGGCTCCTGGGGCTGGAACAGAAGCTGGGCTTTGACTCGGTGTTGGAGCTGTTTTCCATTCTGCACGATTTGTCGGCCTCGCGCAACATGCGCATGCTCTCCGACGCGTCGTTTACCAACGAGCAGCTCAACTACAACAGCCGCCGCATCGAGAAGGTGTTCGAGTACCTGAACGCGCACTACGGCCGGCAGATTACGCTGGCCGAGGTGGCCAAAATTGCCAACATGCCGGAGGCTTCGTTCAGCCGCTTCATCAAAAAGCGCACTGGTAGCACGTTCATCGACAGCCTCAACGAAATCCGGCTGGGCCACGCCTCGCGGATGCTCATCGACACCACCCACAGCGTGGCGGAAGTGGCCTACAAATGCGGCTTCAACAACATCTCCAACTTCAACCGCATCTTCAAGAAGCGCAAAAACTACACGCCTACCCTGTTCAGGCAAAGCTTCTCCGGGACGCGGGTATTTATCTAGCGCTGCCTTATACGCTCATTAGCAAATTTTTAGCAATTCCTAGTCCATTTTTAACGCCTTAGTCGGGCGGGGTCAGTAAGTCGATTTCTTTGCTCCTGCTACCTCGCATCTGGCGCGAGCTGGCAGCTGAAAAAGCTGCCTGGTGAAGCCGGAAGCAGCAGCTACAATCACTTCCTTTTCCCACCCATTTTATGCGCTTCACCCGCTACGCTGGTGCCCTGCTGGTTGCGGCCGTACTCCACGGCTCGGCTGCCTGGGCCCAAACTGCCTATAAGAGCCTCAACTACCTGTACGGTATTACGGGCTCCAAAACTGCTTCCGGCATTCACAACCGCGAGCCCAACTCTGCCCCCGCTACCTGGACCAACCGGGTGAACACGACCACCGGGCAGTACCCAGCGCTGTGGAGCGGCGACTTCTTGTTTTCGACAGATGACGTGGCTAACCGCCAGACGATGATTAACGAAGCCAAGGCCCAGTGGGCGCGGGGCTCGCTCATCAACATCATGTTTCACGCCTGCCCGCCCACCCAGGCGGAGCCCTGCCAGTGGCAGGGTGGGGTGGTAAGCTCGCTGACCAATACGCAGTGGCAGCAATTGATAACCGATGGCACCCAACTCAATAACAACTGGAAGGCGCGCCTGGATGTACTTGCTGGCTACCTGCAAGACCTGAAAAACAACGGCGTGGAAGTGTATTTCCGCCCGCTGCACGAGATGAACCAGGGTCAGTTCTGGTGGGCGGGCCGCACGGGGGCCAATGGCACGGCGAAGCTGTTTCAACTTACCCATGACTACCTGCGCAACACCAAAGGCCTGACCAACCTCATCTGGGTGTGGGACTTGCAGGATTTTAGCTCGCTCTCGTCCGACCTGACGGCTTACAATCCCGGCAGTGGCTACTGGGACATCCTGGCAATGGATATGTACTCCAGCGACGGCCAGGGCTACACCACGGCCAAATACACCGCGATGGTCAACGCGGCCGGCGGCAAGCCGGTAGTCATTGGGGAATGCGACGTGCTGCCCACGCCCAGCCTGCTGGCCGCGCAACCCAAATGGGGCTTCTTTATGGGCTGGTCGGAGCTGGTGTTTAATAAAAATTCCACGGCGGCTATTCAGCAAACCTACGGGGCCAGCAACGTAGTGACGCAAAACGAGATGCCCGGCTGGAACAATGTGGCCGCAGCCTCCAATATCGCTTACCAGCGCCCCGTCACGGTAACCTCGACCTACAACGGCACGAACACCGGGGCCAAAGCAGTAGACGCGGACGGTACCACGCGTTGGGAAAGCGGCTATGCCGATAACCAGTCCATAAGCATCGACCTGGGCGCTACGTATGCCATCAACCGGGTGCGCCTGGCCTGGGAGGCCGCCTACGCCAAAGACTACCAGGTGCAGGTATCGACCGATAATGTGACTTGGACTACCGTTAAGGACATATACGGCAAGTCGTCGGCCGCCGCCGACGACTATTCCAGCCTGGCTGCTACGGGGCGCTATGTCAAGGTCTATTGTATCAATCGGGCTACCGCTTACGGGTTTTCCCTGTACGAAATAGAGGTGTACGGTACGCTGCCCGTCACGAACCTAGCCTACCAGCGCCCCGTCACGGCTACCTCCACTTATACCAGCACCAACACGGGCGCCAAAGCGGTAGATGCCGATGGCACCACGCGCTGGGAAAGCAGCTACGCAGACAACCAGTCCATCTACGTTGACCTCGGGGCCAGCTACGCCATCAGCCGGGTGCGGCTGGCCTGGGAAGCGGCGTATGCCAAAGACTACCAGATTCAGGTATCAACTGACGGCACCACTTGGACAACCATCAAAGAGGTCTATGGTAAAGCCTCGGCAGCGGCCGACGACTACCCCGGCCTCAGCGCTACGGCCCGCTACGTGAAGGTGTATTGCATCAACCGGGCGACTACGTATGGCTTTTCGCTGTACGAATTTGAAGTCTATGGCGCAGCCAGCGGCGCCAGGGTAGCCTTGGCCGCACCTGCTGCCAGTGAAGCGGCAGAATTGGTCGTTTTCCCCAACCCGGCCAGCGACCAGCTAACGGTGCGTTTGGGTCAGTACAGCCAGACGGGCGGCCAGCTAACGCTTACCAACAACGTGGGGCAGGTAGTACGCCGCCAGGCAGTCCAGGGCGCGCAGTACCTGGTCGACCTGACGGGCTTGCCTACTGGCATGTACCTGCTCACGCTCACTGGCGATGCCGGGCGGGTAAGCCGCAAAATCAGCAAACAATAGCGGTAAGCCTCTCAAAGTCTCTGGCGCTTGCAGTGAGCGCGAGGGTCACTGGGGGCTTGTATTTCCTATCCATTTCCAACTTTTTTTACCATGCGAAAGCACTTACTCCTATTGGCTCTGGCCAGCCTGGCGCTCGGGTCAGCCCGTGCCCAGACCGTGCGCTCCGTCTACGCCGACTTTGGCCCCAATGACGTGACCAATGGCAATATCACCCCCAGCCCGGATGTCAACGGCAACTACTGGAACAACATCCTCAACAACACCGGGGTAGCGGACACCTTCCGACTGGTGGATAAAGCTAATGCCGCCACCGGTATTAAGCTCAAAGTCGGGACGGGTTTCCAAACCAATGGTATTGTCAATGGCGGCTTGCTGGCCCCCAGCGCGGCCCTGCTCGGGCAGTACGCCATTGCCACTGCTACTCAGGACTATTTTTTCCTGGCTACGGCGGCCACGATACGCCTCAGCGGCCTCGATGCTAGTAAGCGCTACGTGTTTCACCTCTTTGGCAGCCGGGAGCTGGCCACCGAAGTACGAACCACGAAGTTCAGCTTCACGGGCGGCAACACCAGCAACGTGAGCCAAACTACCAGCGGCCCCAACGTGGGGGCCAACGGCTACGCGGGCAACAACAACACCATCGCCAACTCGGACACGCTCACGGCCGATGCCAGCGGCGGCATCACGCTGGAAGTGAGCCGCACCGCCGGCACCTACGCCTACCTCAACCTGATGCGGGTGGATGTGGTGCCGGGCATTACCACGCCCGCCGTGTATTACAGCTTCCAGAACCCTGGTTTTGAGCTAGGTAATCTCAACTTCTGGACGACCACGCCCCAGGGTGCCGGGGCCAGCACCACCGTTGGCACCATGGCACCGCACGCGGGCACCTACTCGGCCAAGCTAACCGGCGGCAGCCTGGCCCTGGAGCAGCAAATCAGCTATGCCAGCACGACGGGCACTACCAGCTACAAGCTCAGCGGCTACTTCTACAACCCCGCCGCCGATGCCTTACGCGGCAGCCAGGCGGCCCACCTGGAGCTATGCTACTACAGCAGCAGCCAGGCGCTGCTGGGCCGCTTCAAGTCCGATTCGCTGGTAGCTGGCTCCGCTACCGGGGCTTGGGTGAAAGCGGAAGCCATCGGGGCTATCCCGGCCGGAACGGCCTTTGTGCGAGGGCGCGCCGTATGGCGCAACGCCGCCGGGGCCGCCGGTAGCACCTACTTCGACGACCTGCTCCTGGAGCCCTACGTGCCCCAGAACCCGCTGAAAATCGTGTACATGGGCTCGTCGGTGCCCTACGGCCAAGGGGCTACCAACCTCCACGGCTACACGGCCATTTACAGCGACCTGCTCGCCCAGCGCAACACCGCCGGCCTGGGCCAGCCCTGGGTAACGGCCAACATCAGCGTGCCCGGCAACAGCACGGTGGACGTGCTCAACCGCTTCACGAGCGACCTGCTGCCGCAGCACGGCAAGTATGTGGTTTTTGCCGTGAGCCTGGGCAACGAGGGCATTATCACCGGCGGCCAGACGGCCTACAACCAGTTCCGCACCAACCTGGTGCAGCTTATTCAACAGGCCCGCGCTAATGGCATGGTGCCCGTCATCACCAACTGCTACACCCGCAACGACTTCGGCGCCACCGAATACACCTTCACCCGCCAGATGAACGCACTAATTCACGGCTGGAAAGTGCCCAGCGTGAACCTGCTGGGGGCCGTAGACGACGGCACCGGCAAGTGGGCCACCAACTACTGGTTCGACGCCTTGCACCCCAACGACCTCGGCCACGCCGAACTGGCTCATACCCTGGTGCCCTCGCTCTTCGATGCGCTGAACGCGGGCAAAGCCTTGCCTACCCGCAAAACCAGCAACGGGGTCACGCTCCTCAACACGGTTGCTGCCCCCGGCAAAATTATCCGCTTAGTGCCCGAAGACGTGGTGCACCCCTTCACCACTGCTTTCCGCTTTAAGGCCACGGCAGCGGGGCGACTAATAGAAATTCGCGACAGCGCGGGGCTCACAGCCGGTACTATTCGTATCGGCACCACGGGCACCCTCACGTACCAGTCGGCCAAAGGCCGCACTATCGTGGGCACGGTGCAGGTAGCTAACAACCGCTGGCACAAGCTGGTACTCACGCATTACTACGCTCGCGGGGCCACTATGCTCTACGTCGACAGTGTGAGCGAAGGCACCGTAGCCGAGCGCCTGCGCCCCACCCGCCTCGACCTCGGTGGCGCGGCAGCCCCGGCCCGCACACAGTACCGCGACTGGTTTTTCTACCGCTCGGGCATGAACCAGAACGAGGTGCTGGCAATGGCCGCCGACTCGCTGCTCAAGTCCAGCCTGGAAGTGTACGCCCCCCTGGATGGCCGCCGGGTAGCTACTACCGATTCGCTGGCCAACCTGGCCCAATCTACCAATGCGCTGGCGGCCACTAGCAGCACCCTGGCCGTTCGGCCGGGCACGTTGGCAGCCAGCATCAGCCTCTATCCTAACCCAACTACCGGTGAGGTGCAGTTTCAAAACCTGCCTGCCTTGTCTGAAATTCCAGCCGTGGTCTACGACCTAGTGGGCCGCACCGTACTCACTAGGGAAATACATAGCGGACGGCTAAATCTTGGGACGCTGCCGGCAGGGCTGTACACCATTGCCTTTTCTATCAATGGGGAAATCACGCGTAAACAAGTGCTACGGCAGGATAAGTAGACCCGCTTGGTAGCTTGTATCAACAGGGAGTGGTCACGCAGGCCACTCCCTGTTGTATTTTGGAATGTAGAGCCGACAGCTACGTGAGCAAGCGATTCAACCCCTGGGTGCTACGCGCCTAAGTGCGTTTCATCCTGCGCAACCGCTGCCAAATACGCAGCTTTTACCAGCGCCAGTTGCTGCCGAAATCAGCCGAGGCAGTTATCCCAGAAGCCGATAAAGGGTGCCTAATAAAGGCCATGTAGCTGACGGATAACCTCATTTAACCTGACAGGCCTCGGCTGAGAGGTTGGTACAGGTGCCCAAGCAGTTACCTCGCGCTCTCTGAGCAGCTAGAACCTTCTGCATAGCTTTATGACTTGTGGTGGCACTGGGTTCAGAAAGGCACACCTTTCGGAACCTAGCGCAAGATGAGTGAAGCCTAATGGATAAGTAATTGAGGGAGAGCATTGCAATGGAAATAGAGGCTGGACTCTCACTAGTTGACCCTTACTTTTTGAGCCAGCCTAATTATCCGGCGATGGGTGATACCTCTACCGCTCGCAGGTAAAGTCTCAAGGAGTTGGCAAAAACGCTTTCTAAACCAAACTTTTAACTAAGACCGAGTTTTAAAGACGTGCGCAATAGCAGGGAGTAGCCCTTTCGCATCCGCTACTACCCGGTCGTGGCACCTGACCCAGCGGAACTGGTTACGGATATTTCAGTCTTTGATGTGGCCACCCTGGCCGGCTACGAAAACGTGCCCGCCCATGGCCTGGCACTGGCCTGACAGGCGCGGTTCCGCAACCGCGTAAACCCAGACTACTACGCGGCTGACCTTGATTACTTGTTCACCAGCCTACCCAACGAGGAGCGCACCAACTGGCTCGGCTAGCTCGTTGCCTATGTGGCTGCCCACAACGCCATCGTGCCTGCTAATGGCCTGGCTTGGGCTCCGCAGCTATTAGCACAGTACGCCCCCTGGGCAAGCCCGGTGCATTTCGCCTGCCCCTGGGCTACGGCAGCCGCATTGTGCCCGACCACCAGCTTGGCGATGTGCTGAGTCAGTTCTGACAGGATGACCCGCACCAGGAGTGGGATGATGACCACGAGTGCCCCTGGCATAAGCGCCACCTGCTGGCCTACGACGCTCGTGGCAACTGTACCGAGTGGGCCGTGCCCTTCCTAGGCCGCGATGCCAAACTGCTGTTTTTTAGCAACCGCAAGCATTTGCAGCGCGCGGACTTTTCCAAGGTGTTGTTCGAGCACATGACCTAACTGACGGGTGAGGCTAGCCGAGCTAGTAGAAAGCGGTGCACAGTTGGTAGTAGGTCCAGTCCCGCGTATCGTATTTGTAGGCATAACCGGGAAAATCTTCCAAACCATCCGGCACCGGGAATGAAAAATGATGGGACAGCACCTGAGCCGGAATGCCGTCAGCGGGCAGTACGCTGGGCAACTCGCCCAGAATCCGGTCCATCACGTCGACAGTAGGGTCTTCGGGTGGCAACTCGCCTGCCCCGACGAACACGATCGGACGGCCCGGCTCGTTGGCGAGGCGCACTACGTGCACTGAGTGGTCGTGCCAGCGCACGGTTTTATACCTGATTTCGACCGGAGTAGGATTGCGCGGCAGCCTAGTGGAGGGCGATAGTTCAAAAAGAGGTAACCGAAAATACACAGGTTGACGAGTTGAGCCGGACTGATTGCTGCGGCGCAAGGTTTATTTGCCTTACTTTCACCTGCATCTGCTGCCCCCGTGACTTTTTCCGACTTCCTGGCCCGCTGGCAAACCTCTGGCGGGGCCGAACACGCCAACTACGGCCTGTTTCTGCAGGACCTCTGCGACCTGCTGGGCGTACCTCGGCCCGACCCCACCACCGACGACCCCACCCAAGATGCCTACGTCTTCGAACGCGGCGTGAGCTTCGACGACGGCGCGGGCAAGCGCAGTACCGGGCGCATCGACCTCTACAAGCGCGGCTGCTTTGTGCTTGAAACCAAACAGGGCGTTACCCGTTCAGCGGAAGTTGCTGGTGATATTAAAAACGCACGACGCACGACGCACGACGCACGACGCACGACGCACGACGCACGACGCACGAC
>JBPBPU010000042.1:0-41370 GCA_050954465.1 Janthinobacterium lividum
CACGACTTTTTTGTCGTGGCACCACTACTCGTTGCGCCATGCAGTGCGGCAGAGTGGTGGCACCACACGTTATACAACGAATAGTGGTGCCACGACGAAAATAGTCGTGGCACCACAACCCCAAACCGCCCGACTTTATTTCTTTGTGATGGTAAATTCTACCCGGCGGTTGAAACGACGAGTTTCTTCCTGGTCGTTGCTGGCAATGGGCTGGGTGCCCCCAAAGCCCTGAGTAGCCAGGCGGTCGGTGGCAATGCCTTTGCTAACCAGATACTTTTTCACCTCGTTCACCCGGTCTTCGCTGAGCTTGAGGTTGAGGGCTTCATCGCCTTGGTTGTCGGTGTGGCCGGCGATGAGGATTTCGACGCTAGGGTACTGCTTAAGCAACTTCACGAGGCGCTGCAACTCGGGGAAGGAGCTGGGCTGCAGGTAAAATTTACTCTGAGGAAAGAAGATGTTGTTGAGCCGCACCTTCTGGCCCACCTTAAAGGGCACCAGAAACAGGTCTTGCTGCTTTTCGGTGTACTTGGTAGCATCGGTGGCATCGAGGCTGGCTTCTTCGGCAATGTACTCGACGGCCTCGGCGCGGTAGCCATACTGCACCCCCGACGGCAGCACGATGGTGTATGAGCCGTCGGTGGGGGAGCTTTCGGCCACGCCTACCTCCTCGCCCGTCACCAGGTTTTCGTAGTGAATAATGGCCCGAATAGGTTTATGGGTGTTGGCATCCAGTACTTTACCTTGCACCAGCGTTACTACTTCGGGCTTGAGGGCAGGGGCCAGAGCAATGCGCCAGATGTCTCGGGTGCCCACCGTGCCAGTACGCGACGACACCAGGTAGGCATTGTCGCCGGCCGCCGAGACAGTGTAGTACGCATCAAATTCCGGCGAATTCACTACTGGCCCCAGGTTGCGCGGGGGGCTCCAGTTAGTCCAAGTATCGTCGAGGCGCTTCGAGTAAAAGATGTCGCTTTTGCCGTAGCCACCGTGCCCTTCGGAGGCAAAGTAGAGCGTCTTCTCGTCGGCGGCCAGGAAGGGGGCAAAGTCGGGGCTGGTGGTGTTGATGGTGCCGCCCAGGTTCAGCGGCTTGGTCCACTTGGTTTGGCGGTTGGGGTCGGGTTTGGCATCGGGGTCCGGGGGCTTGGGGAAACTCACGTACAGGTCTTGCCCGCCTTTGCCGTCGGTGCGCTCCACGGCCATGAGCAGGGCCTTGCCCGAAGTAGCCAGGAAGCCGTCGATGTTTTCGGGGTCTTTGTTGTAGTAGTTCTCAATTTCTACCTTTTGGGGCTTGCTCCAGCCAGCCGGCGACTGCCGGCTCAGGCTGAAGCCCAGCGGCTCCATCTGCCCATTCACGTACACCCCAATGAGCAGGGCCACCCGGCCGTCGGCCGACACCGAGGCCAGGCCGTTGGGGTCGTCGGGGCCATTGGGGGGCACGCCGAGGTTTTTGGCCAGGGCCCAGCTCTGGGTTTTGCCGCTCACCAGCTTGGCGTACCAAATGTCCTGCGGGTCGCTGGCACCGCCTACGTCGCCGCTGTATTCCTGCCGGGCAAAAAAGAGCGTGCGGCCATCGGGCGAAATCACCGGATGCGTGTCCACAGCTTTGGTGTTTACGTTGGGGCCGAGGTTTTTAAGGGTTGAGTCCATTTTTACGGTTTCCACCTCGGCATCCGCATTTTTGAAATCCTGCTTCACAATCTGTACGTCCACGTTGGCAATGCCGATGGCGTCGAGCTGATTCACGCCCGTCACCTTGGCCGTATTCATGGTGATGATGGCCCCCACGGTGCGGTATTTTTCGGGCTTCACCTTCACCTGCAAGGTGCGGTAGGCGTCGGGCAGCGGGCCAGGGTTGTCGTTCTGGTACACCTCGTGGTGCTCGCCCTTGGTATCGACTAGCTCAATTTTGATGATGGAGCCAGGGTTAAAATTCTCAATCACTGTCACTTGCTGTGCCACCACCGAGCGGGCAAAACGCACCTCAATATGCTCGTTAGAGCCTTCCTTAGCCGGAATCCAAGCTTCATTATTGATTTCGCCCAGCGGTTGAGCATTCGGTGGGCCCAGTACTTTGTCGGGCGAAAACGCTTCCTTGCCGGTGGCTTTCTGGGAGGAAACATCCACTACTTTGGCGGCCCATAACACAGTTTGGGCCTTAGCCAGCGGGCCGGCCAGGAGCAGTACACCCAGCAACGGGGGGAATATGGGAAAAGTTAAATGCAATTTCATAGCAAAGAAAGAGAAGCAATAGGCACCGAATAACCGCTGCAATATAAGAAAGTCCTATTAGTAATGGCCGACCTTACCACGTTGGCTGTCTTTACCCGAGAATATCACTTGGTGCGTTATCAAGTCCGGTAGCTCCATCTTTGCGGCATGAGCCTCCCCGAGTCGCTGCCCGATTATGACTACCTGCTGGTAGGAGGCGGCGCAGCGGGCCTCAGCCTAGCCTACCACCTGGCGCAGGAGCCGCGCCTGGCCGCCAAGCGCGTATTGCTCATCGAGCCGGAGCCCAAAGACCAGAACGACCGCACCTGGTCGTTCTGGGCCGACGAGCCCACGCTGTTTGATGGGCTGGCTGTGGGCGAGTGGTCAAAAATCGCGTTCCGCACCCCCAGCTACGCGCAGGTATTCGACCTGGGTCGCTACCGCTACCGCACCATTCGGGGGCTCGACTTCTACCAGTTTGTGCAGCAGGCGCTGGCAGCACGGCTGGCGCAGTTCACGCGCCTTACCAGCCGGGTAGCCACCCTCGAGAACACGCCGGGCGGCGTACTGGCCCGCACCGAGGACGGCCAGGAGTTCACCGCCCGCTATGCCTTCGACAGCCGCCCACCCGCCATCCGGCCTCAGCCCGAGAGATTTCGCTACTTACTGCAGCATTTCGTAGGCTGGGAAATCAAGACCGACCACGACGTATTCGACCCCGCCGTAGTGGAATTCATGGACTTCCGGGGGGCGCAGCACCACGAGGCGCGGTTCATGTACGTGCTGCCCTTCACGCCCCGCCGGGCGCTGGTCGAGTACACGCTCTTCTCCAGCCAGGTACTGCCCAAAACCGAATACGAGGCCGCCATCCTGGATTATTTGCACCACACCTTAGGCCTGGCTCCCGGCCAGTACCGCCGCGTGGCCGAGGAAGTTGGGGCCATTCCCATGACGGACCACCCGCTACCAAACAAGGTAGGGGCGCGCATTATCAACCTGGGCACGCGCGGCGGCCGGGCCAAGCCGAGTACCGGCTATGCTTTCCGGCGTATTCAGGCGCAGTCTGCGCGGCTGGTAGCCGCGCTCGCCGCTACCGGCCGGCCGCCCCAAAACCCCACCGGCGACCAGTGGCAATTCCGGCTTTTCGATACGCTGCTGCTCGACATCATGCAGCGCCGGGGCGAAACTACCCGCGACATTTTCCAGCAGCTTTTCGAGCGCAACCCAGTAGCGCGCATTTTCCGGTTTCTGGACGAAAAAACTTCCTGGGCCGACAACCTGCGCGTGATGAACTCGGTGTCGGCCGGGCCGTTTCTGCGCTCGATAGGGCAGGTGCTGCGTGGCCAGCCAGGGCAGCGTAGGTAGAGCCTGGGCTAGCTGCCACAGCCGCCGCACCCGCCCCCGCAGCCCCCTCCGCCACAGCCGCTACTACCGCAGCCGCTGCCGCCATCCGAGCCGCCACCGGGGCTGGGTGGCGGGGCAAAAAACGTGGCCAGTGGCTCCTGGCCCAGGGCCGTAAGGCTGGTAACCCCCATCAGCGCCACCGTAAGTGCTATTGCCTGGGCTGAAAGCAACGAGGTGTTGGGCTTACGAAAAGCAGTAGTAGCATGCTGCAACGTGCTGGCCCCTTGCCCGGTAGCCCAGGCTTTTTGCCGGCTGCAAACATAAATACCCCCAATTACCAGCACCACCAGCGTTATAAACAGGAAGCCTACCGGCCGGCCACGCGACAACCCCACCAGCAGCTTGGCGAGGCCGAACAGCACCAGCGCCACCAAGGCCAGTGTTGGAATCCGGTTCAGGCGTCGGCGTTCCTGCGCTGGCAGCAGCAGGCCCCTGGCTTCAAGGCTTTGGTCGAGGCTGCTAACAACGGCCAGGTCGGGCCGGGTGGCCCGCTCCCGCAGGCTGGCCAGGTTGGCGGTGCCACCGCTGGGCGGGATAAAGCTCCAAACGGTGCGCTCGTAAGGGTCTTGGGGCGGAGTAGGAGTGGCGTGGCGCACGAGTTGCCCCGGCAGCAGCTTGATAGCATTGGCGTAGGCCAGGGCTGCCAGCGCACTGTCTACCAGCCGCTCACCCTGGTCGGCGAGGCGTACCAGCTCGTAGGTGCCGAGCTGGGGCCCGTGGTAATCGGCTAGGGGCCCCCGGCCCCGGTGCCGCAGCCACAAAGCCAGCGGCAGCACCGTCAGGCACAGGGTCCAGTACAGCCCCAGAAACTCCGGGCCGTACCAGTTGAGTGGGTTCAGAGGCGTGCGGGCGGTGCAGCCTGCCAGCACCAGCAGGCCTACCAGCGCCAGCCAGGGGCGGTAGCGCAGCAGCTTGCGCCACTGCGGCTTGGGCACTAGCCACTTGCGGCGCATATTTACCCGCCGGAAATACGACGCTTCCCCAAAGCGCACCGCCGCCGGAGGCCAGATGTCGGCGGGCGGCGCGGTGCCGAAAGCGGCCCGGTACGACTGCCGTGTCCGTTCGTACCAGTCCTCAAACTTCTGGCCCTCGGCTGCACCGCCTTTGGTGGGGCCGTGGTGCAGGGCAAAGCCCAGCACCTGCCCGCACAGCTCGTCCCAGTACGAGCGGGTGTAAACCAGGTGCAGGTGCCAGGCCTGGTCTACCTCGTCGGAAGGCGTGACAGGGTGGCCGCAGGTAGCGGCCAGATACACAAACCGTTTGTATTCCAGCACTACGCGCTCGGCGAAGGCTGGGGGCCAGCCGTTGTCGCGGGCCAGGCGCCGGGAAAAGGAGAGTTGCGCGGCCCCGTCGAGGTCCAGCACTTCGAGCTTGGCCCACAGTTCCGCGTGGGCAGTCAGAGGTTGGGGGTGGTTATGCATCAGAAAGTCTCCTTTCGTTAAAACCTGGTAAAACCTCTCCGCTATGTATGGCCTGAAACGTAGCGGGTGACGGTTATGGTGTTTCCGAATGGTTAGGAATGCGTTACCCTTTCATTACGCGCTATTGCCCGTTCCGCTCCAGAAATGCCCGCTCGGCTCGCACCGTCTCGGCGCTGATGGGCTGTAGCTCCGGCTGGGGGCGCGATAAATTCAGCAGAAAGCCCGGTAGGCCCGGCAGGCTGTCCAGGTCGTGGGTGCTACAGAGCACGGTGCGGTTTTCGGCGCTTACCCAGTGGCTCAGAAGGTCGAAAATGCGCCGCCGATGGTACACATCCAGCTGCTGCGTGGGCTCGTCGAGCAGGTAAAGTGGGGCCTGCTGCAAGCTGAGCTGCGCCAGCCACACCAGCTGCTGCTCGCCGCCCGAGAGGTTCCGAAAGTCCTGCGCCGCCAGGTGGGCCGCGCCCACCTGCGCCAGCGCGGCATCGGCCAGGGCGTAATCGGCTGATTTGTAGCCGCTCAGCAGGCCGTGGTGGCGGTAGCGGCCCATCACCACCAGCTCGCGCACGGGCAGGCCAAAATCCAGCGAGCCGCGCTGTGGCAGGTAGCCCAGGCGGCGGGCCAGCGCCGGGCCGCGCAGGGTGCGCAGCTCCTCGGGGCCGCCCAGCCGCACGCTGCCCTGGTACGGCAGCTGCCCCGTGAGCACCCGGAACAAGGTGGTTTTGCCCGCGCCATTGTGCCCCAGCACCGCCACGAAAGCGGGTGCTGACGGTAGCACCAACGAAAAATCGCGGAGCAACGCCTTACCGGCGTACCCCGCGACTAAGTTGGTAATGAGCAATGAGCAATGAGCAGTGAGCAAAGAATCAGGCTGATTAGCCGCCGATTGAAATTGCTGATTGTTCATTGCTCCTTGTTCATTATTTAATATTCGTCTTCGTTGAACATGAAGTCCTCTTTGGTGGGGTAGTCGGGCCATACCTCCTCGATGTTTTCGTAGGGCTGGCCGTCATCTTCCAGGCCTTGCAGGTTTTCAACTACTTCCATCGGGGCACCCGAGCGGATAGAGAAGTCGATGAGTTCGTCCTTGGTGGCGGGCCAGGGAGCGTCTTCCAGGTAAGAGGCCAGTTCGAGGGTCCAGTACATAGTAGGAGTGGAGAGAAGCGTTGGAAAAAGGTTCGGTAAATGTATCCCTGCCGGGCACAACGTAAGTCAGGCTACGAAGGTTAAGACCCAACTGGTTGTTGGAAAAGGGTAATGAGGTCGGTTTTGGTTTGAATTTTCCGTTCGAAAGTACGGATTTTTCCCTGGAGCAACTGCCGGAACTGGTCGTTGGCCGAGGAGAGGTTGAGCTTGCCCAGGTTGTCTTGCAGCACGCTCAACTCCTGGTGGTCACTCTCAATAAACTTGCGCAAGGCTATAGTGGCAGCCTGCGCCCGCTCGGCGGGCGAAAACGTGGTGCCCTGCTCAGCTTGGCGCTTGCGCAGGTAGTAGTCCAGGGCGCTCATTTCAAATACTTTATCGCAGGCCAGCATAAAGCGCTGCCAGAGTTGGTCGCTCTCGGGGCCGCGCACCGTGCCACTTTGCTTCCATTCGGCTTGCAGGTTTTTGGCCTGGGTCACGCCCTGGTTTGGCGGCATTCCGATGAGGGCCTCGGCGCGCTTGGCCAACTCGCGCTTGCGCAGTAGGCTTTCGTCGGCCGTGGTGGCCGGGCCGGTGGGGCGGGCTTCGGCCGGGCGCTGGGTTTCGATGTGCTTTTTAAGGCGCTCGAAAAAGTAGTTGTTGGCGGCCCGAAACTTTGTCCACAGCTCCCCCGCCTGCTTTTTGGGTAGGTTGCCATTTATTTCACGCCAAGCCGTTTGCAACTGCTTGAGCTGGCGCGAAGCCGTCTCAAACTGGTCGGAGTTTTTCAGAGCTTCAGCTTGATTCACCAGGTCGCGGTAGCGGTCCAAGGTGCGGCGCGCCATGTTTTTGCGGTCAACCTGGAACGTCTTGCGACGGTCGAAAAACGTCTGGATAGCGCCGTGAAAGCGGGTTTCCAACTCCTCTGTAAGGATTTTATCGACGGGCCCGGTCTTGAGCCACGCCTGGCGCAACTCCTTCACGCGCTCGCTGGCCGTAATCCATTCCTCGCTCTCGCTCACTTCCTCAGCCTGCTGAATGAGGCTGGCTTTGGTGGCGAGGTTTTTTTCGCGGTTGCGGGCTACCGACAGGTTAAGCTGCTGCTCGGCCTCGTGTAGGCGGCGGTGCAGCGTCTCGTAGTCGCCGAGGCCGTCGTGCTGCCGGGTTTGCTCCTGCAAGTGCAGTAGCTTCATTAAGTAAGAACCTTGGTTGTCAGCCGCTTGCAAGCGGGCTAGCAGCTCGTCAATTTTGGCGCGGAAAGCTTCATAGCGGTGGCCGAAGTAGAGCAGCGCATCGTCGTCAGTGTCTTTGACCTGGCCGATGCGACGGGCTGGCTGACCCAGGGTCGGGCGCAGCCACACGCCCCCGTCTTCCACGTACCCGTAGCGGCGGGCTTCCGTGAGCGGGTGGTCGGGGTGTTCCATTAGGAAAGGATAGAATGAGGGTAGAAAACCAGGTTCGGCCAAAGGCGCGGAACATGGCAAGTGAATGAATTACAAGTTTACGGGTAAATTGGTTGTCGGCTGGTTGGTAGTTTCCGGCCGGTGCTGGCCGGTTGGCAGTTAGTCGTTGTTTTTACTTTACCGAAACGACCTTTGCCTTGGTTCCCTGCCGAATAACCGGCAACTTTTCTCTGGCTAATTCATTTCCACATTTTATGTCCGACCAGCCCACCATTATTTTCAGCATGGCGGGGGTAAGCAAAATTTACCCGCCCCAGAAGCAAGTTCTTAAAAATATTTACCTCTCGTTTTTCTACGGGGCCAAAATCGGCGTGCTCGGCCTCAACGGCTCGGGCAAGTCGAGCTTGCTCAAAATTATTGCCGGCGTCGACAAGCAGTTCCAGGGCGAAGTGGTGTTTTCGCCCGGCTACTCGGTAGGCTACCTCGAACAGGAACCGCAGCTCGACCCCGCCAAAACCGTGCGCGAGATAGTAGAGGAGGGCGTGGCCGAAACCGTGGCCTTGCTCAAGGAATTTGACCAGATAAACGAAGCCTTCGGGGCCGAAGATGCCGACTTCGACAAGCTGCTCGAACGCCAGGGCACCGTGCAGGAACGCCTCGACCAACTCGACGCCTGGAACCTCGACTCCAAGCTCGAACGCGCTATGGATGCCCTGCGCACCCCCGCCCAGGAGGCCATTATCGGCAACCTTTCGGGCGGCGAAAAGCGCCGGGTGGCCCTCTGCCGCCTGCTGCTGCAGGAGCCCGACGTGCTCCTGCTCGACGAGCCCACCAACCACCTCGACGCTGAAAGCGTGCTCTGGCTAGAGCAGCACTTACAGCAGTACAAAGGCACCGTGATAGCCGTCACCCACGACCGCTACTTCCTCGACAATGTGGCGGGTTGGATTCTGGAGTTGGACCGGGGCAGCGGCATCCCGTGGAAAGGCAACTACAGCTCTTGGCTGGAGCAGAAAACCGACCGCCTGGCCAAAGAAGAAAACACCGAAAGCAAGCGCGCCAAAACCCTGCAGCGCGAACTGGATTGGGTGCGGATGTCGCCCAAGGCCCGCCAGAGTAAGGGCAAGGCCCGCCTCGCCAACTACGAAAAGCTGGCCAGCGAAGAAGCCAAAGACAAGGAGCAGAAGCTCGAATTATTCATTCCCGATGGCCCGCGCCTGGGTGCGCAAGTCATTGAGGCCGAGGGGCTGCGTAAAGCTTTCGGCGACAAGCTGCTATTCGAGAACCTGAGCTTCTCGCTGCCGCAGGGCGGCATCGTAGGCATCATCGGGCCCAACGGCGCGGGCAAAACCACGCTCTTTCGGATGATAACCGACCAGATGCAGCCGGATGCGGGCACTTTCGAAGTCGGCCCCACGGTCCTCACAGCCTACATCGACCAGCAGCACGACACCCTGGACGGCAGCAAGTCAGTGTTCGACACCATCACGGGCGGCACCGAAACCATGTTGCTGGCCGGCCGCCCCGTGAACTCGCGGGCCTACGTGAGCAAATTCAACTTCGGCGGCGGCGACCAGGAAAAGAAAGTGGGCACCCTGAGCGGCGGCGAGAAAAACCGCGTCCACCTGGCCATGACCCTCAAGCAGGGCGCCAACCTGCTGCTGCTCGACGAGCCCACCAACGACCTGGACGTGAACGCCATCCGGGCCCTGGAAGACGCCCTGGAAAACTTTGCCGGTTGCGCCGTCATCATCAGCCACGACCGCTGGTTTCTCGACCGCCTCGCCACCCACATCCTGGCCTTCGAGGGCGACTCGGAAGTAGTGTGGTTCGAGGGCAACTTCTCCGACTACGAAGAAGCTAAAAGGAAGCGCCTCGGCGATGTGGAGCCCAAGCGCGTGCGGTACCGGAAGCTGGGGTAGCTCTTCCTCAAAACCGCTGTCTGCCGCTGTTCAGCATTAGCGGATGCACCGTCAGGCAGTATTCGGTGATGAGGTGGTGGCGCAGCAGCTTGCCGCTACCGTATACCAACAGCGGCTGACCCCGGCCCGTACTTTTGGCGGCATCCATCGCCTTTGTCCATGACTGCCACCGTCCTTTCCGAAACCGTGCTGCCACAGCTTCCGTCCGCCTCGGGGGTTGAGATTGTGGGACCCCTGGCCTACATCGTGAGCGACGACTCGCCCTGGCTCTACCTGCTCGATGCAAGTACGCTGGCCCCGCATGGGCAGCTACCACTCTTCGAAAGCCACGAGTTTGGCAGTGGCCGCATTCCCAAAGCCACCAAGCCCGACCTCGAAAGCATGGCTGCCGTGGTAGGGCCCACGGGCCAAGCCGGGTTGCTACTGTGCGGCTCCGGCTCGCGCCCCAACCGCGAGGTGGGCTACTTTGTGGGCTTGCCCGACCCGGCAGCAGCGGTAGCGCCCGCCGCCGCGCAGCCCCTCGACCTGGCCCCGCTCTACGCCGGGCTACGGGCGCAGCTGCCGCCCGGCACCCTACTCAATATCGAGGCTGCTGCTACCAGTGCTACCGAGTTGCTACTGCTACAGCGCAGCCTGGGCGGCGGGCCGGCACTGCTGTTTGCCTTGCCGCTCGCGGTTACTTTGGCGCATTTGCTGGCACCGCACGGGCCGGTGCCTACTCCCACACAGGTACTGTCGTTCGTGCTGCCCGCGCTCGATGGGCATGCGGCCGGTTTTTCGGGAGCTACGTTCGTAGCCGGGGCGCTGCTGGTAACAGCCTCCGTAGAGGCTGCCGCCGATGCCGTAGCCGATGGCGTGGTACTCGGCTCCTTCGTGGGCGTGGTAGACTCGGTGGCACAAACGGCCACCTTTGCCCGCCTCAACTGGGCCGATGGTCGCGCTTACCTAGGCAAAGTGGAGGGCCTGGCCCTGCGCCGCACGCTGGCACCAAGGCAACTAGAGTTGCTGCTCGTAACCGATGATGACCAAGGCGGCAGCACGGCCGTAGTGGCCGAGGTACGCCTGGATGGGATTAAGGAGTAGCAGGAAGCCCCTGTAGCCCCTGCAGGTCGAGTAGCTGAGTTAAGAATTCGGTTTTGGTGGGCAGCGAGGGGCCGGAGGTGCGCTTGCGCCAGGGCAAAGCCGCAGAATCGCGCTCATAGAAGTCGAGCCAGGTATTGCCGGGGTTGCGGTGCGCCCGAATCTGGCGCGTGTTAGTCTGGTTGGTCCAAATCTTGAAGTGACTGGTATCCTTCTCAACTGATAAAAAGCCAAGCGGAGCCATATCTTCCTTGTTGGGAGTATAGGCCATTGTACTGGAAATCGTGTTTGTTTTCGGTAGAGAGCGTGGGGTATTCAGCAGTGTAAACTCAACAGCAGCGCAGGAATGAAGTTTGGGGTATTGAATAAAAAATAACCAAGAGCTAATAGCCCTACTTTTCGCCAAGTGGAGGGTCAATGAAAGTAAACTGCTAAGAACAGGAACCCATAACCACTAAAAACCCGGCCCCAAGCTGTCCACCGCGCTAAGGCGGTTAAGGAACTTGGAGCCAGGTTTTTAGTGTGTATAGGGCCTTAAGGCAGGTCTGGACAGCTTCTCACTGCTAGGCTGGCCTACCAGAATATCGTGTAGAGGGCCACTAGAATGCCGATGATGAGCAGCGCGCCCGCGATAAACGAGGGTTGCGGCTTGAACATAGAGGAATCTACTTCCAGCCCGTTGGTTTTCACGCCCCGGCTGGTTTCTATCAGGCTGATAAGCACCATGCCGATGATGCAGAAAATGAACACGAAACCCATGCGGTCGAGAAACGGAATTTCGTAGATGCCGCTGGCATTAGGTGCCGCGAAGCCCAGAGGAGCCAGGAAACTCAGGTTCATGTGGGTAGGCAACACTTTAAGCACCACCGAAAACAGGAAGCCACCGATAGTCGCAAACATGGCGGCGCTGGAGGTAGCCTTCTTCCAGAAAAAGCCCAGGATGAACATGGCAAAAATGCCCGGCGACACGAAGCCGGTATACTCCTGAATGAACTCGAAGCCGCCTTTTTTATCAATGCCCAGGTGCGGCGCAATGAGTACGCCCAGTATCATGGCTACCACCACAGCAATTTTGCCAGTGGCTACCAATGTCTTTTCCGAAGCCTCGGTATTAAGGACTTTCTTATACACATCCAGCGTGAAAATGGTGGCAATGGAGTTGGCCTTGCCCGCCAGCGAGGCTACTACCGCCGCCGTGAGAGCCGCAAACGAGAGCCCTTTCAGCCCCATGGGCAGAATGTTGAGCAACACGGGGTAAGCACGGTCGGGGTTCACGGCGCCATCCTGCATAAACTCGCCGCTGCCAAACACATTTTGCTTGTACAGCACGTAGGCCGCGATGCCCGGAATAACCACAATGACGGGCATGAGCAGCTTCAGAAACGCCGCAAACAAGATGCCGGCGCGGGCCGTGGGCAGGTCGGCGCCGAGGGCGCGCTGGGTGATGTATTGGTTGCAGCCCCAGTAGTTGAGGTTCACAATCCACATGCCGCCGAGCAGCACCGTGAGGCCCGGCAGAGCACTGTAGTTGGGATTGTCGCGCTTGAGTATCATGTGGAAGTGGTCGGTAGCTACCTGGGTGAGGTGGCTGAAGCCGGCTACCACGCCCGTAGTGCCGTTGTGCTCGGCCACCAGTGTGAGGGCCAGGTAGGTGGTGGCGAGGCCGCCCAGGATAAGGAAAAACACCTGAATGACGTCGGTGAAGCCGATTACCTTCATGCCGCCCAGGGTGATGAGCACTGCAAAAAACGCCAGCGCATACATGCAGAACGTGAGGTTGAGCCCCGAAATACTGCTCACCGCAATGGCCCCGAGGTAAAGAATGGAAGTCAGGTTGACAATGACGTAGAGCAGCAGCCAGAAAATGGCCATAATCATGGCTACCGTGCCGTTGTAGCGTTGATGCAAAAACTGCGGCATCGTGAAAATCCGGTTTTTGAGGTATACCGGAATAAAAAACACGGCCACGATGATGAGCGTGAGCGCCGCCATCCATTCGTAGGTGGCAATGGCGAGGCCGATGCGGAAGCCCGAGCCCGACATGCCCACAAACTGCTCGGCCGAGATGTTGGAGGCAATGAGCGACGAGCCGATAGCCCACCACGTGAGCGAGCCTTCGGCCAGAAAATAGTCCTTTGAGTCGCCCTCTACCGAGCCATCGTGCCCGGTTTTGCGCCGGTAAATCCAGATGCCGTAGCCGGCTACGATGAGAAAGTAAACGAAAAAGACGACGTAGTCGAGCGTATCCAGTTTGTGCATGAGGTGGGAAACTAGTAGTGAAGAAGCGAAAGTAGGCCGAATTTGGGCGATAGCATAAACGCAATCGTTTGCGCAAAATGTGTTTTAGCAACATTGCGTTTATAATCAAGGGTTTACAAAAGCAAACGGTAGGTACTTATGCAGCCCGCCGTGCTGGGTGGCAAGCGCGGCCAGGGCGAGTGGGGCAGTTCCGGTAGCTGGGCAGTGGGTGGCCGTAGCTGGGTGCCCGATGCGGGCGGCCGTCGTATTTTTGTCGGCTTACCTACTATTTTATTTGTGAAGAAAGCGCTTTACCTCGTCGGCTCGCCCAACCAAACCACCCAGATGCACCAGGTGGCCCAGTTGCTAGCTGACGAGTACGAACCCTACTTCAGCCAGCTGTACTACGATGGCTGGATGCGCGGCTTTTATGAGTGGCTGTTGCGCCACAACATCCTGGATAAGACCGTGGTTCAGGGCCTGGTAAAGGAAAAAGCCGACCGCTACCTAACCGAGCAAAACCTGCGCAACGACTTCGAAAACCGCGTGTTCGGCCACGACTACGATTTGGTAGTGTGCTGCTCCGACATTGTGGTGCCCTGGCCGCTGCTGGCCCGCACCAAGTCGGTATTTGTGCAGGAGGGCATGACCGACCCGCTCAACCTGTGGGCACGGCTGGTAAAAAAGTTTACTCATTTCCCCATCCTCACCATCAGCACCGCCCTCAATGGCATGAACAATTGCTGCGACGTGTACTGTGTGGCCTCGCCCGGCTACGCCCGGCACTTCGAGCAGATTGGGGTGGACAAGGATAAAATTATAGTCACGGGCATCCCCAATTTCGACGATATTGCCAAGCTGCGCAACAACACGTTTCCGCTCCGCGACTACGTGATGGTAGCTACCACCGACATGCGCGAAACTTTCCGGCCCGAAAACCGCCCGAAATTCATTCGCCACGCCACGCGCATTGCGGCCGGCCGCCAAATGCTTTTCAAATTTCACCCCAACGAGCACTTGGACCGTGCCACGGCCGAAGTCAAAAAACACGCCCCGCCCGGTACGCTCATCTACACCAGCGGCAACACCGAGGAAATGATTGCCAACGCCGCCGAGCTGGTAACGCAGTACAGCACCGTGGCCTACGTGGGCCTGGCGCTGGGCATTCCCACGCACTCCTACTTCGACATCGAGGACCTTAAGCGCAAGATGCCCACCCAGAACGGCGGCCGCAGCGCCCGCTACATTGCCGACATTTGCCGACAGTATGGCCGCTTCGAGGGTACTGGCCCGCAGTTTTTGCGCCAGTACCGCTTCGCCAGCGAGCTAGCGCCCGTTGCTGGCTAGGTCTTGTGCCTTTTGTGTGGCGCTTTGTGCCAAATATGTTACAGTTTGTGCTAAAAGCCTCGTAACACCAAGCTCCAGCTTGGTGAGTCAACGGCAGCCGAACAAATCCAGCGACTCACCAAGCTGGAGCTTGGTGTTACTTTCTTTATGCTTACTCTCATCCAAGCCCGGCGCGGCTCCTCGCGCTTGCCCGACAAAGTCAGCCTCGACCTCTGCGGCCAGCCGCTACTGGTGCGGCAGGTAGAGCGGGTGCAGCAGGCTAGTCGGGCGGGCCGGGTGGCCGTCATTACCACCACCGACCCGGCCGACGACCCACTTGCTGCCCTCTGCCAGGCGCACAGCATCGATGTGTTTCGGGGCTCGGCGCTCGATTTGCTCGACCGCCACTACCAGGCCGCCCGGCACTTCGGCGAAACCGAGGCCGTAGTGAAAATCCCCAGTGACTGCCCTCTCATCGACCCCGCCATTATCGACCGGGTGCTGGGCTACTTCGAGGATGCGGCCGGGCAGTACGACTTTGTGAGCAACCTGCACCCCGCCACTTACCCCGACGGTAACGACGTGGAAGTGATGACTTTCGCCGCCCTCGAAACGGCTTGGCGCGAGGCCCGGCGCCCACTGGAGCGCGAGCATACTACGCCCTTTTTCTGGGAGAATCCCGACCGTTTTCGGCTGGCTAACCTCACCTGGGAAACCGGCTTAGATTACGCCATGTCGCACCGCTTCACCATCGATTACCCGGCCGATTATACCTTCATAAAAGCTGTGTACGAAGCACTTTACCTTGGCAACCCCCGCTTCGTGCTGGCCGATATTCTGGCTTTATTAAAACAAAGGCCAGACATTTACGCCTTAAACGCCGACCTGGCCGGCGTAAACTGGTACCGCAACCACCTCGGCGAGTTGCGCACGGTGGATGAAACGAATACGAAGACTTTATAGAGTTGCTAGTTGTCAATTGGTGGTTGTCAGGCTCAAAGAGCTATTTGCAACCACCAACTGACAACCACTAACTGACAACTAAAACTATGACCTCCGAAAAACAACAAGAGCTAAAAGAGCTGGCGCTGCGCGTGCGCGAGCACATTGTGCGCCTGAGCACCGACGGCGGCTGCTTCACCGGGGCCTCGCTGAGCTGCGCCGACCTGCTGGTGTACCTCTACGCCGACTTCCTGAATGTGCACCCCGGCAACCTCACCGACCCTGAGCGCGACTACCTCTTCCTGAGCAAAGGCCACGATGTGCCCGCCCTCTACGGCACCTTCGCCGAGCTGGGCTTCATGCCCAAGGAGCGCCTGCAAAACCACCTCAAAAGCAACGACTCCATCTACTGGCACCCCAACCGCAGCGTGCCTGGCGTAGAGTTTCACAGCGGCTCGCTGGGCCACCTACCGAGCGTGGCCCTAGGCGTGGCCCTCGATGCCCGTATGCGCGGCCAAAACCAGAAAGTCATCGTGATAACCGGCGACGGCGAGCTAAACGAGGGCACCTGCTGGGAAGCCGTGCTGGTAGCCGCCGCCCACAAGGTCAACAACCTGACCCTCGTAGTCGACCGCAACCACTACCAGGCCAACATCGCCACCGAAGACCTGATACCGCTGGAGCCGCTGGCCCCCAAGTTCGAGGCCTTTGGCGCCGTCGTGCGCCGCATTGATGGCCACGACTTCGCCGCCCTGGAAGAAGCCTTCACCGCCCTGCCCTTCAGCCCCGATAAGCCCTCGGTCATTATCTGCGATACGGTGCGCGGCCGGGGCCTGCCCAGCATCGAGCGCCGCGCCGACCGCTGGTTCTGCAACTTCAGCGCCGACGAAGTAACCGAGCTGCTCAAGGAGTTGCACAGCCAGGAAGCCACCACGCTCACCAGCGAAACCCTCACCGTCCGCTAATCGCAGATTTAACGGATTTCGCGGATACGCCCACTGCGTGGGCTGACGACGCGGGCGTTAGCCGTTTCACCTCTGCAAGCCTAGGTTTAAGCAACTGTCACCCCATTTTCTATCTGCTTAACTCTACTCGCGTAATCAGCCCACGCAGTGGGCGTATCCGCGAAATCTGTTAAATCCGTTAAATCTGCGATTATGAATTACGAGCAACTTATCCACGAAACCGCCCTGGCCGACGAGCGCCTGCTGGTGATGACGGCCGAAAACCGCGCCCTTATCCGCAACCTGCCGGGGCCGCTGGGGCTACGCTTCATCGATACCGGCATCACGGAGCAAACCATGATTGGGGCCGCCGCCGGGCTGGCTTTGCGCGGGCGGGTGCCGGTGGTACATGCCCTGGCCACTTTCCTTACGCTGCGCGCCTTCGAGTTTATTCGCACCGACGTGGGTATTCCGCATTTGCCGGTGAAAATCAGCGCCTTCGTGCCCGGCTTTTTGTCGGATGGCAACGGCCCCACCCACCAGGCCATTGAGGACGTTTCGCTTATGCGCGGCATCCCCGGCATGACCGTGTTTGCGCCCGCCGACGAGCAAGACATGCTGGCCATGCTGCCTGCTATCTGGGCCTCGCCCGACCCCGCCTACCTGCGCGTGAACACGCGGCCCGCCACTTATCAGCACGAGCCGTTTGTGATGGGCAAGGCTGAAATCGTGAGCGAGGGGAAGGATATTACTATTCTCACCTACGGCATGCTGTTCGAGCAGGCGCTCATTGCCAAGGCCTTGCTCACCGAAGCCGGCTACTCGGTGGGCCTCGTGAATCTGCGCAGCCTCAAGCCCCTCGACACGGCGGCCGTGCTGAAGGTGGTGCTCGGTGGCAGCCTCGTGGTGACACTGGAAGACCACTTCCAAACTGGCGGCCTCTACTCCATCCTGGCCGAGCTGCTGCTCGAAAACGAGCTGACCGCCAAGGTGCTGCCCCTGGCTCTGAAAGAGCGCTGGTACAAGCCCGGCCTGCTGAGCGAAGTGCTTGAATACGAGGGCTTCACTGGCCAGCACATTGCCCGCCGCATCGGCGAGCGGCTGGGCGATGGGGTGCATTCGTTCGGGGCCAAGACCAAGGTGGTCGAAAACGAATTTGCCGAGTAGTGTTGCTTTTACCAGTGTAAAAAAGAACGTCATGCTGAGCGCAGCGTAGCGGAGTCGAAGCATCTCGCTCGCTTCATCCTCACGATTGAGTTAGCAGCGAGCGAGATGCTTCGCCTCCGCTCCGCTGCGCTCAGTATGACGTTCTTTATTGACGTTTTTGATTAACTCACTACCCCATGAAATTCCCCAAATCCGACGAACTCTACGCCCGGGCGCAGCCGATAATGCACCCCGTTACCCAAACCCTGGCTAAGGGGCCGGGCCAGTACACCAAAGGCGCTTCGCCGAAGTACGTGAAGCGCGGCAAAGGCGCGCACGTATGGGACGTGGACGGCAACGAGTACATTGATTATCAGATGGGTATCGGCCCGCTAAGCCTGGGCTACGCCTACCCCCGCGTAGACGAAGCCATCAAGGCGCAGCTCGAAGACGGCATCACGTTTTCGATGATGCACGAGCTGGAAGTAACAGTAGCCGAGTTGCTGCACGAAATCATCCCGAATGCCGAAAGCGTGCGCATCAGCAAGACGGGCGCCGACGTGTGCTCGGCCGCCATCCGGGTGGCGCGGGCCTTCACGGGGCGCGGGCAGGTGCTGTGCTGCGGCTACCACGGCTGGCACGACTGGTACATCGGCACCACGAGCCGCGACAAGGGTATTCCGCAGGAGGTGGAAGACCTGACCACTGCCTTCGAGTACAATAACCTTGATTCATTTAAGGCGCTGCTCAATGAGGATGTAGCTTGCGTTATTCTGGAGCCGTTTATTTACGACGCGCCCAAGGACAACTTCCTGCACGAAGTAGCCCGGCTGTGCAAGGAGAACGGTACGCTGCTGATTTTCGACGAGATGTGGACTGGCTTCCGCATTGCCGTGGGCGGTGCGCAGGAGTATTTCGGCATCAAGGCCGACCTGGCAGTATTCTCCAAAGCCTGCGCCAATGGCATGCCCATTGCCCTGCTCACCGGCCGCGCCGATGTGATGCGCCTGTTCGAGCAGGAGGTGTTCTTCTTCACCACCTTCGGTGGCGAGGCCCTGAGCCTGGCCGCCACGGTAGCCACCATCGCCGAGATGCGCGAGAAGAATGTGCCCGCTTTTTTGGCTGCGCAAGGCAAGAAGCTTAAGGACGGCTACAACGAAATAGCTGCCGAGCTAAGCCTAACGACCTACACCAAGTGCTACGGCTACGACTGCCGCACCTTGGTCACGTTCGATGCGAGCGGCGGCAACCCGCTGGAAATTAAAGCTTACGTGCAGCAGGAGCTGTTTAAGCGCGGCATCATGTGGAGCGCTTCGCACAACATGAGCTTCTCGCACACCGACGAAGACATTGCCAAAACCCTGGCCGCCTACCGCGAAGTACTGGCCCTGCTCAAAGACGCCATTGACAAGCAGGACGTAACCTCGCGCCTCGAAGGCGAGCCGGTGGAAGCCGTGTTCCGCAAGGTGACGAACGCGGCCCCGGCGAAGAAATAGTTTCTTTTTTATTGCCCTCTACTTCCCTCACGACACCTCACCCCCTAGCCCCCTCTCCAAAAAAGAGGGGGAACTAGTTTTTAGAATTAGCCTAGTACTAGAGCTAGTTCCCCCTCTTTTTTGGAGAGGGGGCTAGGGAGTGAGGTGTCGTGAGGGAAGTAGAGGGCGAAACAACCCCATGCAACTCTTCGACCTAACCAACAAAGCCGCTATCGTCACCGGCGCGTGCGGCCTCATCGGCCAGAAGCACTGCGAGGCGCTGGCCCTGGCCGGTGCCAACGTAGTGGTGGCCGACCTGCACCTGGAAAAAGCCCGCGAAGTAGCCGCTGGCCTGCCCGGCGCTACCCACCTGCCGCTGGCCGTGGACGTGACCTCGCCCGAGTCACTAACGGCGGCGCGGGAGGCTATTCTGGCCCAATTCGGGCACATCGACGTGCTGGTGAACAATGCAGCCATCAACGACATGTTCGAGAACCCGGCGATGGCAGCCGATTTGAGCAAGTTTGAGAACTTCCCGGTGGCTACCTTCCGGCAGGTGATGGAGGTGAACGTGACCGGGATTTTCCTGGCGGCGCAGGTATTCGGCACCCCGATGGCCGAGCAGGGCAGCGGCTCCATCATCAACATTGCCAGCACCTACGGGCTGGTAGGCCCCGACCAGAGCATTTACCGCAATGCGGCCGGCGAGCAGACGTTCTATAAGTCGCCCTCGTACCCGACCACGAAGGGCGCAGTAGTCAATTTCACGCGCTACCTGGCAGCCTACTGGGGCAACAAAGGCGTGCGCGTGAACACGCTCTCGCCGGGCGGTGTGGAGAATAGCCAGGACGAGTTTTTCGTGCAGCAATACAGCGCCAAAACGCCCCTGGGCCGCATGGCCGCCGCCACCGACTATCAGGGCGCGGTGGTATTTCTGGCCTCGGATGCCTCGGCTTATATGACTGGGGCCAACTTAGTGGTAGACGGCGGCTGGACGGCGATATAGGCCGTCCGCAACACCAAGCGCGGCTTGGTGAATTGTTGAGCGACTTGTTCGGGTGTCGTTCAACGATTCACCAAGCTGGAGCTTAGTGTTACGCTGTCGGTAGTAATTTCAACTAAAATTTCACCAAACACTTACCCATGAAGCACGCTGACCTTGCCGCCAAAGCCCGCCGCATCAAGCTCGTCCTTACTGACTGCGATGGGGTGCTGACGGATGGCGGCGTGTACTACGGCGAGAATGGCGAAGTGCTCAAGCGTTTCAACATCCGCGATGGCATGGGCGTGGAGCGCCTGCGGGCCATTGGCATCACGACGGGCATCGTGACGGGCGAGCGCTCGCCCTCGGTAGCGAAGCGGGCCGAGAAGCTTAAAATCACGGAGTTGCACCTTGGCATTAAAGACAAGGCGCCGCTGCTGCACGAGATTCTGGCGCGCACGGGCCTTACGGCCGAGCAGGTGGCCTTTATCGGCGACGACACCAACGACGTGGAAGTGCTGGGGCTGGTGGGGCTGGCCGCCTGCCCCGGCGATGCCACCCGCTTTGCCCGCGAGGCTGCCGACTACCGCTGCCGCGCTCGGGGCGGGCACGGTGCTTTCCGCGAGCTGGCCGAGCTGATTATCAGCTGCCAGGGCGGCAAAGCTCCCGATGATGAGGGGGCGGAATAACTATGCTATTAAAATAAAATCCGGGTTTCAGCGTCCTGCATTTTTCCCGCTTACCGGGGCGTTGTACTAGTCTGTTAAGCGGCGTTTCTAACCTTTTTTACCCACCACTCTACCCCTATGTCAGTCGTTCAGATTAAGAAGAACCGCGCCATTGGTCCCGGCGAACCCTGCTACATCATTGCCGAAATCGGCATCAACCACAACGGCTCGGTCGACATTGCCAAGCAGCTCATCGACGCGGCCGTGACGGCCGGCTGCGATGCCGTGAAGTTTCAGAAGCGCACCCCCGAACTCTGCGTGCCCAAAGACCAGTGGGAAAAAATGCGCGATACCCCCTGGGGCCGCATGAGCTACATCGACTACAAGCGCAAAACCGAGTTTGGCCAGGCCGAATACACCGCTATCGACGACTACTGCAAGGCCAAGGGTATCGACTGGTTTGCCTCGTGCTGGGATGAGCCATCGGTAGACTTCATGGAGCAATTCCAGCCCGTGCTCTACAAAATGGCTTCCGCTTCGCTCACCGACAAGCCTTTGCTCGACCGCGTGCGCGCCACCGGCCGCCCGCTCATGCTGAGCACCGGCATGAGCACCCAGCAGGAAATAACCGACGCCGTAGCCTACGTGGGCCTCGATAAGCTGATGGTTGCGCACTCCACGTCGGCCTACCCCTGCCCGCCGCAGGAGTTGAACCTGCGCATGGTGCAAACCCTAATGCAGCAGTTTCCGGGCACGCCCATCGGCTACTCGGGCCACGAAACCGGCCTGAGCACCACCGTAACGGCGGTGGCCCTGGGCGCTACCTTCGTGGAGCGCCACTTTACCCTCGACCGCGCCATGTGGGGCTCCGACCACGCCGCCAGCGTGGAGCCCGGCGGCATGTCGAAGCTCGTGCGCGACATCCGCGATACCGAGCAGGGCCTCGGCGACGGGGTGAAAGTGGTGTACGAAAGCGAGAAAGAGCCCCTGCGGCGCCTGCGCCGCGAGGTAACGACCGCGTAGGTAGTACATGAGATAAAGTAGAACCAGAACGTCATGCTGAACGAAGTGAAGCATCTTGTTCGCCTTGTTGAACGATACCGTCAACGACGCAAGCGAGATGCTTCACTTCGTTCAGCATGACGTTCTGATTTGCACCTTTTTTGTACCTCCGAAGCGAACATTCCCCCGCTGTTCGCAGTTGGGGGCAACGTCGGCCAACTTATCCAGTATGCTATGCTAGAGCCCATCAGTCAGTTTTATCACAGCCTCGATGCCGTGGGGCGCACCACCATGATTACCACGCCCATCCTGCTACTGGCCGTGGTGGTGCTACTGGTGCTGGAGCGCAAGTTTCCGTACCGCAAGGGCCTGCCGTTTTTCCGCGAAGGGCTGTTCGTAGACTTGTTCTGGTACACGCTGGTGCAGAGCTATTTCCTGCAGATTGTGATTTTCGGGTTCATCATCGCGCCGCTGGCTGCGCATTTTGGGGCGCGTTTTCACTTGGTGAGTAGTTGGCCGGTGGTGGCGCAGGTAGGCTTTTTTGTGCTCACGCACGACTTTTATATCTACTGGTTTCACCGCTTCCAACATAGCAGCGCATTTTTCTGGCGCACCCATGAGGCGCACCACTCGGGCAAGCAAGTGGACTGGCTGGCCGGCTCGCGCTCGCACATTGTCGAGATTATCATCAACCAAACCATCGAGTTTGCGCCCATTATTTTGCTGGGAGCCAACCCGATAGTAGTGCCCATTAAGGTGCTCATTGATGCCGTGTGGGGCATGTACATCCACGCCAACATCGACGTGAAATCGGGCAAGCTGCAGTACGTTATCAACGGGCCCGAAATGCACCTCTGGCATCATGCCGACCACGAGGAGGTGTACTACGCCAATTTCTCGACCAAGCTGGCGGTGTGGGACTGGCTGTTTGGCACTGCTTTCTTGCCCGAAAACCGCAAGCCGCAGCGCTGGGGCCTGCCCTATGCGTTTCCGAAAGACTACTTTTCGCAGCACGCTTTTTCGGTGGTGCGCTTCGATGAAAAAGCCCTGGCCGAGCGCTCCCGGCTGTTTCGGGCCTACCACGGCGTGCGCTGGCGGGTGCTGAGCTGGGCCGGCGAGCGCCTGCCCGTCGCCAAAGTGCTGCAAGGCTGGAACGTGCCCGAAGACACGCACGAAACCGTGCCCGCCCCACGCCCCGGCGGCAACCCTGGCGACGATAACTCCGCGCCGACTACTACCTTGCCTCCTGCTACTGCCGATTCTCCCCGCCCTGTTGCTACCACCGCATCTTGACTACGCCCTCCGCCGCCTGGATTTACCTGCTGCTAGCTTCCGTGATGGAAGTTTGCTGGAACTACTCGCTCAAATACACGAAGCTCGAACAAGTGAAGGCCATTGACTGGTCGCACTTTTTTACTGATAAAGCGGGCATCGCCACCCTGGCCCCCGCTATTGGCTACATCGCGTTTGGGGTGGGTAACGTGTTCTTTTTCTCGAAGGCACTCAATTTTATTCCCGCCTCCACGGCCTTCGCCATCTGGATGGGCATGGCGCTGGTGGGCATCAAAATCGTGGATACACTCATCCTGAAAGAGGCTTTTCAGTGGGCGCACGTTTTCTACATCGGCTGCATCCTAGTGGGCATTCTAGGGCTGAAGCGCACGGCTTAGTCCTTCTTCGTTATGAAAAAAGAGTTGACCAACGCGTTCGGCAAGGTGTTTCTGAGCATCGAGTACGACCGGCCAAACAACTGGATTTACAACGACTGGCAGGGCTACCAAACCTTGGAAAGCATCATGACCGGGGCCAACACCTATCTGCTGGAACTGGTGCAGTACCAGTGCCCCTACCTGCTCAACGACAACACCAACGTGAGAGGCCCCTGGGACCACGCCGTAGCTTGGCTGGCGCAAGACTGGACGCCCCGCGCCATGGCGGCGGGCCTCACCCACTTTGCCCACATCGTCAGCCCCGAGTCGTTCGCCGCCATGTCGGCCGAAGCCATGTACACCAGCATCGGCAGCAGCTTCCAGATGCGCATTTTCGGCAAAGTGGCCGACGCCCAACAGTGGTTGCGAGCGGAGATAAAATAGGTTTCACGCGAAGTAAAAAAGCGAAGTCTGGTAAAGCCGCTGCATAACGTCAGCGCGGCTTTACCAGACTTCGCTTTTTTACTTCGCGAAACTTCGCGTGAAACCTATTTATGCTTGCTTTGCGAATTGCACGTTGAAAATCAGCTTCACCTCGTCGCCGAGCACGATGGCGCCGGCTTCGGTGATGCCGCCCCAGGAGAGATTGTAGTCTTTGCGGTTGATTTTGCCGCTTACTTCAAAGCCGGCTTTCGTGTTGCCGTAGAAGTCGACGGCGGTGCCGCCGTACTCCACATCAAGGGTTACGGGCTTGGTTACGTCCTTGATAGTGAGGTCGCCGGTGAGCTGGTAGTCGTCGCCGCTGGTTTTGGTGAAGGCCGTAGACTGGAATTTGATGCTGGGAAATTTGGCGGCCTCGAAGAAGTCGTCGCCTTTGAGGTGGCCATCGCGCATCTCGTTGTTGGTGTCGATGCTGTCGACATCAAGCGAAAACTCCACCTGGGCGTTGTGGAACGAGTCGCCCTCGGTTTGGGCCGTGCCCTGGAAGGCTTTGAACGAGCCGGTAACGGTGGAGATAACCAAGTGCTTGATTTTGAATTGCACTTCGGAGTGGGCGGGGTCGAGGGCCCACTTGGTAACGGCGGCGGTTTCGGACATGGTTGAAAAGAAGTAAAAGGGTGAAGGTGAAGCAAAGGTACTATGCAGACAGCATAAACGATGTACCAACACGAATTGTTTTTAGTTGGGCAGTAGCGCTGACTTTAGCTGCGCCGACTTAGCAGTTATAGTCTGCATTTGCGTAGTTACTACGATACCAGGCGCGACTCAAAATTATGCGCTACTTCCCTATGCGAAAACTGTTACTCGCGCTCCCTGCCCTACTGGCTGCCCACCTCTCCGCCGCCCAAAGCCTGCCCATCATCAACCAGAACCCGCCCGGCCTGCGCTGGGAAGAGGTGCGCACGCCGCATTTTCGGGTGCTGTACCCGGCCGGGCTCGACACCGCCGCCCGGCGCACGGCCAGCCGTCTGGAAGCTGCCCACGGACCAGACGGGGCCACGCTTGGCGTGGAGGCCCACCCGCTAGCGGTGGTGATGCAAAACCAAACCACCATCAGCAACGGGTTCGTGACGTTTTTGCCGCGCCACGCCGAGTTCTTTACTACCCCCGACCAGGGCCAGGGCCTGGGCACCGTCGACTGGCTCGATGGGCTGGTGGTGCACGAGTTTCGGCACGTCAACCAGTTCGATAAGGCGCGGCAGGGCTTTGGGCGGGTGGTAGTGCCGCTGCTCGGCGATGGTGGGCTGGGCGTGGCGGCGGTGGGCGTGCCGCAGTGGTTTTTTGAGGGCGACGCCGTGGGCACCGAAACCGCCCTTACGCGCAGCGGGCGCGGGCGCATCCCGTTTTTCGGGCTGGGACTGCGGGCCAATTTGCTCAGCGGGCAGTACTACTCGTACCAGAAAGCCGTGAATGGCTCCTTGCGCGATAATGTGCCCAACTGGTACGTGCTGGGCTACTTTATGACGTCTTACGCCAAAGTCCACTACGGCCCCGACGTGTGGAGCCGGGCCCTAAGTCAGTACTACCGCTTTCCGTTTTACCCCTTCTCGTTTTCCAACGGTCTGCGCCGCACCACCGGCCTGCGGGTGGAAGACCTGTACGCCCGCACCATGCACGCGCTGGACTCTACCTGGCGGGCCGAGCAGGCCGCCCGGCCCGCGCCCACGCCTGGGCGCGAGTTCGGCGGGCAGGCCGTGAGCCGGGTATTTACGCAGTACCAATACCCGCAGTACGTGAACGACAGCACCGTGCTAGCCCTCAAAACCGGCCTCGGCACCATCCCGCGCTTCGTGCTGCTGGGCCGCCACGGGGCCGAGCGGCGCGTGTTCACGCCCGGCTCGCTCAACCTGCCTGAGCTGCTGAGCGTGGGCGGGGGCCAAGCCGTGTGGCCCGAGTTTCGGCAAAGCCCGCGCTGGGGCCAGCGGGTATTTTCCGAGCTGAAAATCCTGAACCTTAGCACGGGCCACGTTCGCCGTCTGGCCACGGGTACGCGCTACGCCGCCGCCGCGCGCTCGCCCGATGGCCGCCGCTTGGTAGTGGTGCGCACCGATGCCAGCTACCACCACGCTCTACTGCTGCTCGATGCCAGCACCGGCACCATCCTCCAAACGCTGCCCAACCCCCGCAACGACTTTTACCAGCAGCCCCGCTTCCTGGCCGACGGCCGCGTGGTGGCCGTGGCCCTGAGCGCCGCCGGCAAAACCCTGCAGCTGCTTGACCCCGCCACCGGCCAGGCGCAAAACCTGCTGCCCGTGGCTAATGTGAACCTGGCCCAACCGCAGCCTTGGGGCGACTACGTGCTCTACAACTCGCCGCAGTCGGGAGTGGATAATATCTACGCCGTCAGCCTCAAAAACGGCCAAACCTACCAGATAACGAACCGGCCCTTCGGCGCTTACCACGCCGCCGTGGCCCCCGACGGGCAGCACCTGGCTTTCTGGGACTACCGCGCCACCGGGGCGCGGGTGATGGAAATGCCCCTCAACCCCGCCACCTGGACGGCCCTGCCCGCCCCCGCCCGCCGCGATGCCCCCGCCGACCCGCTGGCCGAGCGGGTAGCTGCCGGCGAGCCCGGTGCCCGGCGTATAACGCAGCTGCTGGCCTCGCCCGACTCGGCGGGGACGACGCGCTACGGCGTGCGGCGCTACCGGCCGCTGGCGCACGCCTTCCGGCTCTTTAGCTATGGCGTGGTGCAAAGCCCCGATGGCAACAGCGTGAGCGTGGGGGTGCGCTCGCAGGACTACCTGAGCACCACCCAGGCCTTTGTGGGCCTCAGCTACGACCAGAGCGAGCGCACCCTGGCCGCCACCGGGGCTGTGAGCTACCAGGGCCTGCCCGTGGTGCTTGACGTAGAGGGCAGCTACGGCGGGCGCGATGCCAGCATTATCGACCAAAAAGGCACCGTGTACCGCGACCAATGGCAGGAAGCCCACCTGCTGGCCGGGGCCCGCCTGCCGCTGGTGCTCACCCGCTCGAAGTACCTGCAAAGCCTCACCCTGGGCGCGTACTACCTGCACGAGCGCGTGTACGACTACGACCTGCCCCTGCGCGTGCGCTCTGAAACCGGCCCCAACACGCCCCTGCACGCCGTGCAAACCAGCGTTGGCTACGCGCTGCAGCTGCGGCAGAGTGCCCGCGACGTGGCCCCGCGCTGGGGTGGCACGCTGCTGGGCACCTATCGCACCACGCCCTTTACTACCAACCTGCAAGCCACCCAGGCGGGCGTGCAGGCGGGCGTGTACCTGCCCGGCCTGGCCCGGCACCACGCCCTGCGCCTGCGCGGCGGCTACCAGTACCAGCAGCAAAGCCAGTACAACTTCACCAACGTCATTTCCTACCCCCGGGGCGAAACCAGCTACATCAGCTTCGACAACCTGGTGGTGGGCAGCGCCGACTACAACCTGCCGCTGGCTTTCACCCACCTTACCCTGGGCCGGGTGCTCTACGTGCAGCGCCTGCGGGCCAACCTCTTCGGCGACATTGCGCGGGGCGATATCCTCCTGAATACGCAGCCCGTACCCACCCGTTTCTACCAGGATTTTCGCAACGTGGGGGCCGACCTGCTGGTGTTTTTCAACGTGTTTCACCTGCGCACGCCCGTTGAAGCCGGCGTGCGGATAGCGTATAGTAGCTACCGGCAAGCGGTGGTAGTGCAGCCCATTGCGTTCAGCGTGCGGCTGTGAAGTAGCGTACTTTGCAGCTATGGCCACCTCCGTTCCCCGCCTCACCTACCTGCGTATCAAAAACTGCCGCGCCCTGCGCGACGTGGAGTTTCGCGACCTCACGCCGCTCACCGTGCTCATCGGCCCCAACGGCAGCGGTAAGTCCACGGTGCTGGATGCGCTGGATTTTCTGGCCGAAGCGGTAAGGGGGAATTTGGTGAGGGCGTGGGAAAAGCGGAACTGGTTTGAGGGAATGCGGACGCGAGGGAGCGATACCAAAATTGAATTTGAAATCGAAGTTTTAGTAGAAGATTTTACCTCCCTGCGATACCAATTGAATGTAGATGAGTGGGATAACAAAATCTTCGTCGCCGATGAAACACTTATTCTATTAGGTGATGAACCTGTGCAATTACTAAGACTTTATACTGCCGAGCCACTTCCACAAGGGTATAACGACGATTTTAGGAATAACTTTTATGAGCATGATGTAACTCCTAGAATATCCAATGAACACTCATCAACTCCACTTTTAGCCAGCATCTTATCTCGTACTCCAGTAAGTCAGCCGTTTCTCCCGGCGCTTGCTTTAGCCGAACTGCTAACCTCCTACCGCCTCGCCCACCTCACCAACGACCACCTCAAGGGCTATTCCGACGCGGGCCCTCGCGAACGGCTTTCGCCCAATGGCGATAACCTGCCCAATGTGCTTTACTACCTGCACTTGCGGCACCCTGAGGTGCTGGCCCGCATTACGGCGAAGCTGAAAAGCTGGGTACCCCGGCTGGCCGATGTGGTGCCGGAAATAACTTCCGACAAGCGGATTCTGCTGCGCTTTAAGGATGCACCCGGCACGGAGCCGCTGCCGGCGCGGTATATGTCAGGCGGCACTATGCGGCTGGCGGCGCTGCTCACGCTGCTGCGCTGCTCACGCTGCTCTACGAGCCGGATGCAACGGGGCTGCTGGGGATGGAGGAACCGGAAAATGAGCTACACCCGCAACTGCTGCCCTATCTGGCGGAGGAACTAGGCAAGGCCACCGAGCAACGGCAGCTGCTGGTGGCGACGCATTCACCTTTTTTGCTGGATGCCTTGGAGCCGGAACAAGTGTGGATTTTGCATCGAGGAAGCGACGGCTATACCCGGGCTACCCGGGCGGCTGACATTCCAAACGTGAAAGAGTTGGTAGAAGATGGCTCGCCGCTAGGCTACCTGTGGACGAGCAACTCGCTCACCATCGCTGACCCCGTGGCTTCTACAACCGCTCCTGATGCACGTTGAACTGCTATTAGAAGAAGCTTCTGCCAAAGCTGCCCTGGATGTTTTGCTCCCCCGGCTGCTGCCAGAAGGCGCTACGTTTGTGTGCCACCCTCATCGAGGCAAAACAGACTTGCTGGCCCGCCTGCCAGGTCGTTTGAAAAATTACGCCCGCGTATTACCGGCTAACGCTGATTGGCGCGTAGTCATCCTGATGGATGCTGACACAGATTGTAAAGGCCGCAAGAAGGAGTTAGAGCGTTTGGTAGCTGAAGTGCACTTGCTCACCAAAACGACTGCCCAGCCAGGCCAGAAATACCAGGTTATAACCCGCCTGGCAGTGGCCGAGCTAGAAGCATGGTTTTTGGGCGACCCGGCGGCTATTCAAGCTGCGTACAGCCGGGTTCACGCGCACCATTTCAAAAGGATTCACCCTGTTCCTGACGAAATATCGGATGCCTGGGAAACCCTGCACAGGGTGCTGTAACGAGCTAACCTGTACCTCACTAGCAAGCCCAAAACCGAATGGGCTACCACCATTGCCCCATATCTCGACCCAACGCGCAACACATCGGCCAGCCTCCGTTATTTCTGCGCTGGGCTGGCCGATTTATGGTGAAGGCTCACTCCCCCAGCGTCAGCAAATAGGCGGTTTCGCTCACTACGTCTTTTCGGGCCAGGGCCGACTCCTGGATGAGCAGGATGCTGGCCCACACCAGTAGGCTGGCCCCCAGGATGCTTAGCAGAGCGATAACCCAGGTGGCAGAATTGTTGACCAGTTCGAACACGCCGATGGCGAAGATGCTGGCAATAAAGATGCCGAGCGTCAGGTGCAGGATGGTCATGGTTTGCTGCAGGATGCGGGCGCGGCGGGCGGCAAACGTGAGCTGCAGCACGAGGTAGGTGTGCTCGGCCGGGTCGGGGTCGGGCAGGGCGGGCGAGGTGGCTTGCTGGCGGTTCTGGCGCAGCAGCCCACCTACTTCGCGCTGCCGGTCGAGGCTGCGGCTCAGGCGCTGCGAGGTGGTGAGGATAAGCGAGCCGCACGCCGACACCAGTATCGCCGGCGTGAACATGGCCGTAAGGATATTGAGCGTGCCGGTGAGGGAAGACATAAAGCGAAGTAAGCTACTGGTATGCCTCCTGAACGCACCCCGGCCGGCCAGGTTGCTACCAGCTATGCCCGGCTGGCTCGGCCATGGCCGCGTAGAGCGGCAGGCGCAGAAATTTCTCTATCTCGCTGAGCGTTTGCACGGGGGCAGTAAGGTGGGCGCAGTGGCCGGGCGTGTCGATAACTACCAGCTGGCTGGCAATCAGGTTTTCATGTAAATAAATACCCACTGCCAGCGGCGCTATCACGTCGTGGGCGCACTGCACCAACAGGGTAGGAGTAGTGAGTAAGGGCAGGTCGGCGCGGTGGTCGCAGTTGAACGTGACTTGGGCCAGGTGCCGGGCAATGCCGGGGTTGGTTTGCAGAAAGCTGTTGGTTAGCTCCAAGGTCAGCGCCGGGTGGCCGGCCCCCATCATCACCGGGGCAATGCCGTGCGACCAGGCAGAATAATTGGCATCCATAGCTGCTAGCAACTCCCGAATGTCCTGCGGCTCGAAGCCGCCGTGGTAGCCCTGGGTATTGGCGAAGCGCGGCGAAGGCGAGAGCAGCACCAGCCGCTCGAACCGCTCGGGAGCCCGGATGGCCGCCAGCACTCCAATCATGGAACTGACGGAATGCCCCACGAATGTAACGGCTGGAATAGCCAGGTCGGTGAGCACTTCCAGCAGGTCGTCGGCGTGGGCCTGAAGCGAGCCGTAGTGGGCGTAGTCATACGCAGTAGTATCCGATTGCCCCGCGCCTATCAGGTCGAGCAGTACCACCCGGTAGCGGCGCTCAAAGGCCGGGGCCAGTAGCCGCCAGGTGCTTTGGTCGGAGCCCAGGCCGTGTAGGAATACAATGGTGGGGGCAGGGCCCGCGATGCCCGAAACAGTGACGTTGCTGCGCCGGAGAGTGGAAGTAGAGCAAGGAAGCATGCTGAAGCAGAGAAGTGGGTGAAAGCAGGTAGAAACCTACGACGCCCACGCAGCCTACAGATTACCCCAAGTGCCTCTACTTGCTGAAAGCTGGCAAATGCTTGCTAAAACCGCCTGATTACCCGGTGAACAGTTGGGGCCTTCCTGCTATACAATCGCCTTTACATCCACTTCCTTCTCTTTCAGCGGGGCCTTGGTTTTGCCGATGATGTAGCGCATGCCCTTGTCCTGGGTCACGTAGTTCCAGGCCCAGGTTATAAACACGGCCAAGCGGTTGCGGAAGCTCACCAGCGCCAGCACGTGTACCAGGCTCCAGCCCAGCCAGCCCAGAAAGCCGGTAATGTGGTACTGCTTGCCCAGGAATTGAATATCACCTACCGCCCGGTGCCGGCCAATGGTGGCCATCGTGCCTTTATCGTCGTACGCAAAGGGCCGCAAGGGCCGCTTACCCAGCAGGTTACTCATGTTTTCGCCCAGCAGATGCCCTTGCTGAATGGCGGGCTGCGCCACCTGTGGGTGGCCCTCGGGAGTGGCCGCCGTCGTCATCTGCGCAATGTCGCCGATGGCAAATATGTTCTGGTAGCCCTTCACCCGGTTGAACTCGTCGACCTCGTAGCGGTTGCTCTTGAGCAACGCCTCTGGGGCCAAGCCCGCTACGGCCGCACCCGTCACCCCTGCCGCCCAAATAAGCGTGCGCGTTACCAGGTGCTCGCCGGTGCTCAGGGTTACGGTGTAGCCGTCGTAGGACTTCACCCGGCAGTCGAGCCATACCTGCACGCCTAGCTCATTGAGGTACTCCAGCGCTTTCTTCGAGGCTTCGTCCGACATGCCCTTAAGCAGTACCGGCCCGCTCTGCACCAGGTGAATATCCATCTGCTTGAAGTCCAGCTCGCGGTAGTCGCGCGGAAATACGTGGTCGCGCAGCTCGCTCAGGGCACCAGCCATTTCTACGCCGGTGGGGCCGCCGCCCACTATCACGAAGTCGAGCATGCTGTTGAGCTGCTCCTCGTCGCCGACTTGCAACGCCTGCTCGAAGTTGGAGAGCAGGGTATTGCGCAGCATAATGGCATCGCCGACGCTCTTGAGCGTGATGCTGTTTTGCTCCATCTGCTTGTCGCCGAAGAAGTTGGAAGTAGTGCCCGTGGCCAGTACCAGGTAGTCGTAGCGCAGCTTGCCAATGGTAGTTTCCACCACCTGCTCCTGGGTATCGACCGATTTCACCTCGGCCAGCCGAAAGTAGAAGTTCTCCTGCTCGTTCAGGATTTTGCGAAACGGCGACACGATGCTGTCGGGGTTGAGGCTCGCCGTGGCTACCTGGTAGAGCAGCGGCCAGAAACCGTGGTAGTTCTGCTTGTCGATGAGCACCACCTGCACCGGCACGTTGGCCAGCGACTTGGCCAGTTCCAGCCCGCCGAAGCCTCCACCCACAATCACCACGCGGGGCTTATTCAGGTCTGCAATTTTAGTAAGTCCTTCCATGCGGTAAAGATGCGGCGGGTAGCGAGTAAAGCGGGCTTTACGGAATTTCGACAGGCAAGGCCACCCCCGGCAAAACGGAAGCTTTTCAACTCACCACACTAAGAAGCTGTTTGAGTTAGTAAAAAAGGTCACCTGAACGATGTAGAGACGCATCCTTGCGTCTCGGCGGTTGCGCTAGTCGGGTAGCAAGTGAGTATTGTTCAACGCCGAGACGCAAGGATGCGTCTCTACCTCGTTCGGTCTCACCCAAAAGCTAACTCAAACATGTTCTAAGTAGTCGTGCATAAATAAGCGTATTGTTCTGGCGTTGCGCATCACCCCCTGACCCCCTCTCCGAAAAGGAGAGGGGGCACCGGTCATGCTACCAACGGCTGGCTCCCCCTCTCCTTTTCGGAGAGGGGGCTAGGGGGTGAGGTGTAACGGTCGCGCCGTTTGTACGCTTAATTATGCGCGCCTACTTAAGCCACAAAAAGGCCAGCAACTTACGTCACTGGCCTTGGCAGTAGTTTACCGAAAGAAAACCCCCTATTTGCTGTCCGTATCCAGGCTCTTGAGGTAAGCTACCAACTCGGTGCGCTGGGCGGGCGTAACCACGTAGAAAGGGTGCGGCGAGGTTTTGCCGCGCTTGGGGTCGAGCAGCTCCGCGAGGCTATGCACCGAGTCGTCGTGCAGGAAAACGGGCTTGCGGGCCAGGTCCAGCAGCAGGGGCAGGGCGTTGCCGCGGGGGCCGCCGCCGGGGCTGGCATCCACCACTATCATCTTGTCGTCGAAGGTGCCGGGCGAGTTCTGGATGGGCGTGAGCGGCGGCTTGCGCTGGGCCAGCACCTTGGGCGCGTAAGCGGGCCAGAGCGTGGGCAGCGGCACGAGCTTGGTCGAAACGGCCACGCTTTGGTCGGTGTTGTGGCAGGCGGTGCATTTTTCCGCCACGAACACGGCCTTGCCTTTCGCCACCAGCGCGGGGCTGGTAACTGCGCCTTTCGGGGCTTGCAGGCTGTTGACGTACGCTTGCAGGTCGCGCAATTTTTGCTCGTCTACGCGCTTGCCGGTGGGCGTGGGCGGGTCGCCGGGCTTGCCCTGCATATGGGCCACTACGTAGGGGTAGCCGGTTACGCCGGTAGCGGCCAGCACTTTGGCGTAGCCGGCCAGCATAGAGTCGCCGGCCGTAGCGCCGAGGGCGTGGATAAACTCCTTGCCGCCGGGCGACAGCAAATTGCTTTGGTCAAACAAAGCCGTGTACACGGTATTGTTGAAGTCGTTGAGGTCGTTGTTCTGGCCCGACGAGCCGTAGGGGGCGGCCAAATCCTGCCGGAAAAAAGGCGTAATGTGAATGGAGTTGCCGTTGCCGTCGGGCGAGTCGTCGAAGGTGCCGATGGGGTAGTACTTCGGGTTGCTGAAATACGCATCAAACTCAGCCTCAGTCGACTTGGCCGTAAGGCCTTTCGGGGCGCGGCCGACGGTGGAGCCGTCCGGCATCTGGAGCTGCGCGGTCGTGAACAGCGCCCGCGTGTTGGCGGCCGTAGCCAGCAGCTTGCCCACGTTGAGCTGGTGCGGCGTCGGCCCATCGATACGCTTGCCGATGCTGCCCTTGTCGCCGCTCATGGCGTAGAGCGACTTATCCGTCACGGCGTGGCACAGGGCGCAGGTGACGCCCACCTTACCGCCCTTGGGCACCATGCCGATTACGGCATTGGCTTTCACCAGCATATCGAGCGTGGCGGGGTCGTTGAGCTTGGGCGCTTTGGCGGGCGAGAGGTCGGTTTTCAGCTCCCCGCTCAGCGCCGTTTTCAAGTCGGCCGGTATAGCATCGGCGTCAAAGTTGACGCCTGCTTTCATCGCCGCCAGCATCGTCAGCTTGGCGTCCTTCATTCCCTGGGGCATCCGCACGGCATCGGTCCAGAAGCCCTCGTCGCCGAAGGTTTCGAAGCGGTACACGTCGCGGCCCGCCTCAATGCTGCCAGCGTGCAGGGCCGTGCTGGGCGTGCCGGCCTTGGTGGTGTCGCCCACGGCTTCGTGGGCCGTGGTGGCCTCGGTGGTCTTGGTCGAGGTACCGCTGTTGCAGGCCACCGCTGCCACCAGAGCCAGGCCCGAGGCTGCCAGCGCCGGCAGGCGTAGTTGGGAAAAAGTAAGCATCCAGCAGATTGGGTAGGGCTTGTAAAGAAGAAAGTTAGCGTTCCTCTCCTTACGCAAAGCCAGAATAAAGGGTATAGGCAGAGTAGAAAAGCTTTCCAACAGACTTTTACAATCTCGCCGGCCCCCACACTCCGCTGGTTCAACCCCCTGCCGGACGCCCATACAAAAACTCGTGCGCCCCCGGTGCCTGCACCCGCAGCTCCACCCGCCGGATTTTGCCGCTGATGGTTTTGGGCAGCTCGGCCACGAATTCCAGGATGCGAGGCATTTTGTAGGGCGCCAGGTGCGTCCGGCTAAAAGCAAACAGCTCCTGTGCCAGCGCCGCCGTGGGCGCGGTGCCGGGCGTGAGGATGACGAAAGCCTTGATTTCCTGCCCTTTGATGGGATGCGGCACGCCCACCACGGCCGCTTCCACCACGGCGGGATGCTCAATGAGGGCGCTTTCTACCTCGAACGGGCCCACCCGGTAGTCGCTCGACTTTATCACATCATCGTCGCGGCCCACAAACCAGAAATAGCCGTCGGGGTCGCGGTAGGCTTTGTCGCCGGTGTAGTAGAGCCCGTGCCGAAATACGCTGGCCCCACGCTCCGGCTCGCCGAAGTACTCCTTGAAAATACCGTTGGGGCGGCCCGTAGCGGTGCGTACTACAGATGTGCCCCTCGGCCAGGTCGGGCTGGCTAGTGCCCGCGTCGTCGGCAATGGCCATCTCGTACATAAACGAGGGCTGGCCCATGCTACCCAGGCGCACGGCGCTGCTGGGCAGGTTATAAATCATGGCCGTGCTCTCGGTTTGCCCGTAGCCGTCGCGGATAAGCAAGCCCGTGCCGCGCTGCCACGCCTGAATCACCTCGGGGTTGAGCGGCTCGCCCGCGCTCACGCACTCGCGGAAGCTGAAACGGTACTGGGTCAGGTCTTCCAGAATAAGCAGCCGCAACACGGTGGGCGGGGCGCAAAACGTGCTCACTTGCTCGCGGGCCAGCGCCGCCAGCAGCGGTGAGGCTGCAAACCGCCCGCTGCCCTGATAGGCCACCAGCGTAGCCCCCACGCTCAAGGGCGCAAAAAAGCTGCTCCAGGCAAACTTGGCCCAGCCGGCCTGCGCCACGTTGCAGTGCCGGTCGGTAGGCCGCAGCCCAATCCAGGCGGCCGTGCTCAGGTGCCCCACCGGGTACGAGAAATGCGTGTGCGTCACTACTTTGGGCAAGCCCGTAGTGCCCGAAGTGAAAAACAAGAACAGCGGGTCGTCGGGCTGCGTGGGGTGGGCCGGGGCGCGGTTGGGCAGCCCGGCCGTGGCCCCAAAGCCGACCCAGCCGGCGCGCTCGGCCTGGGGGCCGCCTACCAGCATTTTGAGGGCTATGCGCTGGCCCACGGCCTGCTCGGCGTCGTCGATTTTGGCGGCATTCTCGGCATCGGCCACCACCACGGCGGGCAGCAGCCGGCCGAAGCGGTAGGCCAGGTCCTGGCTGGTGAGGATACTGGCTGTGGGGATGAGCACCTGCCCGCCCTTGATGCCCGCCACGTAGGTATCCCACAGCTCGGCGCACACGGGCGTCATCAGCAGCACGGCCGCACCCGGCTCTACGCCGGCCCCGCGCCAGTAGCCCAGCAGGCGGTTGGCCCGCGCCGCCAGTTCGGCGTAGCTGATGCTGTGGCTGCCCGCATCGTCGGCCAGCACCAGGGCGGCTTTGTGCGGGTGGGCCGCTACGTGCAAGCCTTCCAGGATGTCGGCCGTCCAGTTGAAAAACTCCGGTTTCGGGATGGGCAGGGTGGCCAGCTCGTGGTAGGTGCCGGCCTCGGCAATTTGCTGGAACTGCCGGAAGTAAGCTTGCATAGGGAGTAGGGGTAAGGGGGCGAGCCGTTAAGTTCTGACGTAGTCGCTCAAATACGCATACCGCTCCTGCAACTGCCCGCTCTGCGCAATGGTAGCCCGCGCCAGTACCCCTGCTGGGTCGCCGCTGAGCAAGTGCGGAAAAACCTGGTCGAGGAGCTGGCGGCCGAAGTCGCGGCTGGCGTTGCGGGGCAATTCGCAGGGCAGGTTGTCGACGGCCATGAGCGTGATGCTGCCGGGTACGGAGTAGGCCGGGGCCAGCTCGCCGCTGGCGGGCAGGTAGTCGAAGGCGGGCTCTTCGATGGTAGTGCTGCGCTTGGTAAGCGGGATGGAGCCGTTCACGTCGCAGGTTACGTCGGCGATGGTGGTTATCTTAAAATCAGGGCGTTGCGTGTCGGCCTCCGTGAAGAGCAGCGGCGCGGCGGGGTCCCAGTAAGCGCAAGCAATGAGCAGGTCCGTTGCGGGCAGGTATTTGCTGAAGGTTGACTCGTAAGCGGTGGGCTCGTGGTGGAAATTAGTCCGGTCCCACACGCGGCCGTCGCGGCGGCGGTTGTAGTCGGAGCTGCAGAGCTGCGTATACACCGGCCCGGTGAAATCGAGGTAGAGGTAGTCGTACACGCTCACGCGCCGGATGCCCATGCGGCCCAGCACTTCGAGCGCGCCCTGCGCTACGCGGCCCGAGCCAGTGACGGCTATTTTGATAGGGGGCAGGTGCTTGACTTTGAAAAATTCCTCTTGCATGTCCTCCATGTCCACGCATTGCCAGGCGGGCTTAAGCTCGAAGAGGCCATGTTTGCGGCCGTAGGTGAGCAGGCCGTTGTAGGCCCCCACAATGCCGGCCCAATATCCGAAGGCCACCACCCGCTCGCCGGCCGCATTAGTCAGTAGCTCGTAGTCGATAAGAGTAATCCCTTGGCGCAGAACAGCTTGCAGCAGCGCCCGGTTGGCGGGCTGCTTCTTGATGGTGTGCGAAAAAAAGAAATAGGTTTTGCCAGGCAACAGGTTAGCTACGGGCACCTCTTTCACGCCGAAGAGCACGTCACAGGCTCTCATATCCTCGGCTACTTCGAGGCCGAGGTCGTGGTACTCCTGGTCAGCAAAGGCGCGGTGGGGGCTGGGCTGCACGCGCACCCGCAGGCCGGGGTAGGCGTCTTGCAGCTCCACGCATTTTTTGGGGGTGAGGGCTACGCGGCGGTCGGGCGGGGTTTTGCCTTCGCGCAGCAGGCCGATGAGGGTGGGCATGGGGAGGGGAGAGAGAGTAAAGTAAGAGCCAGAAAGAACGTCATGCTGAGCTTGCCGAAGCATCTTGCTCGCTCACTAATTCAATCGTTCAATGGCGCGAGCGAGATGCTTCGGCAAGCTCAGCATGACGTTCTTTTTTGGTTGGCGACCGATAACAACGGCCAAAATTACGCCTCTTCCCCGCCCATCCCGGCCGTACCTTTGCCGCCTACATCAGCCCCTCTTCTATGTCGTTCAAATTCAAGCCTGCCGACGTGTTTGAAACCCGCCACAACGCCCCCGACAGCGCCGACCAGCAGGCCATGCTGGCCGCCGTGGGGGCCGCCGACCTGGCCCAGCTTATTGCCGAAACCGTGCCCGCCGCCATCCGGCTGCCCCAGGCGCTGGCGTTGCCGCCGGCCCTCACCGAGCGGCAGTTTTTGCGCCGCTTCAAGGCGCTGGCGGGGCAGAACAAGGTGTATAAGAGCTACATCGGGCTGGGCTACCACGATACCACGCTGCCCCCCGTTATTCAGCGCAACATCCTCGAAAACCCCGGCTGGTACACCGCCTACACGCCCTACCAGGCCGAAATTGCCCAGGGCCGCCTCGAAGCGCTGATTAATTACCAGACGATGGTAATCGACCTCACCGGCCTGCCCATCGCCAACGCCAGCCTGCTCGACGAAGCTACCGCTGCCGCCGAGGCACTGCACCTGCTACATTCCCAAACCAAGAAAAAGAACGCTACTAAATTCTTCGTCTCGGAGCAGGTGCTGCCCCAAACCATCGACGTGCTGCGCACCCGCGCCACGCCGCTCGGCATCGAGCTGGTAGTGGGCGACCACCGCACCGCCGACCTGAGCGACGCGGCCCTGTTCGGGGCCATTGTGCAGTATCCAGGGGCCAACGGGACGATTTTCGACTATAAAGAATTTATCGACCAGGCCCACGCCAATGACCTGTTTGTGGTAATGGCCGCCGACCTGCTGGCGCTCACGCTGCTGACTTCGCCCGGCGAGCTGGGGGCCGACGTGTGTGTGGGCTCGTCGCAGCGGTTTGGGGTGCCGATGGGCTTTGGCGGGCCGCACGCGGGCTTTTTCTCGTGCAAAGACCAGTTCAAGCGCGTCATTCCGGGCCGCATTATCGGGCAGAGCGTGGATGCAGCCGGCAACAAAGCCTACCGCATGGCCCTGCAAACCCGCGAGCAGCACATCCGGCGCGAAAAGGCCACCAGCAACATCTGCACCGCCCAGGTGCTGCTGAGTGTGCTGGCCGGCATGTACGCCGTGTACCACGGGCCGAAAGGCATCCGGCAGTTTGCGGTGAACACCCATTTGTTTGCCCAAATTCTGGAAGCCGAGCTGAAGGCGCTGGGCGTAGAGCAGCTGAACAGCAACTACTTCGACACCCTGTGCCTGCGCCTCGAAAGCCACGAGATGCAGCAGGCGCTGAAAGCTGAGGCCGAAGTAGCGGGCATCAACTTCCGCTACTACGAGGACACGCTGGTGGGCATTTCGCTGCATCAGAACGTGGAAATGGACGACGTGCGCGACATCGTGGACGTGTTTGCCAAGGTGCTGGGCAAGGAAGTAGCCACCCCGGCCGCCCCCACCGCCGAGGCCGAGCTGACCCTCACCTGGCCCGAAAATCTGCAGCGCACCAGCCAGTACCTCACTCACCCGGTGTTCAACACGCACCACGCCGAGCACGAGCTGCTGCGCTACATGAAGCAGCTCGAAAACAAAGACCTCAGCCTGGCCCACAGCATGATACCACTCGGCTCGTGCACCATGAAGCTGAATGCCACGGCCGAAATGATACCCGTGACCTGGCCCGAAATCGGCCAGCTTCACCCTTTCGCCCCCCTCGACCAAACCCAGGGCTACCAGCAGATTTTCCGCGACCTGCAAGCCTGGCTCTGCCAGGTAACGGGCTTCGCCGCCGTGAGTTTGCAGCCCAACTCCGGGGCCAACGGCGAGTACGCGGGCCTGCTCGCCATCCGGGGCTACCACGAAGCCCGGGGCGAAAGCCACCGCACTGTATCCCTCATCCCGGCCTCGGCCCACGGTACCAACCCCGCCTCGGCCGTGATGGCGGGCATGCAGGTAGTAGTGGTGAAAAGTACTGACGACGGCAACGTGGATATGGACGACCTGCAAGCTAAAATAGCTCAGCACGCCGACCGCCTTTCGTGCCTCATGGTGACGTACCCGAGCACCCACGGCGTGTACGAGGAAACGATTATCGACATCTGCGAGCAAATTCACGCGGCGGGCGGCCGGGTGTACATGGATGGCGCCAATATGAACGCCCAGGTGGGCCTCACCTCGCCCGCCGCTATCGGGGCCGACGTGTGCCACCTGAATTTGCACAAAACCTTCTGCATCCCGCACGGCGGCGGCGGCCCCGGCATCGGCCCCATCGGCGTGGTCGAAGACCTAATTCCCTACCTGCCCGGCCACGTGGTAGTGCCCGTGGAAGGCCGCAGCAGCGGGGCGGTGTCGGCCGCGCCGTATGGGTCGGCTAGCATCCTGTCCATTTCCTACGCCTACATCTCCATGATGGGCGGCGACGGCCTCACCCGCGCTACCGAGCTGGCTATTCTGAATGCCAACTACATCAAGGCCCGGCTCGAAGCGCACTACCCGGTGCTCTACACCGGCAGCCATGGCCGCTGCGCCCACGAGATGATACTCGACTGCCGCCATTTCAAAAAAGCCGGCATCGAGGTCGAGGACATTGCTAAGCGCCTGATGGACTACGGCTTCCATGCGCCCACGGTGAGCTTCCCCGTAGCCGGCACGCTGATGATTGAGCCTACCGAAAGCGAAAGCAAAGACGAGCTGGACCGCTTCTGTGAGGCAATGATTTCGATTCGGCAAGAGGTGGCCGAGGTAGAAGCCGGCCGCGCCGATGCCAAGAACAACGTGCTCAAGCACGCGCCGCACACCGCCGCTACCGTGCTCGTGCACGACTGGACGCGCCCTTACTCCCGCGAGCAGGCCGTATACCCGCTGCCCTACGTGCGCGAGGCCAAGTTCTGGCCCAGCGTGAGCCGCATCGACTCGGCCTACGGCGACCGCAACCTCATTTGCAGCTGCACCTCGGTGGAGGAATACGCCGATGCGCCCGAGCAGCTGGTGTCGACGGACAAAGGGCCGAGCTACTAAGGTCGTTCAACGATTACCTCACCCCCCTAGCCCCAGAACTTAACAGCGCTGGGGCTAGGGGTGAGGTGAACGCCAAGGCAAGCCCGCCAGACACTCGTTGTCTGGCGGGCTTTTTGCCTGAAAACAAGCCTTAAACCATTGCCTCGCTACCCGGTCAAATACTTCGCTAAACTACTCGGCTAGCCGCGCAAAAAAGGAACATTGCCCGGCCGCCCGACGTTAAATCAGTACCTCCCCGCAAACGGGGTTTACTCCTTCGTTTTCAGCTTTATGAACCTTCTCCCTCAATCCCTGGCCCGGCCGGTTGCCCTGGCAGCCACGGGCCTGGCGCTGGCCCTCGGGCTGAACGCCTGCACCACGGCTAACGTGGGCACGTCGAGCGACTTCGACCACGCGGTGAACTTCCGTGCTTACCATACCTGGGCCTGGTACCCCAAACAAGCCAAGGACACGGAGGGCGGCCCGGCCAAAGGCTACGAGTCGTTCACGGACCAGCGCATCCGCGATGCCGTGAGCAAAGACCTCGCCGCCAAGGGCTTGGCCGAAACGGCCGAAAACCCCGATGTGTACGTGGCCTATAGCGTGCGCGTTGAGAACAAGCAGCAGGTATCCACTCCTTATGGCTACGGCTACCCCTACGGCTATGGCTACGGCGGCTTCGGGGGCTATCCCTACGGTGGCAGCTCGTACAACTACAAAGCCGGCACCGTCATTATAGACATTGTAGATGTCAAGCGCAAAGAGTTGGCGTGGCGCGGCACTGGCCAGGCACAACTCAACCAGAACAGCATTTCGGAGGAAGAGACCTACCGCATCGTGAACAGTGTGCTGGGCAACTATCCGCCCACCGATACTCGCCGGCCCCAGGCCACCCGGTATTAAGCAGGCTTGCTGCGCAACCAACCGGTTTTTAAAAGTCTCTTTCTTCGGAAAGAGACTTTTTTTATGACCCTATTTCTCCGTTTAGCAGCCCTACCGCTGGGGTTAGGTGCCATGAGTAGCTTAAGCAGTTGCCAGGCCATGTACGGGATGCACTCGATGCGCCCGCTACAGGAAGCAGAAGTACAACAGCTAGCTAGTGCTTAGTCAGGGGAATTAGTTACCCTAATTTTCTGGTAATGGCGGGCGAGTTTAGTACGGGCTTTTTCGACCGAAAACTGCCAGTTGACC
>JBPBPU010000033.1:0-40865 GCA_050954465.1 Janthinobacterium lividum
CGCCACTCCAGCATTGGCTATTTAATGCCTTATCAATTTCACCAACAACAACTTACAGCTGTTGCCTAGTTCTCTCCTACTTAACTAGACCACCCCACTGTCGTCAGCACAGGTCAGCTCTTCAAGGTACGTACCGAGGCTCCAAGCAACTGCTGAAACATAGGCGTAACCAAATGCATGGTACATGGCTCAGAAAGTATAGCTCACAAACGTACGCGCTAAAAACTTTCAGAACCCACTTCTTGAACCGCCAAAAACGCACTTTTTGCTTTGGGCAGCGGGTAGGAGAGGGGGGTATTGGAAAGGTGCACCTTTCCGAGCCTAGTGCTTGGCAACGTAGCTCCGCTACCAGCCACGCGGCTGTGGCTTGGTGACCCCAGCCGTACCACCAGCCGCATGAGCAGGAACTGCTTCGACCGCCCAGCTACCCCCTGCGCCAGCCACACGGCGGCCTCGCGGGCCGTGACCGCGTGCCGGGTACCCAGATAAGCTGCCAGGGGGGCCAGCGTGTCGAAGTCGGTTCCCACCGCGAAGGCCGTCCGGGCTAGGCGGTGAGCTTTTAAGCGCTAGCCACCGCGTTCCAGGTGCAGCAATTGCGAAGGCAGGTTATCCCGTGCCCCGTAGGCCGTCGCGAGCTGCCGGTGCGTCTGCTTGTACACGGTTGGGGGCAGTAGGCTTTCCAGCCAGGCCCGGATAGTTTCGTGCATTTCCCACCGTTCTGGGTCGTGGCGGCGCAGCAGCCCAGCCCATACTAGGCTAGGGCCAAACCAGCCGGCTGCGGAAACCTAGCCGCCGTCTAGTCGAGTCAAAAGGGGCTAATTTAACTGGACCATTTCTACCAAACGACCGTTCGTGCTGATGTCACATCTATCGTTTGTTTTTGTAAAACTGACGCAATGCTAATAGGCTCTCAGAGGCTAGAATCGCTGCTATTCGCTTTTCTGTGATGCCATAGCCATATTAAAAACAATTTTAGTTCATGTCACAAAAACACAACAAATGTCCTTTTTAAATCGGGTCTTGCTTCCTAGTTTTGTTGAGTGTGGTCCTGACTACTTAGCAACTGATAATGTGATTCCCTCTCGATTGTCAGAACTAGACAAGGTCTAAGCAAGGAAACGCTGATTAATTAAAAGCACTAAAAATAAGTTGCCATGCATAAATATACCTTCTTTATAATTTGCTGGTTAGCTAATGTAGGTCAACTCCTAGCGCAAGACCGTTCCACGCCGGTCGGTAAAGAGCCAGTGGGTGTTCAGAGCCCTACTGCGGCCAGTTTAGGAACATTTGGCGACGTTAGCATTTCCCAGTATACGGGTAGTCCTAACATTGAGTTGCCTGTATATACAGTGCAGAGTAATGGAATAACGGTGCCAATAGCATTGCACTATAATGCCTCTGGGTTCCGCCCAGATGAGCACCCCGGTTGGGTAGGCATGGGATGGTCTTTACAAGCAGGCGGAGTTATCACTCGGGTGGTAAACCGTATGCCTGACGAATATGCTGACCCTAGCAAGACTAATAGTACAAGCAATATACCAGCACTTGGTTACTACTACACAAACGAAATACTTAACCCAAGTAGTATTAATTGGGATAGCCAAAGCTTTGCCGAGCAGATTTCTTCTCGAACCATCACCACTAATTATATCAATCAGTACCCCTATCCCAATAATGGTGGGTATACGCAACTGTTCGCGGATACTGAGCCGGATGAATTCTCCTTCACACTACCTGGTCTGAATGGAACTTTTTATAAAGATTCCGACGGCAATGGCACCTTGCAAGGACGGGGTACTTGGAAAGTGCGCTGCGACCAGCCGGTGAAGGTGGAGGTCAATAATCTTACGCAGCCACTACTCACCATTCCATTTATGGCTTTCGCCGGTGGATTCGCTCCCAATGGGGGTACATGGGCTACGCAATACGCGCAACAGTATCCTAAAACCTTTAGTGGCTTTACTATTACTCTGGCTGACGGAACCCGCTATATATTTGGCCATGACCAAGGAAGTGCAGCACCAGCTGAGCGGCCAGCTATTGAGTACAGCATCGGTCTTTTTGACCAAAGCAATGACTATTGGACAGCCAATGCCTGGTATCTAACGAAAATTGTTTCGCCAGACGGCAATGAGATTACCTTCGCTTATGAGCGAGAAGCTTTTCAGAAACCAGGCCGTTTCATTAGCCAAGTTTATAACTTCATTCGTGCAGACCTCGCTTTAGAAGCAGGCACACCGCCGAATAATCCTACCACGACGGGTGGCTCTCCCTATTTCTACGGCTATTATTGGAACGCAACTTCGAGTTGCACATACCAATTCTACCCGAATGAGTACACTTCTATAACGGGTAAACTAGTAGCCCCCGTGTATTTGCGCTCTATCGCTTCCCGAGTAGGAGAAGTGCAATTCGAACGCTCTATCAGTAAAGAACTAAGATACATTCCAGAGATAGCTTACAAGGCATTTTCTCCACAGGGAACTGGTGGCCCAATTTCACAAACAAACTATCCTTATATTGTTACCGCACTCCATAACAAAGCTAGTTTCGCAGAATCTATTGCTCAGTTGCAATGGCAACAACTAGATAATATCATTATCAAAGCTCAAGGACAGGTACTTAAAAAGGTACACTTGACTTATACAAGTGATTTAACTCAACGCCTGACCTTGTTGTCTGCACAGGAAACTGGAGGTGATGGTATGCCCAAGCCTGCCTACGGCTTCACTTACTACAACAATAATCAGAACTTACCTAACTACCTGATGCTGGCTAGTGACCACTGGGGGTTTTACAACAATACGTCTACTCAAGCTTCACCTACTGGATTTAGCAACACGCCTAACTTTCCAGATTTCTATAAGGTTTATAATTCATATTTTAAATTATATGCTTTCCCTAACGTTCCACAGTATGATTTAAAGCGTGCTCCTACTACAGACCCCACCGTCTATTTACGGGGCTCACTAACGCGCATTACCTATCCAACGGGAGGCTACAGCGAATTTGAATACGAGCAGCACCAGTATGGCAGCCGCGTAGATACGATGCGCACCTTCCTCGACCCAGCACAAACAACTACCCTGACTGCTGGCGGACTGCGCATCAAGAAAATTACGAGTGCTACCATTCCCAACCCAGGCATTGGGGACAAGACGGTAACAGAGTACTACTACGTCACTGGCTATACAGCAGGAACGAATGTGGCACAGTTGCCTTCGAGTGGCGTATTAACCGGACAGCCTAAGTATAGATATAAAAGAACTTATCCTATGTATGTAGGTGGGCAACCAGCAATTAAAGGCTATTACCGCACCAACGTCTTCTGCTCCCAATCTGTGATTCCTGCGTGCGGTAATGTGCAAGGTAGCCACATCGGGTATAGCCAGGTAGTGGAAAAACGAAATGATGGGAGTTACACGAAATATTACTTTACCAATTTTAAGTCCAATTTCGACAGTGATACCGGAGTCAACTTGGACAATGACCATTTTGACGAACCGCCTGTGGTTTCACTGGAACGTACGAGTGGCTCCCAAGGTACTGCCGTATATAATCAGTATTCCTCACGCGAACACGAGCGAGGCCGACTACTGCAAGTTGCTGCATACAATAGCAATGGTCAATGTGTACAACGGCGACGCATTCAATACGCTTCGTATGCGAACGGTTCAGCTACGGATTATGCCCGTATAATATCAGGCAAGCAACTCAACTTCAATAGCATCTGTACTGTGGCTTACTACGGCCTAGAAGGCACGAGCTATAAGTTATTCACGTATCCTTTCCTGCCCAGCTCAGAAACAACGACCACCTATGATGCGACTGGCAACAACGGCATAGCTACCACTACTACTTATCAATACAAAACTTTCCAAAACCGCTCAGTCAATATACCCGCAGAACAAACGACAACCGATAGCAAAGGACAAAGCCTGACCACTCGCTACCGGTACCCATTCGAGTACACCAATTCCTCCACTAGTGCTACTGACCAAGTAGCTTGGTCTATCTCATCCCTGCCGGGCCTCTACCGGCTCAGTGAGCCAGTGGAGGTGCTAACTCTTCGTAATGGTGCGCTTACCGGTGCGGTTGTTCAAACGTACACTTATCCAGGAACGAATACAGCGTTGATTAAGCCTTACAAGACATGGCAGTTGGAGCTGACGCAGTCAATACCCCTAAGTCAGTATACCAGCGCTTCTTTCACTGGGACAGGTGCCGGAACTACATTTAGCCTAGACCCTAACCTGCACCTCAAAGCTACTTGCACGGACTACGATACGCGGGGTAATTTACTTGGCTTGCTTAAAGAAGGTGATGTCGCAAGTGGCTACCAATGGGGTTATGCTGGCACCTTGCCAACAGCTACGGTGCAAAACGCCCCCATATCTCAGGTTATCCATGAGAACTTTGAGGAGACCACAACTTGGGGGCCTAACCTGGCATATGATGCGACAGTGGCATGGACTGGTCGGCGTAGTGCACGCTTTAGCTACGGCTCAGCTACAGGAACCAAATTTGAGTTTGGGCCAGCTACCGCTTTACCACCTAGCATCGGTCGTCGGCGAGTGCGCTTCTCCTGCTGGGCGAAAAGCGACGGTCCCAATGCCCAGCTGTTTCTCTATATGCAGCCGTGGTGGGCAAGTACAATTAATAATTCGTACACTGACTATGTGCAAACAAGTGGTTCGACTAACGGGCAGTGGGTGCTACTACAAAAGGAGGTAGATGTACCTACTGATGTGACAACCATTTTCATCCGCCCAGGCGGGCTGCGTTCAGCAGGTATAGCAGGACAAAATGTATGGATTGATGACATCCGGGTGCAGCCTGTCGATGCACAGGTCACCACCTATACGCATGACCCTTTAGTAGGCCCTACTAGCGCCACGGATGCGAATAACCGTCCAACTCGCTACGAATACGACGGGCTTCAGCGCCTGCAACTCGTACGCGATGCTGAGGGTAATGTTACCAAACATCTTGAGTACCACTACCAACAGTAGCTAGTGTCAAGAAGAGCATCTGTATAGCAGACACGTTCCAACAAGTAACCCTATTTGGTCAAGTAGCTCCGCTCATGAAATCTTATTATACTTACTTTCTTCCTGAGTGGCTTAAATTTCACCAGCAGACAGCCAAGCAGACGTGTACCCGTCTGCTACTTATCTTAGGCTTGCTAATAGGGAGCCAGTTATCCGCTTGGGCCCAAAACTATAATATTGATGGTCCAGCTACCGTAACACCCGGTAGCACTACGGTTTATTATTACCGTGGAGGGCAATCAAACTGGTATGACCAATGGCAGGTAAGCGGCGGTGATATTGACTGGGCAAATACAGACCCTTTCCATGTGACTATTAAGTGGTGGGGCTTTACTGGAACTGGATATATATATTATCCCACTTACTACGTTGACCCCAATGACGGGAGTACATACTTCGGAACAGATGGATATCTAGATATTATTATTTCTTGCTCAGTAGCAGCTGATGGTGATATGGCTACTACAGCCATCAACTTAGGCACCCTGGCTGCTTGTGGACAGACATATACGAAACCCTGCCCTGACGTAACAGGAAGTGGCACCTTACTGCACGATGATTTCAGCTACAACGTACCCAATAGTGGACTCTGGGGCGCGGGTGCCCCCGACGTATTTTACAAATTTACGCTGGCCCGCTCCACGACGGTAGAAATTAATACGTGTAACTCGGACTTTGACACGGTATTGTTCCTGCTTGATTGGAACAATCAAGCGGTACCCATTGACCAAAGCGACGATTCTCATCAGAATAACGGTTGCCATCCGAACGCATCCAGAATCATTCGCACCTTACCGGCGGGCACTTATCTAATCGTGGCCGATGGCTGGCAAAGCGGAGATAGGGGAAATATCTACCTGAGCGTAACCACTTCCCCGGCTCCTCCAACGCTAACCGTTTCAACCAGTATTCAAATTCCATTAGGAGGTTCGGCGACCCTTACAGCCGCTGGAGCTGATACCTACACGTGGTCTACTGGGGCAACTGGACCGCAGTTGACAGTTTCACCAACCACGACGACGACCTACACGGTTACGGGCTCGGTTTGCAACGGGGCGCAGTCTGCCGCCCAGACAGTAACTGTGTACGTGGCGGAGGAGAACCGTAACCATATCATCACTCATATTCCATTACAGGCAGGTTATACTACTTGGCAGTCACTCTACGGACATAGCCAGGGGGCAAACCAAGTACAAACCAATACGCAGTATTTTGATGGTCTAGGCCGCTTGGAGCAAAGCGTAGGATATCAGCAGAGTCCAAAGAAAGCGGACATTATAGTGCCGGTTGTGTATGACGGGCTGGGCCGCCCCGCAGTAGATTACCTGCCCTATGCGAACGGCAATGATGGCCACTTCAAAACCAGTGCCCTTACGCAGCAACCGGCCTTCTATCAAGTAACTGGTGATAGAGTAGCTAATGACGCAGCTCCGTGGGCGCAAAAAGTATATGAGGCTTCGCCTTTGAACCGTGTACTCAAGCAAGGGGCGCCGGGTGCTACCTGGCAACCGAGTGCCTCAGCTGACCACTCGGTCAAGGTCACCGAGCGGGCAAATACTGCTAATGAAGTACGTCGCTTCGACTATGCAGGTACTAGTTGCAGTTCGCCTGGTTTTTACACGGCCGGAGAGCTATGGGTAAAGGAAACGCGCGATGAGCAAGACCAATTGACTGCACAGTATGCTGACCGACAAGGCCATATAGTACTCAAGAAGGTCGTGGGTGCTACCGACCTAAACACTTATTATGTATATGATGAATTAGACCGACTGCACTTGGTCATCCAGCCGGCAGGTGTAGTAACGCTGCCAACCAGTGGTAGCTGGACTCCCACCGCAGCTCAATTAGCCGATTTTACTACCCAGTGGTGCTTCCGGTACGAGTATGACAGTCGTGGTCGGCTAGTGGAAAAACAGGTGCCAGGAGCTGGCCCTGTACAGCTAGTGTACAACCAGCGCAACCTGCCCGTCTTACAAAAGGAAAGCGATGTGCCCTGGATATTTACCAAGTACGACGGTCTGAACCGTCAAATCGTTACAGGTACTTTCAATGACAGTCGCGACCGCGCAACGCTTCAGAGCGTATTGGACGCAGAAACCGTCCTCACCGAGCAGGCTGATAATTCTACCATAGGCTATACCCTAACGGCCAGCTTCCCACATGGCATTACGGATGCCGATGTACTGACCGTCAACTACTATGACAACTACACTCCAATTGCATTAGCTGGCAAGACATTCGTTGCGGAGAATGGAGTAACAGCTAGTCAGCAGAACCCGATAGTAATTGGCCAGGTAACGGGCCGCGCAGAACGAGTACTGAAGAACTATGGTAGTAGCACCACTCCTCTGCTGACAACCACTTTGTATTATGATGCCAAATATCACCTGCTGCAAACCCAGCAGGACTTGTATTCAGCAGTTTCTAACTCACTAGCTGGCACGGAGCGAACGACGGCACTGGTCGACTTTCTTGGTCGCACTACCCAGTCACTGGTTACCAACAGCCTGACGAGCCTTGGTACTCATACCCTGTTACAGGAGTTTGACTACGACCACATGAGTCGGGTGACAAACACTCGTTCTCAAATAGATACGCAGGATAAAATCCTGCTATCCTACCAAGAGTACAACGAGTTAGGGCAGTTAGTAGATAAAAAGCTTCATAGCACCGACTGGCAGGTAGGAACGCCCTCCTTTCTGCAGTCAGTGGACTATCGCTACAATATCCGGGGGTGGCTCACGCACCTCAATGACCGGGACCTCTCGAATAATGTCGCTTTTTACAACGATGTAGACCCTAACAGCGATGACCCAGCCACCGAGTTGCCAGACTTATTTGGCATGGAGTTGTCGTACGATACTCACCGTAACCTGAGCTTAAGCCCAGCCCAATACAATGGGAACATTGCCGAGGTGATGTGGCGTACCAATAATGCTGCGACTAATAAAAAGCTGCGTGGGTACGCTTATTACTACGACGCGGCAAACCGGCTCACGGGTGCAGATTACCGCACTTATAATGGCGCGTGGGGTATAATTGGAGAAGACTATTCGGCATCCAATATCACGTATGATGCTAATGGGAATATCCAGAGCATGAATCGCAAGGGGCTAGCTGCTGCTTACACCTACGATGATATCGACCTGCTGACCTACTACTATAAAGGTAACCGCTTGGTGGGCGTGGATGACCCAGCTGTAAGTTCGTCTACGCATGATTTTAAAGATGCTACCGGTACGTATACGCCAGGGGCGAGTGCCGACGAATATGAGTACGACAACCGAGGAAACTTAACAGCAGATAACAACAAGCATATCTACGATGCTAGCTGCAATATTCTGAATCGGTACCAAGAACTAACTATTCATCTGCCTAATAAGGGCGAATACGGCACGATAAACTATGCTTATTCTGCTACAGGCGCCAAACTGCAGAAGTACACAAGCTACCATCCTGGCTTCCGTCGCCCAGCAGTAAATCATGCCACCGATTACTTCGGCAGCTTTGTGTACGAGGATAATGCAGTGAAGTACGTAGCTACTCCAGAGGGCCGTGTACTTTACACGGCTAATCCTACTTCCGGGCTGCTTCATTGGAAATATGAGTACCACTTGCGCGACCACTTAGGTAGCCTGCGTCTGGCATTCTCAGAAGATGGTGGGAACAGTACCCAGCGCACGGCAGGGATGGAGCCTGCTAATGCGACAGAAGAAGAGCGACAGTTCACCCATGTTGCTGAGACTCGCCTACGTGATGCGGCTCACGCGCGTACTGGTGACTACGTAGCTCGCTTAGACGCGCATTCAGGGCAGCGGCAGGGACCTACTATTCGACTGACTGTGGTTGCTGGCGACAGTGTGCAAGCTGAAGTGTATGGGCGCTATGACCGCGAGTCTCCACTATCTTCAGCGCTGCATAAAGGAGCGTTTGTGGCTGGCATAGGCGCGGTGGGTACTTCGGAGGGACAACTAACCGACCAGCACCAGGTGGCAGTTCGTCCGCGTCGGTGGCTACCATACTTGGGAGTATCATTAGCCATTGTACCTCAACTGTTACACCTGCGCAAGGCAACCGTTCCTACAGCTTACCTACGTTATGAGCTGTTCAACCAGGATAGTCAACTAGTAGCAACACGCACACAACCTTTGCGACGCACGTCTACTGACGAGTGGCAGAAGTTGCAACTTGGTATAAAAGCCGATAGTGCTGGTTACGTGCAGGTGAGTCTTATCAACGAGAGTGGGCAAGCTGCCTATTTTGATGATATGACGCTAGCGCGTACCACTATCTCTTTGCAAGAGAACAACTACGACCCATTCGGCCTTAATCTAGTAGGTATTGAGTCATCAAGTGGGTATGATAGCAAGTTGCAATACAATGGCAAGGAGAAGCAAGAGGAATTTGGTCTCAACTGGGGCGACTATGGTGCCCGCATGTACGATATACAATTAGGACGGTGGAATGCAGTAGACCCACTAGCAAGTAAAATGAGTCAATGGTCTCCTTATACTTTTTCTTACGATAATGCCGTCCGCTTTTTAGACCCCAACGGGAGGAGCGTGATTAATTTTGATGAAGATGGAAATTTTCTTAATGTAACGAAAGATAATTGGTTTCACAATTTCTTCTTTGGGCATAGGGGTAAAGTATTAGATGCGAGTGGCAAAGTCTTGCAAAGCTTTCGTTTCGCTGATCCAGAGAGTGACGTAAAAGCTATAAAAGATGGTACCGTAAAGTCTATCACTTTTGTAAAAGATTCGGAAATAAATTCTATGCTGTCATCTGCAGGAGCATTTAATGCAGAAAATAAAGCGTATAATAACTCTGATGCTTCTAGATACGATTTCTTAAAGAAAGAGGGTAAAGGAGGTGGTGCGTTTGATTTTTCTTTTACATCTATTCCGTCTATGTACCCCGGTCGAGCTACTATTGCACCTAACGTCCTGCCGCCAAAAACACTATTTTTAATAGGTGGCGTAGCCCACAATCAGCAAAATTTTGGCAACTTTATGTTTGGTGCGGGAGGGGCATCATTGGGACTATCTCTTGAGGAGTTGCAAGTTGGCGCACACTACAACAGCCTGAACAATTCAGAAACTAATGGCTATTCTCCACAATGGGATTCGTCTGATGACCAATTCTCTATAATCAAAGGTTATAATTATGCTAAGGAAAGAGGGCTAGATAATCGTCAAGGAACGGTAACCGTTGAGCCATTAGACTCTACAAACATGCCAATAAGATGAGTATGAGAAGCGTTATTATTTTATCTTTCCTGTGTTTTAGCTGTATATCATGCGCACATCATGATCATAAATTTTTGGATCAATACATTAATTACGATTTTTCTGGCTTTAAAAATACTTTAATTGTGCTTAGAAGTCGCAGCCTGTCAAATGACAGAATATTGTTATATAATACCCATTCCTCCTGCTATTCCCCAACTGTAATTCAGGCATCCTCCCCTAGCAGCATAATTATAGTAAAGCAAAGCAAATGCAGCGCCAGCAATGATAATTTAAAAATTATAAGCACATTTTTAAAAATGAATGTTAAATCCATTGAGGTTGACAGTTATGAAAACGTATATGTATGTAATATAGGAGAAGATTCTGTTAATATTATCAAGTGCAAAAGCCCAGAGCATTGTAAGGAGCATATTGAAGGATTTGTGAGAATAGATAAATTATGGTATTCAAGAGATACTAAAAAATAGTATTTATTGGCTGTAAACCGATTGGTTTGGCTGAAGTTTATGAAGTCGCAGGTAACTAACATGTGACTGTAGTCAAGTTCGATTAGCTCTCCATAGACCGCTTATTGCTATGTCCACCACTTTCATCACAAATTTTTTTATATTATATATTTTAAATATATATACGCTTTCTAAACAGCATAACTCACAAGCAAGTCACCAAATTCATTTTGTAATGAGAAGTCTCACACCTGTGACGCATTTCACCGCATCTGATTCGATAACGTGTACCGGTACGGTGACCTTCCACGACAATTCATCTAACAGCCCTAGTAACTGGAATTGGAACTTCGGCGACGGTAATATTAGCACCCAGCAACACCCTACCCATACTTATGCGGCCCCCGGTACTTATACTGTGAAACTGCGCGTATGTAACGCTAGTGGTTGCGATTCACTTACGCGTTCGGCTTATGTGATAGTACGGAACGATGGTCCACACCCAGTCAGTTGCCAACCAGCTACAGTTGGGTACTGTTGTTTATTTGGTTTAACCCGAGTTCAACTAGCAACTCTCGACCATAGTTCAGCTGACGGCCGTGCTGGCTACGAGGACTTCAGTTGCGCTTATCGAACTACACTCACTGCTGACTGGCCCTACACACTACAGCTGACTACTGGGGGCACCAACGTGCATGATGTACGTGTCTACTTAGACCTGAACGATGACGGGGTGTTTACTAGTCCCAGCGAATTGCTTTACCAAGGCTCTTCTGTACGCAATCCCGCTGTGCCACTCACTATTGCCTTAACGCCATCTTTGATATATAATAAGGCACTACGCTTGCGCATAGTGGCTGATTACACGGGTAGTCCGGCAACTGGTCCTTGCAGCCCAGTGCAGTGGGGGCAGGCCGAAGATTATTCAGTAATACTAGCACCTAATACCTCTCGACCTGCTGCTGCCTTCACTGTCAGCTATAACCAGCTATGTGGGCCAACTAAAATCGCTTTCACCAATGCCACCACCCGTGGGGCGACCAGTTACCACTGGGACTTTGGAGACGGCAGTGCCTCAACGCTGGCTGCTCCCCCCGTTCATACCTATACCCAGCCAGGGACCTACGAGGTGCACCTAATAGCCCAAAACGCTTTTGGCAGCGACACTGCTCGTCAGCGAATAGCAGTGGCAGCTACTTGCCCGAGCTACTGCACTAGTAGTGGTAATGGTGGCTACGTTGATTATCCCACCTATTTCACTCGTGTGCAGTTTGCCGGTATTGACAACGGTACTTATCGAGGCCCTGGGGTAGGCTACTACAACTTCACTGCTACGTACGCTACGGTGCAAGCTGGTCAAACCTATCCCTTTCGGGCTGAATCGTTGCCTTGGCAATTCTCCAGCGCTGGTCCATGGAATGCGGTAGAACTCTGGGTTGACGCTAACCAGGATGGTCAGTTCAGCCCTTCCGAGCGTACTGGGCCGCTCACCCAGTTTAGCCCTCATCAACTGAGTGTAAAAATTCCAGCCAATGCGAAGCCAGGGGCTACCCGCTTACGGGCCTACATTCACTCGGGAGCAATGAGTGTGTACCCTAATGGCTGCGTACCTTCCTATGTGTGGGGCTCATTAGAAGATTACACGGTAGTAATCTTGCCTGCGCCAGTGACTCCTATCGTCGGCTTCTTAGCCGACCTGCCAGCTGCTTGCAACGGTCTGGTTCAATTCCGTGATACGAGTTGGGCCTCACCTAGTAATTGGCAATGGTCATTTGGCGATGGGACTAGTTCGACGCAGCAACACCCGTTGCATCAGTATACCGCGCCAGGCACCTACACTGTGTCCTTGCAGGCTAACAATGCTTATGGCTCACAAACACTTACCCGTACGAACTACGTTGCAGTGAGTTCACTGACGACGGGGCCCCGACCAGCTGCATGTCTTCCCTCCCCTACAACAGGCCTTACTGGTTACTCGCACGCGATAGATACACTGCGGATTGGTTCGGCCTTACTCTATCACCAGCTCCGTAACGCGCCCGGTTACCTAGACGAAACTTGCACTCGGATTCCGATTGCGCTGATGCAAGGGACTAGCTATGGCCTACGATTTAGGGATGCCAATGCTCTTGCCAGCAGTTGCTTTATTTGGCTCGACGCTAATAACAATGGCGTGTTTGAGTCGCCCGGTGAGCTGGTATTTAACTCTATTACGTCGCCGCCACGTCCAGGCTATATAGCTGGTACGCTTCAAATACCAGCGTCTGCACTTCTAAATCAACCTTTGCGAATGCGGGTAGCCTCTTGGTCTTATGACCCGTCCACTTCTCTTACTGTAGTGCCAGACCCCTGCGGCCGCGATGCCCTAGCTGGGCAAGTACGGGATTTCTCCGTGCTACTGACAGCTCCACTAGCTACCAAATTAGGCAATTCATCTTCTTGGCAGGTGGCGCCAAATCCATCCACTGGGTTGGTTTCAGTGTTAGGCACCTTAACGACACCTACCTTGCTTACCGTGCGGGATATGGTAGGGCGTTGCGTTTACCAAACAACTATCACTCCCGACCACCAAGCTAATCTATCAGTTGATTTGCGAGCTCTGCCGAAAGGAATATATATGCTGAATATTGGAGAAAAAATGCGAGCTTTTAAACTAGTGCTTGAATAAACGGAATAACTTGGTTCGAGCCGTTTGGCCAGAGCAACCGCTAAGTTAGGTTGAGAATTTGTAATAGGATTGAGGTAGTCTAACTGGAAAGGACAGAGAAATTTTACCTTTTCCTGCCCATTCTGACTGGACCACTTCAGTCTGCCTAAGTTGCCTTCGGCGACTCGTGATGGTCTACGAGCACACACCCGCTAGTCACTAAGCATGACTGCTGGAAGCCAACTTGATTACGAGCTTGCGCTGAGCTAGTACTTGTTTTTCGAACTCACCATAAGTTTGAGAGAAAAGCGTGGCAAGAGGTCTCGAAAATAATGTCAGCTCAACAGCAAGGTATTTCGCTATAAAAGACTACATTTGCTTTGCACTAATCCCTTGCACCTTATGTACCATATTCTTCTCTGCAGGCGACGCCTACTGACACTAACAGCACTGTTAAGCCTCGGAACTTTTTCCTGTAAAAAGGAAATGGAGCAGTCGACGCTTACTACCAATGTCCGCTCCTATACCGTGTCGGAGGCACAGGCCCGCACCGCCGCCGAAAATATCGCACTTAGCCCCGGAGTGGTAACCCAAAGGCTGCATAACGAGCAAACTCACGACACTCAGCCCATTTTTCAGGGCCGACAGCGTATCGCTGACTTCGCTGCCCTGCCCGCTGCCGACGGGCAACCAGGGCTGTACCTTTGCAATTACGTACAAGGTGGGTTCGCGATAATTTCCGCCGATCGGCATATGGACCCAGTGCTGGCCTTTGCTAAGCAAGGTTCACTGCCGTTCAACCGGCTGCACGATCGCGATGCAACCCCAGGTGGCCTAGCCGCCTGGCTAGAAACCACGCTACTGATTACCAATGCCCTGCGCCAGAATCCCAGTGGCAACGCGCCACGCCCCGGCGCAATGGCGACGTGGAATACATTGGTGGGCAACATGCAGCCAGCAACGGAAGTGAGTGCTAACGAACCAGTTAAGGAAACTGACACTATGCCAAGTAACAGCGGCCGGCTGGCCCCGCCTCCTTCGCCGCCGCCCTGCTACTCAGTGCAGAGGGGACCGTTCATGCAGACTACTTGGGGCCAGAATTGCGGTTATAATGATTACGTAACTAGTAGCGGTCTGCAAGCTTACTGCTACCACTGCCCTACCGGCTGCGTGGCTACTGCGCAAGCGCAGGTGATGTACTACTGGAAAGCACCAGCGTCCTTTAACTGGTCGGCTATGTCGCCTAGTTCCGGCACATCTGCCACGGCGCACCTGATGGATGATTTAGGGGGGAAATTGCGTATGAATTATACCCCTACTGCCTCAGGTGCTGACCCTGATTATATTGACGATGCTCTCAAAGGCAACTACGGCTATGGTTCGGCCGAATACATCAGCAATCAGTCTGGTATGGTACAGGCTATTCAGGATAATTTGCGGGTTGATATGCCCGTGATTTTGTCCGGGGCTCCCAGTGTCAATTGGTTTGGTTATCAAAATGCGTCTGGGCACTGCTGGGTGACAGATGGATATATTCAATCCGAATGCGATGGGTCAAGCTATCTGGCTTTCTATATGAACTGGGGGTGGGATGGCCAATATAACGGCTGGTTCAATCCTTATAACTGGCAGGTCACTTGGAGTGACGGCTCCGTGCATAATTATAACTGCGCTCAAACGTACACCTATAACATTCATCCCTGATTCTCTTATGAAATCTTATCGTCTTATTCCGCTTCTACTGGTTGTCTTTGCTTGCCAGAAAGAAGATGTTCCCGCTGTTGCGGATAACGTACTTTCCGTTCATTTTGCTTTGCTCGATAAGCAGGGCAATAACTTGCTTACGAGCACTACTCCTATTCAGGTTTATTCTTTGAGTGCTACGGGGCAGAAAAATTACCTAGGCAGCGAATGCGCCGGTGGCGCCTGCACGATGGTACGCGAAGCTCACGCCTATAATGGCCAGTCGCTTAAGTACAAGTTCAATTACGAAACCGGCACGATACACAGCGCAAGCCTTAATGGCAGCGCCAAAACGTGGTACATAGAGTTGGGTGGCAAAACCGATACCTTGTTTTACGACGCACAGTACAACCAGCCCAACGTACAGTCTGGTGACTATAGCATCAAAGCTGTAATGTTCAACGGTAAGGTTGCTGCCATCGACCCCGACCAACTACCGGTATACGTGCTGCAACGGCGTCATTAACCAGCTATTGCCCACAGAAAACACTGCTGGTTACTCACCAGCGGTGTTTTTTTGCCTAAATAACCCAAGTTACGAGCTATAGGCCAGCTTAGTGCAAGGCGTGTGTAGTACTCCCCAAAAGTTGGACAGTTTATGGCGGCTTGAGATGGTCTGGCTGGCAAGGACAGGGAGAAGTCTTAACTTTCCCTGCTCATGACCGAAAAATGGGACAGTCTAGTGATAGCGGACAGTGAGTCGAGGTAGGGATTTCAGGAGGCCAGCTTCAAATTGGTGAGGCGAGCGGTATCCTAAGGAGGAGTAACAGCGGTCCAGCTTGAAGTAGGTATCGAGCTAATAGGCCACTTCTAAGCGGGCTTTGTAAGCTTCCCCGGTAAGTAGGCCAGTCAAAAGTAGAGAGAAGTAGCAACTTTGCATTTTCTCTATTTTTACCTGCCTTATGAAAAAGAGTCGTTTTAGCGAAGCCCAGATTCTGGGCATTTTGCGCCAACAGGACCAGGGCCAGACCGTGGCCCAGATTTGCCGGGAGCACAGTATTAGTGAGCCCACCTTTTACAGCTGGAAAAGCAAGTTCGGGGGCATGAGTGTGAGCGAGTTGCAGCGACTCAAGCACCTGGAAGACGAAAACCGCCGCCTCAAACAACTCTACGCCGAGCTGAGCCTGGAAAATCAGGTGATTAAGGAGGTCTTGCGAAAAAAGTAGTCACCCCCACGACCCGGCGCGAGGTGGCCCACTACGCCTGCGAACGCGGGTTGAGCCAGCGTCAGGCGTGTGCGCTCGTGGGCCTGGCCCGCGCCAGCTACGCTCCGCCCGCCGGTGAGGGCCGTGGGGGACTTCAACCGACCGATGATGACTTGATTACCCGCTTGCGGGCCCTGGTCAAGCGCCATAGCGGGTGGGGCTTTTGGAAGTACTACTACCGGCTGCGCAAGCAAAAGGTAGTCGTAAATCACAAGCGCCTATGGCGTATCTATCAGACAATGAGCCTACAACTAGGAAAGCGACGGAAAAAGAAACGCCTGCCCGAGCGGGTTAAGCGACCGCTCGAAGTGCCCACGCAGCCGAATGTGTGTTGGTCGTTAGACTTCATGAGTGATGCCTTAACCGATGGCCGACGCTTCCGCACCTTGAACGTAGTCGAGGACTGGAACCGGGAAGTGCTCGGTATCGAAGTCGATTTTTCGCTGCCCGCCACCCGCGTCGTGGCCCTGCTCACCACGCTGGTCAGCCGCCATGGGGTACCATCCCGGATTCGGGTCGATAATGGCCCCGAGTTGATTAGCCAGGTGTTACAGATCTGGTGCCAGGGTCAGTAGATTGACTTGCAGTGGATTCAACCGGCGAGTCCGACCCAAAACGCCTATATTGAACGCTTTAACGGCTCATTTCGCCGCGAACTGCTCAACGCCTACCTCTTCAGCAGTCTGCGTCAAGTGCGCGAACACTGCCAGCTTTGGCAGTACGATTACAACCATCTGCGACCTCACCAATCCCTTAACTTTCTAACTCCCATCGAGTTTCGTCAAGCTGCCTAACCTCTACTTTTGACTGGCCTACTTTGAAGGGGAGCTTACAGCTTCTTCTAAGCTGGCAAACGCGCCGCCACCGGGTAACAGCTCGGTTTTGAGTGTGCTCCACCCCGCTTCGGCCTCGGCGTTGTCGGTGGGCTTGCCCGGCCGGGCATAACTGGCCAGCGCCCCAGCCTGCTCGATGCGATGGCGGCACACCTGGCTGGTGTACTGGCTGCCCCGGTCGGCGTGGACGAGGAGGCCCGGCGCCGGCTGGCGTAGCGTCAGGGCTTGCTCCAAGGCCGTGAGCACCAACTCGGTGGGCAGCTGCGCGGCCAGGTGCCAGCCCACCACCCGCCGCGAACAGGCAACACGCCATGTGGCCAGGTAGCACCAGCGCCCACCTAGCAGCGGCAGGTAGGTGATGTCCCCGACCCAGACCTGGTTGAGGCGCGTGGGCGCGGGCTGGCCCAGCAGCCGGTGTTCGGCCACCACGGCGGCTGGGTCGGCTTGGGTGGTGCGCGGGCGCTGTGGGCGGGTGCTAAGCACCCGTTGGCCACTCGCCCGCAGCCTGCTGCGCAAGGCGTAGCGGCTCACTTGCCCTCGGCCCACAGTTCGACGCGCAGGCGGCAAATACTTGCTAGGCGGCTGGCTGTCAGCCGGGGACTGGCTGCGTTCTATCTGCCCGCCACTGGTAGTAGCTACTGCGGCTCACACCTATTACCCGACACAGGTTGACGACAGTCTAAGTGCCTGTGCGTGGATAAACACACAATTGCTCACAGTTGAGGCTGAACAAAGATGGTCAACGCTTTTTTAAATATCGCGCTCGATTTCTACGCGCTTCAATTCGGCATGTAAGCACTTGATTCCCTTCGCTCGGCGCTGATGGGTACGACCCGCTCCAACGCAACGCGTTGCCAGCAGCCGAGCAGTGCGGACGAGATGCGCTGGGCACGGGCCGTATCGCTCTGCCGCACTCCGGCGACCTGGTATACACACTCAGCCTTAAAAATGGATGTATTTTTTTCCGGGTGACAGACTGGCCATCAACAAGTTTCTTTTCGGTCATAGACAGAGAAAGGTAATATAAGGTGGTCCAGATAGAGAAGAGAGTTTGGGGTGGTAATTTTCCCACATGGACAAGCTAGACAAGCGGCGCAAGTATGACGACGCCTTCAAAGCCGAGGCCCTGCGCCTAGCCCGCGAAAGCCGCTCAACCCAAGCGGCCGCCCGCGCTCTGAACATCGACCCCAAACGCATCTATCAGTGGCAGCGCGAGGCGCAGGCTCCGCTGCCCGCCGACCCCACGGAGGCCGCCGAGGTGCGCCAGTTGCGAGCCGCCAATCGGCGGTTGGAGCAGGAGCTGGAGATTTTAAAAAAAGCCATCGCCATCTTTTCGACCCCACCCACCCGATGAGCTGCTGGCAGTTTATTGAGCAAGAGCGCGGTAGCTACCCAGTCGAACTGCTCTGCCGGACGCTGGCCGTCTCGTCGGCCCGCTACTATAGCTGGCGCCAGCAGCAGCGCCCAGCCCTGACGCAGCCGCTGGCCGAGCCGTGGGAAGACGCGCTGAAGGAAACATTTGAGCAGCATCGGCGCGGCTACGGCACCCGCCGGCTGCGGGTCGAATTGCAGGCTCAGGGCCACCGCGTGGGCCGCCAGCGCCTGCGCTCCGCCATGCGGCGGCACGGGCTGCGGGCCTTGCAACCCCGCGCCTACACGCCCCGCACAACTGACTCGACCCACGGGCTACGCTGTGCGCCTAACCGCCTGCTCGACCAGCCCAAGCCAAGCCGGCCCAACCAGGTCTGGGTCAGTGACATCACGTACCTGCCGCTGGCTTCGGGGCAGTGGGCTTATCTGTGCGCCTTTCAGGACGCGTTCACCCGCCAGGTGGTGGGCTGGCGCGTGCTCGGCTCTATGCCCGAAGAGCTGGTCACGAGCGCCTTACGCCAGGCCCTGCTGGCTCGCCAGCCGGCTCCCGGTCTGCTCGTGCATTCCGACCGGGGCGGGCAGTACTGCGCCAACGCCTACCGCGCCTTGCTCGACCAGTATGAATGCCGGCGCTCGCAGAGCCGGCGCGACGAATGCCTGGACAACGCGCAGGCCGAAAGCTTATGGTCGCGGCTGAAGACGGAGGAACTGGGGCCGCGCGAGTGGCCCGTGTTCCGCGACTTGGCGGACGCGCAGCACTGTCTCGTCCGGCTAAATGTTGACAGCAATAAGGCAAGGGCCCCGTTCGGATTTTCCGGCGGGGCTTTTGGCTTGCTGATGGACTTGATTGGGGTTAAGTAGTTCAGGGCCAGATGCGGCCGCTCTTCGTTGTAGAGGTGGACGGCCTGTTGGACCAGTAAGCGGGCTTGCGCCAGGTCAGCAGGCAGGATAAAGAGGAATTCATCTTTTAAGATGCCGTTCACCCGCTCGGCCAGCGCGTTTTGGTAGCAATCGTAGCCATCGGTCATGGAGCAACGCAAGCCGGCTGCTTGCAGGGCCGTTTGGTAGGCGTCGGAGCAGTATTGGCTACCCCGGTCAGAGTGGTGAATACAGCCGCTGGCGGCCGCGCCTGCCTGGCGCACGGCTTGCCAGAGCGCGGCCAGACAGCCCGTTGTGTGCAGGCTGCTGTGGACATGAGCCCCGACAATTTTGCGCGAATAAGCATCGGTGACCAAGCTCAGATAAACCGTTCCCTGACGGGTAGGCAGGTAGGTAATGTCGCTGACATAGAGCTGGTGTGGCGCCGTGGGCGTGGGGGCGTCCTTGACCAGATTCGGGTGTTTGCGAAAGCGGTGGTGCGAATCGGTCGTCTTCGTAAAGCTGCGCTTTTTGGCCACTAGCAGTTGGCGGCCGCGTAGCAGGGAAAAGAGGGCATCGCGCCCGTAGGCCACGCCCTGGGCGCGCAAACGCGGCCCGATTTTATGCAGCAGCTTGCGCGTGCCCAGGCGGGGCAACTTGGTACGCACGGCCCGTACCTCAACCAGCACCTGCTCGGCGCGTTGGGCTTGCTGGGCTTGTCGCTGGCGACGCTGATAGGGGCTCTGACGCGAGACCCCATAGAGCAGGCAACTGCGCTGGGTGCTCAGCTTTTTTTCGCCGACCAGCTTGGAAACGGCCGGCGAAAAGACTTTTTTGGCAGGGAAATACCGTGGTCCTCCTCCACCACCTGCAGCATCGTGCGCAAGAGTAAATTCAAATCCTGTGCGTCCTTTAACTCTTTGGCAGCCAGATTTTTCTGTTCGCGCAATTCCGTTTCCAGTTGCTTGATGCGTTGCTCCGGGGTCTGCTCCACAGCTGGGGGCTGGCCGGGGGAAGTACGCCCAGCCTCTTGAAAGGTAGCAAAGTGGGTGGCATACTTACGGCACCAGACCAGTACGGTCGAGCGTCCTTGAATACCATAGCGGTGCTTTGCCTATTTTTTGCTCAGTTCGCCGCGGGCTACCTCGCCCACCACCGCTAATTTAAAGGCCAGGCTGTAGTCGCGCTGGCTACGCCTAATGCGTTTCTCTTCGGGTACTTGCATGACAACTTTTGGAAAAGTGTCAACACATACCCGGACGGGACAGAGGTATCAGAAAGGTACACCTTTCGGAACCTAGCACAAGATTAAATAGTCATGGTACATAAGCAATTGATTATAAACGCACCAACAAGACGTGTCAGCTAGAAACATGTTTTTTTGCCTCCTACTTTCTGAGCCATCCCAGCTAGCAGCCCGAATTCGGGGAATACTGGTGCAACTTACCGGCAATATTTTAGGTAGTTGCCAACCGCAACTAACAAGCTGCGACCTTGCGCCCTTGCGCTTGTTCCCCCTTTTTAGACGTGAACCAATTGCGCGGTTCCAACGTAGATTTGTGCAGACAAAGGCGCAGCCTTTGCCACCATACTAGTAGGCAGCAGGTTGGCCTTCTTCTATAACTCGCCTCGGGCGGGGGTTGCCAGTACTGGCACAAGGGAAGGAGAACCTGCTGCCTTTTTTTGCGACCCGCTAAACCGGCTTGTCAAAGGGGCTAGCCTGCTGGGTTGTGAACGGCTGCTGCGGCCTATATACCTGCCCGCCGGCGGCCGAAGGGGTGTCATCGTAGAGGTCGACGATGACAGCATAGCGGCTTTCCAAGGCTTTAAAAAAACGGGCCTCTTCTTTGAAGATGTAGCGCTGCAAGGCCCACAGGCAGTAGTCCACCACGCTCAATTCCGGATATTCGCTGCTGAGCACGATAGCCTGTTGGCGCACGAGCGGCCCGCCGGCTGACCCGACCGGAGGCAGCGCTTTGGCGACCGCCGCTTGGAAACGGTCACTGTTATTCTTACCCCGTTGGGCCAAGTAGAGCGCATACTCCTGCTCCTCCTCGTGCAGGCAGTACTGGAGCAGGTGGTGTAACAGGTCGAAATAGAACTCGGTGGGGCTGTTGTTGTGCTTGCGGTTGAACACCGCCAGTTTTTTGCGCCCAATCACGATATGCACCGTGAAGTCGGGCAGTTGGCGCAGCAGTTCGAAGAACTTGGCCCGCACCTCCGGGTGGTCATTTTTGGCGTGTAGGTACCAGCCCGGTTTGGCTACGGAGGGAATCGTGTTATAGAGCGGGTCGGCCAGGATAGCTTGCTGAAACTGGCTGACTGCGGCCCGCAACTGCTGGCGGTTACTGGTGGTAAGTGCGCCCATCAGGAGCAGGGGCTGGTAGCCCGGCTCGCCGACGAGCAGCTTCTTGCGCTGCCCATAGAAGTTGGGGTCGCCACACTCATCAATAAAGAGGTACTTGGGCAAAATGAAAACAGCAGGGGTCTTGAACCCGCGAAGCTACGCCGGGCAGGGGAAGGGATTAGCCGCTGGCCTTAGCTACTGCTAGCAAGCTAGGTATGGGGTAGGCGGCGGCTGGAGGAAGAGTTTAGGAACCATAATCGGGCTAAGCTAGCTCGCCTAACCTGTCCAACTTTTGGGGAGTACTACATATGTTGAATATGAGGTTGAATACGAGGCCTTCATAAGGGTCCTTCATAAGTGGAGATATCCGTATACAGCTGGCTGCTTGTGTCTGAATTTGGAGGGGGGTGTCACAACGTACTGGGTGACGAAGTCTTAGGCAAAAGACTCATCTTTCCCTTGTCCACCCATTACCAGCAAAGCGTAGCAGTATGAAAAAAGCACTTATCATTGGCGGCTCGGGCGTACTGGGCACCGCCCTGGCTTATCTGCTGCAAGCCAGGCAGGTAGACTTCTGCATTGGCAGCCGCCGACAGTTCAAGAGTGACTCCTACAGTCCCAGCCAGCCGGACAGCACCCTCCCGTGGCGGCGGGTCGACCTGCTGACCGGGGAAGGACTGGCCGAGGCCTTGGCCGGCGTTGATACGGTGTTTCACCTGGCCAGCGACCAACGCCAGGTAGCGAATGAACCCTTTGAAGTGGTAGCTACCCGCCACCTATTGGCCGCCCTGCAACGCTCCAACGTGCAGCACTTGCTCTACAGCTCCATCGTAGGCGTCGAGGTCATTCCGTTGGGCTATTACCAGGCGAAGCTTGCGGCCGAGCAGCTGATTCAGCACAGTGGTCTGCCCTACACCATTGTGCGGGCCACCCAATTCCACCAGTTTGTAGAATCGCTGCTGGCAAAGCTGCTGAAGTTTCCAATTGGCCTGGTGCCCAGGCAATTGGTGGTGCAGCCTATCGATGCGCTGGTAGTAGCCCAGGCACTGCTGGCTGCTGCGCAAAGGCGGCCCCAGGAGGGCATCCTGGCTATTGCCGGGCCGGCGGTCCTCGATTTTGGCACGCTGGCCAGCAGCTGGCTAGCTTCCCGGCACCTGCGCAAACCGCTACTCAACATCCCCCTCATCGGCGAGGTGATGCACTGCGTGGCCCGGGGCGCGGCCACCGACCCGGCAGCGGCTACCCCTAGCCGGGGGTGGTTCGATTACCTTGCGGAAAAATACCCCACTTCGGTTGCTGCCACCCCTGCTGTAGGCGCCAAGTAGCTAAGTAGTTATGGCTCACCCCCACGAAGTAGCGCAGTGGCAGCCGCAGCTTTTCGCCTTCGCCTACCGCCTGACTGGCCGGACGGCAGATAGCGAAGACGTGGTGCAAGAAGTGCTGGCCAACTGGTTTGCCCGCGAGCCGGCCCAGGTTGCCGACCCCTTGAAATACCTGGCTCGGGCCGTAAGAAACCGCTGCCTTACCCTGTTACAGCACCGGCCACCCAGCGCCCGCCCTACGCTGCCCGAGCCGCTCATCCAGCCTGCGCCGGCAGTCGAAGCGCACATCGACGTATCGTATGGGTTGCTGGTGCTGCTGGCCAGGTTGTCGCCACTTGAGCGGAGCGTTTTTCTGCTCAAGGAAAGCTTCGGGTTCGATTATGCCGAGCTGGCGGATACTCTGGCGGTGCAGCCGGCATATTGCCGCCAGCTTTACCACCGGGCGCAGCAGCACCTGCGGGCGCGGCGCCAGCGCTTTGCGCCCTCCGGGCAGCAGCAGCGCCAGCTTTTTCAGGCTTTTTGCGAGGCCATCGAAACCGGCGATTTGCAGGCGCTGATTCAGCTGCTCAAGCGCGATGTGACCGTTTATTCGGATGGCGGCACCACCCGGCCGGCTGCCCTGCAGCCGATTACCGGGCAGCTAGCGTGCGCCAGGTTCCTGGTTGGCTTACACCAAAAATTTGGCAGCACGCTCACGTACGAGCCCACTCAGCTCAACAATTCGTTGGGTTTACTCTTGTTTCAGCCACCGGATGCCACCCCCGATACGATGCTACTGCTCGACTACCAGGAAACAACTATCGACGCCGTGTACCTGATGCGCGACCCGGAAAAGATGCATTGGCTCCGCCGCAGCAGGAACGGTTCCTAAATAAGTAGTCAGCATCAACTAGCAAGTGACGAGGTAATAAGCGCTTGCGCTACAAATAATTAACTTAAGTCGTGCGGCTGACTGCTTTCTTTAGTTCCTGGTTTTGACCTAGCGGGCTTGACCGACTAAAAAGGCCCCTGCTACGGCAGTCAGCACGCCCAGCCAGCGCAGGATGGTCAGTCCATTGCGCTGGTCTAACAGCAGCAGGCCACCTACTGCCCCTACCAGGTGCAAGCCGGCGGTAGTGAGCAAGAATCCCCCCATAAAAGCCGGGCTGCTGCCAGCCGCTGGCACCTCTGAGCCGTGGGCAAACCCGTGGCAAAAGCCAAAGACCCCCACGGCAAGGCTTGCCGGCAGCACCGCCAGCTGCCGGCCCCCGGCAATTGCCACCCCTAGTAGCAGCACCGAAAGGGAAACCAGGCATTCGGTGCCGCGCAGGTGGGCACCTAGCACGCTGGCGACGCCCCCACTCAGCATGAACAGCATAAAGCACGCCGGCACCCCGTAAACCGCCCGCCCGCCGAGCTGCGCACTCCAGGCACCCACTGCTACCATGGCCAGGGCATGGTCGAAACCAGTGAGCGGATGCAGCAAGCCACTGCCAGCGAAACCGTGGGCCGCGCAGTTTTGGCTGAGTGCCAGGGCCAGAAGCAGCCAACTACCGAAGCGGCCTCGCATGACTCGCTGTCGTGGCTGGTTGCCGGTTTTTGAGAATCGTGGCCAGCGCCAGTATTGCCGGAATCATCGGAAACAAGGCCGTGTACATGCCGGAAAAGTATTCGTAGCCCACGTGCTCTTTCACCATGCGCACCACCGGAAATACCAGCAGATGAGTGGGTTCGCCCAGTAGCATTCCCACCATCATAAACCACAGCACGAAATTGCCGAAGGGCTGCCTTTTCCACAGGCTGTAGGCGCCGAATACCCAGATGATGGGTCCCAGGAAGGCGATGAAAAACGTGAAATCCTGGTCGCTCCAAGCCACGCCCGAAATAGCCGCGATGCCGCGATTAAACCCGGTGAGCGCTTCTTCGCCCACGTGGAAATAAAAGAGCGCCTGGAGCAGCAGGTACAGTGGCACCACCTGGTAGGGGTCGGCGGCGACGCGGGCCGTGGTTTTGCGCCAGCCCAGCATTCCACCCATCATCGAGCCCGCGATAACGCCTACTGGCAACAGCCCCGCCTCACGGTATAAAGCGCTGCCGTATATCACTACCAAGCCAACGAACAAGGCAGACCACAAGTTAATTTGCCGGCTGCTCAACTCGGTAGGGGGGCTGGCGGCTACGGCCGGGCCAGCCGGTTTAAGCAAGCTGAGTAGGCCGGTGGCGGCGGTATAAAAGAGCACCATTGCCGCGCCCAGCCCCAAAAAATAATAGTGCGGATACGCGGCGCCGTTACCCAGCTCTAGCCTGAACTGCCCGAGCGCCTCTGCCAGGCAATAACTAAACCCCCACCAGGCGAAGAAATAGCCTAGCGTGGTGCAGCGGCTCAGAAAATACCCGCCCCCTAGCAAGAGGCAAACAGGAGCGCAAACCGCAACCAGAAACCAATTGGTGCCACTCAGCACGAAGCGGGGGGTGAACAACTCCGCATAGTGGGCCGCCACGTAAGCGGGGTACCCCGCCCGATAGCGCACGGCATCCAAAACCAGTAGGGCCACGATACTCAGGATGTACGGAACGATACTTGCCGGCCGCCGGCCGGAGACGGTAGCCGACCACCAAAGCCAACTGGCCAGCGCCACCACGCCCACGAGCAGGTGTTCCAGGAACAACCCACGGCCGACAGCGCAAAACAGCGCCGCCAGGCCACTGAGGAGAAATGCCAGGATGACTACTGAGCTGGCTAGTCTTGAATTTTCCATGAGGCAAGAGCTGGTGACTTGCGCAGCCGGCGCGAGGCTGCTGAGTCAGAAACTTTATTAACTAACCAGTTGGTTAATTCAAAGGTAGTACAAAAGCAGCACTCCTACTAAAGAGCGGTGGTGCACTCATCCGAGCAAGCGCAAGCAGTTGAGCACAGCCATGTTTTCTAGCTACTAGTTTACAACACGTTGTCAATCAGGGTTTCCACATACGTGCGCAGGCTTTGCGCTTCGGTAAGGGGCAGGCCCGTAAAGCGGCTCATCTCCGCAGTTGAGCAAGACAGGCTTACTAAGGAGGTAAAGAGCAGGGTCGTCTTGATTTTAAGCTGGGCTTCGCCTAAATCTTGTTTGAGGCTACTCACCAAGGAGTACAGCGTGTCGTAGACCTTCTGGTCGGCCTGGTTAACTCCTTCGGAGCTAAGGACATTGCGCACCCTGGTTTTGGCAAATTCCCGCTGGGAAACGCAGCTGGTGTGCAAAAAATCGAGGTAGCGCACCAAATCGGCGAGGGTCGGATGGTTGAAATCAATATTGGTGGCCAGCCAGACATCGAGGCCCTCGGCAACCAATTTGTCGAGCGCGGCACTGAAGAGGATATCCTTGGAACTGAAGTAGTAGTGAATAGACGCAATGTTGACGCTGGCCGCCTGCGCAATTTCCCGCACGGTCACTTCCTCCATCGGTTTTTCGCTCAGCATCCGCATGGTGGTAGCTAGAATCCGGTCTTTGGCGGCTGAGCTTTTCATAAGGGCAGTGGAGTGGTAATTTGTTGGCGGTTAAGCAGTATCCTGTTTAACTGAACCGCCGTGGCACCTGTTTATTAGGCCGGGTAGCTTTTGAGGACTATTCCTTCGGCGGCTTGCTTGATTTCCCGCTCACTGCGCTTCATGAGCCAGGGCAGCAGGCCGGGTAGGCGCACGATGAGATTACGCACCCCTACCTCCAGGGCAGAGGCGGGCACCATATCCTTGGCTATCGCTACCCCCAACTGCTGGTTTTGCTGCACAAAGGTGCGCATCTCGTGCTGGTAGCTAGCAAACGCCGCCGCGTAGTTGCCCCGGGCCTGGTACAGCTCCCCTGCCAGCACGTAGGCTCCGACCAGGGCCAGGCTGGTGCCCTGCCCCGAGGCGGGCGACGCGCAGTACGCCGCATCCCCCACCAGGGCCACGCGGCCGCGCGACCAGCTTTCCAGGCGAACCTGCGCCATAAGGTCGAAGTAAAAGTCGGGTGCCTCTTCCAAGGTCTTGAGCAGGCGCGGCACTTCCCAGCCTCGCTCGTCGGCAAAGGCCTGGACCACCAGTTGCTTCTGCGCGGCCACATCGCGCCGGGAGTAGGGGAGTAGGGGTGACTTGAACACCAGGAAAGCCTTGGCTTCCGTGTTTTGGCGGGCACTATACAAACTCACCAAGCGGCGCGGGGCCAGGTACACGAGCTGGCGGTTTTGCAGGCGTAAGTGGTTGGGAACCGTGAAGATGGAAACGTAGCAGCCCAGGCCGTGCACGAACTGCGCCTCATCGCCAAACGTGAGCTGGCGCACCCTGGAGTGCAGCCCATCGGCCCCCATCACGAAGTCGAAGCGCTGGGGTGGGCCCTGCTCAAACGTTACCGCCACCCCGTCTTCCCCGGCCTGGAGCGTTGCGATGGAGTCGCCCCACCGGTACGTGCAACGGTCTTTGGTAAGGTCGTAAAGCAGGCCGGCCAGGTCGCCACGCATGATTTCCACGCTGCCGTTGCCGCTGCGGTTGCCGGGGGCCGCGTCGTTGAGCTGGGCAATTTGCTGGCCGTGGCGGTCGACCAGGTACATGCCCTGCATAGCGGTATCGGCCGCTTGCACCTGCTTCAAAATACCCATGCGGTCGATAACCTCGATTGCCGCGCCGCGCACATCCACAGCGTAGCCGCCGGGCCGCAAGGCCGGCGCCTGCTCTACCAGCGTCACGGCAAAGCCGTAGCGCACCAGCCAGTAAGCCAGCGCGGGACCGGCCACGCTAACCCCCGAAATCAAGACGGTTGGTTGCGGTTGTTGCGTTTTTTCCATCGGTTCAGCTCCCGCTCGCTACCGGGGAGGCCAGGCATATTAAGTGCAAAAAAAGACGGCTATCTTTGTCATAGTTTTAAACAATGTTTAAAACTATGACAAAGATAGCCGTCGGTGCGCATTCGCCCAGCTACTTCCGGTGGTAGGCTAAGCCGACTGGCGGGTTAGCACTTCGTCAATCAGGCCGTAGCCTTTGGCTTCATCGGCGCGCAGCCAGTAGTCCCGGTCCGAGTCGTCGTGAATCTGCTGGTACGTTTTGCCCGTGCGCTCGGCATAAATGCCGTAGAGTTCCTGGCGCAGCTTCACCACCTCCCGCGCCGTAATCTCGATATCAGCCGACGGACCCTGCACCCCGCCGCTCGGCTGATGAATCATGACGCGGGCGTGGGGCAGCGCCGAGCGCTTGCCCAGGGCACCCCCGCACAGCAGGAACGCGCCCATGCTGGCGGCCAGCCCGGTGCAGATAGTGGCCACATCGGGCTGCACGTACTGCATCGTATCGTAGATGCCCAGGCCCGCGTAGACCGAGCCGCCCGGCGAGTTGATGTAGAGCCGGATGTCCTGGCGGGCATCGGCCGACTCCAGAAACAGCAGCTGGGCGTTGATGATGTTGGCGATGTTATCGTCGACAGCCTGGCCCAGAAAGATGATGCGGTCCATGATGAGGCGCGAAAAAACGTCGATTTCGCGGAAGTGCTGCGGGCGCTCCTCGATGACGGAGCGGGTCATGCCGGTGGGCAGGAGCAGGCCGTGGGGTGCCTGGCCTGCGACTTGTTGCAGGTAGCGGTCAACGCGCAGGCCGTTGAGACCCTGGCCGTGCACGGCAAATTTTCGAAACTCAGCTTGGTTAAGCATACAGAAAGAGGGGGAAAGGGAAGAAGGGAACCGACACGGCGCTGCCCGCCCGGCAAAAAACCAGGTAAGGACAGCCCCGCATTGTTGGGTAATAGCCAGATTAGCAGTAAGTAGCGGGCAGCAGACGGCGCTGTTACTGCACACCGCAGCAACTAGTAGCTAGCCGCTGGTAGCTACCGCGCCCAGAGGCTGCGCAGCCAAGCCAGCCAGGTAGGCCGGGGCGGGTAGAGGTGCGCATGGAGCTGCCGCAACTCCTGGCGCAGCTGCCGGCGCCCAGCCAGGCGCAGGCCGTCGTAGAGCTGCTGCTGGGCCTCGGCATCAGCCGCCAGCTCGCCGTCCAGCAGCTGGCGCAGGTGCCACTCTTCGGCCGGGAGGGCGGCGGCGCTGCGCAAGAGCTGGTGCTCAATCAGGCGCAGGTGTTCGAGTTCGGGCCGCATGGGTTACACGTCAAGGGGCGAAGTATGCCAAACGGCCCGTACCGCGTTGCGCAACCGCTCCAGGCATTTGAATTTCTGCACCGTAGCCGAGCGCACGGAGCGGTAGCCGTGCGCCTGGGCAATCTGCGCGAGCGGCTGCTGAAAATAGTAAAAGCTGAGCAGCACGCTTTTACATTTCTCGCCCAGCTGCTCTACGTACTCGAGCACGGCGAACGCCGGTTCGGGTGGCGCTTCCACTTCTTCGGCTGCGGGCTCTACCTCCTCGGGCAGCGCCACCTGGGGCAGGCGGGCCCGATGGCGCAGCTCCTGCCACCACAGGTTGCGGCTGATGCTCAGCAGGTAGGTGCTCACCGAAGCCGTGAGTTGGAGCTGGCCCCCCGTCGCTTGCTCATAGAGCACCACCAGCGCATCCTGAAAGATATCCTGCGCATCCTGCTCCGAGCCGCCGTGGCGGCCGATGTAGCGGCGCACCGTCGGGAAGCTCTGGCGATAAAGCCCGGTGAGGGCCTGGGCGCGATTAGCCAGCAAGGCCTGGCGCAAGTCTTCGGCAGTGAGAGAGGCCGATAAAGGAAGGGCACTAGTCATGGGAGCGGGCATGTACTACTTAATTCAGTTTGGGCGCAACTATCACCTGCCAGTACCAAAAAATTCTGGTTCACCCGCCTGTTGTAGAAAGTAGGATACGCTGCAAAGCTGCGCCAGGAAGCCAGCAGGCGGCAATCCCGACGGGCACACTTCGCCAAGCGATAGGCCTTGGCTGAACTACTCAACTAACCTGACGGCTGGCTGTCGGGTGAGAAACGAAACCGGGCAACCACTAGCGAGTTGCCGGGAGAAAGCCTGCCCGCATCCCTGGTTGTGGGGCTGATTCTCGCCCTTCAGAATTGACGAAAAGTGCAAATCTGCCGGCTGGTGCTAGCTCGGCCCGTTAGGAGCCTGTAAACCGGCGGTCTCCTTTTGGCGGCGTTAGCGAATAAAAGCGGAAGCTTGCCGCGCCAGAGCGTCGCTCAGCCAAAACGGATGTAGCGCGGCTAGTTCGGCGGGCAGCTCCTGCACCGGGAAGTAGCGTAGCGCCACCGTTTCTTCGTTGAGGAAGCCGGCCGCTGGCTCTTGCAGCAGGGTGCCTTCGAAGTAGGTCGTCACGTAGTGGACCGTGCGCGTGGCGTAGGTATAGGTCTGGGACTGCGGCTCAGAGTACACTCCAATCAGGCGCGTAATGCGTACCGGGGAGCCGGTTTCTTCCAGAATCTCCCGGCAGATAGCCTGCTCTACACTTTCCCCAAATTCCACGTGTCCTCCGAGCAGTCCCCACTGCTGCACGTCGCGCCGCTTTTGCAGCAGCACATGCCCCTGGGCGTTGAGAATGACGGCCGCTACGGCAGGTACTATGTGGGTGGTCATCGGTGACAAGAGCTGGGTGGCTGGAGCAGATGTAAAGCGCGGTACGCAAGCGGCTAAAGTACGTCGGCCTACCTTTCAACTGCTACTGCCAGGGGGATTACAGAGGGCAATGAGCTACTAATTAGCTAGCTCGCCAGCTATACCGTGCCGAGTGCTGGATTGATGCCGTAGGCGGAGACTGGTACAAAGCCCGTGCTATAGGTACGGAGTCTCGGTTATGGTAGCCTGCGTAAGCCAGTAACGCAGTGAATCAGTAGCCGAACTAGTATCAGTTCTGGCGGGCCCTTTGCCTGGTGCCCCAGTTACTTACTGCCGTATCTGGCCCGGTACTCGGCCGGGGTCAGGCCCGTAATTTCCTTGAATAGCGCCCGAAAGGACTTCCCGTCGGTGTACCCCACGGCCCACATAATTTCGCTGACAGGCGCTTGCGACGACTCCAGTTGCTGCTTGGCCGCTTCTATTTTCACGCGCTGCACGTATTCCAGCACCGGCAGCAGGGTGGCTTGCTTGAAGCGCCGCTCGAAGTGGCGGCGGCTCAGGCAGCACTGCGCGGCTAGTTCCTCTACCGTCAGGCGCCGCTGAACATGCGCCTCGATAAATTCCTGGGTGCGGCGCACGGGCTCGTCGGCATGAGCTTTGAGCCCCTGGAAAATGCTGAACAAGGCCTGGCTCTGGCGGCTGATGTCAACCTGAAAGAGCTTGGCGCACAGCAAAGCCAGTTCGCGGCCCGCGTATTTCTCCAGCAGGTAAAGCACCAGGTTGAGGTAGGAGTAGGCGCCCCCGCTCGAATACAGCCCCTGCCAGTCGGTGATGATGCGGTCGGCTACCAGCTCCACGGCCGGGTACATCGCCCGAAACTCGTGGGCGGCCACCCAGTGCGTGGCGCACTGGCGGCCGTCGAGCAGGCCGGTGGCGGCCAGCAGAAAGGCCCCCATGCAGAGGCTGGCCACCTCCGCGCCGGCGGCATACTGCCGGGCTATCCAGGCGATAGCTTCCTGGTTTTGCGCCACGGCCTGCCGCACGTCGCCGTGCGGGGCCGGGATAAGGAGCAGGTCCGGGCGGCCCGCACTGGCCAGGGTTTGGTGGGCGTGCAGCGTAAAAAGCCCGTCATTCAGCACCGTTTCCGGCCGGCAACCCACCAGCTCGACCTGGAAGGCGGCCGGCCTGCCCATTGCGATTAGCAATTCATTGGCTTGCCGAAATACTTTGTAGGGGCCTTCAATGCTGCCCAGAATGCTTTTCCCCACGGGAACCAGGATGGCTATGCGCTTCATGGCGTAAAACTACGCTGCAAAACGCCGCAATCGCCCCCACTGATTGTCATTATCGCTTACCTGCCCCCACCCGGATTGCTAGTAATTTTGGCAAACAATTAAATGGGGCTGTTTACTGGTCGGGCACTGGGCTGGCTACCCCCTGGCCCACCCGACTACCCCCGCATCGACCTGTCAGCTACCTATGCTTACCCTACCTGCTTTGACTCCGAATTTGCTGGAAGTATTTAAAACGGATATTGCTTCCCCGCAGCAGGGCGCGGCCCTGCTGGCGGCCTTACAGCAGCGCTTCCCCGACCTGCGGGCTACCCTCGACCTGGATGACTGCGACCGGGTGTTGCGGGTGCAGCGCCCACCGGCCAGCCTGGTGTGCTGGGCGCAGGTGCAGGCCTTTGTGCAGCACCTGGGCATAGCCATCGAGCCGCTTCCCGATTAAACCAGGCGGGCTTCGACCGGCCTGCGGATTACCCTATTTCTTCCACCAGCTACCCCACTGCAAGCAATGCTGCACATCATCCCCTACCTCAATTTCAACGGCAACTGCCGCGAGGCTATGACCTTTTACCAGCACTGCCTGGGCGGCGAGCTGACGCTGCAAACGGGAGCAGACTCGCCCCTTGCCGAACACCTGCCGCCTGACATGCACCACGGGATACTGCACGCCGCCTTGCAGGTGGGCGACGCGACGCTGTTTGGTTCCGATATGCTAGGCGCCCAGCTCATTGCCGGCAACGCCGTCACCCTGGCGCCCCAGTGCCGCAGCGAGGAGGAATTGCGGCGGGTTTTCGCGGCGCTGGCCGAGGGTGGCCAGGTTTTGCGCCACCCGCAGCCGGATTTCTGGGGTGGCATCGTGGGCGTACTTACCGACAAGTATGGGCAGCCCTGGATGCTGGTCTATAGCGAAAATCCCTCCTGAAAGTTCTTCGGCCGCCTGGCAGGCCCGGCAGCCCAGGAGTGCCTAAATGACCTGCAACAGCCTGCCCTAACAAGCGCGAAAGGTGCGGCGCGACAATTCTATACCACCCCTAAACTACCGGCAAACAAGATGCGAAAGATTAGAATCATGGAACACATTTCGCTGGACGGCGTGATACAACACGAAAACGACGAAAACTTCACGCATGGCAACTGGACGGCCCCTTACCGCACGCCGGCGGGGCTAGCGGCCGTCCTGGAGGCCCAGGGCAGTAGCTTCGATTTGCTGCTGGGCCGCCGCACCTACGATGCCTGGGCCGGCTTCTGGCCGCAGGTCGGGGATAGTCCGGCCGCTAACCAACTGAATGCGGCGACGAAATACGTGGCGACCCACCGGCCTCAGAGCCTCGTCTGGGGCCCGGCCAGGGACTTAGGCGCGGACATCCTGGCGGGTATTCGCCGCCTCAAGGCCACGGACGGCCCGGACCTGATTGTCTGGGGAAGCTCCACGCTGACGTCCGGGTTGCTCGACCAGGGACTGGTCGACGAGGTACTGCTGCTGGTCTACCCGGTCTTGCTAGGCCGGGGCAAGCGCTTTTTTTCAAACCGGGCCGACCCGCGTGAGTTGGCGTTCGTCAGCTCGCAGGCTACCTCCACGGGCGTGCTCCTCAACACCTACCGGCACGTGGGGCCGCTGCGAGCCTAAGCCGGCTAGCGGAAAAATCAAAACCAGGGGTCTGCCGGCCGCACGCCCTCCCGAATCTGCCGGGCCAGGTGGTCGGCTAGCTGCGCGTAGCGAAACTTAGTTTTCTCCGCAAGAACGAGGCTGTTCATCGACGCAGCAGGCCGGAGGCAATAAATAGTCATGGCCAGCAATTACTTGCCGCCCGCCCCGGCGGGCGGGGCCGCCAGCGGCAGGGCCGACACGGCTATCTGGTAAATGTCGCCCAGGCCGTTGCCGGGTTGCGCGAGGCGCTGGCGCAGCTGGGCCATATTTTCGGCCGCCGGCAGGGGGGCCGCAAACGTGGGGCGGGTGCTGGAGAAGTAAAACGTGCGGCCATCGCGGCTTACTTTGGGCGAAAACTCGGTGCTGCCCGAGTTGAACGGGGCTGGCAGCTTGCTCACCGCGCCCCACTTGCCGGCCTGCGGGTGCGCCAGGTACAGGTCGGCGTGCTGCAAGCCCGCCGGGTGCGTCGCCACGAAAAGCAGGTACGACTCGTCGGGGGCCACGAAGGGCTCGTATTCGTTGTCGGCGGTGTTCACGCCCGCGCCCAGGTTCTCGGCCGGGCCGGGGCTGCCGGCCCGCAAGGGGCAGCGGTACAGGTCGGAGCCGCCGAAGCCGCCCGGCCGGGCCGAGCCGAAATAGAGCGTCCCGCCGTCGGTCAGGGTCGGGTAGTATTCGTCCTGCGGGCTGTTGATGGGTGCTGCCAGGTGCACCGGGGCCGACCAGCTACGTGGCCCGCGCCGCACCAGCCAGATATCCATGTCCGTTTTTGAGGGGTCGCCGGGCTGCACGGGCCGGTCGGAAATGAAGTAGAGCGTCTGCCCGTCGCGGCTTACGAACGGGTCGGCATCCACGTACTGCCCCGAGAAAGATGCCACCTCGGGCGGGGTCCAGCGCCCGGCCCGGCGGTAGGAAACGCAAATGGTGTTGGAGCTTAAATCGGGCGAGCAGGTGAGAAAGTACAGCGTATCGCCGCTGGGCGAAAAGGCCGGGTGCGTCTCGTAAGCCCCCGTGCAGATGATGCCGGGAGCCAGCAGCTGCAGCTGCGCCGACGGGCCGCTGCCGGCCGCTGGCTTCGCCAACAAGGTAACGGCCAGGGCCACGGCGGCAGCCCCGGCGAGGAGCGGGTATTTAAGGGGAAGCATTATTGAAGAAAAGGCGCTAGTGAGTGGGAGCGGGCAAAGCTAGCGGCTGCCCGCAGCCTGTAACAGCTACAGATTCGCTTATTGGGACTGGTACACTCCGCCGAAGTAGGCAGTTATAGCCAGCTGTAGGCAAGGAGGCACGGCCGCTGGAAAAATATTTTTAGCGCGGTGCAACTGTTCCAATAAACTATTGACAATAAGCCAGCTGCTCGCCAAAATTGTGCTACTCGCAAGTAGTGAAACGGCCCCTATTTTGCCGTCGGGCAACCCCATAATTTTGCCCGCTGGCTATGGAGCACCAGTGTGCCCGGCTGGCGGCTGCTGGCCGTTTTGGCGCGGTAGTACACTCTCCCTTTTTCCCTCGAATATGGCTCATCAGCGTTTCTTTTTTCGCCTTTTAGCAGGTAGTTTATGGCTGCTGGCCCTGAGCGGCCCGGCCGCCTATGGGCAGGCGGCGGCTCCTTCGCTGCTGGCCGCCGATGCCCGGCCCGCGCTGTTTGCCCCCGGCGTAGCCACTACGCCCTACACCGAATGGAGCACCTCGTTTTCGCCCGATGGCAACACCGTCTACTTCTCCCAGGGGGCCGTGTACTGGACTATCGTGTCGGCGCAGCGGCGGGGCAGCGGCTGGGCCACGCCCGAAGTAGTCTCCTTTTCGGGGCAGTGGAACGATACCGACCCCTTCGTAAGCCCCGACGGCAAGCGCCTGTTTTTCATTTCCAACCGGCCGCTGCCCGACTCTGCGCAGGTCAAGCCCCAGAAAACCTACCACATCTGGTACGTTGAGCAGGGGCGCGGGGGCACGTGGTCGGCCCCGCAGCACATCGGCGCTCCCGTCAACCTGCCCGGAAGCAGCAACTACGCGCCCTCGGCAAGCAGCCAGGGCACGCTTTACTTCTGCGCCCGCGACCGGCAGGGGCACACTGGTATGGCCAGCTACGCCGCCCGCTGGACGGGCCAGCACTACGAAACGCCCACTTTGCAGGCGCTCAACGGCCCGCAGGAGTCGCAGGACCCCTTCATTGCGCCCGATGAGCAGTACGTGCTCTTCGTGAGCGGCAACGACCTCTATCTCGCTTTAAAACAAGGGGCTGGCTGGGCCGCCGCCCAAAAGCTGGGCAAGCAGGTCAACAACGGCGACAGCAACTCCTCGCCCTACGTCTCGCGCGACGGCAAGACGCTCTACTACTCGTCGGCGCGGATGCAGGGCTTTTACAAGCGCCAGCACCCGGCCCCCGCCCTCAACTACGAGGGCCTGCTCAAGGAATTGAACGGCCCTTTCAACAGCTTCCCCAACATTCTCACCATTCCCATCACGCTGCCTGGGGGCTGATGCGGCGGCAGTCAGGCGCACTGGGTTTCCCCGCCTTGCCTGGTTGCCCGGCAGCCCGCCGTGACCAGCGTTTTGCGGGAAGCGACGCGTGGCCGGGCAGCATAAGCCGGAATCAGTTATATCCTGGCGAGCAGGCTGGCCTTAATGAATTGCTTGCGCTCGCTGAGAAAGTCCTGGTACTGGCTGTCGCTTTGCTGAAGCAGCGTTTGCAGCAGCGGCTGCGCCAGAAAAGGGTACACGCACAGCGCGACCATATCAACGAAAAGCTGGTCGGCGGCGGCGGCGGGCCGGCTTGCCGAGCCTTTTTCAGCGGCTAGCTGCTCTCGAAAAACGTGCAAGTCCGCCAGGGCATGATGGGCAAATTGCTTGGCCAGGCGGTCGGGGTGCTGGCGCAGCTCGTGCAGGATGAACAGGGCCACGGCCGGCTGCGCCCGCAGCGCCTCGCTAGTGTAGTCGACGTAGTCGCTTATTTTTTCGCGTACCGGCCGCTGGCTGGCCAGCACGTGCGTGATACCGCCTAAAAACTCCCCCAGGGCCTGCTGGAATACGGTGTCGAAAAGCTGCTCCTTGGTTTTGAAGTGGTAGTGCAGCATCGCCTTGTTGAGGCCGGCCGCATCCGCAATTTCCTGCATTCTGGCCCCCGCCAGGCCCTTGCGGTAGAAGATGTCCCGGGCTACTGCCAGGATGCGGTCGTGCGTGGTATCGGGGGGCATGGCAACTAACCAGTTGGTTTAGCTGAAAGGTACGGGCCGACGGCGAACGCCCCCACGGCAGCCCCGAAGGGCAACCACCATTTTACAAGTGAATGCGCCGCCCGCTTCTTACCAGTTGCCGCTGCCCGGTCTGGAAGCGACTATTCGGGGCGTAAGTGCCTGCCTGGAAGTCCAGTAAAATTCAGGAAGCCGCTGTGCTCAGATGCCTTGGCAACGGGTGGGTGGCGCTTACTGGCACCCGAACGGCGCTAAATGGTACAAGGCCGGGTGCCGGCCGCCAGGACCTTTGCCCTGTACTTAACGCAACGAAATCATGCCTTTTATTCAAGCACCAGACGGGACGGAGCTATTCTACAAAGACTGGGGCACCGGCCAGCCCCTGCTATTCGTGCACGGCTGGTGCATCAGCTCCGACTCGTGGGAATACCTCATGAACGAGCTGCTGGCCAGCGGCTTCCGGTGCATTGCCTACGACCAGCGGGGCTGCGGGCGCTCGGCCCCGGCGGGCGGCGGCTACGACTACGACACGCTGGCCGCCGACCTGGCCGCCGTGGTCAGCACCCTGGCCCTGGAGGGCGTAACGCTGATTGGGCACTCCATGGGCTGCGGCATTATTGCCCGCTACCTGAGTACGCACGCCGCCGCGCCGGTTAGCCGCGCCGTGCTGCTGGCCACTACCACGCCCTTCCCGATATGGAGCGCCGACAATCCGGCCGGCATCGACGAGAGCTACTGCCACGCTGCGCTGGCCGCCCTGCGCCACGACCGCCCCGCCTACGTGCGCAGCCTGGCAGAAGGCTTTTTCAGCCCCCCGGGTGCCGCCAGCCTGGTGTCGCCCGACCTGACGGAGTGGGCCATCGGGCTGACGCTGCAAGCTTCATCTCGGGCCGCCCTCGAGATGCAAGCCACCGCGTTTTTCAGCGACCAGCGGCAGGAGCTAACCCGGGTGCGGGTGCCCGTGCTGCTGCTGCACGGTGACCAGGACGTGAGCTGCCCCGTACCCCTCACGGCCGGGCCCACGCAGCAACTGCTGCCCAACAGCCAGCTGAAAACCTACGAAAACCAGGCGCACGGCCTGGTGATGAGCGGCTGGCAGGCGGTGAGCGCTGACATCAGGGCATTTATCGCGTCGGCGTAAGTTGCGGGCCGCGCCGCTACGAGCTTCTCTGCTGCCCTGCGCACCGCTGGCCCCGCTCGCGCCGAAAGGGTAGGGCACCTCGCTCCTTATTTTACCGGAAATTCTCGGATTCATGCACCCGCAGTCGCAAGTTGCCCTCGCTTTGTTTGCCTACGCCGCCCAGCGCGGCATCGACGCGACCCACCTGGAGCAGCTGGCGGGCGTGTCGACGGCGGCGCTGCTGGCTGGGGCAGGCGGCCCCCTTTCGGCCAAGCAGTGGCACGACCTGTGGCTCAACGCGGCCCACCTCACCCAAGACCCACTGTTTGGGCTGCACTTTGGGGAGGCTGCCACGCCGGCGGCCCTGGGCGTGGTGGGCCAGCTTATCCAAAGCAGCCGCACTGTGGGCGAGGCCATTACCCACGCCGCCAGCTTACTACCGCTGCTCACCGACCAGCTCTGGCTGGAAACGACGCGCTCCGCCGCGTCCTTTACGTTGCGCCTGTGGTTCTTGCCGGCCGCTGCCGCCACCTCGCCGGAGGTATTCGCGCACCTCAGCGATTTTTTCCTGGCCCTGCTGCTGCACGAGCTGGACGGCTTGGTAATCAGTCGCTTGCAGCCCCGCGCCGTGTACCTTCCGCCCGGTGCCCGCCAGCTGCCCGACCACGGCCGGGTGCTGCGCGGCGCGGTAGCGGTGGGCGAGCCCGGCCAGTACGCGCTCGAATTTGCGGGCCACTACTGGGACGTGCCCATTCTCTCGGTCAACTACGAGCTGCAAGCCGCCCTGCTGCAACAGGTGCGGGCCTTTGCGGCGGCCGGGCCGCCCACCCAGCAGCTGCGCGACAAACTTACTGGCTACCTGCTGGCCAACGCCTACCTGGGCTTGCCGCCGCTGGAGGCGCTGGCCGCCAACTTCCACACCAGCGCCCGCAGCCTGCAACGCAAGCTGCACGAGGAAGGCACCAGCTACCAGGAAGTGGCCGACCAGGTGCGCAAAACCCTGGCACTCGTGTATGTACAAGCCGGCTCGCACTCGCTAAAGGAAGTTTCCTACCTGCTCGGCTACAACGAAAGCAGCGCCTTTAGCCGGGCCTTCAAGCGCTGGACCGGCCGCAGTCCGGCGCACTACGCTGCCACGCCGCCGGCCGCCGTCGCCGGGGGCGCACCCGCCGCTTGCCTGGTATGAAGACGGCAACCGCTTCCGAACTGGTCATTCCCACCTATTCGCTGGCCGAGGGCAGCCCGGCCGGCGAGCCGCTGCTGGACGTGGTGGTGGCCGACGGCCGGGCCTTTCCCCAGCGCAAAGCCAACTTCCTGGTGCCGCATCGCAAGGGCTACTACGAACTGCTGCTGGTGCGCCACTGCCATAGCCGCCACTGGCTGGATATGCAGCGCCTTGACTTGCAGCCCAATACCCTGTACTTCACCACGCCGGCGCACGTGCATCTGAAAGAGCAAACCGAGCCGCTCACGGGCACCGTCGTGTCGTTTGCCCCTGAGCTGCTGGTGGCCGATGCGGGCGGCACGCTCGCGCAGTTGCCCCTGCTCACCAATCCGGCGCAGGCCCACGCGCTGCCACTCACCCCGGCCGACGTGGACTTCCTGGAAACGCTGTTCGGCCACCTGCGCCGGGAGTGCGCGCAGCACCAGCCCTGGCGCACTGCTATGCTGCTCACGTACTTGCAGACGGCACTACTCTACCTGAGCCGGCTCTACCAGGCGCAGTACCCGGCTCCCTACCCCCCCGAGGGGCCGCTGCTGGCCCGGTTCACGGCGTTGCTGAACGCGCACTACACCAGCCTGCACCAGGTGAGTGACTACGCCGCCCGGCTCGGGCTGCGTCCGGGCGTGCTTAATGCGCAATTGCGGCAGCGAACCGGCAAAACTGCAAGCACCCTGCTGCACGAGCGCCTGGTGCTGGAGGCGCGGCGGCGCTTGTTCCATACCGACCTGAGCGTGGCCGAGATAGCGTTTGCGCTAGGCTTCGAGGACCCGTCTTATTTCAGCCGGTTTTTCCGGCGGCTAACCGGGCAAGCGCCCGCCGCGTACCGGGCGGCCACCCGCGAAATGTACCCGTGATGTAGCGGAATGTACCGGAGATGACGGCGGAGAAGCCCGGAATTTTGCCGGCCCGGAGCGCGGCTTTTGCTGCCCTACCGCGACTGGTTTTTTCTTCCTCCACCTCGCTGCGCATGAAAAACTACCTGGTTCTCTTCCGCGAAACCGACGCCCGCACCCAGGTGCCCGCCCCCGAAACCGCCCGCGCCCACCAGCAGCACTGGCAGCAGTGGCTGGCCACGCACGCAGCCGCCATAAAGGGTGGCCGACCCCTCACCCTGCGCGGCCGGCAGCTGGCGCCGGGCCAGGTCGCTACCGAGGGCCCGCGCTTCCACGGTCAGGAGTTCGTGGGCGGCTTTTTGCTGCTGGAAGCCCCCGACCTGGACGCGGCCACCCGGCTTATTGCGAACTGCCCCATATTCGAGGCCGACGGCCTGGCCGAAGTGCGGGAAATGATGTAGCCTGCCCTTACCCGCTGTCTTTATGCCCATTACGTACCACCTGGACCGGCTGCCCGGCCCCGAGCAGGTTATCGACCTCTACCAAAGCGCGGGCCTGCACCGGCCCCTGGCAGACCCGGCCCGCATCGCCCAAATGTATGCGCACGCCAACCTGGTAGCTTCTGCCTGGCAAGGAGAGCTGCTGGTAGGCGTAGCCCGGTCGCTCACGGACTTTTGCTACTGCTGCTACCTGGCCGATTTGGCCGTGCGCGCCCCGTACCAGCGGCAAGGCATCGGCCGGCACCTACTCCACCTGACCCGGGAGCGCATTGGGCCCGCCACCACCCTGGTGTTAGTGGCAGCGGCCGACGCGCGGGACTATTACCCCAAGCTGGGGATGACCCCAGCGGATAACGCCTTCCTCATCCGACGCACCGAGTAACAAGCCTTTAGTATGCAAGCAGTTGCCGACCAGTTAGATGCCCTCGTCGACGAAGTAGTTGTCCTGCTGACCCCGGCGCGGGTGCGCGACTGGCACACCAAGCCCACGCCCACCCGCTGGTCGAAGGCCGAGGTGCTGGGCCACCTGGCCGACAGCGCCC
>JBPBPU010000039.1:0-39799 GCA_050954465.1 Janthinobacterium lividum
GGTACCTGGTCTCTACCTAGGGTTGCCGGCCGGGGTGGTTATCCAAAAGCAGTGGCACTGTTTTGTCCTATCGCACAAAGCTACAGGTCTCTACATCCAATACACGAATCTAAAAAACGCTGTAACGATGAGCAAGGGCAAGCCAGACTAACGTGCTATCCTCAGAAACGGAGTGCCACTCCGTTTTACAAAAAGAAGAGGTGCTACCGAGCCGGCAGCACCTCTTTCATTCCGAAAGCAAACAGAGACTACTCTTTGGCTGGTTCGCGGTTTATAAGCTTCTCTACCAAAGCAGTAGAGCCCGCGATGGCCGGCCGCACGGGTTTGGCGGCTTCTTCTTTCTCGGTCAGCCGCTTGTAGAGCGTCAGGGCCTGAGCTACTACCTGGTCCATGTTATAGTACTTGTAGGTAGCCAAGCGGCCTACGAAATGCACGCCACTGGTTTCGTCGGCCAGCTTTTTATACTTGGTGTACAATTCAGCGTTTTCGGGCATGGGCACCGGGTAGTAGGGGTCGCCCTCGGCCTGCGGGTACTCGTACACGATAGCCGTTTTGGGGTGGGTCTGACCGGTAAGGGCCTTGAACTCGGTGATGCGGGTGTAGGCGTGCTCGTTGGGGTAATTCACGACCGGCGCGGCCAGGTGCTGCTCTTTGCTGAGGGTGTCGTGCTTGAATTCCAGTGAGCGGTAAGGCAGCTTACCAAACTTGAAGTCGAAATACTCATCCACCGGCCCGGTAAAAATCATTTCCTTGAAAGGGATGAACTTGATTATCTCGTGGTAATCGGTGTTGAGCATGATTTTGATGTTCGGGTGGTCGAGCATCTTCTCAAACATGCGGGTATAGCCATGTAGCGGCATAGCCTGGTAGGTATCGGTAAAGTAGCGGTCGTCGCGGTTGGTGCGGGTAGGCACGCGGCTCGTCACCGACTTATCCAGCTGCGAGGGGTCGAGGCCCCACTGCTTGTTGGTGTAGTTCTTGAAAAACTTGTTGTACAGCTCCCGTCCTACCTTACTCACCACTACGTCTTCCGACGTCTTGATAACCGACACTTCCTCAGCTACCGACTCAAAGAACTGCTCTACCTCGAAGCTGGTGAGGCTCAGGCCATAGAGTTTATTAATGGTGTCGAGGTTGATGGGCATCGGCACGAGTTGGCCATCTACAGAAGCCAGCACGCGGTGCTCATAAGGGCGCCAGTCGGTGAAATTACCGAGGTAGTCAAAAACGTCTTTCGAATTGGTGTGAAAGATGTGCGGGCCGTACTTATGAATCAGGATGCCGTCTTCGTTATAATGGTCGTAAGCATTACCCCCGATGTGGCTCCGCTTGTCGATAATGAGGACTTTTTTGTTGCTGCGGGTAGCCAGCCGCTCGGCCAGCACGCTGCCGGCGAAACCGGCCCCAACGATGAGGTAATCGAACATAGGAGTTGTGTAGGGTTAAGAAGTTTGTTTAATTCGTTTTTCGTTGCTCGTTGTTTGTTTTTCGTTGTTAGTCTATTTTTGCCAAGAGCCTAAAGCGCCGAAAAACGGAAAACCAACAACGAAGAAACGATTATTTCGCCACCAGACGCTCCTGCATCAGGTTCACCATGTTTTGCCAGGTGAGGTCCCAGGAGATGGTGGCTAGGTAGTCGTCGGTGCGGGTGCGCCAGTCGGTATCTTTACCTTGCTCCAGCGCCGTAGCAATGGCCTGGCCGAATTCCTTCGGGTCGTCGGCAATCTGCACCAAATTTAACTCACCGTAGGGTCGCACCACGTCGCGGATGCTGGTGCTGACCACCGGCCGGCCGGCGGCCAGATACTCGGGCGTTTTAGTAGGCGAAATAAACTCAGTGCTCTCGTTGCGGGCAAATAGCAACGTAGCTACGTCCCAGCCGCGCAGATAAGCGGGAAGCTCCTGGTAATCTTTGCCGCCCAAGTAATGGATATTCGCATTATGCGGCAGGTCGGCGGGGTCAATTTTAACTACCGGCCCGATAATAACGAATTGCCACTGCGGATGGTTCGTAGCCAAGCTTCCGAGCAACTCAATATCGAGCCGCTCATCCACCACTCCGAAGAAACCGATGCGGGGGTGCGCAATACCGGCCTGGTCGGCCGGTTCAGCCAGCTTTGGGTCGCGGGCCTGGCCGAAGTGGGCCTTGTCGATACTGCTGGGGAAGGCGTGGGCATCGGCATGCTGCTCGCGCTTGGCTTCGTAGAGACGCTGGCCGCCGGTGAAAACGAGGTCGGCCTTTCGGAAAAGCTCCTGCTCCCGCTCATGTAATTCGGGCGGAGCAAACCTGAACTGGGCCAACTCATCCATGCAGTCGTACACGGTAAGCACCGGGCTAAACGAGCGCGACTTGTTCAGGGCTATCGGGGTATAGTACCAGAAAGTGTAGTTAGTGAGACTATTAGCAGCAAAAAACTGCTGTAATACGGCTTCCTGAGCTTCGTTGGCGGGGGCTGCCTGGCCGCGCAGGCGGCTGGGCAAATGCACTACCAGCACTTGCACCCCGTTTTGCCGCTCCTTCACCTCCATGTGCGGCTCCACAAGGTCATCGGCGTGGAAGAATGGCTCCTCTATATAGAATACACGGCCATGCTGGGCAAAGCGCGAGAGCAAGTGTTGCGGGCGCTGCCACACAAAGTCCCAGTGTAGGTGCGCGAAGCAAACCAGGTCGGGCAGCGTATAAGGAAGTGGCGTAGTTTCGGCTTGGCCCGCAGCCGGGACGGTGGAAGCGGCACGCACAGGTGCCCCCGCCAGAGTAGAAAGCGGCATGAAAAAAGACAGGAAAGAGCTGTTAAGCCGCCAGTGCCACCTGTTTTAGGTCGGGGTTGCGGCTTCGTCTCATTTTACGCAAGCTACCCACAAAAGGATATGGTAGCGCTTAGAAATGGTGGTTTTACGCCGTTCTACCTGCTATTTTTTTAATATTAACTGCATTTCTACAGCATTTTCCCAATTTTTCTCCGTATTTCTACAAAGCCATTCACGCCGGATGCCTACTCGCTGAAAACCAGCTTCACGGAATAGCCTGATACTTTTCTGGTTGCTTTGGGCAACAGTGCAGTATAGCTGGTGAAGGTGCAGTGCCTGCCAGGCATACGGCAGTAGCGCCGCCAGCGCCGCCTGAGCATAGCCGCGCCGCCACTCCCCTTTGAGCACCGCGATGCCCACCCCTGCCCGCCGATGAAGCGCATTATAGTCATATAAATCTACCGTACCCACCGCCCGTCCATCCTGGGCGCTGATAACCAGCCGCATTTGCCCAGCTTCGGCCAGGCTGGCTGCTGCGTGGCGCAGGTATTCGCGCAGCGCATGGCGCGAAATGGGTGCAGGCAACACATCCGACACCGCCCACAGGTCAGGGTCGTTTTCCAAGGCATAGAGGAAATCTAGGTCGTCGGGTTCGAGGGCGCGCAAGGTCATGACCGCAGCTTTAAGACCGCAGCTTTAACGGATTCAACGGATTTCGCGGATACGCCACCCTGTGGCTGACTACCCAAATTGTTCTTATTCAAATTCTTGCTTTTCTTCGGGTAGTCAGCCACGCAGTAGCGTATCCGCGAAATCCGTTGAATCCGTTAAAGCTGCGGTCTTAAAGCTGCGGTGAATACGTGAACTGCGGGGCCGCTTAGCCATACGTTGGTGAAGCTGCCGTCGGCCTGCGTTTCGAACGAAACTTCTAGTTCGCCGCCGGGGGTATGTAGGCGCACGGGCGAGGCTGCGCCGCGCTGTGAGGCGGCCAGGGCTACCGCCGTTACGCCCGTGCCGCAGGAGTAAGTTTCGGCCTCTACGCCGCGCTCGTAGGTGCGCACGGGCCAGGGGTGGGCGGGGTCGGCGGGCACTTCCACGAAGTTCACGTTCACCCCGGCGGGGTCGTATACCTGGTCGTAGCGGATGTCGTGCCCGGCCGCAAACACATCGAACTCGGCCAGCGGCAGCGCCTCCTGCGGGTCGAGGAAGTGTACGTGGTGCGGCGAGCCGGTGTGCAGAAATACGTCGTCTTCCCCTATGCCGGCTAGTTGGGGCGCGGCCACATCTACCATCTTCAGGCGCACGGTGCCATCGGCGTCTATGTGTGCTTCGTGGGGACCATCCACGGCCAGGAAATTCGCTCGTTCCGCAATGATACCCAGGTGCTTGGCAAAAGCTACCAGGCAGCGCCCACCATTGCCGCACATCGAGCTGGGAGCCCCGTCGGCGTTGAAATACACCATCTCGAAGTCGTAGCCTGCCCGATTGCGCAGCAGCATCAGGCCATCGGCCCCGATGCTAAAGCGGCGGTGGCAAAGGTGGGCAATACGAGCCTGGTCGGTGGGGTCAAATTGTTCGGCCCGGTCGTCGAGGATGATGAAGTCGTTGCCGGTGCCGTGGTATTTATGGAAAGTCATTTTAAAGTTCCTGATTTCTAGTTCCTGGCTCCTGGTTAGGAACAGGGCAGGTACAAAGGTCGTGTACCTTGTCCGGTCTTTTTCCAGCAACTCAGGAACCCTACCGCCGCCGACTTGCCAGATTCCCGCAGCGCAGCCAGTAATCCCATTTCTGGCGGCGCTTGGCAATGTGGCCTTTCAGGTATTTCTCCATAATGAGGGCGGCGCAGGGCGCCGCCGAGAGTCCGCCGAAACCGGCGTTTTCGAGGTACACGGCCACCACGATTTTGGGGTGGGTAGCTGGCGCGAAGCCCGCGAACGTGGCGTGGTCGTCGCCTTCATCGTTTTGCACGGTGCCGGTTTTGCCGGCCACGGTGATGCCTACGTCGGCGAGACTGGCCAGCTCGGCGGTGCCACCGTGCTGCATGGCGGCCACCATGCCGGGGATGAGGGCAGCGAAATTAATGCTATCGACCAGGGTGTGGTGCTTGGCGGTGAAGCGTGGCAGCGGCTGGCCACTGCTGCCGATGCTGCGCACGAAATGTGGGGTAATGTACCAGCCCCGGTTGGCAATGGTAGCCAGCGCGTTAGCCGTTTGCAGGCCGGTAAGGTTGATTTCGCCCTGCCCAATGCTGAGCGAGTAGATAGAAGTAAACTTCCAGTTTTGGGTGCGGCGAGCCTTATCATAGTAAGCCGGCGTGGGCAGGAAGCCGGGCTGTTCGCGGGGGGTGTCGACGCCCAGCAGCGTATCAAGCCCGAAGGACTTTACGTGGCGCACCCAGGCGGCCAGGTGGCGGTGGCGGGCGGCGGTAGAGTCGGCGGCCGTGGCGGCTGAGTCGCGCCGGGGCTCGATTACGGCCCGCAGCACTTGGTAGAAATAGGGATTGCAGCTGTACTTGAGCGCCATCGTGAGGTTGCGGGCGCGGGGATGCTCGTGCACGCAGTTGATGAGCGACTGGTCGCAGCGAAACGAGGTATCGGGTTTGATAGCTCCCAGCTGCAGGGCCACGGCCGCATTCACGAGCTTGAATACCGAGCCGGGCGGGTTGGCCAGCAAGGCGGGGCGGTTGAGCAGGGGCCAGTCGGCGTTTTGGAGCAGAGCGCGGCGCTCGGGGCCCCGGTCGGGAGTGGTGAGGGTGGCGGGGTCGTAGGTGGGGCCCGACACGCAGCAGAGGATTTCGCCGGTGGTGGGTTCGAGGGCCACAATGTAGCCTTTATGCTCGCCCAGCAGGCGCTCGGCGTAGGCCTGGAGCTTGATATCGATACTCAGGTGCAGGTCCTGGCCTTGCTGAAAGGCGGTGTCGGTGGCCCAGGTGCCGTGGGGCTTGCCTTGCGCGTCCATCAGCGGGTGGTAGTAGCCCCGGTGGCCGTTGAGCAAGGCGTTGTAGTAGCTCTCTACGCCGCCGCTGCGCATGCGGTAGAAGCGACCCCGCTCCAGCTGCTGCGCCTGCACCAGAAACGCCGGGGCAGCGGTGGGGCCGTAGCCCAGCACGGGAGCCCCCACGCCCACCGTATAGGTGCGCACGCGCTGCTGTTGCACAGCCAGGTGCCACCCGGCGGGGGCATAGTGGCGCAGCGCCTCGGCCTCGGGGTGGGTAAGGGGCAACTGTACCAGGCGGCCCAGGCGCTGGGCGCTGGGGCGGGCGCTGGCTACCCGCGCCTGCAAGGCCCCGGCGGGCCAGCCCAGCAGGCAGTTAAACTCCACGGAGTCGAGCGGCTGGCGGCGGGGCAGCGTGAGGGTGTAGTGGTTTTGGGTAACGATGAGCAGCGAGTCGTTGCGGTCGAAAACCCGGCCCCGGTGGGGCCGCTCCGACACCTCGCGCCGCTGGGCGTAGGTTTCGGCGAGGGTGACGGCAGGCGGGGTGCCCGGCGACGAGCAGGCCCCCAGCGCCGCGAGGGCCAGCCTGCTGAGCGCCTTCTTCCAGAGAGTTGTTTTGCTACTGATTTTACCAAACATTTGCTAAAGTTACCGCCCTGGCTTTGGGTATGGCCACCGTTTCCGGTGAACCGGGCAGCAGGGCGTATGAATGGCCTTTGGGCGGGGTTAAACTACTGGCGCGAAGTCCCACGCCAGCAGTTTAACCCCATCCCGCCGACCTTTGCCCCTTCGACTGTTACCCTCGCTTGCCCGTGTACGACTTCCTCACCACTTCCCCCTGGCCCGACTACGCGCTGCTCGACAGCGGCAATTTTCAGAAGCTGGAGCGCTTCGGCCCGTATGTGCTGGCGCGGCCCGAGCCGCAAGCCATCTGGGATGCCCACCTGCCGGCCAGCGAGTGGCAGCAGGCCGATGCCACCTTTGCCCGCGCTCCTGGCTCTACCGAAAAAGGCCAGTGGAGCCTCAAAAAAGGGATGCCCGAGCAGTGGGTAATCGGCTACGAGCGGCCGGGCGGGCTGCGGCTGCGGTTTCGGCTGGGGCTCTCGTCGTTCAAGCACGTAGGGCTGTTTCCGGAGCAAGACCCCAACTGGCAGTTCATTTATACCCAGACTAAAGCCCGCCGCGCCGCGCTGCCCCGCGTGCTGAATTTGTTTGCCTACACCGGTGCCGCTACCCTGGCCGCCCGCGCTGCCGGGGCCGACGTGACCCACCTCGACTCGGTGAAGCAAGTCAACTTCTGGGCCCGCGACAACATGGAAGCCAGCGGCCTCGACGGCGTGCGCTGGCTGGTAGAGGATGCCATGAAATACGTGCGCCGCGAGGTGAAGCGCGGCAGCAAGTACCAGGGCCTCATCCTGGACCCGCCCGCCTACGGCCGCGGCCCCAACGGCGAAAAGTGGCAGCTCGAAGACGAGCTAAACGAGCTGCTCAAGCTCAGCCAGCAGCTCCTCGACCCCGAGGACCACTTCTTCGTGGTGAACCTCTACTCGCTGGGTTTCTCGGCCCTGATACTCGACAACCTGACCCAGGCCATTTTTCTCGGCCGAAAAGCCGTGCGCGAGCTGGGCGAAATCTACCTGCACGATGCCGGGCAGCGCAAGCTGCCGCTGGGCACGTTTTGCCGGTTTGCCACGTAGCGCTGCCTGCAAAAAACGGCCCGGCCTCCTATGCAGGAAGCCGGGCCATTTCAGGTAAAAACCCTCGGGCTCCTACATTTTGTCTTTCATCTTGCCGCTGCCGTCTGACATAATGCTCTCGCCTTTTTTGTGCTTCATAGAGTGGCTGCCTTTGCTGTTCTTAGCAGGAGCACCCGTCGTGAATACTTCACCAGCCGACACGGCACCTTTGGGGTCGCTGGGCATGGGAGCAGTGCCGCTGGGCACGGCACAGGTAGTACCACGGGCACCTTGGCTGGGGCTACCGGGCGTAATCTGGGCCGAAGCGGCGCTGGCGCTGCACAAGCTGGCGAGCAGCAGGAAATGGAAGAATTTCATAGGAATGCAAAAAGAGTTGCCCTGGCTTATATCCTAAAACGGCCATAAAGTTGCTGACGGGCCAGGGGCCGTCACGCGGGCTAAGCCAGCCATTTCCCGGTCCTTGCCTTAGCTTCGCTGGCCTGGTGGGCTACCCTAGCCACGCCTTTTAAGTTTATGCACGCTCCCGTTCACCGCCGCCGCCTGGCCCTTATCGACATGGGCACCAACACCTTCCACCTGCTCATTGTGGAAGACCGGACCGGCCAGCCGCCGCACACGCTGGTACGCACCAAAGTGGGCGTGCGGCTGGGCGAAGGCGGCATCAGCCGGGGCGAAATTGCGCCCGCGCCCTACGCCCGTGCCCTGCAAACCCTGCGCGGCTTCAAGGAAGAAATAGAACTGCACCAGGCCACGGAAGTGCGGGCCACTGCCACCAGCGCCATGCGCGTCTCGCGCAATGGCCCCGACCTAGTGCGCGACATCCTCGAGACTACGGGCATTCAGGTCGAAGTTATTGGCGGCGAGCGCGAGGCCGAGCTTATTGCCAAGGGCATCCGGCAGGCTGTGCCACTGGGGGCGGCCCGGCACCTGCTCATGGACATCGGCGGCGGCTCGGTAGAGTTCATTATCGCCAACGCCGACACCATTTTCTGGAAGCACAGCTTCGAAATCGGGGCCCAGCGCCTGCTCGACCAGTTTTTTCCTGACCCCAGCGGGGTGCTGCCCCGCGAGAGCGTAGCGGCCGAGCTGGAATACCTGGCCGGCAAGCTGGCCCCGCTCACGGCGGCTGTGGCCGAGTTTGGGCCGCTGGCGGGGCTGGTGGGCAGTTCCGGCAGCTTCGACACCCTCGGCGACCTCACCGTGGGCCAGGTGCGCCGCGAGGCCGACCAGCCCATCAGCACCCCGCTGCTGCTGGCCGAGTTTGAGCAGCATTTTGCCCAGTTGCTGCTGCTCGACCACGCCGGGCGGGTGGCACTGCCCGGCATGTTTGCCATGCGCGCCGATATGCTGGTAGTAGCCAGCGTGCTAATCGAATACGTGCTCAAAACATATGGCCTCACGCGCATCACTACCTCGGCCTACGCGCTGAAAGAAGGGCTATTGGCCGAGTTGCTGGGCCAGTAGCGCCCGCCGCCGCGCTTTCGCCTTTTTACCCTATCAACATGGGCCTCGACCTGTTTCACTTCGTGCCGGCGCTTCAGGCCGAAACCACTGACTATCTGGAGTTCATCGAGCTGGCAGAATTGGCCGATGCGCCCGGCTACATCGAGTTGAACAAGCACTTCATTGTCGAAGAGGATTTTGAAGAGCTGGGGATGCTTAAGCTAATTCGCCTTGAAATAATCGGGCAGCAGCGCAAAGGTGTCAGCCGGCAATTTTACACTGACTTTGTAAACGATAAACCCTACCTCGACTTGGCAAGTGTGACTCGGGCTTACCACTACTTGCAGCAAGACCACCTCGGCACGCTGGCGGAGTTACAGCAGAATTTTCAGCGCCATTTTATCGACCCGTTTGTAGCAGGCAAAAGCATTTTTTGTGCGAGTTGGTAGCAGCTGTTTGCCTCACCAACCTGCTGTTACGCAGTGGGCGGAGTAGCGCTCAGCTTTAGCTTGGCGCATCGCCGCCGCGCGGCGAAGCTCGCGTCTGAGGCCGTTGCAGCAAGCGGCGCGGGGCCGGATTCGCCGCTACGCGGCGATGCGCCAAGCTAAAGCTGAGCGCTACTCCGCCCACTGCGTAACAGCAGTTACCAACTACTACTGCCCCAGCCCGCCCCGGCCACCAGCCACTTGGTGGATAAATGCCAGCTTGCGCACTACCTCGGGGGCAATAACGAACGGATATGGGTCGGGCAAACCCATGCTGCGGTTGAGACTGTTGAGGGCAAAGGTGAGTGGCAGCCACATGGCCACAATCTCCCCAAAGTCAGCTACCTGGTAAGGGTCGTGCAGGGTGGTGCGCAGGGGCCGGGCCGGGGCCGCGTCGAGCGGGTCGAGGCGCAGGCCGAAGGCGTGGGCGGTTTGGAGCGTATCGAGGATGTGCAGGTAGTGGGCCCAGGTTTCGGCCCAGTCTTCCCAAGGGTGGCTGCTGGCGTAGGCGCTGATGTAGTGCTGCGGCCAATGGGGCGGGGCACCCTGGGCGTAGTGCTGCTGCAGGGCCGCACCGTAGTCGCGGCGCTCGTCGCCGAATAGCTGGCGGTAGTGCTCCAGGTGGGGCGAATTATCTACGAGGCGGTCCCAGTAGTAGTGCCCTACCTCGTGGCGAAAGTGGCCCAGCAGGGTGCGGTACCGCTCGTTCATGGCCTGGCGGACCTGCTCCCGCTCTAGGTCGTCGGCCTCGGCGATGTTGAGGGTGATGAGGCCGTTGTCGTGCCCGGTCAGTACGCGCTGCTGGGGGCTTTCGTCGGCCTTGAAATCGAACCGTAATCCCTCCTGCGGATATACGCTTTTGCTTACTACCGGCAGGTGCAGGCACAGCAGGCTGTACACCAGCCGGTGCTTGGCATCTTCGAGGCGCTGCCAGCGGGCCAGGTAGCCCGGCTGGCTCAGGTCGGGGATGGTGCGGTTGAGGGCGCAGGCCAGGCAGAAAGGCGTGGGGCTGGTGCTGGGCACCAGCCAGTTGCACACGCCATGCGCCTGGTTGGCGCAGTACGTGAAGGTGCCGGCAGCGGGCTCTTCATATAGCTGAAAGCCAGCATAGTGCGGCACCAGCGGCAGCAGCTGCCGGCGCGTGGGCTCGAAGCCCAGCGGGTAGTGGCAGCTCTCGCAGCGGCTGTTTTCAAAATACAGCACCTGGCGGCAGTGGGTACAGGTAAAAAGCTCCATAGCCCAGGTAGAACGCATGGCTGCCGGTGAAGTTGGAGCGGATTTGCCAATAACTGAACAGCTAATGTTTTCACCGGGCCTCAGCTGGCAAAGTGCTGCTTTTTGGAAATTTCGGTTGTTTATTTAGCCCGGTTTAGCCGTTTCTACAGCCTTTTCCTGCTTACCCACCTTCCGGCTACCCCTCTCCTACCCTATTATGCCCGACAATGCGCTACTAGCCTCCTACCAGGAGCAGCCCCAGGTGTGGGACGAGATGTTTCGGGCCGAAGGCATCCGGCCCGAGTACCAGCCCTTTGTGGCGGCCATCGAAAACCTGGCCGGAACCGAAATGACCCGCAAGGACGAGCTGGCCCGCAAACTCTTTATGAGCCAGGGCATTACGTTCACGGTATACAGCAGCGGCGAGGGCATCGAGAAGATATTTCCCTTCGATATTATTCCGCGCATCATCAGCCAGGCCGAGTGGCAGCGCATCGAGGCGGGCATCAAGCAGCGGTTGCGGGCGCTCAATATTTTTCTAAAAGACATTTACCACCAGCAGTTTATCCTCAAGGATGGCGTAGTGCCCGCCGCGCTCATCTACTCGTGCCCGCAGTTTCTGCGTGAGCTGGTGAACGTGCCGGTGCCGCACGACGTGTACACCCACATTGCGGGCGTCGACCTCATCCGCGACCACGACGGCGAGTTCTACGTGCTCGAAGACAACCTGCGCACGCCCTCGGGGGTGTCGTACATGCTCGAAAATCGCAGCATCACCTCCCGCATTTTCCCCGACCTGCTGCCCCGCAGCAACGTACTGCCCGTGAAGGACTACCCAGCCCTGCTTTACCGCAACCTGCAGGCCCTGGCCGACCACCACACCAACGACCCCACCGTGGTGCTGCTTTCGCCGGGCATCTACAACTCGGCTTATTTCGAGCACAGCACGCTGGCCCGGCTCATGGGCATTCAGCTGGTAGAGGGGCGCGACCTGGTGGTACACAACCACTTCGTGTACATGAAAACCACGCGGGGCCTCGAAAAAGTAGACGTTATTTACCGCCGCGTCGACGACGAGTTTCTCGACCCGCTGGCCTTTCGGCCCGACAGCGCCCTCGGCGTGCCGGGCCTCTACTGGGCCTACCGCAAGGGCAACGTGGCCATCGCCAACGCCATGGGCAACGGCGTGGCCGACGACAAAGCCGTGTACTGCTACGTGCCCGACATGATTCGCTACTACCTGGGCGAGGAGCCGCTGCTCAAAAACGTGCCCACCTACCAGCTCGAAAACCCCGAGCACCGCGAACTGGTGTTCTCCCAGATGGAGCGCATGGTCGTCAAGCGCACCAACGAGAGCGGCGGCTACGGCATGCTCATCGGCAGCGCCGCCACCGAGCAGGAAATGGCCGACTTCCGCACCGCCATCCTGGCCGACCCGCGCAGCTTCATTGCCCAGCCCATCATCAGCCTCTCCTCAGCCCCCTGCTACCTCGACGGCAAGCTCCAGCCCCGCCGCATCGACCTGCGCCCGTTTGCCCTTTGCGGCCCCTCGGGCATCGACATTGTGCCCGGCGGCCTCACCCGCGTGGCCTTGCGCGAGGGTTCGCTCATCGTAAACTCGTCGCAGGGTGGCGGCAGCAAGGATACGTGGGTGTTGGGTGGGTAGATTGTTCTGGCAGGGCGCCTCACCCCCCAGCCCCCTCTCCGAAAAGGAGAGGGGGAGCCACGGCGGCGCAGAGGTAAAATCGTCAGGCTCCCCCTCTCCTTTTCGGAGAGGGGGCTGGGGGGTGAGGCGCCCCGCCTGAACGACCAATAATCAATTAATTCAAAAGAATGCTTAGTCGAGTTGCCGATACTATTTACTGGCTGGGGCGCTACTTGGAGCGCACCCAGGTGCTGCTGCAGGTTGTTCGCATCCAGTACATTGCCTCGCAGGATGAGCCACACAGCCGGGGCTGGCAGCCGCTGCTGCAAAGCTTCGGCGACCTCACTGCGCCCGAAATAGCCGAGCGGGCGGCCCATACGCCGCAGGCGCTGCACCACCTGGTGTTCGACCGCGACAATGCGGCTTCGGCTTACCGTTGCATCGTGCAGGGGCGCGAAAATGCCCGCGCCGTGCAAGACCATATCAGCAAGGAAGTGTGGCAGAGCCTCAACGACTACTACCACCTCATCAGGCGCGACGACCTGCAGCGCCAGACCCTGGGCGAAGACCCCGTGTCGGGCCTCGATGCGCTGCTGCAGCAAAGCGTGCTTTACGTGGGCACGGTGCAGAATACCATGCCCCGCGATGAAGGCTACCTCTACCTCAAGCTGGGCAAATTTCTGGAGCGCGCCCTGCAAACCGTGGACTTGCTGCGCCTCAACCAGCACCTGTTTGCGGCCGGCCCCGCGCACCCCACCGAAGCCGGCGAGCTGCGCTACCTGCTCTACAGCCTGCTGGGCTACGAGCTGTATATCAAGACCTACCAGGGCCACCTGGAGCCGGACAGCGTGCTGGAGCTGGTGGTGTACAACCCCAACTTCCCGCACTCGCTGCTCTATAGCCTCGGCCAGCTGCTGCGCTACTGCGAGCGCCTCAAAGACAAAAGCCGCCCCGAGAGCTACGAGCACCTGCGCTTCCTCATCGGCAAGGCCCGCACCACGGTGGCTTACAGCACACCGGCCGGGCAAGCCGGCGAGGCACTGGGCGGGTTTCTAAGCCAGGTGCGCGGCGAGTTGCTGGACGTGTCAGCCGCGCTCAACAGCTCGTATTTCAATTAATAATGAGTAATGAACAGTGAGTAATTGCCTGAGCGAAGCGCTACCCCACGCGCAAACGCTTGTTCAACAGGCCCTAACAAGCAATGGCCTAAATTATTAATTGCTCATTGCTACTTATTAATTGCAAAGATGCCTTCCTACAAAATCCAGCACCGCACCCGCTACGCTTACGCGGCCCCGGTTATCGACTGCGCCAACCAGCTGATGATATACCCGCTGGCCGACGAGCGCCTGACGGTGAAAAGCCACGCGGTCAGCATTACGCAGCAGCCGGAGGTGGCCTTGTTTACCGATTACTTCGGCAATCAGGTGGGCGTGTTTTCGCTTATCCAGCCGCATTCGGAGCTGGTTATCGACTCGCTGGCCGAAGTGGAAACCCACGCCATCCAGTTTCCGATGGACGAGGCCCCGGCCGAGGCACAGTGGCAGGAGCTGGCGCGCCTGCACCACGACGTAACCCTGATAGACTTCCTCAAGCCCGCGCCTTGCGAAGCGGAGGCCGAAATCCGGCAGGCGCTGAGCGGCGTGCTGACCTACGGTGACAAGCCCCTGAAACAGTGCCTGCAGCTCTCGGAGTACGTGCATGAGAACTTCCAGTACCAGCAAGGAGTAACGAGCGTGGAAACGCCGCTGAATGAAATCTGGCGGCTGCGGGCCGGCGTGTGCCAGGATTTTACCCTTATGCTGCTTTACCTGCTGCGGCTGGTGCAGGTGCCCGCCCGCTACGTGAGCGGCTACGTGTGCCCGCGCCAGGAGGGCGTGCGCGGTGCGGGCGCCACCCACGCCTGGGTGGAAGCCTACATCCCGTTCTACGGCTGGCTGGGCCTCGACCCCACCAATAATTGCATCGTCAACGATGGGCACGTACGCATGGCCATCGGCCGCCATTTTGCCGACTGCACCCCCGTTAAAGGCACCTACAAGGGCACCGGCGCGCACACCCTGGAGGTATCCGTCCACATCGAGAACGGCCAGCCCCGCCAGCCTGCCACCACCTCCGATGCCCCGGTATACGTGCAGCAGTCACCCACGCCGGCCGCCCCGGTCAACTCCTACCGCAAGTACCTGGACTGGGAACAACAGCAACAGCAACAACAATGAGCAATGAGCAATTAATAATGAGCATGACGTTCTTCATTGCTCATTATTAATTGCTCATTGCTCATTATTAATTGATTACGGCACCAAATCGCCCGCCGTGGGCGACCACGAGGCAGTGCGCTGGCCGTGGTCGTAAGCCTCTACTTTTTCGAGCGCCCCATCGGCCGAGTAGATTACCCAGTCGCCGTACCAGTAATAGTGCAGGCCGGTGGGCTCGCTCACGAGGCGGGCGCGGCCCTGGTACCAGAGCTGGCCGTTGGGGTGGTAGTCGGTGATGTCAATGTAGCCCTGGCGGCGAAAGTGCTCGCGCCGCTCGCAGTAGCCGGCAATGGCATAGTGCCGCCAGCGGCCCACGGAGCGGCCGTGCCGGTAGCGGGCCTTGAGCTGCAGCTGGGTGTGGGCGTCGTCGTAGTAGATAACCCAGCGCCCCTGCCGCTCGCCCTGCCGGTCGACGCGGTTGGGGTGCCAGAAACCGTGGGTACCAGTGGTGCACTGGCTGGTGGCGCAGGCGGTGGTGCGCCCGGCCAGCAGCCCCAGCAGCAAGGCAGTACGCAGTAGCTGGGGCATTTGCATGAGTTGAAGCAGTCTAGGGCTGGAACGTTATGGCCTCGGTGAATTTAACGGCCACCGCCTTGCCCCCCTGCCGGCCCGGCTCGAAGCGCGGCAGCTTGTTGATGGCGTTTGCCAAAGACAGGCTATAGGCTGGGCCAGGGCTTTTTACAACTTTCACGTCTTGCACGATGCCATCAGCTCCTATTGTATAAGTGGCAACCACCTTGCCTGCCAATGGCTTGCCATCGGTGCCTTTTGGGTAAATCAGGTTGTCTGCGATGGCTTGCACAATAGCTAGCTGCCCGCCGCCGCCAGGTAGCTGGGGCATTTGTTCGACGAAGTCGTAAACCTGCGGATTATCTGGCGAAACAACCGGGCTTGTTTCACTTGCTGAAGAAGCGCTGTACGTCTTATCTAATTCCCTAAGCTGAGCCTCTATGTAAGCTCGCCCCTGGGGGCTCAGATTTTTGTCCGCTAGCCGCTCTTGCATACGTTTTTTTAACTCAGCTTTTATGATGAGTTTTCTTACCTCGATTTTTACGCTGTCCGGCAGGCTAGCTAAGCCGGAGGCAGCTAGCGCTGTCGCCTGCGGCACCGGCTGCTCCTCCGCTTTGCGGCAGGCGGCAAACAACAAGCCGCCCAATACAGGCAGCACCAGCCACTGCTTCCAGCGGCGCACGGGAATTCGATTCTGCAACATGGCAATTCGGGTTAGGGTGAAGGAAAAGATGAAGGGCTGAAGCAAGGCAAAATAGCCGGGGCCGGCCAGCCGCCGCACTGCCAGCCGGGCCAGGAGGGCGGCGTAGGCCGGGGCGGCTGCTTCGCCAGGGGCGGCGGCCTCGTCGGCCAGCAGCTCGTGGGTGAGGCGCAGGCTGGGCAGCAGCAGGTGGGCAAAGGGGTTGAACCAGAGCAGCGCCCGCCAGGCTTCGAGCCAGAGCACGTCGTAGCTATGGCCCTGGCGCACGTGGGCTATTTCGTGGGTGAGCACAGCGTGGGCTTCGGCGGGCGGCAGCGGGGCGGTTTCGTCCCAGTACACGGTGCGGCCGAACGAGCTGGTGGGCAGCACCCCGCCCGTGCAAGCCAGCGTGTAGCCGGGCCGGGCCTCGCGGGGCAGCGGCCGGGCCACCCGGCGCAGCTGCGCCAGCTGCCAGCCCAGCCGCCCCAGCCCCAGCAGCACGCCCAGCCCATAGAGCGCCAGCAGCCACGCCTGCCACGCCAGCGGGGCCGCTGCCGGGGCGGGGCCGGCGCTCAGGGCCGGCAGCAGCACCGTAACCAGGCCAGTGGTGGGCACCGGGGCAGCGGGCAACAGCCACTGGGGCAGTGGCAGCAGCGGCAGCCCCACAGCTACCAGCGGGGCCAGCAGCAGCAAAGCGCGGTTGTAGCGGTAGCACCGCTCGCGCTGCAAGGCCAGCCGAAACAGCGCCCAGAAAGCACCTAGCGGCAGCAGCGTACTGCCCAGCGCCAGTAACAAGTCGGTAGTAGTCATAGCGCAGCATCGGTTTCGGGTGAGGCATTCGTGTCGGTATCGGCCTGGCGGAGCAGGGCGTCGAGCTGGGCGGCATCCAGGTTTTCGTCCTGGGCGAAGAAGGACACGAGCTGGCCGAACGAGCCGCCGAAGTAGCCCCGCAGCAGCTTGCGCAGCGAGAAGCGGCGGTAGTCATCCTGCGCTACCAGGGCGTGGTAGCGGTAGCCGCGCCCCACGGGCTCGTAGCCCACGAAGCCTTTTTGCTCCAGAATGCGCACGATGGTGCTCACGGTAGTAATGGCCGGGGCCGGGGCGGGCAGGGCGGTCAGCACGTCTTTCACGGCGCTGGGGCCGCGTTGCCAGAGTATCTGCATTACCTGCTCTTCGGCGCGGGTAAGTTCGGGGAATGGGGGCTGCATGGTAGGGTAACGAGGAGGGGATACAAATATTCAACGTAATTTTTAGTTTTCAACTAATTTTTACGTTAAAATAAGTAACTCATTGTTTTACAAAGAATTTATTTCAAAATAATAGCTGCTTCAGCACTATGGCCAGTCTGGAGCAGCGCAATGCGCTGGTGGCATCACTACCACAAAGCCTATCAGTCCAGCCCGCTTTCGCTGGTGTGGCACAACTATTTTTCTGGCCCGCGCAACCGTTTGGGCAGCCCACCGGTCAACCCTTCGAATGCCGCTGCCATTAGGCAGGGCTTTATCCAATGGCTGCTACTCCTGCTGTTTCTTCTGCTTTGCTGGCGGCTTGTGGCCGGGGCGAGGAGGCGGCCCAGTTTCAGCTTTACAACCAGCTGGCCTACCAGCTTATGGGCGTGTGCCTGCGCTACTGCCCCAGCCGGGCCGAAGCCGAGGACGCGCTGCAAAACACGTTCGTTAAAATCTTTACCCGCCTCGACCAGTACCGGGGCGACGGCCCCTTCGAAGCCTGGGCACGGCGCGTGGCCGTGCATACGGCCCTGCACGCTACGGAACAGTACCGCCTGCGCTACCCCACCGGCGCAGGGGCCGCCGACCTAGACGACTACGCCACCGATGTACCCTGCCCCGAGCCTTCGGCGCTCGAAACCCTGGCCGCCGAAGACTTGCTGCGCTCCCTCGCGGGCCTGCCGCCCGGCTACCGCACCGTGCTCAACCTCTACGCCATCGAGGGCTACTCGCACCCCGAAATAGCCCAACTGCTGGGTATTTCGGAGGGCACGAGCAAGTCGCAGCTGGCCCGCGCCCGCCAGCTACTCGCCCAACGCCTGCGCACTTCCAACGTCACTGCCTGCCTACTATGAAACCCGGCCTCCCTACCCCCCCGCCCGACGACGCTAACGACCCGCTGCTGGCGGCCCTACGGCAGCATTTGGGCCCTTATGGCCAGGCACCCCCGCCGGCGGCTTGGGCCGCCATCCGGCAGCAGCTGCCCCAGCCCGCGCCGGTGCGCCCGTGGTGGTACCGGCGGCGGCTGCTAGCGCTGCTGGGGCTACTGCTAGGGCTGGTGGCAGTGGGTACGCTGGCCGTGCGGCACGGGCTGCGGCTGCCGGGCGCTGGCCGGGCGGGCCAGGTAGCCCTGGCGCAGCCCACCACCGGTACCGAGCCCTCACTTCCGTCTGGCATTCATCCGGCAGCCCTACCCAAAGTGATGAACGCCCCACTACTTGCTGGCTCTTCGGCGCAGCCCGCTACCTCTTCCCATTTGCTGCCGTCGGCCCGGCGCAACGTGCTGGCTCCTGGCACTACTACAGGGGCACCAACTACATTTCGGCTCGCCTCGGCAGCCCGCTCCGGTGCCGCCCGGCAAACCCGGCACCATCGGGCTACAGCGCCGGACGCCCGGCAGCGCTTCAGCCAAGCCGACAAGGCTGAAGTTCACGCGCTTGCCGCTAAGCCTCCGGTTTCGCCAGGTGCTGCCACCAGGGCTCTCGTGCATAGTGTTGGTTCGGCGGCGAGGCTGCGCGCTCGTGCCCGCCGCGCTACTACTAGTGCTTCTCATCCGGCTCCGCTGGTTGGGGAACTCGTAAGCCGCTCAACAGCGGGCAGGCGCGGGCGCCACCAGCCCGCTGCCCCGCTGGCTTTAGCCGCCCGGCCCCACCGGCTGGTAAATACAGCCGGCAGCACGCTGGTCGATTCGCTGCAACTGAAGCAAATAGCGTTGGCAGGAACAGGCATTGCTGCTCCACTGCCCGTTGTGCTGGTGGCCCTCCCGGCCGACTCCGTGAGTCCGGCCGCGCTACCCGAGCGGCGCTGGTCGCTGCTGCTGCTGGCTGGCCCTACGGTCAGCTACCGTACCCTGGGCCCGGCTCCTGCCCTACCCGCCAGCCGCCCCGATTTTGCCCGGCTGGAACGCCCCGCCCTCGGCCTGGGCGCACAAGTGCAAGTGCGCCGCGCCCTCACCAACCGCTGGGCGCTGGCGGTGGGCCTGGGCTACCAGGAATACGCCACGCAGCTCGCCCTAACGCATCCTGATTCTGCCGCCCCGGCCGTGCACCTGCGCGACACCTACCGCCTGCTCACCCTGCCGGTGCAGCTGAGCTACCGCCTGGGTGCGCCGCGTGGGCGGCTCAGCTGGGCCTTGCTGGCCGGTGCGGAGCCCGGCTGGTACCAGGGCGGCCGCAGCACCGAGGGCAGCACCTGCAGCTGCCAGCAGCAGGTGTACCCGGCGGCTACCCTCAACCCTTACCGCTCTTGGAACGTGGCTCTCAGCCTTGGCCTCGACCTGCGCTACCAGTTGGGTGGGGCGGCTTCGCGCTGGCGCTGGGTGGTGCAGCCCACGGGGCGCTACGTGGCCTCGCCCTTCGTGCGCAGCGAGGCGCTGGGCTACACCTCGCGCCAGCCATTTAGTCTGGGGGTGCTTGCTGGTTTTTCCTGGGATGTACGCTAAAGCCCGAAGTAGGCCGGCCGGCTGCTTCTGCTAATGTTACAACCCGTTTTCTTTCCTTTTTTTCTGACTTTCTTATGAACCGTTTATTGCTTCTGCTAGGGGTGGTAGGGTTGCTGAGCGCAGCCGGCTGCCGCAAAGATGATGTGGTAGCCTGTGCGCCCGCCACCTCCAATTTATCGCTCGAAGACTTCACCCGCCGCAACGGGGCACCGGTGCAAACTTTCACGCTGGTGCTAGGCCCAACGCTGGTCAAGCAGGTGTTTACCACCAGCGGCGGGGCGATGCTCACCGTTCCGCCAGTGAGCTTTTTGCTGCCCAATGGTACGGCGGCTACCGGCACCGCCCAGTTGCGGGTGCGGGAAATTTATTCGGTGCCCGACATGGTGCTCTCCAACAAGCCTACCCAGCTGGGCGGCAGCCGCAAGCTGCTGATTTCGGGTGGTGAGTTCAGCATTCAGGTGTGGCAGAATACGACCCGGCTGCGGCTGGCGCCGGGCTCAGCCCGCGTACTCGTAGAATCGCCGATACCAGCCGGTGCGAGCAGCGGCAAGCAGTTGCTGTGGCAGCAGCCAGCCAGCCGCTTGGTAGGCGACTCGGCCGGCTGGGTGCCCGCGCCCACGCGCACCGATACCATCCGCACCACGCCTGTTGGCTACTCCACACCTATTACCTTGGACTCCGTTAGCTGGTGGAATATCGACCAGCTCTGGCACCTGAACCAGACGGCCCCCCTGGGCACGCTCACGGTACAAACGCCGGCTATTCCCGTCTTCAGCACAGGCTCCACGAGCGTCTTCGTGCGAACGGTGGGCCTCAATGGCTTGGGCTACCTCTATTCGACTAATGCGACAAAAACCAGCTGGACCGCAAGTTTGCCCACCGGGGCCAGTATGAAAGTAGTCGTGTTGCAGTCGATTGACGGTCAGCTTTACTTTGGCACGCAGGCTATTACCACGCAAAGCACCCTATCTATCACGCCGCCGCTCACGGCAGTCAGCGAAGCCGACGCGGTGCGGCTAATCAAGCAGCTGTGAATTTATCCTGAAGCTTACGCAAAAACTGTTTCTCTTGCAGTCCAAAGGGCCGGTGGTAACACTGGCCCTTTTTTTGGTAAGGCTACCTGGTTTGCAGCGCGTATTTCCTGCCAGCCGGTATCTTGGGCGTTTCGTAGAACAGGTACCGCCTTGCTACCAACCATGCCCACGACCTTCGCTTACCAGCAGCTGTTCACCTTCGCCGAGCAGGTATTCCTCGCCATCGGCTGCCCGCCCGCCGATGCCACCCTCGCCACTGAAACCTTGCTCTCGGCCGACTTGCGCGGGGTCGACTCGCACGGGGTGGCCCGACTCAGCGGCTACGTGCGCCTCTGGGAAGCCGGCCGCATCAATGCCCGGCCCCGCGTGGGCATCACCCACGAAACCCCCAGCACCGCCGTAGTGGATGGCGACGGCGGCCTGGGGCTGGTAGTAGGCCCGAAGGCCATGCGCATTGCCATGCAAAAGGCCGAGTTGGTGGGCACCGGCTGGGTATCAGTGCGCAACTCCAACCACTTCGGCATTGCGGGCTACCACGCCATGCTGGCCCTGGCCCAGGACATGATTGGAGTAGCCATGACCAACGCCTCGCCGCTGGTAGCCCCTACTCACTCGCTAGACAGGTTGCTGGGCACCAACCCCATTGCCGTGGCCATTCCGGCCGGTGAGCAGCCCGATTTTGTGCTCGACATGGCCACCACCACCGCCGCCAACGGCAAGCTCGAAATAGCCCAGCGCAAGAACCTGCCCATCCCCACCGGCTGGGCCCAGGATGCCGCCGGCCACCCCAGCACCGACGCCAACGCCGTAAAAAATGGGGGAGCCTTGCAGCCGCTGGGCGGCGAAACCGGCTCGCACAAGGGCTACGGCCTGGGCGCGGTGGTTGACATTTTCTCGGCCGTGCTCAGCGGGGCCAACTACGGCCCCTGGGTGCCTCCCTTTGTAGCGTTTCTGCAGCCCTCGACCGACCCCGTGGGCGCGGGCCTGGGCCACTTCTTCGGAGCCATGCGCGTCGATGCCTTCCGCCCCGCCCCCGAGTTCAAAGCCCACATGGACAACTGGATAAGCACCTTCCGCGCCGCCCGCACCGTGGAGGGCCAGCCGGAAGTGCTCATCCCCGGCGACCCCGAGCGCCGCATAGCCGCCCACCGCCTGCTCGAAGGCCTGCCGCTGCTCGATGCCGTGGTGCAGGATTTGACTAGCGTAGGGGCGAAGTTTGGGGTACAGCTGTAGGCTGCCGGGCCGCCAGCAGCTGTACCAGCAACACCCAGCCCGCCCCGGCTCCCCAACCCGCCAGCACGTCGGAGGGAAAATGCACCCCCAGGTACAGGCGCGACCAGCCTACGCCCGCCGCAAACAGCGGGGCCGGCACCCAGGCCCGGCGGGCGTGCGGCAACGCAAAAAACAACGCCGCAGCCAGCGCAGCCGCATCCATGGCGTGCCCGCTCGGGAAGCTGTAGGTGTGCTCGGGCCGCTGGCTGACCCATAGCGTGGGCCGGGGCCGGGCCGCCAGGCGCTTAATAACCTGCGTGAGCAGCATAGAGCCGCCCAGCCCCAGGGTAAATTGCCAGGCGGCCCGCCGTTGGCCTGTGGCAACCAGCGCAGCTGTCGTAAATAGCCCTGCCGCTACCAGTGGCCCGGTGTCGCCGGCCCGGGCGAAGAAAATGGCTAGCCGGTCTAATTCCGGGTGGGCTCGGCGGTGCAACGCCTCCAGCACCGGCGCATCGAAGGGGGCGTAGCCGTAGCGCCCTACCAATCCGGCCATACTGGCGAAAGTGCCCCAGGCCAGGCCAGCCGGCACTACTACCCGCAAAGGTGAAATAATTGACATACCCTTGCCTACGGAAAAACGCAGCTTGGAGTAGCCAGCTGGCGGCTAGCTTTGTTCGCTATGACTGCTCCTTTTATGCTGCTGCCCTTCGCCACCGAACGCCTGCTGTTGCGCCCCCTACAAGCCGATGATGCCCCCGGCATGTTGGAGTTGGACCGCGACCCGGCCGTGCACCGCTACCTGGGCGGCATTGGCGGCCCGATGGCAGCCAGCCTTGCCGACAGCCAGGCTACCATCCGCTTTATTGAGGCGCAGTACGCGGCCGTGGGCATTGGGCGCTGGGCGGTGCTGCTGCGGGCTACCGGCGAGTTTATGGGCTGGGCGGGCCTCAAACTGGTGGCCGGGCCGATAAACGGGCACCATGACTTCTACGACCTGGGCTACCGTTTCATTCCCCGTTACTGGCGGCAGGGCTACGGCTACGAGGCAGCTGGTGCCTGGCTGGCGCGGGGCTTCGGCGAGCTAGCGCTGCCCCGCGTGTGCGCCTACGCCGACGTGCGCAATACCGGCTCGTGCCGCATTCTGGAAAAGGTAGGGCTGCAACCGGGCAACACGTTCGAGGAAGGCGGCACGGAGTGCCGCTGGTTTGAAGCCGGGAACCACAACATTTAGGTAAAAATTTTACGTCTTTTTGTAAGGTATTTTTTACAAAAAGACAATTTTGTTTTATACCTTTGAGCCGTGTTCACTTTTAACCCTCACGGCTTATGCTCACTTCCTATCTGTTTCCGCACCGCTTCAAGTGGTTCGGCTGGGTGCTGCTGGTTGCAGCCGGCACCTTGGGTATTCTTGAGACAGGCAGCTTGTTTAAGCTGCCGCCGCTCGTCCAGTGGCTGCCCTCTTTACTAAACGACTCCTCCTCCAAAGCATTTTCCCCTTCGCCGCGCGAAAATTATGACCTGTATGCGGTGCTCTTTATCGTGGGTGGGCTACTGGCCGCCTGCTCCCGCGAACGGCACGAAGATGAGTACATCAGTAAAATCCGGCTTGAGGCACTGCTGTGGACCATGTACGTGTACAGCGGGCTGCTGGCGCTGGCATTTCTACTAGTCAGCGGCGGCTGGTTTATACCCGTACTAGAACTCGCTATGTTTGCTCCGATACTGCTGTTTGCGCTGCGGTTTCAGTGGGTGCTGCGCCTCACCTCCCGCACCCTGCCCGATGAAAAATAGCTTGCGCATAGAGCGCGCCATCCTGCGCCTGACGCAGGACGAGCTGGCCCGCCGCATCGGGGTGAGCCGCCAGACCATCAACGCGATGGAAGCGGGCAAATACGTGCCCTCTACGGTGCTGGCCCTCAAGCTGGCGCAGGTATTCGGCAAGCCCGTGGAGCAGCTGTTTGGGCTGGAAGAGGGTGATTGAGAAGCTAGTGCAGGCTGGCTAACTCCGTGCGCAGCTCGTCGGGCGTAACGGGCCGGAACGTGAGCTGGTCCAGGCCTTTGGTGCTGACCACTACCTCGTGCCGGGCCAGGTACGTAATGCCCTTCTCGCGGCGCAGGGCTACCACGGTGGCCGGGCCCGTCGGCACGTTCCGGAACGTGGTGCGGGAGCCAATGTTACTGGAACTCATAACCGCCCGAATGTCCCGAAACACCAGTGTGACGATGGTATTGCGCAGCGCGGCCGTTACCACAAACTCGATACGCGGGCCGGGGTTGAGGAAGCGGTCGCAGTTAATCCAGCCCAGGTTCTGGGCGCTCAGCTCGTAGTACAACAGCTCCTGGCTGCCGGCCACCGACTCGCGCTTGCCCAGCCGCTGGTAGAGGTTGGCGCGCTCAGCAGCCAGCCGCACCTGGGCCGTAGAGTCGAGCACGCGCTTCTGCTGAGGCGTCAGCGAAACGTAATAATTTCTCCGCTGGGCGTAGTACCGGGCTGCCTGCGCCTTAGTGGTGGAGTCGCGGAGGGCGCGGGTAGTAGCCCGGTTCCAACTCACACTGTCCTCAACGTAAACTTTGCCCGACACCGAGAAGTACGCCTTCACCTGCCCGAAAGCCGGCACTGTCGTCAGCGAGTCGAGTTGGGGAAGGCGGGGCATAAGCGCGGGCTGCCACGCCCCAAGCTGGCCCAGGGCAGTGAGTACCGCAGCGCCGAGTTCGGCATCGGTGCCGGGAGCCAGTACCAGGCGAGTTGCCCGGCCCAGCGTATCGACCTGAAATGAAGCATGGACCAGCCGTAATACTCGCTCACCGTACTGCGTCGAAGCCTGGCGCAGCTCGGCAAGTTCCTGCTTACTCATGTGGCGACCGGTGCGCAGGGCTTTGCGCAAGCGGGCCTGAACCGCTGGCGCGTAGCTGATGCGGTGCGCCAGTGTTTTAAGCGCCCGCGCCTCGTTGCTGGCATATTCCGGCACTTCCAGGTAGCGGGCGTTGTATTGCGGATGCACCGAAGGCATGCGGTGCCCCTTGCGTCCGCGCCAGCCTGAAGAGCGCCGACTTGAGGAGCGACGCCCTGGCTTGGCGCTCCAAGTAGGCACCTTGGCCGGGCGGGCCGGCGGCAGGGCCAATGCCAGACCAGGGGCCGGCGGCAGCTGCCAGTCGATAAGGTCTGGCCCGGTATCGCCGACTGGCCCCAGCACGGTGCTGGACGGGCGGCCGGGACTCACAAAGAGCTGCATCCCAGGTTGGCGGCGCTTGGTGGGCAGGCGCAGGTGCACGGCGGCGCCGGGCCGCAGGCGGGCCGCCTGGCCGTTGGCGGTGGCTTCCACCCGCACCATGCCGCCGGTTTCGAGCAGTTCGGAGCCCGATGTGGTGGTAAGGCCCGCCAGCATTATGTCGGGCATCTGGTAAAACTCCTGGATTTTTATTTCTACCGGCCCACTGCCGGCGGGCACGTCCCAAGCATCGGCCGCCAACAGCAGTTGGGTACCTTGAGCGGCTACCAGCATCGTGTCGCGGCCGGGGCGCACGGCAAACGTCTGCACGGCTGGTTCACTGGCTTGCATAAACGCCCGCAGTTCGGCCATGTTGGCTGAGTCGGAGGCCAGGGGAGCCTGCACCTGCGCCGTCGGCTTAGCAGTAGCGACTGCAAGCGGGTGGGGCAGGGCAGCCGGCTGGGTACCGGCGCTACGCTGGGTGGGCGCTACCGGGGCAGGTACCGGGCCCGGCGGCAGCGCCGTTGGGGCAACTGGCTCAACTGCTACCGGTGCAGTAGCGGGCAAGGGCGTTTTCGGCACTGCCGCCGTGGGGGCGTCAGCCGTTTCGGCGGGGCGCTCCGAGCGGCTGCAGCCCGCTAGTAGCGCCCCACTCAGACCTAGCAAAAGCAGGTAGTTTTTCAGCATGGCGACAGCCGGGAGATGCGCCCGGCATTGTGGTCAAAGTTAGTGTAGCACACGCACTTACCCAATGGCATTATACATTTGGTGCGGACTGGCTTTCTGAAGGTATCCGGCCTGCAACTGGGAGGGCAGCACCTGTGCGACTCGTTCTGGGGTGCAGGCCAGAGGCCAGCGGGTAATTGGCACGGGCCAAAGGCCCGCGCCAGGGGTAACGGCTACTTAAAAATCCGACTTTTGCACCTTTAGCACCTTGGCAAAATAGCTTGGCCGCCAACGACATAGCGGCCCGAATATACCTGACGCGTTGAATTAACCAACAACGGTTCAGGTAGACTTAGCTGGTGCTGTACCTTGCGCTATGCTTCCCTCCCGCTCTCGCCCCCTACGGCCCGGCCTGCTGGCGGCCTTGGCGCTGCTCGGCGCCTGCTCGTCGCCCACCGCCGAAACTACGCGAACCGCCGCCCCGGCCGCCGACTGCCACCCGCCTGCGCCGTTTACCATCCGGCACCCGGCCTGGGCCACTAATGCCAGCTTGTACCAGGTAAACGTGCGCCAGTATACGCCGGAGGGCACGTTTCGGGCGTTCGAAAAGCACCTGCCGCGCCTGCAAAAAATGGGCGTGGGCGTGCTGTGGCTGATGCCGGTGCAGCCCATCGGGGTGAAGAATCGCAAAGGCACGCTCGGCAGCCAGTATTCGCTCAGCGACTACCGCGGCGTGAACGCGGAATTTGGCTCGCTGGCCGACTTGCAGCACCTTATTGAGGAGGCGCACAAGCTGGGCATGCATGTTATTCTGGACTGGGTAGCCAACCACACCAGCTGGGACAGTAAGCTGGCCCAGGCGCATCCCGACTGGTTTACCAAAAACGCCCAAGGCCAGTTTCAGCCCCCCGTGGCCGACTGGCAGGATGTAATCGACTTGAATTATACCAAGCCCGGTTTGCGCCAGTACATGACCGAGAGCATGGCCTACTGGGTGCGCGAGGTGGGCTTCGATGGCTTCCGCTGCGACGTGGCCGGGCTGGTGCCCACCGACTTCTGGGATGCCACACGGGCCGCGCTGGAGCAAATAAAGCCCGTGTTTATGCTCGCCGAGTGGGACGAGCTGCACGACCCGCCCTTCCTGCCCAAAGGCACGTTTACGCCAAATACCCACCTGCTCGAAAAGGCGTTCGACGCCACGTATGCGCTCAAACTGCACTACCTGCTGGACAGCATCGCGCAGGGCAAAAAGCCCGCCGCCGCCCTGCCCGGCTACTTCGCCACCGAGCGCCGCATGTACCCGCCCGGCGTGTATTTGATGAATTTCACCAGCAGCCACGACGTGAACACCTGGGACAACCCCGAAGACGTGCGCCTCGGCCCCGATGCGCAAGCAATGGCCGTGCTCACTACCCTGCTGCCAGGCATCCCGCTGGTGTACAGCGGCCAGGAGGCGGCCTCGCGCAAGAAGCTGCGCTTCTTCGACAAGGACACTATTCAATGGGGCAGCTACTCGCGGGAGAAGTTCTACACCACGCTGTTGCAGCTCAAGAAAAGTAACCCCGCCCTGCGCAACGGCGACGCTTGCGGCAAGTTTACTATCCTACCCGTTCCGCCCGCCCCGGCGGGGGGATTTGCGTTTGAGCGGGCTACGGGTGACGATAAAAGCCGCGTACGTGTGATGGTGAATCTAGGCAACGAGCCGACTTCCTTCTCGCTTGCAACCGACAGGCTTTATATGGATGCCTTTGCATCCAACCAACTTGTGAGTCCCGTAACGAGCGTAGCGGTGCCCGCCCACGGTTGGCGAGTGCTGGTGAGCCAATAACTTGTGGCCCAATGGATACTTCCGCTGCCCTCGCCACCACCCAATACCGACTCGTGCAATCGGCCCGCGGCGTGCTGCTCGACTACTGCGCTACCCTGGCCCCGGCGCACTTCACGGCTCCGGTGGAGGCGTTTCGGGGCAGCAGCATCCGCGACTTGCTGGTGCATACGGCCGGGTGCTACCAAGTGTGGCTGGGCCGGGTGGCGCTGGGCCGCCCCACTACCACCCCGCTGCCTGCCGACGTGCCCGATACGGCGGCCCTGCGGCAGCTTTTCGGAGCGGCCGATGCCTTGGTGGCCGAGTTCATTTCGCAGTTCGAGGGGCAGTGGCTGGTGGACCGTGAGTTTCGGGGCCACCGCCAGGCGGAGCTGCTTACGCTCACTCCCTGGCAGATTTTCACCCACATACTCACCCACGAGTTTCACCACAAAGGCCAGGTGCTGACCATGAGCCGCCTGCTGGGCTACGAGCCGGTAGATACGGACATTATCCGCACCTGAGTAGCGCGGTTTTCAAGTCCGTATCCGCGCTGTAGAGACGCATCTTTGCGTCTCGGCGTTGTTTAGCTGTTCAGTTGAACATCCCGCTACCGAACAGCTAAACAACGCCGAGACGCAAAGATGCGTCTCTACAGCGCGGATACGGACTTGAAAACCGCTTTAGTATGCCTCCCAACGCCTCTCGCTTCACTGTGCGCCACCCCGACTGGGCGGCCAACGCTACCATTTACGAAGTCAACGTTCGCAACTATACGCCTGAAGGCACTTTTCGGGCTTTCGAGGCCCACCTGCCGCGCTTGGCCAAAATGGGCGTGGTCATCGTGTGGCTGATGCCCATTCACCCCATCGGCGCAGTGGGGCGCAAGGGCAGCCTGGGCTCGCCCTACGCCGTGCAGGACTACTTTGGGGTGAACCCCGAGTTTGGCACCCTGGAAGACTTGCGCCACTTGGTGCAAGCGGCGCACGAGTTGGGTTTGCGGGTATTGCTGGACTGGGTAGCCAACCACACCAGCCGCGATAATGCCCTCATTGAGGCGCAGCCCGACTGGTACCGCCGCGATGCCCAGGGCCAGTTGGTGCCGCCTGTGTCCGACTGGACCGACGTGGTAGCCTTGGACTACACCCAGCCTGGCCTGCGCCAATACATGGTAGATGCCCTCTGCTACTGGGTGCGCGAAGTAGACCTCGACGGCTACCGCTGCGACGTGGCCGGCCTGGTGCCTACCGACTTCTGGGACGAAGCCCGCCCCGCGCTCGAAGCCATCCGGCCCGTATTTATGCTGGCCGAGTGGGACGAGCTGTACCCCTCCGGCGGCCTCAGCTGGGAGGATTTCAACGCCGACACCGAGTTGCTGGAACGCGCCTTCGACATGAGTTTCGGCCTGCGCCTACACTACCTCCTCGACCACATTGCCGAGGGCAAAGCTGACCTGCATGACATCGACGGGTACCTGGCCGCCGAGCGCGAAAAATACCCACCCACCGTGTATTTGATGCACTTCACCAGCAACCACGACGTGAACTCCTGGGATGGCACCGAGTACGAGCGCCTGGGCCAGTTGGCGCTACCCTTCGCCGTGCTTACGGCCCTGCTGCCCGGTATGCCGCTGCTTTACTCCGGCCAGGAAGCGGGGCTGAACCGGCGGCTGGCTTTCTTCGAGCGCGACCCCATTGACTGGAACGACTACCCGCTGCAGGACTTCTACACCCGGCTTTTTCAACTCAAAAAGCGCCACCCGGCCCTGCGCAATGGCGACCCCGACAGCCGCTTCCAGCGCCTGACCGGGCCGGCGGGCTTGTACGGGTTTGTGCGCGAGAAACAGGGCTCGGCGGTAATCGTGCTCATCAATGGCACGGCCGAGCCGCTGGCACTGCCGGGGCAGAAGATGCTGGTGCCTCCCCAAAAAGGGCTGTTCGATGTATTCAGCCAGGAGCACCTGACGCTGGCCCAGGACAAGGCCCGCACCGTGCCCGCGTATGGCTGGCGCGTGTTGCGCACCCGCGACTGAGCTGGAGCAGCATGAAGGGCCGTAGTCAACTTATTTGCTACCCTACTACGGCCCCTCATGCTACTCCAGGTATTTCCGATAACCGGCAATAAAATAGCCTCTTTACTGGCAGGCGAAACCTCCTTCATGCTCTCCAGTCAGTACTTCGCTTCTGCGGAGGAATTCCAGACGGCCTGGGATAAGAAGCTGTCGCTGGCTACCAAAGTGGAAGTGAAGTACGACGCCATTAAGTCGATAAAAAAAGACGATGACGACCAGGATATTTTGATTAAATACAAAACGTTTTTAGGTATTCCCACTAACTGTGAATTCTCCTTCGATGACCCAGACGCCGCGCCGGTTTTCTTCGCCTTTTTGCAGCAGCAACAGTATTTCACCAGGCAACACGAGCAGTTGACGCCTCTGAAAGCTATTGTGAATTACCTCCTGGGCGTAGTCTTCGCGTTGGCGTTTACCGCTTTTTGCTATTGGCAAGCGTTGGAAATTGCGAACGGCACGGCTGAAAAAAATACCCACGGTGAGCAGGCATTGTTCAACATCATCGTGGGTGCTTTGGGTGATAAAGGCGTGCTACTCGTTGGGGGTGCCGCAACCTGCTACCTGCTGTACAAAGCCTGGCAACGGTTCTCGAACCCGCCGCAGCGCCTGCTGTTTCTGCCTCCAACCAGCTAGGCTCGTGTTCCCTACTTACCAACCGCCAGCTACCAGTTCTCACTTACCCGGCCCGCCAGCGGTTGTTTCAGCGTTTAGGCTAGGTAGCCCGAACCGGCTGGCTACCGGCCTGCTCTAAGGCGGAAGGCCAGTTGGAAGCCGTTGCGGATGGCGTAGTAACCCAGGTTCGGGAAGTAGCTGCTGGAATTGTAGTTGATGCCGAACTGAACAGGGCCAGGAACCGGCTAGGCTGGCGGCCCTGCGGAGCCCACCATAGCAGCCCGGCCGCCAGAAGGGCCTGTGAGTCACTACCGTCAGCAGCACCACAAGGGGGTAAAGGCAACGACCATCCGCCAAAGAAACAGCGGCGCGGCAAGATGTCGGCCGCCTACCTTTGGCCGCCACCTGCCTTACCCCGATTCAATGCGCTCCGCCTTCCTGCTGGCTGGCTGCCTGCTCACTTTTCCCGGCCTTGCCCAGCGGCCCGACGCCGTAGTCGCCCGCCTCAAGCGGCAGGGTTTTCTGATAAGCTCTGCCACCCTTGCGCCCTATGCTGCCTACCGGCTCAACCGCAATGGCACCCTTTCGGTAGGGCCAGCTACGCCCGTTTATTATTTCGACCAGCAGGGCCAGCCGCTGCCCGGCAGCCCGTATGAGGCCCACTCCGAAGCGTTCGGCAACTGGCCCCACTTCCCGCACCGGGCATTTGTGCGGCGCAATGGCTGGTGGGGGGCCATCAATTCGCGGGGGGAAGTAGTGGCCCCGTTTGAGTTCGATTTGCTTGAACCCAGCTACCACCCGGCAGGCTGGCTGAAGTTTCGGCAGGCGGGCAAGGCCGGGCTGCTGGACTCGACCGGGCGCGTAGTGCTGCCGCCTCTCTATGATGAAATCGGTTTTTTCTCGGGTGGCCTCTGCGCGGTGAAGCAGGGCGGCAAGTGGGGCTTCCTGGATGAAGCCGCCCACCAGCGGATACCCCCAACTTACGGGCAGGTAGTAGTGGATTTCCACGAGGGCTTTGCGGCCGTTGTGCTCCCCAATACATTCCTCATCGGCTTCATCAACCGGCAGGGGCACTCCTATACCGGCTTCCACTACCCCGCCCCTACCTGCATCAAGGTGTTTCACCCGCACAACCCAGACCCCACGCTATACTACCAGTTTCGGCATGGCTACGCCGTTATCCGCAACGAGGCGTGCGAAATTGGGGCAATAGATACGCTGGGCCGGGTGGTGCTACCGATGCGATTCTACACCATAGCCGTCACCGACTCGACCCTGACGGGCTACCGCAACAAGGAAAAGTTAGTGTACCGCCTGCCTCGTCGGTAGCTCCTGCTGCCAGCCCCCCCTACGGAGGCCTAACAGTGGCGCGGCAGCATACCTGCCGCTTGCCAGCCACCACTGCGCTGTACCCTAACGGCGGGATGTAATAAAAAGGAGTGTAACAATTAAAATTGTTACACTCCTTTTTATTACAGTCTCTTCTTAACGCCTACTCCGCCAGGCGCGGGGCGCGCCAGGTGTTGTTCTGGCGGTTCACGTCGGGCAGGATGTTGGTGGGGTTGAGCACTACCGAAGTCAGCGGGGTGGTGGAGTTGTAGCGGAACGTCCAGGTGCCGCCGCGCTGCCAGATTTCGACGGGCAGGTGGACGGTGGTTTTCTTGCCGTTGGTTTCGGTTACTTCGGCCGTGACGGGCATGGCGGCCTGGCCTTTGTTTTCGAGGGTGATGAGGGCGCCTTTGGTGGGGTCCTGGTTCACGTAGGCCACGGTGGTCACGGCCTGGTCGAGTAGCCAGTTCTCAAAAAACCACTCGTGGTAAAACCAGCTCAAATCTTCGCCACTGGCTTCGTTCATGGTGCGGAAGAAGTCGCGCGGCTGCGGGTGCTTGAAGGCCCAGCGCTGGATGTAGGTGCGGAAGGCGAAGTCGAAGCGCTCGGGGCCCAGGATTTCCGAGCGCAGCAAATACAGGCCGTAGCCGGTTTTGGAGTACGCGGCGAAGCCCAGGTTGCGGGCCTGCGTCACGTCGGGCACGGTGTAGGGCACGTCCGTGTCGGGCAGCTGCAGCTGAAACGTGGTGACTTGGGCCAGGCCCAGTGGGCGGGTCACGTCGCCCTGCTCTTTGTACTCGCCGTTGTTGAAGTTCTGGCTGCTCAGGATGTTGATAAACGTGTTGAAACCTTCGTCCATCCACGGGTATTTGCGCTCGTTGGAGCCCACTATCATTGGAAACCAGTTGTGACCGAATTCGTGGTCGGCCACGTTCCAGAGGTTGCCCCGGCTGGCCCGCATGCCGCAGAATACGATGCCGGGATACTCCATGCCGCCCACCCGGCCGGCCACGTTGGTGGCTACGGGGTAGGTGTACTCGTACCACTGCTTCGAGTTGTACTCGATGCTCTTTTTCACGTACTCGGTGCTGCGGCCCCAGGCCGTGTCCTGCGCCACCTCGGCCGGGTAGAGCGACATGGCCAGCGACTTGCGGCCGCTGGGCAAATTCATTTTGGCGGCATCCCACACGAAGGCGGCCGAGGCGGCCCAGGCCACGTCGCGGGCGCGCTGGCAGCGGAAGTGCCAGGTGAGGCGGCCACTCTTGCCCGCCGGGCGCGAGGCGGCCTGCGTTACCTCATCGGGGGTGCGCACGAGCACCGTTTTGTCGGAGCCGGCGGCCTGGGCCAGGCGGCTTACCTGGGCGGGGGTGAGCACTTCGGCGGGGTTCACCAGCTCGCCCGAGCCGCCCACCAGGTAGTTGGCGGGCACGTTGAGGGTGTAGTCGTAGTTGCCGTAGTCGAGATAAAACTCGGCCGACATGTAGGGCAGCGTGTTCCAGCCCTCCACGTCGTCGTACACTTCCATGCGCGGGTACCACTGCGCTACCTCGAATATCTCGCCGTTTTTGGTGGTCACGCGGCCCAGCCGGTCGGCCCCGTACTCGGGGATGTTGAAGCCGTAGGCCACGCGAATAACCAGCTTGTCGCCGTGCGGCTTCAGGGCCTCGGGCAGCATTATTTGCATCCGCGTGTCATTCACGCGGTAGTTGGCGGCCATTTTCTTGCCGTGCAGCTCGATGCTGACCGTTTGCAGCGAGTCGCCGCCCTGGAAGCCCCGCGCCGAATTGCCGAAGCGCCCGCCGGCTACCGGCGTCACGGCCGCCCCGCGCGAGTTGGCCCGAAACAGGTTTTGGTCGAGCTGCAGCCACACGAAGGGCAACTCATCGGGGCTGTTGTTGGTGTAAGTGATGGCCACGGTAGCGCTCACGCGGGCCGCTTTCTCATCGAGCGAGGCGGCAATCTGGTAGTCGGCCGCGTTCTGCCAGTAGGTAGCGCCGGGCTTGCCGCCAGCCGTGCGCGTAGTCGGCCCCACCTGGTTGAGGTAGTCGGGGTTGAAGAGGGCCCGCGCATTGTAGGGCGGCTGGTTGGCAGGCGGCAAGATAGTCGGCAGGGTGCGCTGGGCCTGGGCAGCGGTGGCAAGCAGCAGGGCCGCGCCCGTGAGCAGGCGGAAGAGGAAAGTTATTTTCATGAACTACGGAGAGATTTTTCCAAAAATAGGCTACTGAGTGAGGTATTCGGGTGAAGAAGGTTTTGCTCCGAGTCTGTTTAGGAAGTCGAAAAGGCTCCCCGCCCCCTATCCCATGCCCTCTCCCCTCGACCCCCAGCAACTCAACGAGCTTATCCGCACCCGGCGCAGCGTCTTTACCGCGCAACTGGAACCCGGCCGCATTATCCCCGACGACCTCATCTGGCAGCTGCTGGAAAACGCCAACTGGGCGCCCAGCCACAAGCGCACCGAGCCGTGGCGCTTTATCGTGTTCAGCGGCGCGGGCCGGCAAAAGCTGGCCGATTTCCAGGCCGAATTATATAAACAAACGGCCGGCCCCAAATTTAACGAGGGCAAGTACGAGAAGCTGCTGACGAACCCCACAAACTGCTCGCACGTTATTGCCTTGGGCTTGCACCGCAGCCCCGGCCTGCCCGAAGTAGAGGACGTAGAAGCCGTAGCCTGCGCCGTGCAAAACCTGGCGCTTTCGGCCCACGCCTACGGCCTGGGTGGCTACTGGAGCAGCGGCGGCATCACGTATACCGAGGAAGCGAAGGCGTTTTTTGGCCTCGGGCCGGATGATAAATTGCTGGGCTTTTTCCAGCTCGGCTACCTGCGGGCGCAGCCGCCGGCCGGCCAGCGCGGCCCGGTGCAGGACAAGGTGCGCTGGGTGCAGTAGTTTCCAGAGCTGCCTGCCAACGCCAGTCCATGTCCAAGCCCTGCTTCCCGGCCCTGCTAGCAGGAACAAAAAGAATGACTGGTAGAAGCTGGATTCGCAGATGTACAGCATTTGTTTCCTCTTGCTCATTGCCCCCCAACACCCCTTGTAGCGCCTGGTAGCAGCAGGTGCGCTTGGTTGTTGGCTTTCTTGCTCTTCTTGCGCTTTTATTCTCCGGTACCTATGTCCCCGCTTCCCGCTCCCTTGCACGCCTTTCGCCACGAGCCCGCCCTAAAAGCGCAATGCATAGCCCGCGTAGCTGCTCACCGCGCCGCCGGCGACTTGGTGCGCGGCGTGGGAGTCGGGCAGGCCACACCCACGGGCTGGCGCGGCTCGGCCATCGGCTGTTCCTTCCAGACAACAACGGCCCCCTATGTGGCTGCGCCAACGCAGCTGGGCGTGCCTCCTATCGTAGCGGGCTTGCTCGAATGCTTCTTCGACCAGCTGCCCGACGACCAGTACCAAGACTGGCCCGAACAGTTTTGGCAAGCTATTCCGGTCGGGGCCGACCTCTCGGGCGTATGGCCCCGCTTTGTCCAGTGGCTGCTGCTGGATTCCACGCACGGCCTGCGGCGGATGGCGCAGTCGCCGGAACAAGGCCAGGCCGTAGAGGAGGCAGGTGCCCGCTATGCCCCCCACGTAGACGCCCCCGACGCCAGCCGAACCGACTGGCAAGCCCCGCGTTTCACCGCCCTGGCGCACTACGCGACGCAGACTGTGGAGTATGCCGCCGCCGCCCAGGCCGCCCTGGCGGCCGTTGCCAGCACCAGTCCGGCGGACGAAGACTACGATTTTCTGAATATTATCGGCCAGGAAGCTACCAGGGCGGCGATTGACGTTGCCTACCGGTACGCCGACGCCGCTTACGTTGCGTGCTACGCGGACTGGACTGACGAAGCCGACGAGGCCTACGAAGCGCTTGACTATTACACTGGCATCGGCGAGCCTACCGACCCGGATGCCCGCACCGCGCAGTACTGCCTGATGGCCGACACCCTACTCGGCTTGCTGGCCGCCGCCCCGGTGCGCCCGCCTGGCACCCCAACGTAAGCGCCTATTGCGAATATACAGAATTTATGCTTTAACCCTAATTTTTTTTAAGTAAATGGCACCTCTTCGTGAACTAGGCCACTCCGGCCTGCACCTCGCCCCGCTCGTGCTGGGCGGCAACGTCTTCGGCTGGACAGCCGACGAGAAAACCTCCTTCGCTGTGCTCGATGCCTTCGTGGCGGGCGGCGGCAACGCCATCGACACGGCCGACGTGTACTCGGCCTGGGTGCCCGGCCACGCAGGCGGCGGCCAGTCGGAAACCGTCATCGGCAACTGGCTCAAGCAGCGCGGCCGGCGCGACGACGTGCTGCTCTTCACCAAAGTGGGCATGGAACTGGGGCCGGATAAAAAGGGCCTCTCGAAAGCCCGTATCAAGCAGGCGGTACACGACTCGCTGCGCCGCCTCCAAACCGACTACATCGACCTCTACCAGAGCCATAAAGACGACGAGACGCTGCCCGTAACCGAGCCGCTCGAAGCCTACGCCGAGCTGTTGCAAGAGGGGAAAATCCGCGCCATTGGGGCCAGCAACTTCGCGCCCCAGCGCCTGCAAGCGGCGTTGGATGCAGCCACGGGCGGCTTGCCGCGCTACGAGAGCCTGCAACCTGAGTACAACCTCTACCAGCACGAAACTTTCGAAAAAGACGACCTGCCTCTGGTGCAAGCCAGCGGCATCGGCGTGATTCCTTATTTCGGGCTGGCCTCGGGCTTCCTCACCGGCAAATACCGCACCGAAGCCGACTTGGAGAAAAGCATCCGGGGCTCCACCATCGGCCAGAAATACCTCAACGAAAAGGGCATCAGCATCCTCAAAGCGCTGGATGCCGTAGCCGACCGCCACGCCGCCACCCCGGCCCAAGTGGCGCTGGCCTGGCTCATGCAGGCCCCCGGCATCACGGCGCCTATTGCCAGCGGCACCAGCCCCGGCCAGGTGCAGGAGCTGCTGGAAGCCATGGACTTGCAACTCACGGCCGAGGACGTGAAGGAGCTAGCGAGTAGCGCGGACTCTGAGAGTCCGCGAAAGGGGTAGTTGCTCAGGTGTTAACTGCTGTTATGCAATCGTTGGGGTCGTGACCCGGTCTGACCGCCCTAGGCGGTCTGACCGGCTGCCGCTAGCACGACAAAGCTGAAGTACCCAGCCGGCAGCCGGTCAAACCGCCTAGGGCGGTCAGACCGGGTCACGACTTCAGCGACTGCATACTAAGTCGTTAACACTTCGCGGACTCTCAGAGTCCGCGCTACGGTGCTACGTCCTCGAATGTGTACGTGTGTGCCACTTCCACCACCTTGCCGTCGGCCTCGGCGTACGGGTACACGAAGTAGTTGAGCGGCTCCCCGGCTTGCTTGGGCGTCAGCACTAGGTCGCGGCCCCGCGTGAACTCGACGCGGTTTTCGTCGTGAGCGCCGAAGAAGTAGCCGCGCCGGGTGGGGTCTTTGGCGGCTTCGGAGGCGTCGACGGGCACCCAGCCGGTGGCGGGGGTGAAAAACTCGGCCCAGCAGTGGTAGCCTTTCACTTCGGCCTTGCCGCGCTGGGCCGGCAGTGGCAGCCCGATGCTGAAGCGCGCCGGGATGCCCTGCGCCCGGCAGTAGCCGATAAACACGGCGTGGAAGTCGGTGCAGTTGCCGCGCCGGGCGTCGCAGGCATAGTATATGTCGCCCCGGCCCCAGCCCTCGCCGGTTTTGTCGTACTTCATGGTGCCCACCACGTGCTCGTAGATAGCGCGGGCCTTAGCTAGCGGCGTGGTAGCGTGGGCGTTATCCACTACTTCCTGGGCCAGGGCTTTGATTTTGGCATCGAGGGGCACCAGGCGGTCGGGGGCCAGCCAGCGGGCCTGGTTGGGGTCGGTAGCTTCGGTTTCGGCAGGGGCGTGGTCGTCGGTGGCGCGCAGGTTCTGGTGCTCGCGGCGCGTGATGCGGGCCATGAGCGTGAAAGTGAGTGGGGCGATGGGGACTAGTGGCAATTTATTCACCTGTTTCGCCAGGTTATCCACATTGAACGTCATGCCGGGCTTAAACTCTCTAGCTGCTGCCATTCGCATATGCAGCATCTGGTTACCGTACTGGTCAGTTTCGACGGTATATTTGGACTGCTGCCATCCATCAGGCAGGGTAGCTTGAGACGCAGCGGGACATTCAATTTTCAACTCGCTTACGTCCTGGCTTTTGTCGCTGTGCGGCACGGGCATCCAGAATTCCAGGGCCTTGGTGCCGACGGGCGGCGCGGGCACGGTGGCCCGGCAGGTGAGCCGGAACGTGCGGCTGCGCAGGGCGGCGCGGGGCGCGGGGGCAGTGGCCAGCAGGGCAGCAGCGGCAATGAGGAATAGCGGTTTCATAGAAAGACGAGCAGATAGCCCGGTCAACAAATTTACGTTTGGTTCGCCCTGGCAAAATTTAACGCAAAAAGCCCGGCACCACTACCGGCGCCGGGCTTTGCGTTGGCTTTCTTAGCCGCTACGCCTCCTGCCGCAGCGAAGCCATGTCGATGACGTAGCGGAAACGCACTTCCTGGTCCAGCATCTGGTCGAAGGCGTCGTTGATGGTTTGGATGTCAATGAGTTGGGTTTCGGGCAGGATGTTGTGCTCGGCGCAGAATTCGAGCACCTCCTGGGTTTCGGCGATGCTGCCGATAATGGAGCCAGCCACCGAGCGGCGGTGCATGGCCACTTCCTGGTTGTTGAGCGGCAGCTTGTAGGGCCCCAGCAGCCCCACGGTGGTGATGACGCCGTTGCGCTTGGCCAGCTTCACGTAGTCGTTCACGTCGAAGGCGTCGGGGATGGTGATGAGCACGAGGTCATACTGTAGCTCGTGGGTTTCCATCGCCTTCGAGTCGGTTGAAATCAGCACCTCATGGGCCCCGAGTTGCTCGGCGGCTTCGCGCTTTTTCTCATCGCGGGTTACGGCCGTAACCGTGGCGCCCAGCGCCCGCGCCAGTTGCACAGCCATGTGGCCCAGCCCGCCGATGCCCACCACGGCCACGCTGCTGCCGGGGCCCACGCCCCAGTGCTTGAGGGGCGAATAGGTAGTGACGCCGGCGCACAAAATGGGCGCGGCGGCCTTGATGTCGAGGCCCTGGGGGATGCTGAGCACGAACGCCTCCTTCACCACAATGTCGGTGGAGTAGCCGCCGAAGGTGTTGAAGTCCTTGTTCTGGGGCTTCATGTAGCCGTTGTAGGTGGCCGTCCAGCTCACGGGGCCTTCGCAGTAGTTTTCTTCTTTTTCCTGGCACGAGGGGCACGTGCCGCACGAGTCCACCATGCAGCCCACGCCCACCACGTCGCCCACCTGGAATTTGGTAACGGCGCTACCGGCCTCTTTCACCCGGCCGATAATCTCGTGGCCCGGCACGCAGGGGTAGATGGTGTTCATCCAGTCGTTTTTTACCTGGTGCAGGTCGGAGTGGCACACGCCGCAGTAGAGAATCTCGATGTGAACTTCGTCGGCTTTGGGGGCGTAGCGCTCCACTTCCATTTCCTTGAGGCCGTTGAGGATAGAGTTGGTAGCGCCGTAGGCTTTGACTTTGTAAGCTTCCATGAATTGGGGAGAATAAGGGGGTTAAGTAGACCTCCTTACGCCCGGCCAACGGCGCGGGTTATAGCAGTTGGGCTCTGGCGGGGGGCCTACCGGATGGTCAGCCGGGCGTAGGTGTAGGTGGTGCCGGGGTTGCGGCTCGTCCACATGCGCTTGCGCAGCAGCAGGGTGGTGGGCGAAAGCCAGCATACGGCAACCGGCTCCCATTCTTTGGGTTCGAGGTGCCAGACTTCACGCAGGGTATCCTGTTGCAGGGCCAGCAACTGGATGTTGTTTGGCGGCCCGCCGAGACTTAGGTTCGGGCAAGCAGAAGCAATATACTGCCCATCGGGGGCCACCTCTAGTAGCTCGCCCTGCAACTCCAGCTGCTGCCCGGCCTCAGTGGTGAGAAACCAGTGTACGATGCCGCATTGCTGCACCCGAACTACGTGGCAACGCAACGTTGGCCAGTAACCCCAGTAGGTATAGGTGATATTTCCACACTCACCTCTGGCAACTACATCCGCAAACACCTTCTTGCCCTTCGCTGTCGGAATCACGATGCGCCCGCGCTGCTTTTTGAGCGGAAACGTGACGCGAGGCCGGGTGGTAACGCAGCTTTTTTGCGCAGCCAAGTAAGCGGCTTTGGTGAGGGGAGCAAAAGCCACTTGCACTGCGGGCGGCTGGGGGGCACTGGCGGGGCCGAGCAGCGTGAGCAACAATAGGCAAACCAGTTTCATAAAATGCTGGGCAGTAAAAAGCCCCGCAAGGTAGCGCCCGCCCCATCTTTGCGCCTATGCCCGCTACTGCTACTGCAACTTCCTCAAACCTGACCGTACACTTTGGCAAACCAGCGCACGGCTGGCTTCCCGTCAGTTTTCAGGCTGGCACCTTTCGGCTAGACTTCTATGCTTCTAATGTGCCAGCGAACCCGTTGGAGTTGCTATGCGAGGCGCTTGCCGTGGTTCCGGCCGGGGGTAGTGTAAAGGTTTTGTGGCATCTAAGTACCCGTCTCTAATTAGTTTATGTTAAATTCAGAGAAGTTTATTTTCCACAAATTGCCTACTTGTGCTAAGCATCGATTAACCGCGTAGAAAA
>JBPBPU010000058.1:0-39361 GCA_050954465.1 Janthinobacterium lividum
CCCCTACAGCCAGCCAGGGCAAGGTTAGTAACGCCCGTAAACTTGCGCGAAGCATCTGGATAGGCTGGATAGGAGAGGTGTCCAAAGATGCCTTACTGCAAATACTTGGCGCGCAGCGTGGCCAGCTGCTGGGGCGTGAGCCCCATTCCTTGCACCAGATACTGGTCCATCGAGCCGTACTGTTTATCGATGGTGGCGAAGGTGCTGGCCAGGTAGGCCGGGTTGGCGGCCAGCATGGGGCGCATGGCGGCTACCGTTTGGGCCGACATACCAGCCTGCGTCATGCGCTGCAGGCTTTGCTCGCGGCCCGCCTGCCAGTACACGTCAGTAGCGGCATAGTCTTTCAGGATAGTTTTGCGGTCGACCCCTAGGGCCGAAAGTACCAGCGCGGCCCCGATGCCGGTGCGGTCCTTGCCGGCGGTGCAGTGAAAGAGCAGAGCCTCGTCGCCGGGCAGGGCCAGCAGCTCGTCGAACATGGGCTTGTACTTGGCCGGGAAAAAGCTGATGTTGGTATAAACGGCGCGCATCAGCGAGTCGCGGTTCAAGGTTTTAGCGCCGCCTGAGAGCAGGCGCGGGTCGATTTTCTCGCTGCCGGCGGGCAGCTCCAGGCGCTTGGCCCCCGCGGGCAGGCGGTCGGGGGCCTGGGCGTACTCCTGGGGGCCGCGCAGGTCGCAGACCAGCGCCACGTGGCGGCTTTGCAGGGCGCGCAGGTCGCTGTCAGTCAGCTTACTGATATCGGCCGAGCGGTAAATGTGGCCCCACTTTACGTGCTTGCCGCCCGCGGCCGGGTAGCCGCCCAGGTCGCGGAAGTTGCTGCCGCCTTCGAGCTGCACGGCCCGTCTAGGGTTGAACACTACCGTATCGGTAGCGGTTTGGGCGAGGGCTAGGCTGGGTGCGGTGGCCAGGCAGAGAAGGAAAAGGAGGTTTTTCATTACTTGGAGGTAGGGCAGATGAAGCCAGTAAAATGCCCCGCTCCCGACACCCCACTAGCTTGGGGGTTGGAAGTGGGGCGAGTTGTTTGAACGCTTATTTGGTGAGCCAGGTATCCTGGTTCAGGTCGTCGGTGCCGCCAAACTGGCTTTGCAGCGCGGCCTGGTAGTTGGTGGCGTTGTAGGTCTGCTCGTCCACCGGGTACTGCCAGCGGCGCGGAATCTTGCCGGCCGCGTTCAGGCCGCCGCCGGTGCTCACGAAGGTGCGCGGCAGGCCGGTGCGCCGCCAGTTGTAGAACGCCTCGTAGCCCGAGTTCTGGAAGAAGGCCACGTACTTCTGGTTAAAAATCTGCTCCAACCCGCTGGCGTTATCACCCTGGTACACCACGCCCGCATTGGCCAAAAAGGCGTTGCGCGCTACGGTAACGGTACCCAGGCTCGTGCCCGATACGTTGCCGATGGTCAGCGTCTGCCCTTCGCTCAGGCCGTAAAAGTCGAGCGAGGCGTTGATGCCACGCAGGTAGTAGGTGCTGGCTACGGCGCCCGGCACCCAGCCCCGGTTGATGGCCTCGGAGATGTTGAAGTTCTGCTCGGCGTAGCCCAGCAGGATGTAGGGCTCGGGGCCGGCCACCGACGAGTAGTAGCGCAGGTAGTTGGTAAACGAATACTGCCCGGCGCTGGAGTTGGTGGTCAGGTCGCTGATGCCTAGGGCCGGCGAGCTGCCCACGTAGGCCGTGAAGTCGCTGGGCTTTTTGCCGGCCGCAATCTGGGCTGGGGCGGGCGTAGAAGTCACAAACGTGCGCGGGTCCTGGGTGGCGGTGGTTAGGCTCAGGTAGGCCGAGCCGATGTTCTGGCGCTGGTTGTTGCCGTCGTTGGGCGTGTGCGGGTAGGTATTGTAGGCCGAGTTGAACGTGAAGTTCCAGTTGTCGGCGTTGCTGGCCAGCAGCGGGTACTGGCTAGGGTTGCCCACAATGGCGGCGAACTGCTGCGGAATCTGCAAGTCGGCGTTGTCGGTGGCGCGCTTGCTGAGGCTGATGAGTACGCGCAGCTTGTAGCTGTTCACCACCTTGCGCCACTGCGCCAGCGGCGCGCTGCCCGTGAAGTAGATGTCGCCGCTGTAAGTGCCCGTGAGCGAGCCGCCCAGCAGGGTGTTGGCTGAGTCGAGCATGGCCAGGCTGCGGGCAAACACGGCTTTTTGGGTGTCGTAGGCGGGCGTCAGGTTGGTGAGGCCTTCGCCGGCCTGCGCGGCGGGCGTGTCGCCCACGCGCTGCGCCTGCCACACGAAGATGTAGGCCCGGAAAAACTTGGCCAGCGCGCTGTAGGGATTCTGCTTGGTGCCGTACTGCTTCACGGCCTGCGCATCCATCTGGTTCACGTTGCGCAGCACGCCGTAGAGCGAGCCGGTAGTGGTCCAGTTGTACTGGTTCTGGCCACCGTAGTACACGTCGTTGGAGATGACGTACTGGTTCCAGCGCTGCACCTGGGTGAAGGGCCCGCCGTCGCCGCTGTTATACAGGTCGTACTCGATGCGGGGCAAGATGAGCGAGGGCGGCACGGCGCTCTGGTCGGTGGGCAGGTTGGGGTTGGGCAGCTCCTCGTCGAAGGATTTGCAGCCCGTGGCGGCCAGGCCCAGCACGAGGGCCAGGAAAGCTAAGACGGTATTTTTCATGGGAAAAAGGCGGCTGAGTGGGAAGCGCGGCTAGAAGCTCACGTTCACGTTGAGGCCCATCGAGCGCGTGGTGGCCGACTGCAGGCTGGGGTTTTTGAGCGTGCTCTGGTTGCTCACGTCGAAGCCCTGGGCGTACTGGTCAAGGTCGAAATCCTTGCGCTGGGCGAAGTAAAGCAGGTTGCGGCCCACCAGCGACACGTTCAGGCCCTTGATGTAGCGCGACATTTCGGGGCTGAACTTGAAGGTGTAGCCGATAATCACCTCGCGCAGCTTGGCGTAGGTCTTGCTCACCAGGTAGGGCTCCTCGATGCCGCTGTTGTACACGCCCTGGGCGTAGGTCTGCACGGTCACGGCCTTGGTGTTGGGCGCAAACTCCAGGCTGCCCAGGTTCGAGATGTTGCCGTTGGCGTCGAACTGCACGGTGCCGCTGCTCACCACCACGCCGGGGGCCACGTAGGCGGGCGTGGGGGCCTTAGTGCCCAGGTTAGTGCTCTGCCACTCGGCCAGGCGGGCGGCCCCTAGGGCGCCCTGCACCAACTCGGGCTGGTTGCCCGAGTTCATGGCGTAGGCATACACTTGGTCGCGGATGACGCCGCCCACCCGGCCATCAAACTGGAAGCTGAGATTGAAGCTCTTGTACGAGAAGCGGTTATTGACGCCCCACACCCAGTCGGGGTTGGTATTGCCCAATAGTTGCAGGGTGTTGGTGCCGGTGGGGCGCACCAGCGGCACCCCGGTCGGGGAGTTGATAACTTGCCCGTCGGGCGAGCGCAGGTAGTTGTAGCTGTAGTAGCCGTCGAGCCGGTCGCCGACGTGGAAAACGTGGTTAGGGCCGGCGAGGTAGATGCTCTGCTCGTCGCCGTAGATGCTTTGCAGCGTTTCCTTGTAGGTGCTCCAGTTGGCCAGCACGTCCCAGTTCAGGCCGGTGGGGTTAGCCAGCACCGCGCCCGTCAGGGCCACTTCCCAGCCCCGCTTGCGGGTGGTCACGCCGTTGATGAGCTGATTATTGTAGCCCGACGACGAAGCCACCGGCAGGTTGTAAATCTGCGGGCCGTTGTCGGTGATGAAGCGCGTTACGTCCAGCCCCAGGCGGTTGCCTAGGAACTTAGCGTCGAAGCCAAACTCGTACGACGACACCAGCGCCGGCTTGATGTTGGGGTTGCTGAGCGTGCCCGTGTAGCCGGCGGCCGGCTGGTTATTATAGGGCTTGGTGATGGTGTAGGTGTTCTGGTTATTGTAGGTGGGGCCGTCGTAGGACGTCACCACCTCGCTACCGTAGCCAATGAGGCTAGCCACCGAGTTGCCGGTCACGGCCTGGTAGGCCGAGCCAATAGTGCTGGCCGTGAGGGCGCTGCGCACGGCTGCGTAGGAGCCGCGCAGCTTGATAAACGAGATGGCGTCGGGCAGGGGCACGTAGTCATTAATAACTGTGCTCAGCGATACCGAGGGGTAGAAGAAGGTGCGGTTGGCGGCCGGCAAAGTCGAGAGCTTGTCGAAGCGCCCGGTCAGCCCTAGGTTGGCGTAGTTCTTCCAGCCCAGGTCGGCGGTGGCGTAGGCGCTGAGCACCGTCATGTCGGAGCTGAAGTCGTAGCTCTGCGTCGGGTTCTTCGAGTTGCTGAAGTTGTACACCCCCGGCACGATGAGAAAGTCGGTGGTAGCCCAGCTTGAATTGTAGGTGAACAGGCGAGCGTTGGCGCCGGCCACCGCGCTCAGGTTGAAATTCTTTCCTAGGGCCTGCGAGTAGGTCAGCAGCAGGTCAGTGTTGTTTTCGAGCAGGTTTCGGCGGTCTTCGCGGTAGTCGCCCTGGCGCAGGTCGGGCGTTTTATACGTAATGGCCGAGTAGGGCACCCGCTCGGTGCGCAGCTGGTTCCAGGTGGTTACCTGCGAGCGCAGGGCCAGGTTGAGGTGGTCGTTGAGCTTATAGCTGAGGCGGCCGTAGCCGTAGAGGTCGGTTTTTTGGTGCCCATACAGCCACTCGTAGGCCACGAAGTAGGGGTTGTTGCCGCGCCCGTACTCGGCGTAATACTGCTGCACGCCCGGAATGCCCTGCGGCCCCTGGTAGTAGTTGCGCATATCCTTCACCGACCACGAGGCCGAGCCGTACACCTGGAAGATGTAAGTTTCGCTTTCCGGCCCCGAGCTGCTCTGCGGGATGTTGGGCGAGTTCTGCAAGCTCAGGTTCAGGGCCGCGTCGAACTTCAATTTCTGGTTAAAGTGCACGCCCCCGCTCAAGTTGAAGTTGGTGATATTGAGGCGCGTGTTGGGCACCATGCCCTTCTGGTAGTTGTTGGCCACCGACAGGCGCACGTCATAGTTGTCGCCGCTCGACGATACAGCCACGTTGTTGGTCGTGAGCACGCCGGCCTGCATGAAGTCGCGGAAGTTGTTGGCTCCGCGCGCCACCCAGGGCGTGCCCTGGCGCACGCCGTTCACCAGCGGCGAGTCGTACTGCGGCACCGGCTGGCCCTCGAAGCGCGGCCCCCAGATGTTGGCCCGGCGGTTGACATCGCCCACGTCGTAGAGGTCGTTGGTGTAGGCGTACTGGTAGTTCGAGCCGAAGCCGTAGTCGTTCTGCCGCTCCGGAATGGCCACGAAGCCCGTCTGAATCTGGGTGCTGCTGTTCACCTCCACCGCCACTCGGCGCTTGTCGCCGGTGCCGCGCTTGGTCGTTATCATAATGGCCCCGTTCTGCCCCCGGAAGCCGTAGAGGGCCGCCGCGTTGGGGCCCTTGAGCACGGTATACGTCTCGATATCGTCGGCGCTCACGTTCCAGGTATCGGAGTTCACCGGCACGCCGTCCACCACGTACAGGATGTTGGTGCTGCCGCGCAAGATAAGCGTGGGCCGGCCCAGCAGCTCGGCGCTGGGCGCCACCGTGAGGCCCGCGATTTTGCCTGTGAGCGCGTTGATGGGGTTGGGCTCGCGGGCTTTCACCAGCTGCGCGCCCGCGATTTCTTGGGTGGTGTAGCCGATGGTGCGGGCGTCCTTACGGATGCCGAGGGCCGTTACCACCACCTCGTCCAGCTCCTTGGTGTCGGCCCCCAGCTTCACGTCGATGGAGTTCTGTTCGCCCACGGCCACGTCCTCGGCCTTGTAGCCCACGTAGGAAAACGTGAGCGTGACGCCCGCCCGGTTGGCCGGGATGCTGAGCGAGTACCGGCCCTCGGCGTTGGTGGTAGTGCCTTGGCTGGTGCCCTTCACCACGATGTTGACGCCCGGCAAGGCCTCGCCCTTGCTGTCCGTGACGGTGCCGCTCACGGCCTGCGTCTGGGCCCACACCGGCAGCGCTACTACGCCCAGGGCGGCCGACAAGGCCAGGCTGCGCCCGGAGCACCCAAGCTGGATGCCTAAACTGGTAAACCAGTGCTTCATATAAAAAGAGGGGGTAGAAAGTAGTTGCGAAAGGGCAGGTAGCGAAGCAGCTAGCCAGGCAGGAGGGCATAATTCGCCGCTGACCGCTCACTCCTGGGCTTCGACGCCGCAAAATTCTTTCTCGGGTATGTTATAATTATTACCCGAATACTACTGAATTAATTTTTTGCTCATGCCAGCCATGCGCAGATTAACAGGGCGTTATAAAGGGCAGTCGCCGCTTCACTATTTCGCAACGTGCGCCAGCCGCGTCGCCGCCCTGCCCATGCACCCTGGCGCCCCCGGATGGTAATACTGCGGACACGTTGCAGCCCACCGGCCACTCTAGTTTTGCGGCGCGGTAGCAAACCAACGACAGCTAAAAATGCGCCGCCTTACTTGCTATGAATGGGATGTGGCGGATTTGGGGCTACCTGCTGGGTAGCCTGCTGATAGGATTGGGGAGCTGCTCGGGGCCGGCGAAGAAAGGGCCGCTCAGCACCGGGCAAACTACCCAGCGCAGCCCCTACGACGACAGCACCCTGCATAACACCCACCTGCCGGTGCTCATGCCCTACAACCGCCTGCTAAACCCCGCCGGCCGCGTAGTAGCCTACGGCAGCACCGAGGTTGAAAACCACGCCCTCGACGTGGCGCTGCTGCCCGACGCGCCCCTGCTAGCCGTGGAGGACCGCTACGGCGTGGCCGTGCTCGATACCGCCCAGCACCGCGTGCTGGCCCGCTGGACCTACGCCGACGACCCGCGCACCAAGGGCATGCTCAGCACCTACGCGGGCCTGAAGGTGCGGCGCGCCCACGGCACCACCACCCTCTACTGGAGCGCCGACAACGGCCAGAGCCACCTGGGCGGCGTGCTGGAAATGACCTACGCCGCCGGCCAGTTGCGCCTGGCGCGGGTGTTTCCCTTCGCCCCGGCAGGTGCCCCGCTAGCCCTGCCCAACGACCTGGCCCTGACCACCGAAGGTAGCCGGGAATGCCTCTACGTGGCCCTCAACGGCAACAACCAGCTCGCCAAGCTCGACCTCACGACCGGCCAGCGCCTCTGGACGCGCCCCACCGGGGTAGCGCCCTACGGCGTGGCCGTGGCCGGCGGGCGGGTGTTCGTCAGCAACTGGGGCGGGCCGCTGCCCACCGATACCCTGCACCACGAGGTAGCCGGCGTGCCCTACGGCCGCGCCCACATTGACCCCCGCACCGGCGCTATCGACCAGGGCACGGTATCAGTTTTTGAGCCGGCCGACGGCAAATCCCTGCCGGAAATATCCGTGGGCCTGCACCCCAACGCCGTGCTGGCCAGCCCCGGCGGGCAGTTCGTATACGTAGCCAACGGCAACAGCGACGCGGTGAGCGTGCTTGACGTGGCCACCCTGCACGTGCGCGAAACCATTGCGGTGAAGCTGCTGCCCGGCCCGCCCGGCTACGGTGGCGACTCGCCCAACGGGCTGGCTTTGAGCGCCGACGGCACCACCCTCTACGTGGCCAACGGCCTCGACAACGCCGTGGCGGTGGTGGCGCTGGGCCAGGCGGCCGCCCGCGCCGGCGCGCCGGGGGCTAGCCAGCTGCGCGGCTTCATCCCCACCGAGGCCTACCCCGCCGGGCTGGCCCTAGGGGCGCACGAGCTGTTCGTGGCCAACCTGGAGGGCGAGGGCGCCCGTGTGAGCACGGCCGACATGCGCGCCGAGAGCCGCGAGCTGGAGCCGCTGGTGCAGCGCGGCCCGGCCGCCTACAACTCGCACCACCAGCTAGCCACCGTGTCGCTGATTGCCCTGCCCACGGCGGGGCAGCTGGACCGCTACACCACGCGAGTGCGCCAGCTCAGCTTTGCCTTCCGCAAGGAGCTAGCCCAGCAGCTGCCCCGGCCCGGCCAGCCTCCGGTGCCGCTGCCCGAGCGCCTGGGCGAGCCCTCGGTGTTCAAGCATGTGGTGTATATCATCAAGGAAAACCGCACCTACGACCAGGTGCTGGGCGATTTGCCCCAGGGACGGGGCGAAAAGTCACTCTGCGTATTCGGCGACAGCGTGACGCCCAACCAGCACCAGCTGGCCCGCGAGTTCGTGCTGCTCGATAACTACTACGTCTCGGGCAAGTCGTCGGCCGAGGGGCACCAGTGGACCGACGCCAGCATGGTGTCGGACTACGTAGAGAAGAACGTGCGGGCCTGGTTTCGCTCGTACCCCCACGTGCAGGAAGACGCCCTGGTGTACAGCCCCACCGGCTTCATCTGGAACCAGGCCGCCGACCACGGCCACTCGGTGCGCATCTACGGCGAGGCCTGCCAGCCCCACTACGATACCAAGCTCAGCTGGCTCGACATCTACCAGGGCTACCAGGCGGGCCGGCCGTTTAAGTTCTTCAACACCAGCACCATCTCGCGGGTGCGGCCGCTGCTCTCGCCTACCTACCCCGGCTCCAACGAGCTGAAAATCACCGACCAGCTGCGGGCCAGCGCCTTCATCAAGGAGCTAACCGACTTTGAAAAGCAGCCGGGCGACGCCTTCCCCGAACTGTCGGTCGTGGCCCTCTCCGCCGACCACACCGTGGGCACCCGCCCCGGCCTGCCCACCCCCGCCGCGATGGTGGCCGACAACGACCTGGCCCTGGGCCGGATGCTGGCCGCGCTCACCAAAAGCCGCTTCTGGAAAAATACCGTGGTCTTCGTGACCGAGGACGACTCGCAGGCCGGCTGGGACCACGTATCGGCCTACCGCACCACGGGCTTCGTGCTGAGTGCCTACAGCCGCCTCGGGGGCCGCCCGATGCATACCAACTACAACCAAACCGGCATGGTCCGCTCGATAGAGCAGATTCTGGGCATCCCGCCCATGAACATCGTCGATGCCACGGCGCTGCCCCTGTTCGACTGCTTCGCCGCCAAACCCAACCCCAGGCCCTTCGCCAGCCTCAAAAACCGCATTGCCCTCGATCGCCTCAACCCCAAGCTCAGCAAGCTCACCGGCGCGGCCCTGCGCTACGGCCGCCTCTCCCAAAGCCCCGAATTCGACCACATCGACAACGGACGCGACGACGTGCTGAACCGCATCATCTGGTTTGCCACCAAGGGCCGGCAGCCCTACCCCGCCGCCCTGGCGGGCAAGGCCGGTGACGACGACTAGACTCATTATATCCTAGCCTGCTCAGTGCAAAGACGGAGTAAAATGGCTTTTCTACGACAGCCACGGGGCGTGGCTGTTGAGAACCTTCTTGCTTGTTGGACAAGCGGTCACAGGTAGTGCAAAGAGCTGCAAAAAGCAGCCTTGTTACGTAGTTTGCGAGCGTTAGTCGGTCGCTAATAGCCCCGGATGAGGGTCTTGGCTGAGTTCTGTAACAGCCACGGGGGCCCTTATTGGACTGTTTAGTTCAGATAACCAATTATTTAACTTAATAAACCGCATGCTTGATGCTATATCATACCCAAGCCGGTTGGGAGAGTCTACGCCATTAGTTGGCACTAATCACGACTTTTCTACTTTAGCGCGCTGCCATTCCTAATTTCCAAGTCAGCAACGCTAGTATGTTTAAGGAATCGGAAGGTCTGCCGCTCGTTTTCGAGTCTTCGCACGTATATAGTCGGCCAGACGAGGTACTAAACCAGACCGTTAAAGTGTCCGCGACGCCAGCTTTAGCGACACCCTGCCAGCAGGAATTATCACTAGAAGGCGATGTTATCATGTATAAATTAAAACTACGGTGGTTCAGGGCTAATGGGCGAGCTGTTGCCAGCGCGAGCCAAAGCGAGCTGGAGAGGCTAGCAAGTATAGCTTTTACACGCATTTAGTGGCTAACTCATACTGATTCTCAATTGTCTGGACAGTTCCATAACAGCCACTATATTTTCTTGGCCGCCATTCAACTATCAGTTGTAATCTTAAGTTGGCTTTGGGTTGTGCGAGCTGATGATTGTAATTTGAACTTTACCACAAACCTTTGCACTGATTTAATTTCTAAGGTAATGGGAGGTAGTTATCGGCTGCCTGCCTATAAATCGAGTCATACTCTCGCTATTTACTTTCCCTTATGTCCGCGCCTGACAGCACACTATGGGCCAGCTTTCTGGCCGGTGATGAACAGGCAAGCGACAAATTATTCTCAGTGCACTATGATAGCCTCTACCGCTATGGGCTGCGATTAACCAATGACGAAGAACTGACGAAAGACAGCATTCAGAACGTATTTCAGCAGCTGTGGCAGCGTCGGGCGACCCTGGGGCTAGTGGTAGCGGTAGGCCCTTACCTACTCACGGCTCTACGTCGGCAACTAGCGCGGGACCAGCAGGCGCAGCGGCGGCAGCACGAACTGGCCAACGTCTACGAGACGGAGTTTGAGGTGCAGTACACGCCCGACGACTTCGACTTGCCCGAAACACGGCATCAACAGTTACTGGAGGCACTTGCGCAACTCTCCGACCGCCAGCGTGAAGCCGTGTACCTCAAGTTTTTCGATGGCCTGTCCTACGAGCAAATTGCTGAGGTAATGACGCTGAATGTGCAGTCGGTACGCAATTTGGTGCATCAAGGACTAAAAGGGATGCGGCAGCGGGTGGGTCTGCCTTTCTGGCTCTTAGTAAGCAAATTGACTTGGTTAAAGTTTTTATCGCTGTTAAGCAACTAGTTGCGTAAGGCAGGCAAGATTTTTCGCAGGTGGGCAAGTATAAATCGCCGGGTGCCTCCCCTTAGGAGATAGACTGCCGCTTCTCCCGCCCCGGCCATGCCCCACGCGCACTACTCGCTCGACGATTTCTTACTCGACGAATCCTTCCAGGCTTATGCCGCTGGCAAGGACGAGCAGGCCGTGCGCTATTGGCAGCAGTGGCTGGCCGAGCACCCTGGCCAGCAGGCGGATGCCCAACAAGCGCAGGCGCTCCTGCAAGACTTGGCCCATGCCCACCCCCAACCCGTACCGGCTGGGCTGAGAGAACAGGAGCTACGCAAGTTTCAGCGGGCCCGGCGGGTGCTGTCCACGACGGCTCCCCGCCTGCGCAGCCAGCGCCGGGCGTGGCGCTGGGCCACGAGCCTTGTAATGGTGCTGCTGGTAGTAGGCAGCTTAGGCTGGTGGTTACGGCGGCCAAATTCCCCGGCCAGCGCAGCCCGCTACGCTACGGCCACAGGCCAGCAGCACACCATCACCCTGCCCGATGGCTCGGTGGTGACGCTCAACGGCAATTCCACGCTGACTACGGCCGCCGCCTGGAAGGCCGAGACGCCCCGTGAAGTGTGGCTGACTGGCGAAGGATATTTCCGAGTAACGCACCGCGCTACTCAGCCGGTAACCGATATCAATGCCGCGCCAAGCAACGTCAAGTTTGTGGTGCACGCGGGCAAGCTCAACATTGCGGTGCTAGGCACCGAGTTTGACGTGAGTAGCCAAGCCACCGGTACTAAAGTAGTCCTTAACTCGGGCCGGGTGGCGGTGGAGCGTCAGGCGCTGCTGACCCGCGAAAACTTGCTTATGCAGCCCGGCGACCTAGTAGAAACTTCCGCCACCTCGCCGGGCCTTAATCGCCGCCACGTGCAACCAGCCCTGTATTCGGGCTGGACGCGAGGCCAGCTGGAGTTTCATCAGACGCCGGTGAGCGAAGTGGTGCAGCTGCTGCGCGACAAGTACAACCTACAAGTGGAAGTAACCGATTCGGCTCTGCTACAGCAAGCTGTAACGGGCGACCTGCCGGCCACCGACCCCGGGCTGCTACTGCCCGCGTTGGCCAAGTCACTCGACATCCGGGTAATCCGCACTGGCGACACCGTGCGCCTACTACCCGCCGCCCGCTAGGCGCGAAGGGCCTTTGCTCTGCCATCCTCTTTTTCCCCACCATATTTTATGGCAAAATTTACTCGCTTCGTGCGTTTAGCGCTAGCGTTGGGGGCCCTACCGAGCGGGGCCAGCTACGCCCAGCATACCCTGGCGCTCGCCACCTCCCAGGATGTTCGCCCAACCACGGCGGAAACAAATGATACCGCCCAGCAGCAGTCGCTGGAAAGCCTGCTGCAAGAGCTGAAGACGACCTACAAGGTCAGCTTCTTCTACCGCAGCCAGCTTACGCAGGGCAAAACCGTTGACCGGCACCGCGCGGCCTTCAAGTCGCTGGCCGAAGCCCTGCGCTACGTAGCCCAGCAGAGCGGCTTACAGTTTGAGCCCCTCAAAAAGGGAGTGTACGTCATCACGACGGGCAAGACAATTAGCCGGGCCGACTCCCTCCGCCCGGCTATTTCACCCCTTACTTCGCAATCGATTCCAACCCCGATGGAATCGCCTGAGCTGGCCGCCACACAGCCAGCTAAAGCCCGAGGCTTGTTTGCGGCAGCCGACGTAACGGTGACTGGCCGGGTGACGCAGAAAAACGGCGAAGGGCTACCCGGCGTCACGGTTATCGTGAAGGGTGGTGCGCAGGGCACGACCACTGACGCGGAAGGTAATTTCTCCATCCGCACCACAGTAGGCAGTACTTTGACGTTCAGCTCTGTCGGCTTTACGGCGAAAGACATCGTGGTAACCGGTGCGAACACCAGCCTGAGCGTGGTGCTGACCGATAGCCCCCAGGGCCTCAATGAGGTAGTAGTAGTAGGCTACGGCACCCAGCGCCGCGAGGATGTAACGGGCTCCATTGCATCAGTGACGGCTAAGGAAATAGCCGCTACCCCCGTAACCGGCCTCGACCAGGCCATGCAGGGCCGGGCAGCCGGGGTGCAGGTATCGCAGAACAATGGCGCGCCGGGCGGTGGGGTATCCATCCGCATTCGGGGGGTTGGCACGGTTACGGGTAATGCGGAGCCGCTCTACGTGGTGGACGGGATTCCTTTCTACAGCGACCCGGACGGCTCGAACGGCAACCTGCTCAACACCATCAATCCGGCGGACATTGCCTCGATTGACATCCTGAAGGATGCTTCGGCAACGGCCATTTACGGCTCGCGCGGAGCCAATGGCGTGGTTATCATCACGACCAAGCGCGGCAAGGCGGGGCGCACCAACGTGACGCTCGACACCTACGGCGGCATCCAAACCATTGGCCACAAGGTGCAGCTGCTCAACGCCTCGCAGTTTGCCCAGCTCAGCAACGAACTGCTGGTAAATGGCGGGCAGCAGCCCAACAACGCGACTATCGTGGGGGCGGCCAACGCTACCTCGCCCGACTACAGCAACCCCGACGCCCTGGGTACGGGCACCGACTGGCTGAAGGAGATATTTCGCACGGCCGGGCAGCAGAGCTACAACCTGACGGCCAGCGGCGGCAATGAGAAAACGCAGTTTGCCCTGAGCGGCGGCTATTTCAAGCAGGACGGCATCATCATCGGCTCGGACTTCAAGCGCTACTCGGCGCGGTTCAACATCGACCACCAGCTATCGAACCGCATCAAAATCGGCAACAGCCTGACCCTGAGCCGCACCACGCAGCGCATCGTCACTACCGACGAGGACACGCAGAGCGGGCTGGTGTTTCTGGCCATCAACCAGCTGCCTACCCTGCCGGTGTACCGCAACGGCACCTACGCCGGGCCCGAGGGCCGGATTGCCTTCGTGGGCGACCGCTCGAACCCCGTGGGCCGGGCCAACACGCTCGACAATCACCTCTATCGCAACCGCCTGCTAGGCAACGTGTACGGCGAAGTAGAACTGCTGCCGGGCCTGCGCTTCCGCACCAACGTGGGGCTGGACGCCAACTTCCGCGATGCCTCCTTCTTCGAGCCTAGTTATCAGTGGGGCAGCATTGTGCACGCGACGGCCTCGGCGTCGCAGTCTTCTTACCAAGAGCTTATCTGGCTCTGGGAGAACACCTTTACCTACAACAAGACCTTTGCCGACAAGCACGCGCTGACGGTGCTGGCCGGCACGTCGGCCCAGAGCTCGTCCGCCAAATTCCTGGGCGGCAACGATAATACGTACCCATTCAATTCTATTCAGGCGCTGGGCCAGGGCACGACCGCCACCTCCAGCTCGGCGCTCTACAATAGCTCGCTGGCGTCGTACATGGGCCGGGTGAACTACGCCTTTGCCGACCGCTACCTGTTTACGGGCACCGTGCGCGTGGATGGCTCCTCGCGGTTTGGCCCGTCCAACAAGTACGGGGTCTTTCCGTCGGGGTCGGTGGCGTGGCGCGTCAGCCAGGAGAATTTTATCAAGAATGCCCTGCCGCAGGTGAGCGATTTGAAGCTGCGCTTCAGCTACGGCCTGACGGGCAACCAGAACGGTATCGGCCTCTACGACTACGCCACACTGCTCAACTCGACCCAGCGTTACACGTTTGGCAACGCCATCCTGCCGGGCGTAGTACCGACCAGCCTGCCTAACCCCGACCTGCAATGGGAAGTGTCGAAGCAAGCCGACCTGGGCCTCGACCTGGCGCTGTTTGATAACCGCATCGTCTTCACGGGCGACCTGTTCAGCAAGCGCACCGAGAAGCTGCTGCTGTACCTGCCCGTGGTACCGAGCAGCGGCTACCTGGGCACGGCCGCCCAAAACGCGGGCAACCTGCGCAACGTGGGCCTGGAGCTGGGCCTGAATACCCGCAACCTGGTCGGCGCCTTCACCTGGGGCAGCAACTTCAACATCACCTTCATCAACAACAAGGTGTTGGATTTGAGCACGGCCACGGCGGTTCGCTCGGGCAGCATCCTGACGCAGTACACGTCGCTGACGGCGCCGGGCCACGCGGTCGGTTCGTTCTACGGCTATGTGACGGACGGCATCTTCCAGACCGCCGACGAGGTGAAAGCCCACGCCACCCAGCAACCGGGCACGGCCGCCGGCGACATCCGCTTCAAGGACCTGAACGGCGACGGGGTAATCAATGACCAGGACCGCACGTTCATTGGCAACCCTACCCCAAAGTTTACGGCGGGTTTCACCAACAACTTCGCCTATAAGAATTTCGATTTGAGCGTGTTCCTGTACGGAGTATACGGCAATAAGCTCTTCAATGCCAACCGCGTTTTTGACGAAGCCATGTCGGGCGCGGCCAACCAGACTACCCGCGTACTGGGCCGCTGGAAGTCGGCCGCCGACCCCGGCGACGGCAGCACGCCCCGCGCCGTATTCGGCGACCCCAATACCAATTCGCGGATATCGGACCGCTACATCGAGGATGGCTCGTTTCTGCGCCTCAAAAACGTGACGCTGGGCTACACCTTCCAGGCCAAAGACGGCGGGGTGGGTTTTGGCAAGGTGCGCGCCCAGAGCCTGCGTCTCTACGCCACGGCCCAGAACTTGCTCACGTTCACGCATTACACGGGCTTCGACCCGGAAGTGGGCTCGTTTGGGCAGAGCGCCACCGTGACGGGCGTCGACAACGGCACCTACCCGGTGGCCCGCACTTTCACCGTGGGCCTGAACCTGGGGCTTTAATCTTTTCCCACCCTCTGCTACTCTATTTCGATGAAAAAGCTGGTATATCTCCTGGGCACGAGCGCACTGCTGCTGGCCACCGGGTGCAAGAAGGAATTTCTGGAACAAACACCCCAGAATAGCCTGGCGGTCGAGAACTTTTACACGAGTGAGGCTGACGCCTTGCAGGCCCTGAACGGGGCCTACCACGGCCTGCAAAAGTCGGGCTGCTACCGCCTGCGGATGTGGACGCTCGACATTATGGCGGGCAACAGCATTGTGGGAGCGGGCGGCGCTGGCGACGGTATCGAGACCCAGCAGCTGGCCAACTTTGCTACCACTACCGCCAACCCTGGCGTAGCCGACATCTGGGCTACGCACTACCAGGCCATTCTGGCGGTGAACGTGGTGTTGCAGCGAGTGCCCGCTATCAACATGGATGCTGGTCGCCGCGACATTATTCTGGCGGAAGCCAAGTTTGTGCGGGCCGTGTGCTATTTCAACTTAGTGCGGCTGTTTGGCAAGGTGCCCCTGACGCTGGTGCCGGCCACTACCGGGGCCAGCCAATTCGTGAGCCGCGCCGAAGTAGCCGATGTGTACGCCCAGATTGAGAAGGACCTCGGCGACGCGGAAACTACGCTTCCCCTGACGGCCGCCACGCTGGGCCGGGCCACCGAAGGCGCGGCCAAAGGCCTGCTGGCCAAGGTGTACCTGACGGAAAACAAGTACGCCCAGGCGGCCACTAAGGCGCAAGAGGTAGTGGCGCTGGGCAAGTATTCGCTCAACCCCAACTTTGGTACCAACTTCGACTACGCCAATGAGAACGGCACCGAGTCGCTCTTCGAGGTGCAGTACGTGTACGACCCCATCAACAACGGCTTCAGCGGCGACGCGGTGTGCAACCAGCGCAGCGAGTTTATGGCCCCCCGCAGCTCCAACCTGACGCCCGGCGGCGGCTTTGGCTGGAACCAGCCCACGGCCGAATTCGTGAGCCAGTTCGAGGCCGGCGACAAGCGCAAGCCGCTCACGGTCTTTGCGCCCGGCGACGTACTGGGCGGCTTTACCTACACCGCTAACTACGCGACCACGGGCTTCAACACCCGTAAATTTGTCGTGCCCACCAGCAGCGGCACTACGGTAGCCTTTGCCGACGACCCGCTCAACTGCGTAGTACTTCGCTACGCCGACGTGCTGCTTATCCTGGCCGAAGCCCTCAACGAGCAGGGCCAGACCAGCGCCGCCCTGACTCCGTTGAACTTGGTGCGCGCCCGCGCGGGCCTGGCCGACAGCCGAGCCAGCGCCCAGGCCGCCCTGCGCGAAGCTATCATTAAGGAGCGCCGGATAGAACTGGCGTTTGAGAACGGGGAGCGCTGGTTTGACCTGATTCGCACCAAGGATGCCTCTGGGCAGGTGCGGGCGCTGACGTTTTTACGGTCGTTGGGGGCACCTAACGATGCCTACGGCGTGGGCCGGGGCAATATCACGGAGAAGTACCTGCTGCTGCCCATTCCGCAGAATGAGCGCGATGCGAACCCGAATATTGACCAGAATCCCGGCTACTAATCCATGACGGGGGCAACTACTTCCGTGGTGGCACTGGTACTGGCCAGCGGTGGGCTCCTGGCCAGCCAGGGGGCGGCGCAGTCGGTAGCTCCGGCTACCCTGCGTCGCCTCGACACCGACCGGGCAGCCTACGTGCCCGGCACGCCGGTGCACTTGACGGCTACGCTCGCGCAGGCGCAGCCCGGTCGCCAGCTGGTCGTGACCTACTACCACCTCGGCCAGGTAGTAGGCCGGCAGACGGTACCCGCGCCCGACCGCACAACTGCGTGGAGCTGGCAGCCGCCAAAGGCTGATTATCAAGGCTACTTGGTGCAGGTAGCGGCCAAGGGCCAAAACCCGCTAACCACCGCCGTAGACGTATCGTCGAACTGGCAGCGGTTTCCGCGCTACGGCTTTCTGTCGAAGTTCGGCCAACTCCCGGCCGAGCACATGGACAGTGTCATGCGTCAACTCACGCGCTATCACCTGAACGGCTTGCAGTTCTACGACTGGGCCGATAAGCACCATCAATCGCTGGCTGGCACGCCCGCTGCGCCGGCTGCCGAGTGGCGGGACCTGGCTAATCGGCCTACCTACCTGGCCACGGTGGAAGGCTACATCGAGCGGGCGCATAAAGTAGGCATGAAGGCTATGTTCTACAATCTGCTTTACGGGGCCTACCCCGATGCGACAGCCGATGGCGTACGACCCGAATGGGGCCTCTATCGCGATAGCCTGCACCAGAAGCGCTATGCCTTCGACGGCTTCCCTAAAGGCTGGGAAGCACCCGGCCTCGACATGCTAGACCCCAGTAATGCTGACTGGCAGCGCTACCTCACCGACCAGACCGCTAAGGTGTACGCCGCCAAAGGGTTGAATTTTGATGGCTGGCACGTGGACCAGGTGGGCGACCCCGGCCGCCTGTATGCCTACGCTGGGCAGCGCACCGACCCTAGTCTGGCCTTTGGCAATTTCTTAAAAGCAGCTAAGGCGGCGGCCCCGACCCGGCCGCTGGTAATGAACGCGGTGAACCAATGGGGACAGGCTTCAATAGCTACTGCCCCCATCGAGTTTACCTATTCGGAGTTGTGGACGGGCAATGAGGAGTACGCCAGCCTGACCAAGGCTATTCAGGACAACGAGGCGCTGGTTCCTGGCAAGCGGGCAGTGCTGGCGGCTTATGTCAACCGCGACCGGGCCAAAGCGCCGGGCCTGTTCAATCCGGCTAGCGTGCTCCTGGCTGATGCGGTTATTTTCGCCGCTGGTGGAGCCCACATTGAGTTGGGTGAGCACATGCTTGATACCGAGTATTTTCCTGACAACCACTTACAGCTTACCTCCCAACTGCAAGCACAGGTGCAGGCCTATTACGATTTTGCCGTGGCCTACGAAAACCTGCTGCGGGACCCCGACCGCCGCTTTAGCAGCGGCTCGGCGGCGACCGTGGGGGATAATGCCGGCTTGTCAGCTTGGCCGCCGCAATTGGGCCGGGTAGCCACTATGCGTACGCAGGCTGCCGGTCGGCAAGTGGTGCACTTACTGAACTTCACGAATGCCAAAACCCTGGAGTGGCGCGACAATCAGGCCCAGCAGCCCGAGCCGACAGTGCGCCCCAACGTGCGCGTGCAGGTGCCGGTTACTGGCAAAATCACCCGCGCTTGGATAGCCTCACCCGACTTTGCAGGTGGGCAGCCGCAACCGATTGCTTTTACACAAGCCAAGGAACAGTTCACGGCCACGGTGCCGCAGTTGCGCTACTGGACCATGCTGGTGCTGGAGTAATGCCCTGCGGTACCGCACAAACAACTTTTTACTTATTCCCTCCTAACCTTTTATTGTATGACTTCCCCATTTACTCGCGGCTCGCGGCTCACTTCGGTGCTGGCGATGCTGGTGCTGCTTACGGGCACCTTATTTTCCTGCCAGAAGGAAGACAGCTCGCTCCCCACGCCCGCTACCACGCAGGTACTGAGCGCCTCTACCACTACGCCCGTGCTCACGCAAGCCAATGCGGATAACACGGCTCTCACGCTTACCTGGGTCGGTGGCACCAACCACGATACGCAGGCGGCCATCGACTATACGGTGCAGATTGCCAAGCAGGGCACCAACTTCGCCAGCCCCGCTACGGCAACGGTCAGCCGGGGCGTATACATGCTGGCTTACAAGACTTCGGACTTCAATACGCTATTAATCAAAACACTGGGCCTGCCCATTGGCACGGCCCAGGCGCTGGAAGTACGGGTGAAGTCGCAAGAAGCATCCAACACGCAGGCTCCGGACTACTCGAACGTAGTGACGCTAACGGCTACTCCTTACAATGCCGTTACGAACCTCTACATCGTGGGCGACGCCACGCCCAACGGCTGGGACATTAACAATCCTAACCAGATGACGGCCAGCACCTCTAATTCGTCGGTATTTACTTACACGGGTATCCTAAAGGTCGGCGAGTTTAAGATGGTAGCGGGTAAAGGCGACTTTAACGCACCCTTCTACCGCCCTACCGTCGACCATCCGGCCCTGAGCGCCACCGCGGTGCAGTACACGGCGGGTAATCCCGATAACAAGTGGCAGATTACTACGACCGGGGCCTACACGGTTACGCTCGATATCAGTAAGCTGACGGTCAGCATCGTGCCATTCGCGGCTCCCACCCAGCTGTGGCTGGTAGGCGACGCTACTGTAAAAGGATGGGACATCGGCAACGCGACGCCCATGACAGTGAGCCCCACTGACCCGACCATCTTCACCTACACCGGGCCGTTTGTGGCGGGCGAGTTCAAAATTGCGACCGCCAAGGACTTCAACGCGGCCTTTTACCGTCCAACTACCGACCACCCCGCGCTGAGCGCCACGGCCGTGCAAGTATCAGCCGGCAATCCGGATAATAAGTGGCAGATAACCGCCGCCACGGCCGGCACGCACACCATTACGCTGAACACCTTTACCATGACTATCAGCATTCAGTAGCGCTTCGCGGCTCCGGTTAGTCCTTCGGCTGTATGAGTAGTAACCGGAGCAGTTCGCTTACCCTCTTTTCCCACCCGTTTACGGCCTGCTAATGCCTATTCTCATGCGTTTTGACTCGAAAAATCAGTGGCGGCAGCACTGTCGCTTTGCTGCCGGCATGCTGCTGGTGCTGCTTGTCGGACCGGCTTCGGCCCAGTACATCAGCAGTGCCCAGACAGATAAGGCCCGCTACGCTCCTGGCGAGTCGGTGGCTTTCAGCGTAACGCTCGACTCGCCCCAGAGTGGGCAGGTCTTGGCGGTAAAGTACTACCAGGCCGGCACGCTGGTAAGCCAGCAAACGGTGCCCGTAACGACGGCTGCCGCCAGCTGGAGTTGGACACCGCCCACCACCGACTACCAGGGGTACCTGGTGGCCCTAACGCTGCAAAGCGGTACTACGGTGTATGACCAGACGGGTATCGGCGTCGATGTGTCGTCGAGCTGGGTGAAGTTTCCGCGCTATGGCTTCCTCTCGGCCTACGGGCAACTGAGCAGCTCGGCGATGGATGCGACCATGCGGCAACTCACGCGCTACCACCTGAATGGCTTGCAGTTCTACGACTGGATGGACCAGCACCATAAGCCGCTGGCGGGCACCGCGGCGGCACCAGCGGCGCAGTGGAATGACTTGGCTAACCGCCCTACCTACTACGCTACCATCAAGGGCTACGTGGACCGGGCGCACGCATCGGGCATGAAAGCCCTGTTTTATAACCTACTGTACGGAGCTTACCCCAGTGCCGGCACCGACGGCGTGGACCTGGCTAACTGGGGATTGTATACCGACGTTAGCCACGCGTCCGGCTACGCTATTACCGGCCTGCCTAGCAGTTGGGAAACAACTACTCTAAACCTGCTCGACCCCAACAACGCTGCCTGGCGCACCTACCTGCTGGCCCAGCACGGCAACGTGTATGACGCGGGCTTCGGTTTCGATGGCTGGCACGTGGACCAGATTGGGGACCCTGGCACGGTGTATACTTACGCGGGCCAGGCGGTGAGCTTACCGCAGGGCTTCGCTAGTATGCTGACTGGAGCGAAAACGGCTCGTCCTACCAAATCGTTGGTGATGAATGCGGTGGACAACTTTGGGCAGTCTCAGATTGCGCCCGCGCCGATTGATTTCGTGTACACCGAAATGTGGACCAACAACGAGGGCTACGCCAACATTGCCAGCACCTTACAGGCCAACGAAGCGGCTAGCGGTGGTAAGCGCAATGTGATGGCCGCCTACGTAAACCGGGCTAGCTCTACTACCACTGGCTACTTCAACGATGCCAGCGTGCTGATGGCCGATGCGGTGATGTTTGCCTTTGGCGGCTCGCACATTGAGCTAGGCGAGCATCTGCTGGGCAACGAGTACTTCCCCAACAGCAACCTGCAAATGTCGGCCCGCCTGCAAGCGAGCCTTACTACGTACTATGACTTTCTGACCGGCTACGAAAACCTGCTGCGCGGCGACGGCCGCACCTTCAATACGGTGGCCCTCACGGGTACTAACGTGCAGGCCTGGCCACCGGTGCTGGGTAAGATTGCCAGCGTCGGTACCACGGTAGGTAGCCGCCAGGTTTTCCACCTGCTCAACTTCACCCAGGCCCAAACCCTGAACTGGCGCGACAATGGCCAGGTGCAGCCTGAGCCCACCACCCGCACCAGCCTGAGTCTCAGTTTCCCGCTGACGGCCACCGTCAACCGTCTGTGGATAGCCTCGCCCGACGTGAACGGTGGCCTCCCGCAGGACGTGACCTTTACCCAAACTGGCGGGACGGTCTCTTTCACGCTGCCCACCCTAAAATACTGGACGATGGTAGTGGCCGAAACCGGTACCGTCACGGCTATCAAAGCCACCGGCGCCGGGGTAGCATTTGCCCTGCAAAGCTTCCCGAACCCCTTTCGCGGTAGCGCCACCGTGCGCTTTACGCTGCCCACCCGCGAGGCCGCCGAGCTGGCCGTGTATGACCTACAAGGCCGCCTGGTACTGCAACTGCCACAGGGCATGTTGAGCGCCGGGGAGCACGAAGCCACGCTGGCCGACCAAAGCCTGGCCCCCGGCGTGTATCTCTGCCGCCTGCAAGCTGCTTCGGGCAGTGCCGTGCAGCGACTGGTGAAGCTCGACTAATTCTTTCTTTTTCCTGCTTTTTCAATTCGGCTGGGGCCTGCCTGGGTACCCCTATTACGTGCCTGCTGCTTTATGAAGTACCTTAGTTTATCGGTTTTGGCACTAGTACCCGCTACGTTGTTGTCAGCCTACCAAGTTGCCCGGCCCCTGCTAGCTGCCAGCCAGCTGCCAGCGGGTCCGCTGGCCAGTCGGCCGGCGCCCGCCGTGCCCGTGTGGCAGTCGGCGGCCTACACGCTGTACCGCGACAGCGTGGTGCAGGGCCGGTACACGGCCCGCGCCTTATCCGCTACGGAGTTGACGTCCAACTACCGCAGCCCGGCCAGCGCGCGCCAAAGCCCACAGATAACCTTCAAGTTCAGCATCAACGGCCAGGACAATGAGTTGGCTCCTGGCCAAGACAATCTGTTTCTGGCCTTGCCAGCGGCGGCGGGCGAGGTAGTCCAAACGCCGGTTATTCCGTTTGGCCAGCGCTACATCGATGCCCGCCCCGCGCCGGCCGATAAGTTTCTGGCTCCTAACACCAAACTGAAACTTCGGCTCGATATGCGGCCCGTGCTGGCAGCTTTTGCCAAGCAGGGCTTTTATACCACGTACAAGGGCGACAAGCTGTATAAGCAGGACTTCAAGCAGGTATTCGTAGCGGGTGGCACCGCCCCGCTAAGCTGGGACTTCGCCAACCTGGTCAACAAGCCGGAGTTGGAAATGCACGACCCCGACGGCGACGGCATTTACGAGCTAATCCTCGCGCTCAACGTGCCGGCCGAAGCCAAAACGACCGTTGCGAGCTGGAAAAAGACGCTCAAAACGGACGATTTCCCGCAGTATAAGTCCGAGTATCCCCTCACCGACGCGCTTTATAACCTGGCCCTGGAAGAAGCCCGGCGCGCGGTGGAGCCCGACAGTACCTTCCGTACCGGCAAGGAGTGGGCGGGCGTCTGGACGCGCGACATCAGCTACTCTATCATTTTGGCCCAGGCTACGTTGCAGCCCAGAGTAGCCATGAAGAGCCTGTTGCGCAAGGTGTCGCCCGAGGGGCGCATCATCCAAGATACCGGCACGGGTGGGGCCTACCCCTGCTCCACCGACCGCGTCATCTGGGCCGTGGCCGCCTGGGAAATCTACCAAGTGACCGGCGATGAGGCCTGGTTGCGCCAGGTGTATCCCATCATTAAAAAATCGCTCGACGAGGATGCCCAAAACGCCTATGACCCGGCTACCGGCTTGGCGCGGGGCGAGTCCTCGTTTCTGGATTGGCGCGAGCAAACCTACCCGCGTTGGATGCAGCCGGTGGACATTTACCAAAGCGAAAACCTGGGTACCAACGCCGTGCACTTCCAGGCCCAGACCGTGCTGGTCCGCATGGCCCGGCATTTGGGCGAAACCAGCGTCGCCGCACAGCACGCGCAGGCCGCCACTCGCCTTCAGCAGGGTATCAATCGCTACCTGTGGCAGCCGGCCAAAGGCTACTACGGCCAGTTTCTTTATGGGCGCACCGCCCTAGCCCTCTCGCCCCGGTCGGAGGCTCTGGGCGAGGCCCTAAGCGTGTATTTCGGCGTGGCCGATGCGGAGCGGGCCAAAACCATCGTCAGCCAGACCCCCACCACGCCGTTCGGTATCACGTGCATCTATCCACAGATTCCGGGCATTCCGCCCTATCATAACGACGCCGTGTGGCCCTTCGTGCAGAGCTTCTGGGCGCTGGCCGCCGCCCAGACCGGCAACGACGCTTCCCTCACCGAAAGCATGGCGGCCGTGTATCGGCCGGCCGCGCTGTTCCTGACCAATAAGGAAAACTTTGTGGCGGGCAACGGTGATTACGCGGGCACCCAGATTAACTCCTCCAACATGCTCTGGAGCTTGTCGGGCAGCCTGGGGTTGGTGTACAAAGTCCTGTTTGGTATCCGCTACGAACCCAACCAGTTGGTATTCCGGCCCTTCGTGCCAAAAGCATTCGCCGGCAGCCGGCAGCTGACCAACTTTACCTATCGCCGGGCAACACTTGATATTAACTTACAAGGCTTTGGTAACGAAGTAAGCTCGATTACCCTGGATGGCCAGCCGCTGGCGGGCGCAGCCGTACCTGCTTCGCTCACCGGTCGCCACGCCGTGCGCATAGTACTGCGTAGTGTAGAACCGGCCCCCGCCACCCTTAGCCGGGTAGCCAACCGCTTTGCCCCCGAAACGCCCCAGGTCAGCTACGCGGCCGGGCAGTTGAACTGGATGGCCGTGGCCACTGCCACCCGCTATAAGATTCTAAAAGACGGGGTTTTAGTAGCTACCAGCACTACCCCGAATCACGCCGTAGTACCCACCACGACTTCCGCCGCCTACCAAGTGCTGGCGGTGGGAGAGGGCGGGCTCGAATCGTTTGCCAGCGAGCCGCTGCCAGTGGGCAAGCCGCCGCAGCAGGTGCAGCTGGAAACCGTCGTAGCTCCCGCTGGCCTGCCCTACCAGGGCTTCACTGGGCGGGGCTTCGTAGAAATCGGCACCGCGAAAAATACTAGCCTCCGCCTCCCCGTCACGGTGCCCGAAACCGGGCTGTACGCCCTGGATTTTCGCTATGCCAATGGCAACGGCCCCATCAACACGAACAATAAATGCGCTATTCGGGCCCTGCGTGACGGGCAAGGCCAACTGCTGGGCACTATCGTGCTGCCCCAGCGCGGCACCGACGAGTGGTCGAACTGGGGCTTCACTAACCCGGTGCTGGTGCGCCTGCATAAAGGGGCCAACCCGCTCACGCTGGTCTATGAGCCGGCTGATACCAATATGAACGGCACTATCAACCAGGCCATGCTCGACTACCTGCGTTTAACGCGCGTGAATTAGCACCGACTTGAAGTTACCCGGCTGCGTCCTTGTTGCCCGCATACCTGGCAACCAGCAGGATAGCAGCTTAAATTGGCTTCTGCCTGCTTCTTATACCCATCGCCGTTATGCGTCCATCCCAAACTTCTCTGGCCCATTTAGCTAGTGTGCTAGGGCTAGCGCCCTCGACGGTTTCGCGGGCACTCACGGGCAGCAACCAGGTGAGTATGGCCACTCAGGCGCGCGTTCAACACATGGCAGCCGAGTTGCGCTACCAACCCAATCAGGCTGCCGCTGCCCTGCGCCGGGGCCACAGCCGGACATTGGGCGTGCTAGTTCCGCATTTGGCAGGTTCCTTTTTCCCGGCGGTGGTGGCTAGCATTACGGAAGCCGCCTCGCAAGTCGGCTACACAGTTATGGTAAGCCAATCGCAGGACGATGAGCACCAGGAAAAGAAAAATCTAAACTTGCTACTACAAGCTCAGGTAGCCGGGCTGTTAGTGTCGCTGGCGAGCACGACCCACGACTTTGCGCATTTCGAGACGGTGCGGGAGGCTGCGCTGCCGCTTGTCTTTTTTGACCGGGCAGCCACGGACGTTACGGGGCCGCGCATTAGCTCCGTGGTGCTGGATGATTATGAAGGAGCTTACCAAGCCGTCACGCACCTTATTACGGAGGGCTACCGGCGTATCGCCCACTTTGCCGGCCCTTTGCATCTGGCTATTCACCGGCATCGGCATCAGGGCTACCTGGCGGCGCTCCATGACCACGGCTTGTCTTATGACGAGAACTTGTGCTACGTCAGCAACCTGACGCAGCAAGCTGGCGCAACTGGTATGCAGCACATGCGAAGCCTGCCCATCCCGCCCGATGCCATCTTTTCATCCAGCGATTCGGCCACGGTAGGGGCCCTGCAATTTGCTAAAGAGCGCCAGTTGCATATCCCACAGGATGTGGCCCTGGCTGGCTTCAGCAACGCGTATTTCAGTAGCTTAACCGAGCCTGCACTAACTACCGTAGACCAAGACAGCGAGCACATGGGGCGCGTGGCGGTTCGGCGATTGCTGCATCTGCTTCATGCTGAGCCAGGCAGTCTCCCTGTCCCGCCTATTGTTTTAAGCCCCAAATTGCTGATTCGGGCATCTTCATGCCGAGTTAGCGTTTGAGCAATATTGAGGTGGTCCAATTATACTGGACGGGTTAGGGTCTTATACTTTTTATCTTCCCCAACTACCTCATTTTTCACTTTTCGGAGATATACACCTTGGTTTAAAGTCAGCTGGACAGTACTGCACCAACCACTGGCCTTTATTGGACTAATTTATTATTGACATTCAGCAGTTTGCAGGTACCGACTCCAAGAATTCAGGAAGGGTCTGTGGCTGTTACAGAACTCTGCAAGTAGCCCAGAAGTAACCAGCAAGCCGCTGGGAAAAGCTATATTCAGGCGGTGCATTGGGCTGTTTTGGCCACCTGAGACACCACTGCTTATTCCCTACGGAGCACGGCAACAGCCACGGCCCTTTCTTGGACCCAACATGCGGCCTGAGGTTATCCAGCTTAAGGGACAAGTTTTGTTTACTGACCAGTTCAGGCTGTCTGCCCGGTGCCCGGCAGATAAACTGTAGCCACGTTACGCCTATCTGCGCTACAGCGGATAGGCCGGGCAGCCCCAGGCTCCCCCAGCCTAACGGGGCGTGGGCGGAAGGGACCCTGCGGATAGCTGAATTTATGCTGTCTTTGGCGCTGCCCATCGCCAGGCTTAGCCCTACGCCGCTAGCCGGTTTGTGTCGTTACGCACGCCCTCAAAAAGTCCCCACCCTGCGAGTCAGGCAAATGGCATTAGCTGGCTTAGTAGCAACTAATCGCTATAAAATTATACTTTTTCACTTATTGAGGTAAGCAAACAGAAAAGAAAGACGTGTTTTGCATTCACTAGATATACAGTACTTTAGCAGAACTGGTTAAAAATTAATTGCGTACATTTACGCATTATTTTATAAATTAAACAAGATGACAGCACATTCATTTACTGGTCAGTGCTTCAATAAGTGCAAAAAAATACGCTCAAATTTCCAGTTCCTGCCTTCGCCTGTTAGCCGGCGAGTAGCCTGCGTCCTTGGGCTGAGCTTCGGGAGCCTGGCCGCACTTGCCCAGACTCCCTTTACGTGCAACGACGGGAAGTCCTACCTGTTTCAAGGCACCGTAACGGATGCCTACGAAATAGACTTGCTGGCCGGTACCACCACCCAGGTTACCACCAACGGGATACTCAAATCGGGCAATCAGAAGATTAACGCCTTTGGCTACAATCCGAAAGACGGCTACCTCTGGGGCTTCGTTTTCAACACCAATCAACTAGTACGGGTTGCTAGTGATTATTCCACGCAACTATTCACTATTCAAGGCTTAGGCACTAGCGGCGACTTTGTGGTGGGCGACATTGACGTCAACGGCAAGATGTACCTCACGCATGGCGGGTCGGCCGTGGCAGGGAATGCCAGTATCAACATCCGGGTGGTGGACTTAAATGGCGCAGCTACCAGCACCACTCTCTCCTACACTACCCTACCCTCCGCCGGCCCGGCGGCCTTCATTTCGGACTGGGCGGTAAGCCCGCAGGACAACAACCTCTATGCGCTGGACTGTACCAGAAATGCCGCTAATGGTAATCCCCTCACGCTGTATCGCTTCAATGCCCAAACCGGCACCCGCGAAACCCTCGGCGTCGTAGCCGGCGGGACACCTGCCGTCGCCGCTAACACCTTCGGGTCCGTATTCATGGACCTCAACGGGAGCATGTACGTGGTAGCCAACGAAACGGGGTACATCCATCGCCTCGACCGACCTGATTTGCTGGCGGCTAGCACCACCGCCACTATCCCGGCCACCTACGTAGCGACGGGTCCCGTGGCTACCAGCGCTAACCAAAATAATAACGATGGCGCGCGCTGCGCCGCATCCCACTTGGGCGCCACGCCGCTGCCAGTGGCGCTGGTTTCCTTCACGGCGGCCGCCGCGCCCGGCCGCCGGGTACAGCTTGCGTGGGCGACCGCCTCGGAAGTGAACAGCCACCACTTTGAGGTACAACACTCGCGCGAGGGGAACACCTTCACGACCATCGGCCAAGTAGCTAGCCGGGGCACCACGTCACGGGCCTCGACCTATTCGCTCACTGACGCGGCCCCCAGTGCCGGGCCTACCCACTATTACCGCCTGCGGCAGGTAGACCAGGATGGTCGCAGCACGTTTAGCCCCGTGCAGGCCGTGACCCTCGCGCCGGGGGCTAGCGTGGGGCCGCTCACGGTTCTGCCGAATCCCAGCACCGGCGACAACCTATCCGTCCAGGTGCAGTACGAGGGCCCGGTGGCCATGCCAGCGGTGCTGACGGTGTACGGGCTGCTCGGCCAGGCCGTGTGCACGCAGGCAGTGGTACTGCAGCCGGGCACTACTACCCTTATTCCCACTACCCGGTTGGTCCCAGGGGTCTACTTGTTCTCCCTAGGGGGAAATGACTCGCTCGCAATCCCACGCACGAGAGTGCTCGTAACGAATTAACTTAGTAGGTGTTGCCGATAGTCCTAGGCACATGTGCCCGTAATGCGGGAGCAGCAGACTACCCGAAACCTGCTGATTCAGTGAGCGGCCATGCTGGAAATTAAGGGGCGTGGCTAGTGCATCTGTCGGGCTTAGTCAGGGGATGCCGGCCAGCACCGGCAGGGCAGCCCGCTGTGCCGCCTCAAAACGTCGCGGTCTCCGCTACGCAGCTAACTGCCCGTCTGCCAATTTAGCCCAGCGGTAGTGACGACCGGGCGGCTGACGCTGCCCGGCGGACAGTGCCAGCCGCGCCTGCGTGCAGTGTACGGCTCGCAACGGCTGGCAGTCCGCGCGCGTGAACTCTTCCAGCGCGGTTTGGTCAGTGGCTGGTAGGGGAAGGGGATTATCGGCCAGGCCCTACACGCCTAATTCAGAGCTATTTACTTTAGTAAATAATTTACTCGATTAAGCACTAGCTATACCACTCCGAGTTCTGCAACAGCCTCGGGCCCTTATTGGAGCAAATAGTGCATGATGTCAAGTACTTACGTTTAAATAATTGCAGGCAAGTTGCCTGGCTTCGCAAGGCCGGCTCCGAGAGCCTCGCGCTAAAAGCTCCCGGGTCCTACTTTTTGAACCGCCCCAAAGGCCCATTTAGTCTACTCCTGCTGGATAGCCGAGGGGGCGCTGAAAGAGGGGACCTTTCGGAACCCCAGAATTGGGTGTGTTTTTGATATAAGTTAAGCAATAGCCCTGCTAGACAAAGCTAAATTAAGTGGAATACCCTCTTCATTCGTGGCACCAGCCCGCTCGCCTGGGCACGCTGTTTCGGTGCTTTGGCTAACCTATTCTCTCCCTACTGCTGTCAAATGCAATAAAACCACCCCCGCGCTCCGTGCGTGGGACACGTACCTAGCCCAGGAGCTCCGTGGTGGCCACGCAGATGGTAGTACCAGTGCGCAGTTCCAGGGCTGCCTTGCGCGGACTTTGGCCCAGAAAGTGGGTAAAATCGTGAATCAAGTGCGGCTGGTCGTAGTAACCGTGCTGTTCCAGCAGGGCCAGCCAATCAAGGGCGCCGCCGGTGGTTTGAACGTGCTGCTGCACAGCAGTTAACACGCGCCGAAAACGCAGGAAGCGCAGTAGTTCTTTGGTCGAAAAGCCCAGGTATTTTTGAAAGCGTAGTTGCAGGGTGCGCTCGGAGAGCCGGCTGGTAGTAGCCAGGCTTTTAAGCGGACTCAAGTAGCCGGGTTTAGCCAGCTGCGGGAGTTGCCCCAGTAACTCGGCCTGCGCCTGCTCGGCTGGGTACAAGTAGGGGCGGTAAAACGCGGCCACGGCCTCCACTAACTGGGCGGGCGTAACCAAGGCTTGCAACTGCTGCCAGAGCCGGGCAAAGTTGCCCCCGGGCACGAGCGCGTCAGGGTCGGTGAACGCACCACGCAACTGCCCGGCCGGCACGCGAAACAACCGGTAGAAGCCCGCCAGGGTAAAGCCTACCACCAGCACGCGCGCGCCGCTGGGCAGCCGGTAGTGCAGCGGCTGGGTGAGCGGGCCTACTAGCAGCAGGCTGGTGAGGCGCTGCCCGGGAGCTACGGCCGCTTTGTAGGCCAGCCAAAGGTCAGCGGCTGGGCCGAGGTTAATGAGCAGGGAAATCTGAAAATCAGGCAGCAGGGTGCGCACCACTGGCGCGGCTTCCCGGGCTAGCGTCAGCAGCAGCAGGTGCCGCACGGCGGGCCGGAGGGCAGGTGGCGGCGGCAGAAATTGTTCGTGTACAAGCGGAAGGGGTAGCGGCATCGACGGCTTCGTTTTCTTACAATACCAGGCGCGCAGCGGCCCGCAATTTTACGCAGGATTCGTCCGAGTCCCGCGGCCCAGGGGCGGCGCTGGCGGCGCCACCTTACGCCCTTCTAACGGGTGCGGCCCGACAAACAACCGCCCGCCCTAGTCTCCACTCCTTATTTCCTCTTCTTATGCCTACGGCCAACTTAACCTCCCCACTTATTCTGCTCACCGGTGCCACGGGTACTGTCGGCTCAGAAGTAGCCAAGGCCCTGGCCGCCCGTCAAGTACCGTTCCGGGCCCTGGTGCGCAACCCAAACGAGAAACCAGCGCAGGAACTGGCGGCCCTGCCGGGCGCGCAGCTAGTAGTGGGCGATCTCAACCAACCCGCCACGCTGCGCGCCGCCTTGGAAGGCATGGAGCGGGCCTTTCTGCTCACCAACTCCACCGAGCAGGCTGAAGCGCAGCAACTAAGCTTTGTGGCGCAGGCGCGGCAGGCTGGGGTGCGGCACCTCGTGAAGCAGTCGCAATGGGCAGCCGCGGCCGATTCGCCGGTGCGGTTTCTGCGCTACCACGCCGCGGTCGAAGCCGCCATTCAGGCCGCTGGGCTGGCTTACACTTTTTTGCGGCCCAACCTCTTCATGCAGGGATTTCTGCTATTCAAGGACCTAATCAAGCAGCAGGGTCAGCTACTCGCCCCCATCGGCGAGGCCAAAGTCAGCGTCGTGGATGTGCGGGATATTGCCGCCGCCGCCGTGGCCGCGCTCACGGAACCTGGCCACGAAAACCACGTGTATAGCCTGACTGGCCCCGCGGCGCTGACCCACGCCGAAATGGCGGCCGAACTTGCCACTGCCCTGGGCCGCCCCGTCGCGTTTGGGGACGTAGCGCCCGCACAACTGCTCCAGTACGTATTGGGCGCGGGCATCGACCCCTGGCAGGCCAAAGGGCTGGTGGAAGACTACGCCCATTATCACCGCGGAGAAGCCGCTGCCCTCGCCCCCGGCGTCGAAGAGGCGACCGGCCGGCCGCCGCGTAGCTTCGCCCTATTTGCGCAGGACTACGCGCCAGCCTTCCGATAGGCTCGGCCGATTGCCTTCGTAAGTAGCGCGTTGCCCCAAGCTAGCTGCCGGTGCCTTTCGGCCGCGGCCTGGTGCCGCGGCGCTTACTATCCTGTTCGGGCTTCCGGCCGACCTGCCGTTCAAAAAGCCGGGTAAAGTGACTCCTATTCTGGAAGCCCAACTGGTAGCCCACTTCCGACAACGGTCAGGTGCTGGTCTTCTAACAGCCGCCTCGCCTCTTGCCTACGCCCTATTCGGTAATACGTGTAAACAGTGGGTGAGAGTTGTGGCCGATTCTCAAGTGACCAAGAGGATGTTGCAACAGCCACGCTCAAGGCGGATGCAGAACTCGACGCGACACCCCAGGCAAGGCTTTTACGAGCGAAATCAAGCTAAAAATGCTGTTTAAAAGACCTTTTACTTAGGCTTAGTAGTTAACCGGCGCTGTTTGCTTGATGTGTGATGAGTTCTACAACAGCCACGAGCCTTTATTGAATTATTTGCATTTTATAGTCACGGAGTTAAGTAAATACGCGGCAATTCTAAGCACGGCAAAGTATCCTTTCCAGGGGGTTATATATGGGCACGACGCGCTCAACGAGCGAATTGCTCAACAGCTAAGCGACAAGTTTACGGGTAGCTGCGCATGCGGGCGGTAGGTACCGTTATCGGGAAGGAATTGTACCTAATTAAGGTAAACACGGGCGACGCTCGGTTTCGAACCGGTGGGCGGGAGGTAGCCTTGGTTAAAAGTTTGGTCTAAAAGTCGCATTTGTCGACTCCTGTGCCGAACTGCGGCTCCTGGGCCAATAGTTGACTCCCTTTAGGAAGGGCTTACACGCTTGCCCTCCCCAATGCGCTTCGCTGAAACCCCGTCAAGCTACGCGCTACTGCTGTTCCGCCTACTTGGACACCGCCCTGGGTAAAAGCTTGGCTCGTTAGTGGCAAAGCACCTTACTGGCTCGGCGGCCGGCCCATTTCCACCGCCGGCCGGCTGTTGTCTTCCGGCCGGCGGTCTACGAGTAGAAAATCCGGGTCAATGACAGCCTTTTGCGGGGCTACCGGCAAGGTTAGCCGCAGCACTTTCCGAGAGGATGTCACCAGCACGCGCTGGCGATATAGCACCCGGTTACCGGCCCCGTACAGGGCCACGTCGATGTAGTCGTGCAGCGGGGCTTCTGATTCCTTGCCGACCGAGTCGGCGTAGCGTTTGTGCGTTTCCAGCTGCACGATGGCCTGGTAATGGTCATTGGGGAGGCGCTGGTAAGCCACGTCCTGCACCTGGTTGTCGTAGAGGGTGATGCGCTTGAGCTGGTCCTGCACGAAGTAGTGGAGCGAGTCGGGCGTGGCTCGCAGAATGTAGCCATACAGGTCTTCCGATGTGGGGTAGGGCGTCGGGTGGCCCCGGTAGTCGCGCATGAACCGGGCCAGTGCCCCGTGGAGGCGGGCTTCGCCCAGGTAGCTGCGCAGCGCGTAGAGGGCCACGGCACCTTTGGCGTAGTGAATATGTGGTTGGTCCTCGTTGTAGAGCAGGGGCAACTCATGCACCTTTTCGCTGGCCCGGCCGCGCAGGTAGTTGTCCAGAGCGTAGCGCCGTAGCATCAGTACCCGCGCTGACCCATATTGCCGCTCTAACATCACTGTGGAGAGGTATTCGGAGACGGATTCAGACATAAACGTGGCGCCCTGCACTGCCGCGCTAACTACCTGGTGGGCCCACCACTGGTGGGCCATTTCGTGGGCGACTACCCGGTAGGTACGGTCCACGTCGTGGTCGTCGGGACTGACCTGGGCAATAAAGCCCAGCCCTTCCGAATAGGGCATGGTGCCCGGAAACGCCTGGGCAAATTCCTGGTAGCGCGGAAACTCGATGATGCGGGCCTGCTGCTGGGGGTAGGCCCCAAACTGCCCGCTGTAGTAGGCTACCGAGGCGCGCATCGAACGCATCATGCGGTCCAAGTTGTAGGGGTGGCCGGGGTGGTAGTAAATCTCCAGGTCGACGCCATGCTGCCGCTCGCGCCGCACCTGGTACCGGGCCGAGGTGATGGCGTAGAAGTTGAGCACGGGTGCGGCCAGGCGGTAGTGGAAGTAGCGGCGGCCGTGCTGCTGCCACTCTTTCAGGAGCGAGCCAGGGGCCACGGCCAGCTGGTCGGGGCTGGTGCTCACCGTAGCCTCGAAGCGCAGCTGGTCGGCGTCGGTCGAAATGTAGTTATTCGCGTAGGCCGCCGAGTCGCTTTGCGGGGCCAGGCCGGGCCGCTCGGGCAAGCCGAGCTTGGCACGGTCGGTCGCGCTCTCCAACTCTAAGTTGCGGGTGTAGCCGATGGTGGGGGCCAAGTCGAAGTTGTTGAGGAAAGTGCCGTTGCCGTTAATCAGGGGCCGGGAAACCTTGTTTTCGAAGCCGCGAGCCCGGTATTGGGCCGAGTAGCCCAGCACCAGCGAGTCGCCGGGGGCCAGGGCCGGCCGCAGAGCGAAGCTGCGGAAGTGCAGGCGCTCATCGTTCAGCACGGGCCGGGCACTGGGGATGCTGAACTGGTAGTCTTCCAGGTAGTCGCCGTAGGATAGGCGCAGGGTATCGAGGGGCCGGCTGGTTTTATTGGTAATCGTTAGCTGGCCCCGCACCTGCACGGCGCGGGCTTCGGGCGTGAGGTCCACGCGTAGGTTCACAGCCGTCACGCGGGGCTGGGGCGCATGCTCGTAGCGTTTGTACTGCTTCTCGTAGTCGGCTTGCAAGGCCTGCTTCTGGGCCTGGGTGGGGTAGTTGTTGCGCACCGCAGTATTATAGTAAATCCAGGTGCCGAGGCCCAGCCAACCCAGCAGGCTGGTGGCGGCCACCGCCCGTAGCGCCGGGGTAAACGACTGGCGCAACTGGGCAGCGCTGAACGTCCCGCCCCCGGCCCGGCCCCGCACCCACAGGCCGGCCGTGAGGGCCGCCAGCAGCACGGCGAAGGCTGCCCAGTAAAGCTTGAACCAGATAATGCCCGCGGCAAAGGGCCCGAAGCCGTTCATGTCGGAGTAGGTGAAGGCGGGCGTGTCGGCGAAGCGCAGCAGGTTGTTGTTCCAGTCGAGGGCGGCGCCGCTGATGGCCTGAAATAGGATGAGGGCCACCGTCAGGCCATAAGCCAGGAATTTGTTGCGCAGCAGCACGTGCAGAAATACCGTGCCCACGGCCACCATCACGTAGCGGGTAAACTCGATGCCGAACACGGCCTGCCCGTACAGCCCCCACTCGAAGCGGGTGTAGCCCTGCAGTGCCTGGGCCGCTACGCACACCAGCACGCCCAGGCTCGTCAGGAAAGCGGCAATTAATATCAGCGTCAGCAGCTTGGCCACGTAAGGGACCCATGACGGGCGCGGCGACGCATCCAGGATGCCGTCGAGGCGGGCGTCCTGCTCTTTCCATACCAGCGCCCCGCCGTAGTATACCAATACGGCGATGACGAACGTGGCGTAGGTGCCATTAATAAGGTCAAGCATGATGTAGGTGACCGGGTAGAAATGGCCGCCTTCCCGCTCCGAGGCCGTGGCCGCGATGCTGAGCAGGTTAACCATTCCCAGGCCGAGCAGTATCCAAAACGGCACACTTTTCAGGATGCCCAGCAGGTCCAGGCGGGTTTGTTGCGCCAGCTGTACCAGGGCGGCGCGGCGGTCGTGACGCGGCTGCACCCAGGGCCGTGGTATGGGGGTAGAGGTACGTACCGGGGCAGGCGCGTCGGCCAGCCGGCGCTTGGGCGCTTTACCGGTCGAGGTGGTGAAGGAAAACAAGCCGTGGGTGAGGCCCATCAGCGCCCCGGCGATGGCCAGCCACACCAGGCGGTTGGTGAGCAGCGGGCCGGCAAAGGCCAGCACCTCGGTATTTTTATCGGCTACCGTCCAGTACTTGGTCAGCGCGTTGAGGGTGCGCAGCCCGAAGGGGTCGAGCAGTAGCACGCTGGCCGGCGTTTCCAGGTTGGGTGTGAGCAAGCCCACGAGCAGAAAGCCCACCATTAGTCCCAGCGCGGCAATAAAGGCGTACACCGCGTTGCGCGTGAGTACCGTAAGGCAGTAGATAATGGCCCCGGCCAATACTACGTTGGGCACAATGAACAGGCCAAAAGCCTGTAGGTAAGGCACCAGTTGGAATGCCCCCACCCGGCTCGCCTCATTAAGCGGAGCACCCAGGGTAATGGCCAGCAACACACCCAACAGTGCCAGCACCGCTACCAGCACTCCGCCAGCGAAGCGGCCCCAGAGGTAGCCGCCTTTTTCCAGTGGCGTGGCATACAACACCTGGGCGTAGCCCGAGCCCGAGTCGCGGGTGGCGATGCTGGCCATGATGGCCGTGAGGAAGAGCAGGCACAGCATCGTCATGGCGCTGGCCCGGCTCAGGATGGCAAAGGGGGCGTTGACGTGCAGGTTGCGCAGGTCCTGGCCCATCTGCAAGCTGGGCCAGAGCATGGCCAGGAACGTCAGCCCGAAGGTGACGGCCAGGAAGATATAGGGGAGCGACTGCTTGCGCCAGGTGGCCAGCTCAAAGCGGAGGAAGGCGGTGAACATCAGCAAGCGGGCTTAGGCGTGGAAAGGGCTAGCCGATACGGCTTTGCCCTGAATGGTAGCGAAGAACACGTCCTCCAGGCTGGGCTCCACGGCCTGAAATCCGGCGGCCGCTAACCCTTCGCCGCACACGTGCAGCAGCGGCTGCCCGGCCAGCAGCTTGGTCGAAATCACGGCGTATTCATGCTGGTAGTCGGCCAGTTCGGCTTTCTCGATGGTCCGCTCCCAGATGCGGCCTTTGAACGCGTGCATGGCGGCATGGGGCTGCCCGGCGTACAGCACCCGGCCCTCGTTAATGATGGCCATGTTGCGGCACAGCTCGCGCACGTCGTCCACGATGTGGGTGCTCAGGATGACGATGATGTTCTCCCCAATTTCGGAGAGCAAGTTGTAGAAGCGGTTGCGCTCACCAGGGTCGAGCCCGGCCGTGGGCTCATCTACGATGATGAGCAGGGGCTGGCCGATGAGGGCTTGGGCGATGCCGAAGCGCTGCTTCATACCCCCCGAAAACTGGCTGATGCTGCGCTTGCGCACCTCGTAAAGATTGGTTTGCTCCAGTAGAGCCTTCACCATTTCACGCCGCTCACTGCGGTTCACCAGGCCTTTGACCACGGCCATGTGGTCGAGCAGGTCTTCGGCGCTCACTTTAGGGTACACCCCAAACTCCTGCGGCAAGTAGCCCAGCACCCGGCGCAGGGCCATTTTATCGTGCAGGGCATCGATGGCGTCAAGGTGAATGCTGCCGCTATCGGGGGCCTGCAAGGTAGCAATGGTGCGCATCAGCGAGCTTTTGCCCGCCCCGTTGGGGCCGAGCAGGCCAAACATGCCCTGCGGAATTGTCAGGCTTACGTTGTCGAGGGCCTTGACCCCATTGGGGTAGGTTTTCGACAGATTCTTAATGGTCAGTTCCATGCGTAGGGGAAGGAAGGCGGGCAGTGCCTTAGCAGCAGCCCCGCGGTTTTCTGATGCAAACGTCCGCTTGCTACCCCGTTCCTGAAAGGCCCAATGAGTAAGTGGTCAGCCCCGGCAAGAATCCGGTAGGGTTGAGTTAGTTCTCATTTGTCAGTCATTCAAGACAGTTACCGGCATTCGACTCTGGGCAGCCACCAGCGACTCGGCGCTGCCTCAAGCTTGGAACCGCTTGAGCAGCTCGTCCTTTTTGCGCCGCGACACCTCAATAATGGAATCGTCGGTGAGCTGCACGTAGCCGCCGCTGCCTTTGATGTAGCGCTTCACGTGGGCCGCGTTGATGAGGTGCGACTGGTGAATGCGGAGAAAGTCATAGTCGCTGAACAGTTCTTCGTATTCCTTAAGGGTGCGGCTGACCAGGATTTTCTCCTTGCCCTCCAGCACAAACAGCGTGTAGTTGTCGTCGGCCTGGCAGCGCACGATGCGGGCCACGTCCACCACTTCAAAGCCCTGCATGGTCGGCAGCACGACTTTGCCGGCCGGTCCGTTGCGCGCCCGCAGGTTGTCGTAAAACGTGTGCAGCTGCGCCGCCACCGGCGCTTGCTGACGCTGGGCCTTGGCTACGGCTTCGCGCAGCTCGGCCACGCCCACGGGCTTGAGCAAGTAGTCAAGTGCACAGACTTTGATGGCCCGCAGCGCGTAGCGGTCATGGGCGGTGGTGAAGACGATGTGGAACGAGGCGCTACCCAGCAGGTCCAGCAAGTCGAAGCCGGACCCCAGCGGCATTTCCACGTCCAGAAATAACAGGTCGGGCGTCTGCTTGCGCAGTAGCTGTAAGCCTTCCTCGGCCGAAGCCGCCTCGCCAATTATCGTCACCTCGGGGCAATAATGTTGCAGCAGCGCCCGCAAGGCCTCGCGGGTGTTCGCTTCATCGTCAATAAGAATCGTTCGGGTCACGGGTAAAATACGGGCTTGTAATTAGGCGTGCAGGCGCGGAATACGCACCACTACGCGGGTACCCTGGGCCGGCAGGCCTGGGCAGTCCAGGTCAGTAAAAGTCACGGCAATGGGGCGGCGGGCCTGGCGGTTCAACAGGGCAATGCGCTCCGCCACAATAGCCGACCCGCGCGACGGATAACCCGCGTGGTTGCCGGCCTGCCCGGCGGCACGCGCGCGCCCGATCCCGTTGTCCTGCACCACAACCACCAGGTAATCATCCTCCCGAGTTAGGCGCACCAGCACGTGCCCCTGGCCGGTGTGGTGAGCCAAGCCGTGCCACACGGCATTCTCCACGAATGGGTGCAGGAGCATGGCGGGAATTTCCTCGTCCAGCAACGCGTCCTCGGCAGTTACTTCGTAGGTGAATTGTCCTTCGAAGCGCAGGGACTCCAGCTCCAGGTAGCGGCGCAGCATGCTCAATTCGGCGCGCACCGTGAGCAGTGGCTGGCGCGATTGTTCCAAAATCAGCCGCATCAGCCCCCCAAAACGGGTGAGGTAGTGCTGCGCCGCTTCGGCCTCGTGCCGCAGGATGTACTTCTGAATGGACTGTAGGGAGTTGAAGATAAAATGCGGATTCATCTGGGCCAGCAGTGCCCGCTGCTCGGTTTGGGCTAGGCGCAGCTGCACATGCTGCCCCCGGCGCACCTGCCGGCCGCCCCACAGGCCCCCGCCCAGTACCACGACCCCGACCGCCGCCCAGCCTACCCACTGCCAGCTAACCGACTGCTCCTTGGGCAGCCGCCGGATGCCCTGGCTCGTGACGAAAACCCAGTGGTGGGCATCCTCCCCGATGACCTGCACGGCGACACCTGACAGCGCGGCCAACGGCGTCAGTCGGCGGTCGACGTAGCGTAGCGCGCCGGCCTGGGTACCCAATAAGAGCGGCCCTCCGGGTGACTGATAAAGCGCCGTGATGTGCTTGCTGGGCAGTCCCTGCGCGTACGTAATTTCCCGAAAGCCAGGGGCTTCATACACCAACAGTCCTTCGCGGGTACCCACCCAGACCTGACCGCCAATATCCTGGGCGAGCGCCGTAACGGTGTCGTTGCTCAAACCATTCTGGGTGGTAAAATGGGTTTTGCGGGTGCCCTCGCTTAGCCAGAGGCCCTGCCGGGCGGCTTCCCATACCCGGCCCTGCTGGTCAATTAGCGTCGCGCCCTTACCCGATGCTTCGCTCCCGCCCTGCCCGGCGACCCCGAGCGGTAGCAAACCCAGGCAAGCAAACCAGGCTAGTTGCCGGAGCCGACCTAGCGCGGTTACGTCCATTTCCATGGGCTAAAAGTAGGCGGTAAGCGCACGTATTTGATAAGCCACCTAATATGCGATTATTAAACCAACCTTTCGACCAGGGCCGAGGTAGCCAGTGCGAGTAAGTAGTAGCAACAGCTCAGGCCCGCACGCCATTGACGTTCCCACCGCAGATGGGGAACTCCGCTAGCCAGCATGGGAGCAGCGAACACCCGGCTGCGCATTACCCACAGGACCGCCCCCGACTGCTTGGCCATTGCCGTGTTGCCGGACAGCAACGTGCAGTTTGTCCACAACGAGGCAGGCAGAGTGATTGTCTGGGATCAACTTTCCTTTTAAGGGTTCCTAGCTTGCTATCGGCTACTAGCGTCGACCAGTTCCTAAGTGGCCCGAGCGGGTAAAGTAAGAAGCGATGCAACAGCGGATTGAACGCAGAGGTTGAGGTGGTCGGGTGTAAACGGACACTAAGCTAAGGTAGGTTGAAAAGGTAGTGGAGTTCGATTTCGAGCGGGGTGCAGTAGCCGAGGGCGGAGTG
>JBPBPU010000062.1:0-38924 GCA_050954465.1 Janthinobacterium lividum
AGCGCATCGCGGTGCTCGATGCCTACCACTACGCCCTGTTTCAGAACGAGGCGTACCAGAACAACATCACCTACAACGGGGCGGCCCCGACCATCGCGCCCTTCCCCGGCGTGGTGGCCCTCGACCAGGCCACCGGCCTGATGGTGCGCCAGCCCGCTCCCGAAGACTACCTCACCGGCCTGCAAGGCACCTCCTACCCCGACGGCTTCACGGGCACCAACTGGCAAGACCAAATTTTCCGCACCGGCCTGACCAAGGACTATACGCTGCGGCTGTCGGGCGGCAGCGACAAGGGCAGCTACTCGCTCTCGGGCAACGTGCTCGACCAGCAGGGCATCATCAAGAGCTCGGGCTACACGCGCTACGGCTTGCAGGCCAACATCAACCGCAAAGTGTACAAGTGGGTGGAGATTGGCTCGAACAACAACGTGACGTTCAGCAACTACAACCTGGCCAAGTCTAACTCCAACGGCAACGAGTCGAGTATTATCAGCTCGGCGCTGTTTTTTCCGCCTACCTACCCGGTGGCGTCGGATGCGGCCTCCATTGCCCGCGAAAACAACATCTCGTGGTACGCGGCGGCCAACCCGCTCATTTACTTGCAGCAAGCCAAGGATAAGACGGCCTCGGTGGGCATCTACTCCTCCAACTACTTGCAGCTGCAATTCACGCCCTGGCTGAGCTTTCGCCAGAACCTAGGCGTGAACTACAACACCAATAACCGCGAGGCATACTACGGCCGCCGCTTGCAGGAAGGCCGCCAGGTGAACGGCTCCGCCTACGTGTCGGACGATACTTGGCGCGGCATCACGCTGGAATCTATTCTGAGCGCTAATAAGACTTTCGGCCAAAACCACACCATTAATGCGGTAGTGGGCACGACGCGCGAAACGGGCTACTCGTATTACCGCAATATGTCGGTGACAGGCTTCCCCGACGACATTTTGCAGGACAACAGCCTTGGCAACGGGGCCAACCAGAAGCAGCTCAATAGCGGCAAGACCGAAAACTCACTGTTCTCGCTGCTGGGGCGCGTCAACTACAGCTACAAAGGGCGGTACCTAGCCACCATCTCGTACCGCCGCGATGGGTCGAGCAAGTTTGCCACGGCCAACAAGTACGCCAGCTTCGCCTCGTTTTCGGCCGCTTGGAACTTGGCCGACGAAGCCTTTATCCGCAACCTGAACGCGTTTAGCAACCTGAAGCTGCGCGCCGGCTACGGCGAAACCGGCAACCAGGGCATCGACTCGTACCGCACCTTGCAGCTGTTCGGCTTCTCGCCCTACCCCCTCAACGGCAACCTCCAGGCGGGCTACGCCGATTACACCTGGCGCGGCCCCGCCGACCCCAACCTGAAGTGGGAAACCACCGGCCAGTACAACGTGGGCCTGGACATGGGCATCATGCAAAACCGCTTCAGCTTCACGGTGGACGTGTACCGCAAGCTCACCCGCGACCTGCTCCAGCAGGTGCAGATTCCGCTCAGCACGGGCTTTTCGACGCAGCTCACCAACATCGGCGCGGTAGAAAACCGGGGTTTGGAGCTGTCGGGCGTGGGCACGTTACTGACGACGCCGCGCTTTAAGTGGGACATCAACGCCAACATCTCCTTCAACCGCAACAAGTTGCGCGACCTGCCGGGCGACCAGTTTGCGCAGCGCCTGTACTTCGGGGCCGATAACTTCTTTTTGCAGCGCAACGGCCAGCCCATCGGCACGGTGTACGGCTACGTGGAGGATGGCTTCTACGACAACCTGGCCGAGGTGAAAGCCGACCCGCAGTTTGCTAACCTCTCGGAGAGCTTGCAGCGCCAGCAGATTGGGGAGATTAAGTATAAGAACCTCGACAGCGACCCCACCAGCATCAGCGCCAGCGACCGCACCATCATCGGCAATACCAACCCCAAATACACCTACGGCGTCACCAACAACTTCTCGTACCGCGGCTTCAACTTGAGCGTGTTCGTGCAGGGCGTGCAGGGCGGCGACATCGTGAACACCAACCTCTACCAGATTAAAATGGGCAAGGTGGCCAACATTCCGCAGTTTGTGTACGACGAGCGCTGGACGCCCGAAACGGCCGCTACCGCCAAGTGGCCCAAAGCCCTGGCCGCCGACACGCGCCAGCTGCGCCTCTCCAATCGCCTCATCGAAGACGGCTCCTACGTACGCCTCAAAAACATCAATTTCGGCTACGTTTTCAACAAGCCGGCGCCCTTCATTGATGCCATCAATGTGTACGGCAGTGTCAGCAACGTGTTCACCGTCAGCAAGTACAGCTGGTTTGACCCGGACGTGAACGCCTTCGGCGGCGATGCCTCGCGCCGGGGCGTGGACATGAACTCCTACCCCAACAGCCGCACCTACACGCTGGGCGTGCGCCTGGGCTTCTAACCGTCTTTATCCCACCTGCTTATATGAAAAAGATTATTCTGTCGGCCCTCGTGGCCGCCTCGCTGCTGGGCGCCACCTCCTGTAAGGATTTTATTACCGAAAACCCCAGTGCCAACGTGGGTCCGGCCCAGGTAACGGATGCCAATTCCTACGTGAACGGCGCGCTGAATACCCTGGTGTCGGACGCCATGTTCCGCTACGGGCAGTTCCCGAACCTGTGGGACTACGACTCGGACGACTCGACCGGCCCGAGCTGGGCCTACGGCGACATCGGGGCCGGTAACTTCCAGAGTTACTGGGGCATCGACACCGGCTGGAGCGGCCCCTACGTGCTCATTCACCGCTGCAACTTTGGCATGTCGCAGGTCCAAAGCCTGACCATGGACGCCACCGCGCAGAAGGACGCCGTGGCGCAGCTCCGGTTTTTGCGGGCCTGGGGCTACTTTCTGCTGGTGCGTGCCTATGGGCCGGTACCGCTGTTTGAGAAGTCGATTGTGGAAGGCACGGCCCCGCAGCAGGCCCGCACGCCGGTTAAAGATATTTATGCCTTCATTATCAACGACTTGAAGGCCGCCGAAACCGACCTCTACCCGGCTGCCAGCGCTACGGTGGGCCATCCCAACCAGACGGTGGCTAAGAGCCTGCTGGCCAAGGTTTATGTCACGATGGCGTCGGGCGCGCTGGCCAGCGGCCAGGTAACGGTGCTCGGCGGCCCCACTTATAAGCTGGTGGCCGGCAAGAAAATATTGCTGGCCCCCGTGCCCATCACCCACACCAAAACGGTGGTGGCGGGCCTCGACGGCCTGAACTCGACCGACTACTTCAAGCTGGCCCGCGACAAGGCGCAGGAAGTGATGAGTAGTGGCGCCTATACCCTGTTTAGCTCGCACGCCGACGTGTGGAACGTGGCCAACCAGAACAAGGGCGAGCACATCTGGTCGATTCAGACCATCGTGAACGACCCCAACTATGGCAACGAAATCTCCGAGTTTCGAATTGGCCACCTGCTGGCCAGCGGCGAGATTGAAGGGGGCTGGATTGGCAGCTCCGACCACTGGTACAACCTATTTGAGCCTAACGACCAGCGCATCACCGATGGCGTGCTGCACCGCTGGAAAATGTGGGGCGGCGTGCACTACTACCCCTTCGGCGACAGCCTGGTGGTGAAAGGCACCGACACGACCGCAGTGGCCAAGGCCAAGCGCGCCAAGTATGGCTACCTGCCCACCGACCAGTCGGGCGTCGACGACGCGCACATTGCCCGCCTGCGCAAGTTCGAGGCCGTGTCGGACCGCGTCGTGACGCGCAGCAACTTCAACTACCCGCTACTGCGCTACCCCGATGTGCTGCTCATCTACGCCGAGGCCGCCAATGAGGCTGGCGGCGGGCCAACGGCCGCTGCCATCGAGGCCGTCAATAAAATTCGCCGCCGCAACGGGGCTTCTACTATCAGCTCGATGAGCCAGCAAGCTTTCCGCTCGTTTGTGCTCGAAGAGCGCCGCCGCGAGCTAGCCTTGGAGGGCGACCGCCGCTGGGATTTGCTGCGCTGGGGCATTTACCTACCCGTGCTGAACGCCCTCGACAACGACGAGAACAACGTGCTGAAGCGCCGCACCAACAAGCACCTACTCATGCCCATCCCGGTATCGGAGCTGAATGCCAATAAATTGATTACCAGTAATAATCCGGGCTGGTAATACGTATCGCCTCACCCCCGGCCCCTTCTCCGAAAAAGAGCGGGGGCCGGGGGTGAGGCGATACGCTAGAGCCAATTGCTTACTTAGGCACCCAACCAGGTGCCGCCCGGCTTCTCTTCTCCCACCTCTGACTTTTACCTTCTCATGAAATTGTATACTGGTTTCACGCAGGCCCTCCTGGGTGGCCTGCTGCTGGGCACGGTGGCCCTAACGGGCTGCAAAAAGGACGACGCCGACGTGTGCGGCGGCACGCCCACCCTGACGAGCGTAACCTCCACTACTGACCGGACCACAACCAATACGTCGGGCAACCTAGCCGATTGGATTATCGTCCATGGCACCAGCCTGTGCAACTTGAGCAAGCTCTCGTTCAACGACGTGGATGTGTCGCTGACTGATGCCTACATCACCTCGACTGAGATTACGGTGCAGATACCCCGAACGGTGCCCAAAAACGTGACCAACACCATCACCGTGACCACGGCGGGCGGCACCGCCCAGACAACCTACACGCTCAGCATTCCGCCCCTGACCGTGACGAGCATGGCTAACGAGTACGTAGCCGCAGGCCAAAAAGCGGCCATCGTGGGCAGCAACTTCGACCTCTACGAAGTGACTCCGGCCAAAGGCAAGGTGCTCTGGAACGGCACGGCGCTGGCCATCACCAAAACCACCGCCGACTCGGTGTACTTCGTAGTGCCGGCCAGCGCCGCGCCAGGCGACCAACTCAAAGTGCAGGATGCCAACGGCACCCAAACCGCCGTGCCCGGCCGCTACAAGGATAATCGCAATATCATCTTCGGCTACGACCAGGGCGGCAGCGTGTGGGGCGGCACCGATTACATCACCACTGGCCCTACCCCCGCGCCAGTCAATGGGCCCTACATCCGGGTTAATAAGGCCATTGGGGCCTGGGCCTGGACGGAGTTTTCGGTGAACAATACCATTGTGCTACCCGCCGACGTGGCTACTAACTCCGCCAACTACGTGCTGCGTTTTGAAGTAAATACGCTTAAGCCATTCAGCACCAACGTTATTAAGTTTGTGATTGATGGCGACGCGGGCAGCACCAACACCTACCTGTGGACACCCGCCACGCCCTTCTACACCCGCGGCCAGTGGAGCACGAAGACCATTCCGCTGAGCGCCTTCATCAACAAGCCCACCGACCTAGCAAAGCCCCTGCATACCATTGACATCCTTTTCCACGGCGACGGAGCGCTGGATGCCGACATGTCGTTCGACAACTTCCGCATCGTGCCCAAGAATTAATCAGTCGACCTATTTTTGTGAACTGATTACCAGCTAAATACTGGCTAATCAAGAAAGGGCAGCCGCGAAGACATTGCGGCTGCTCTTTCGTGTTTTTGCCGGGCGGCGGCCGTAGCCAGCCAACTCAACCGCTACGTACCAGCATCCGATATTCAACCATTTTCACCTCATACGCTTTGAGCTATTTCCCCTTTCATTTCAGTCATAAATTAGTCAAGCACCTAGCCGGTAGCTTGTTGATACTGGCCACGGCTACACCAGCGGCCCATGCCCAAGCCGAAATAACCCCTTGGGGCAACCTAACGGGCCTGCGGGTGCAAGGCCAGTTGCTGGAAGCCGAAACCAGCCTGCGGCTGGTGCGCCCCAACTGGGCGGGCATCGTGGCTACCCGGCACGAAGCGCAGCGCCCGCACTACACCCGCCAAGGCGCCGAGCAACTCATCACAACCCAGCTCGACAGCGTGGGCCTGCGCGAAACCGTGACCGACCAAAGCGCCGGCCACGCCACCCTGGCCGTGCAGGCTACGGCCCTGGGCACAACCGATATGCTCGGCGTTTTCCTCGCCCTGGCGCTCCCGGCCGAGCCCTACGGCCAGGCCAAAGTGCAGTTTCTGGACGCGCAGGGTAAGGTGCTGGCCGAGCAGGCTCTCAGCGGCGGCGCGGCCGGCGAAAGCCCGCTCGCCAGCCGGCTGCGAATAGTGGCGGCCACTCGCCAGCTCGACATCGCGTGGGCGCAGCCGGCCAAGGTGCTGCTACGCCCGGGCAGCGCTGGCCAGCCCAATGGGCAGCTATACTTGCCCATTGGGCTGGGCAAGCTAACGAAGGGGCAAACTGCGCAGCAAACGTTCACCATCGCGGCGAGCGGCGACATCGACCGGGCACCCGTGCAGCTCACCCTGAACCCTACCCAAACGGGCCGGGCCTTCGTGGGCTTTGGCGGCAATTTTCGGCTGCAAAACCCCAAGGGTGACCCGCAGGTGATTGACTATTGCCTGCAAAACATGCGCGTGGCCTACGGCCGCGTCGAGATGCCCTGGCAACTCTGGCAGCCCGACCTGGCGCAAGACCCCACGGCCGCCGCCCGCCAGGGCCAGCTGCACCCGCACGTGCGCGAGTCGATGGAAATGGCGCAGCGCCTGGGCAAACGCGGGATGCCGCTGGTGGTCACGGCGTGGTCGGGGCCGCGCTGGGCCGTGGTGGGCGACCAGGGCAACGGCACCGGGCCGGGGGCCGATGGCAAGTGGGGCGCACCCCTTAACCCGGCCAATTTGCAAGCCAGCTACAAGTCGATTGCCGACTACCTCGTGTACCTCAAGGAGCAGTATGGCACGGAGGCCGATATGTTCTCCTTCAACGAGTCGGACCTGGGTATCAACATCCGCCAGACCGGCCAGGAGCACGCCGACCTTATCAAAGGCCTGGGTGCCTACTTCGTTTCGCGGGGTCTGAAAACCAAGCTATTGCTCGGCGATAACTCGGACGCCAACTCTTATGAATTCATTGTGCCGGCCATGCAGGATGCGGCCACCCGGCCGTATATCGGGGCCGTGTCGTTTCACTCGTGGCGCGGCTGGGACACCCCTACCCTACAAAAATGGGCCGCCGCCGCCACTAAGCTTCAGCTACCGCTACTAGTGGGCGAAGGCAGCATCGACGCGCAGGCCTGGGGCTACCCCGCCATCTTTGAGGAGCCGACCTACGCCTTGCAGGAAATCAGCCTCTACATGCGCCTGCTCAGCATCTGTCAGCCAATCAGCATCTTGCAGTGGCAGCTTACTTCTGACTACTCGCCGCTGGCGGGTGGCGGCATTTTCGGCAACAACGCGCCGTTGCACCCCACCCAGCGCTTCTGGAACCTCCAACAATTGGCCGCTACGCCCCCCGACGTGGCCTACCTACCCCTCACCGCCAACCGCCCTAACATCACCTGCGCCGCCCTCGGTAACCCCACCAAAGGCGTGTACGCCGTGCACGTTGTGAACAGCGGCGCTACCCGCCCGGTCACGCTCAGCGGTTTGCCGGCCCAGGTGAAGTCGCTACGCGTGTACGTGACCGATAAAACCCGCCACAACCAGGAAGGCCAGCTGGTGAAAGTAGCGAATGGCCAGGCGCGCTTCACGCTGGACACGGGGAGCTACGCTACGCTGGTGAGTAAATAAAAACGAGTGCGTTAACTGGGCTGATGTGTCGCCTCCCCCCAGAGCCGTTAAGTTCTTGGCTCGCCGCCCGCAGACCCCACCCCCTAACCCCCTCCCCTTCGGGAGAGGGGGGACTAGTTCTAGCTCTAAAAAGCTAACTCACACAATGCTATGGCTAAAGCTAGTTCCCCCTCTCCCGAAGGGGAGGGGGTTAGGGGGTGGGGTCTGCGGGCGGCGAGCCAAGAACTTAACGGCTCTGGGGGCTGGGAAGTGAGGCGCTACGCCTACTTCTTCTTTCCTTTCGGCGGCGCGGCGTAGAAATGCTGCGCCGCCGCTTTTTTGCCCAATAGCACGGCCGGATTGGCGGCAAACTGCTGGAAGTCGGCCGCGCTGGCTTGGCCGGGGTAGGGCGCGAAAAACTGGCGTTGGTTTTGGTTGCGCCACACCAGCACGTAGGCCGCACCCGACTGCTGCACGATGGGTAGCAGGCGCTGCGTCCACCAGTCGGCCAGGGGCACGCCGCCGCTGCCCGTTTCGGTGACGGCCCATACTTTGTGTTTTTCTTGGGCTAGCGTGCGCACGGTCTGGGCCATGCGCTGGGCGTCGTGTACGAAGTTGCGGGTCGAGTCCCGGTTGGGCGAGTCGTAGAGGTCGAAGCCCAGCACGTCTACGTAGGCATCGCCGGGGTAGCGCTCCGCGTACTCCTGGGGCGTGGCGAAGTAGTCGGTCGAATAGGCGTAGAGCAGGTTGTGCAGGTGCTTTTTGGTACGCAGATAGTCCACGGTGTAGCGCCAGAGCTGCTGGTATTCGGCGGGCGTGCATTCCTCCTTGCCCCACCAAAACCAACTGCCGGTGTTTTCATGAAAAGGCCGGTATATAATTGGAATCGCCTCGCCCTTAGGCCCTTTGAGCGTGGCGATGAACGCCGCAAACCGGTCGAGCCACCCGTCGTAGCGGTGCATGAGCTGCGGGTCGGCCAGCAGCCGGCGGATGGTGGGCTCCTTGGCGCCGCGCACCCAGGCCGTTTGGGCCGGGTCAACGGGGTTGTTAAAATGCCAGCTGATGGTATTGATGCCGCCCTGCGCGTACACCTGCTGGATGAAGCCCCGCATCCGGTCGAAGGGCACACTGTCGAGGTTGGTGGCGTGGTCAAGTTCTAGGTGCCCTAGCTCCCAGCCCATTACGGCGGGGTAGTCGCCGGCTACTTCGCGCACATCGGAGCGGCCGGGCTGGTATTGCCAGCCTACGCCGTAGGCTAGATCGTCTTGGTGGCCAAACATAACGCCTTGGTTAGCTACCCGTTGCAGGTTTAGGTAGAGGTGGCGGGTTTCGGGCGTGGCTTTTGGGTCGAGGGGTAGCGATTGGGCCCGGGCTAGGGCTCCGTTCAGGAGCAGCAGCGAGCCTAGCAGGAGTAGTCGGCGCATGGGTGGGAAAAGTTAGGTTGGGAGAGTGATGAGATAGGACAATACCCACTACGTGGCGGAGGACTATGCCAAGGTAAAGTTGGGTCAAATTTGCTAAAACGTTTTAGTAATTCCTACCTTCACACCCGCTAATTTGCGGCGCGTGGCCTACGCCCGTTGTTGGTGGCTACCCGTTTTCCCTTACCATTTCCCACCCTCTTCTCACCCCGTGAAAAAACTACCGCTGCTTCTCCTCGGCCTCGGCCTTTCGTTCCAAGCCTTCAGCCAGGGCAACAACTACGTACAGAACTACAAGAAATTCGACGGCCTGGCCCTCACGCCGCCCATGGGCTGGAACAGCTGGAACAAGTTTGCCTGCAACGTCGATGAGAACCTGATTAAGGGCGTGGCCGACGCGCTGGTGTCATCGGGCCTGCGCGATGCGGGCTACGTCTACCTCAACATCGACGACTGCTGGCACGGCGAGCGCGACGCGCAGGGCTTCATTCACCCCGATGCCAAGCGCTTTCCCTCGGGCATGAAGGCCCTGGCCGACTACGTGCACAGCAAGGGCCTGAAATTCGGCATCTACTCCGACGCGGGCTCCCAAACGTGCGGCGGCCGGCCCGGCAGCCGGGGCTACGAGTTTCAGGATGCCCAGATGTACGCCGAGTGGGGCGTGGACTACCTCAAGTACGACTGGTGCAACACCGAGGGCCTCAAGGCCGAAGGCGCCTACAAAACCATCACCGCCGCCCTGCGCAAGGCCGGCCGCCCGATGGTGCTCAGCATCTGCGAGTGGGGCAACGACAAGCCCTGGGAATGGGGCCCCACCGTGGGCCACCTCTGGCGCACCACCGGCGACATCTACAACTGCTTCGACTGCATCAAGGACAACGGCAGCTGGAAGGCCTGGGGCGTAATGCAGATAATGGATAAGCAGCAGCACCTACGCCAGTACGCCGGCCCCGGCCACTGGAACGACCCCGACATGCTGGAAGTCGGCAACGGCATGCCCGCCAACGAGGACCGCGCCCACTTCACCATGTGGAGCATGATGGCTGCCCCGCTCATCGCCGGCAACGACTTGCGCACCATGAGCCTGGCCACCAAAGAAATCCTGACCAACAAGGAGGTGCTGGCCGTGGACCAGGACAAAATGGGCGTGCAGGGCTTCCGCTACGCCGCCAAAGACAGCCTCGAAACCTGGTTTAAGCCGCTGGCCGATGGTAAGTGGGCCGTGGCTTTCCTCAACCGCAGCAAGAAGCCGCAGCCCGTCAGCTTCGACTGGAAAGCCCAGCCCATCACCGACGACGTGTCGAAAACTGAGCTGAACGCCAGTAACGCTACCTACCACCTCCGCAACCTGTGGACCAAAAAGGAGGTAGGCACCACCAAAAAGGCTTTTACTACCACCGTGCCGTCGCACGACGTCGTGCTGCTGCTACTGAGCAAGTAAGGCTGGTCGTTTTGAATAAATAGCAACTGCTACCTTCCGTAAAGTCACTACTTGCCTGTGGTAAGTTCGGAAGGGTATGCTTGACGAGGTAACATCCCGTTTTACAACACCTAGGGCGTTTTTCGACACCAGCCGCTTTTAACGGCTTTCCGGCATTCAAATTCAGAGCCGGTCTGGCTCCTAGCCTTTTAACCAAGGCTAGGTGTAGCCGGGCGTCCCTATCTTGTTTGCCCATCCAGATGATTCAATTCCTTGTTTATGACGGCTGCTTTCCTTTCTTTCTGCCGGCCGGGGCGGGCCGTTGCGTCTTGTGCGGCCTGGTTGGGTAGCCTCGGTGGCCTTGCGGCGCAGCAACCGATGCCCGTAACGGTTCCCAATTCGGAACACCACGTCATTCAGTCTGCCGTGGCGGGCCATGCCTACGACGTGTACGTGCATCTGCCGGCGGGCTACGTCGCCGCGGCCCCCAAAAAATACCCGGTGCTGTACGTGGTCGATGGCGACAACGACTTTTCGCCGACGCTCGAATACCTGGGCTTGCTGATGGCTGAGTACCACATTCCCGAGCCGTTGGTCATTGCCATCGGCGACGGTGGCCTCATTGGCACGCCGGGCAATAAGCGCACCCGTGACTTTACGCCCACGGCCACACCTGCCGCGCCCGAAAGCGGTGGCGCCCCAGCCTTTCTGGGTTTTATCGAGCAGGAGCTGTTTCCCTTCGTGGAGAAAACCTACCGGGCCGACCCCGCCCAGCGCACCTATTACGGCTACTCGATGGGCGGCCTCTTTGGCACCTACGTCTTATTTCAAAAGCCCACGCTCTTCCAGAATATCTTGCTGGGCAGCCCGGCCCTAGGGTACGATAAGGGAAAAATATTTGACGTCGAACAGGCCTACCACGCCACGCACACCGACCTACCCGTCCACCTGTTTCTGGAAGTGGGCGAGCTGGAAACGCCCGGCCAGCGAGAGCCTTACCAGCGGCTGGTGCAACTGCTACAAGCGCGCAAATACCAACACCTCGACCTGCACTCGGTGGTCCAGGACCACGTCACGCACCTAACGGGCAAACCCCCTACGATGCTCAAGGCGCTCGGCTGGGCCTACACCACCCCGCACGTAACGTTCTGATGCCAAGCCGCTCCGCCCTTATGCTACCGCTAGCGTCGTTTTTGAGCCTATTGGTCAGCGCCCGCCACGCCCGGGGAATCTGGCTAAAAAGCTGCCTGCTCCTGCTGCTACTAGTGGGCCGCACCCGCGCCACCGCGCAGCAGCTGGCTACGCTCACCGTCGCGCTGCCGTACCCGACCGGCGGCCTAGCCATCCCCGTGCGTACCAACCTGGATGCGCTGACGCTGCTGCCCGATTCGGCCGTGCAGCTGGTGGAAGTGCGGGGCAACCTCCGCACGGTAGTGCCCACCCAAATCGAGCACGGCCGCGAGCGGGTGTTGCACTGGCTAGCCTCGGCGGGCGCCACGCCCGCTACCCGCACCTACGAGCTGCGGCAAGGCCACGCGGCCCGCCCGGCCCCGGCGAGTATGCAGGTGGTCGATGAGCAGGGCGGGCTGCTGCTGCAAGCTGGCCGCCGCAACTTATTACGCTACAACTACCGCCCGGTGTACCCCCCGGCTGGCATCGACACGGCCTTTAAGCGTAGCGGGTTTATCCATCCGCTGTGGTCGCCGCATAGCCAGGAGCTTACCCGCATTCAGGCCCCCGACCACTACCACCACTACGGCCTCTGGAATCCCTGGACGCACGTTTTATTTGAGGGCGACACGGTGGATTTCTGGAACCTGGGCGACCATAAGGGCACGGTGCGCTTTGCCAACGTGCTGGCTACCACCAGCGGCGCGGTATACGGCGAGTATCAGGTGCTGCAAAACCACGTGGCTTTCCCGAAGGGCCGCCCCGAAAAGACGGCGCTCCACGAGGTGCAGACTGTGCGCGTGTACCAGCCCGCCGGCCCCGATGCCTACCTGGCCGACCTCACCATTCAGCTCAACTGTGCCACGGCTAGCCCGGTAACGCTGCTGGCCTACCGCTACGGCGGCCTCGGCTGGCGCGCCACGGCGCAATGGAACAAGCAAAACAGCGAGGTGCTGACCTCGGCGGGCAAAACCCGCCAGGCGGCCGATGGCTCCCTGGCGCGCTGGTGCGTGGTGCAGGGCCAGCTCGGTTCCGCCGACTACGGCGGGGTCGTGCTGCTTTCGTACCCCACCAATTATAATCATCCTGAGCCCCTGCGCATTTGGCCCGACGACATGAACGGGCGCGGCGACGTGTTCGCCAGCTTTTCACCCACCAAAACCAAGGCGTGGCCGCTCGTGCCCGGCCAAACCTACGCCCTGCACTATCGCTTGCTCGTGTTTAATGGCCACTGCACCGCAGCGCAAGCCGAAAGCGCCTGGCAGTACTTTGCCCACCCACCCAGCGTAGTGGTTAAGCGCCCGTAGCGCTGGCCTCCCCGCGCCGCTTTGTAGCGAGCGCGGGAGGGGCTACCCTCTCTGCCTGAGTGCCCACCTGCCTAGACGCTACGCTTCCCGACTAGTTACCTTCCTACCCGCCTTCTTACCCCACCCAAACCACTATGACGCTGCCCTCCGTTACGCTGGCTGTCCTAGCTGCTGCCGCCCTGGTGCTACCCACCGATTCGCTACCCTCGGCCGTGTACCACGCGCCGATGACCACCCAGCCCAGCAAGCTGCCTTCGTCCCAGCCCTTGCTAAAGGGCAGTACCCTAGACCTGAAGGAGCTGGAAATAACGACCAGCACGCTGCCGCCCGGCCAAGCTACCCGCCCCCAGCCCGCTGGCGCCGAAGCGCTGTTGATTGTGCAAACAGGCCGCCTGGCCGTGACCCTCCACGACTCTACCAGAACCCTAGGTCCCGGGGGCCTGCTGCTGGCGATGGCCGGCGACCAGCCCGCGCTGCGCAACGCCAGCCCGGAGCCGGTGCGCTTCTGGCAGCTGAGGTTCCGCGCGGCTGCTGGCGCTGATGCGGCGCGGGGCCAGGCGGCGGGTGGCGCTTTCCTGCGCGATTGGCCTGCGTTCCGGCTTACCAAGACCGACAAGGGCGAAACCCGGCCCGTTTTCGACCGGCCTACCTCCATGTTTCCGCGCTTCGACGTGCACGCCACGGTGCTCAATGCCGGCCTGGCCAGCCACCCGCCGCACACGCACCGGGCCGAAGAAATCATCCTCATGACCCAGGGCCGCGGCCAGATTCTGATTGACAAAACCGCCTACCCCGCCGCCGCGGGCGACGTGGTGCTGCTGCGCGCCAACGTACCGCACGCCTTCACCAACACCAGCCCGGCCCCGTGCGGCTACTTCGCCATCCAGTGGCACAGTGCGGCCGAGCAGGAAAAATAACTCTGCCGCAAACGGTGGCGACGCGGTGCGCGTGTAGCGCTTCCCACAATGCGGCCGTTAGGCCGACGCTTGCCAAAAAAAGCAGCCCTGGCTCTCCATGCTTGTTAGTTACAGAATAGGGCCAATTCCTAAATGGCAAAAATAAATTGGGTAGTAGGCTGCTGAGGGCTAGCCAAAGAGCTTGTTCGTACGGTTGGGTTGCTTTTTTTATTTGCTTCAATAGCGGCAGTGTATTCTGGAGCTTGCGTATGACTAAGCAGTCAAGCTGCGGCTAGCTTCGTCGCGGCCCGGTAGTGCGCTTCAATAAGTGCCCGCCACCGAGCCGGATTAGTCGCCTCTCTATTGGGTAATCAAGTTCCCGACTAGCTAGAATATTTCACCTTACCCCACCTGCCATTATGCGCGCCATGAATTACCGGGGCCCTTACCGGGTCCGACTCGACCACAAGCCTCATCCCGAGATTCTGCATCCGCAGGATGCCATTGTGCGGGTGACGCGCTCCTGCATCTGCGGCTCCGACCTGCACCTTTACCACGGCCTGGTGCCCGATACGCGGGTAGGCTCCACGTTCGGCCACGAGTTTGTGGGCATTGTGGAGGAAATCGGCCCCGATGTAACCAAGATTAAAGTCGGGGACCAAGTATTGGTACCCTTCAACGTAGCTTGTGGCGAGTGCGTCTTCTGCAAGCAGGAGCTGTACGGCAACTGCCAAGAGTCGAACGCCGAGGCCACGGCCGTGGGGGCCATTTATGGCTACTCGCACACGGCTGGCGGCTACGACGGCGGCCAGGCCGAATACGCCCGCGTGCCCTACGCCAATGTGGGCCCCACGGTGATTCCGGCCGATATGGACCCCGACGATGCGGTGCTGCTCACCGACGTGGTGCCCACTGGCTACCAGGCCGCCGAGATGGCGGGCATCCAGACCGGCGACACGGTCGTGGTATTTGGCGCCGGCCCGGTCGGCATCATGGCTGCGAAGTGCGCCTGGCTGTTTGGCGCGGGCCGCGTCATCGTCATCGACCACGTCGAGTATCGCTTGGAATTCGTGCGCAACTACGCGCAGTGCGAAGCTTACAACTTCGAGTCGCTCGAAGACCCGGTGCTGTTCATCAAGAAAACCACCGACTGGCTCGGGGCCGATGTGTGCATTGATGCCGTGGGGGCCGACGCCGCGGGCAGCGCTATGCAAACCCTCACTGGCCGCAAGCTCATGCTGCAAGCGGGCTCGGCCACGGCCCTGCACTGGGCTATCAATGCCGTAAAAAAAGGCGGTATTGTCTCCATCGTGGGCGTGTATGGCCCCACCGACAACCTGGTGCCCATCGGCAACATGATGAACAAGGGCCTTACCATGCGCGGCAACCAGACGTCGGTCAAGCGCCTGCTGCCGCGCCTCATCGAGCACGTGCAGGCCGGCCGGCTCGACCCTAAGGGCATTATTACCCACCGCGTGCCGCTGGAGGAAGTGGCCGATGCTTACCACATTTTCTCGGCGAAGCTGGATAACTGCATCAAGACCGTCCTCATCCCGTCACCCGCCAAAATGTAGCTTTATTTAGCATGGAAAAGACCGCGAAAGACTTTGCCCACATCAAGGGCTGGGGCATCGACGCCGACCCCAAAAACGACCCTACCTACCCCTATAAGCACCGCACGAATGGGGAGCACGCCGGCTACATCCGGCCCGATATTCCGCAGCAAGCCCTCACGGTCGAAGTGCTGCATTCCAACGAGCGGCCCAACTTGCCGGCCGTTTTTGGCACCTCTGTACCCCCTTCCGGCCTCAGCGGCATCATTCGGCGCTACGCCTTCAAATTCAGCGAAAACGAGTACAGCCACTGGCTGCCGCTGCTGCTAGCCGACCGCATCAATGTAGTCGAAGGTATTCTGGATGACCTCGCGCACGGCCATATCCCTAATATCTTCGCGGAGAAAGGTGGGAAGTCCGATTGGAAATTCAACCGGAAAAGCCAGTTGCTAAAAGCCGGTATTGGCTCGGCGCTGGCAGTCGCCACCATCGTGCTGCTAAGCCGGAAAAAGCCTAAATCGAAGAAGCGCTAACGCTTTCGTCACGCTTACTCAGCGCTTGCTCTCCAAGCAACAAGCCAACCGATTGCCCCGTCCTTCGCCCTTACTCACTGGCGATTAGAAACGGTACAATCGGTTGGCTTGTCGCTTTATACTGTTTTTCACCTGAGTTCCCTTGGCCGGACGTAGCCAAACCGTTAGTCTGCTGCCTGCGTTGGAGTGCGTGGCCGAGTTTACCGGCCCACTGCTTAGCCTTGGAATTTGCTTCGGCACCCTACCATGAAAATCAGGCTCCTTCAACTGATGCGGGCGTTGCGGCGGCACTGGCCGCACTATTTGGCCGAAGCGGCGGGCTTGGCCTTCTTTGTCACGAGCAGTAGTCTGCTGACGCTGGGCCTAGAGCATCCTGCCTCGCCGCTGCACCAAGCGCTCCTTGCGCACGATGCGGGGCCCGTGCTCCGCCGCGTAGTACTGGGAATAGGCATGGGGCTGGTGCTGGTGGTGCTCACGTACAACCCGTGGGGCAAGCGCTCGGGGGCACACATCAACCCAGCCATTACCCTGGCTTTCTGGCAGTTGGGCAAGATTCAAGGGGCCGATGTGTGCTGGTACCTGCTGGCCCAAGCAGGGGGTGGTATTGGTGCCTTGCTGCTGCTCCGGGTGTGGCTCCTCCCTTACTACGCGCACCCACTCATCCACTTTATGACCACCAAACCCGGACCAGGCGGGACCGGCCTGGCCTTTGCCGCCGAGTTTGGCATTTCCTTCGGGCTGATGGCGCTGTTGCTGTTCGCGTTGTATTCGGCGGCTTTGAAAGAGGCCACCGGCTGGCTGGTTGGGGCACTTGTAGCTAGCTACATCGTCTGGGAATCGCCCGCTTCGGGGATGAGCCTCAACCCCTTTCGGAGCCTGGCGGCGGCCATCATCGCACAGGATTTTGCGAGCCTGTGGGTGTATTTGGTAGCCCCGACGGTGGCGATGTGGCTGGCGGCGGTCATTTTCCAGCGACTTTATCTAACAGGGAAATCCCGGCCCGCCCAGCCAGAATCCACTTTCCCCTCTGCTGAGCCCCCACGCTACCCGGTTTCGATAGCCCATTAGTTCGCACCAATCCCACCCTAGGCCTGCTCGTGCACGCCGACTGCGGCGAGCAGTACTGCGGCAACGCCTACCATGCCTCGCTCCACGACCATGGGGCCATGCGCTCGCCGCGCCGCCGCCGCGCCTGCTACGACAATGCCCAGGCCGAAAGCCGCTGGTCGCGCCTCAAAACAGCGGTGCTTGAACTGCGCGAGCAACCCGTTTTTGCCAACCTAGCCGATGCGCAGGCCAGCGCTGCGGAGTATGTTGATTTGTACAACCACAAGCGGCTACATTCCAGGATTGGCTAGTTGGGGTAGCTCGTTTTTCTTCCTACGCTCAATTTCGACAAAGGTGGCTACGAGCGTAGCGGCGTGGCGGAGTTCTGCCCCGCCTGTTGGGCTTCGAAGCCCAAACCAGACTGGCTCTAACGGACGGTACTGACGTGGAAGTACGCCACGTAAGAAGTCATAGAAGCAAAACCACCTCTCAAAACAATTTTGTTACAAGAGTTAGACGTTGCTCCTCTGATGACTTAAGTGAGTTAGATGCAACAAAACAAGAGTAAAGTCAAAAGCTCATTCTTAGCTGTGCGCCGTCTCGTAAAACTTTGTGTCAAGATTTACAGCTACTTAGCTTAATCATAAATGGTTATACGCGCTATTTAGCCAGCGCTTAGCTGCCCAAACGCCAGTGAATGTCCAATTTTGCGTATGGATTTTGCGCACTTTCTGGAGCCGCTCGTTGCCCGTAGCTCGCTCATCTACTTCTGCTACCGGCCGGCCGACGGCCGGGTGCTGTACGTGAGTCCCGCCTACGAGCGAATACTGGGCGGCCACATGGCCAACGTAAACGACGAACTTCCCGCATGGCAGGCAGCGCTGCACCCCGATGACCGCGCCTACCTGGCAAAGGGTCTGGCGCAGGCGGCGGCCGGCGGCACCGTACAGGACGTGCAGCTGCGCCTGACTTGCCCCAATGGCCACCTGTGCTGGCTTCAGTTGACGGCGACGGGCTTTACCCCTGCCGGGGAGACTGCGAGCGGGCCGCTCATCAGTGGGCACCTCGCGGATGTTACCCCCGCCCAAGCCATCCTAGAAAACGCCCAGCGCTACCAGGCCAAGAAAGACTCGATGCTCGAAATCCTCTCGCATGACCTCGCCAGTCCCTTGGTGCTAGTAGAGCAAATGGCTGACTACCTCGCCGAGAAAGTGGAGACGCTGCAAGATGCGCAGCTCAACCGCCTGATTGAGAGCATGCGCCAGCAATGTCAGGAAGGGGTGACGCTGGTCCGCGACTTTGTGGACCAGGAGTTTCTCGACTCGGTTAATGTTGACCTGAAGCTGGTGCGGCTAGACCTGGTGGCCCGCCTGCAAATCGTGCTCGATAACTACCAAGAGCGCCAGCACGCCGCCGGCCATCACTTCTATTTTGAGGCCTCGCACCCGAGCATCTATGTAGACCTCGACGAGAACAAATTCTTGCAGGTTATCAATAATCTGCTGGGTAACTCACTCAAATTCACGCCGGATGGTGGCCACCTGCAAGTAGTCGTGAGCCAGCACCCCACGCACGTGCTGGTGACGGTGGCCGACAATGGCATCGGCATTCCGGCAGAGCTGCAAGCGGGGCTTTTCGAGCGCTTCACACCGGCACGGCGACCAGGCCTGCGGGGCGAGAAAAGCACGGGCCTGGGCATGTCCATCATCAAAACCATCGTGGGCCTGCACCACGGCCGCATCTGGTGCGAAAGCCAGGAAGGCCACGGCACTACCTTCTTTATTCAGCTGCCGCTGAGCCACCTCAACCAGGGCACCACGTACGCAGGCGCTTCCCATTCGCCGGGCTTGGCCCAACAATGGGCTACCTAGAAAGCGGCGGACAAGCGCGGGCCCGGCTGGCAGACAGAGCTGTTTAATCAGCGGCTGGCCCGCCACAACACCGGCCTGGGCAATGCCAACGCCTAGAGCAGTTTGCACGTCAGCGCACAGGCTGCGCCACGAGGGTGGTAGCGCGAAGCTCTGCTTCGCGTTTTGTTTGCTTGGCCCTGGCAGCGCTTCGCACTACTCCTATACACCTTAGCCCAGCAGCTAGTGGAAAAGAAGGGAGCCACTTGGCGGTAGCCAATCAGATAGGCCGCCGCACCACTTTCAGCAGCTGCTTCCAACGCTAGCCCTGGTGCTATTACCAGAAAACCAGGGGCAAGCTACTCTAGCATCTAACGCCAAGTACTGCGCCCTGGATGGACGCGATGACAAAGGCTGGCAGCGGGTTAGGAGGCGCTGAAATGGGTTTGCAACACCTCTTGAATCTTGGCCGGGTTGAGGGGCTTGCTCAGGAAGCCGGCCACGGGTAGGGCCGCGAGCCGTTGCATGTCGCGTGGGTGCATGGAGGTAGTGAGCATGACGATGACAATGGCTTGGCGCTGGGCCAGGGGCAAGTGCGCGAAGGCCTCCAAGAACTCAAAGCCATTCATACCGGGCATGTTGATGTCGAGCAGAATTAAGGTGGGGCAAGTGGGGCTGTTGTCGGCGGGGCACTCGGCGGCCAGCACGTGTAGGGCTTCCTGCCCATTCAGGGCCACCAAGACGCGCTTCGTGACGCCCAGCGTTTCCAGTAGCTTGCGGTTGAGGTAATTGGTAGTCGGGTCGTCATCGACTAACAGGGTGCAGGGGAGCTTAGGCATGACAGTGCGGAAAGCAACGAAAAAAGCCGCAGCGGGTCAGCGGGGCAGGTACACGGTGAAAGCAGTGCCCTCGCCGATGGTGCTGCTAACGGTGATATGCCCGCCCGCGTTTTCCACCAGGCGCTTGACCATGTACAAGCCCACGCCGGAGCCCGCTACGTGGGTGTGCAGGCGCTGGAACATAGCAAAGAGCTTCTCTTGGCCCTGCGCCAGGTCCAGCCCCAGGCCGTTGTCCTGCACTTCGAGCACCGCATACGTCCCATCGAGCCGAGCCCGCACGCGCACCTCGGGCTTGCGGTCGGGGTGATGGTACTTGAGGGCATTGCTGAGCAAGTTGTAAACTACCGAGCGCAGGTTTTTTTCGGAGAAGGTGAGGGCGGGCACGGCGCGCACGTCCACATCGAGGTGCCCGCCGGTGGCGTGCAGCAGCGGGGCCAGGTCCAGGCGCACATCCTCGATAACCGGGGCCAGTAACAGGGGGTAGGCCGGCTCCGCGAAGGTTTTGTGCAGCTTGCTCACGTCAGTAAGGTGCTCGATGGTGCGCGTGAATCGCTCCACGGAATCCTGCATGAGGTCGAGGATGTAGGGCACCTCACCAGCCGAGCTTTGTGCGGGCAGCTCGCCCCGCAAGGTATAGAGCAAGCCCTCGATGTTGGTGATGGGCGCTTTTAGGTCGTGCGAGGCCGTGTAGATGAACGTGTCCAGGTCCACGTTCACGCGGGTAAGCTGGTTGTTGGTGCCGTTTAGCACTTCGTTCGTGGCTTGCAGCTCTTCATTGACCGCGGCTAGCTCCTGGTTGAGGTTATGCACTTGCTGCTGGGCCAGCGCCTGCTGGGTTACCTCGAAGGTAAACACCAGTACGCCATCTACTTGCCCGTGCTCATCGTAGCGCGCCTGCTGGATGTAGTTAAAGTAAAAATCTTCCAACGGCCCGCCTTCGGTGCGGGCCACCGGAATATGAATGCCCAGCTCCAGGTGTGTTTCTCCCGTCTGGTATACGCGCTGTAAAGTCTGCCACACAGGTTGGCCAGTTAGCTCGGGGAGCGCTACAAGCAGCGGCTTGCCGAGCAGTTCGCGGCCGGGGAAGAGCTGCTGATAGCCCGGATTGACCAACTCGTAGACCAGCTCGGGCCCATCTAGCACGCAAATGGCGGCCGGGGCCTGCTGGAAGAAGCGCTCCAAGCGGCGGCGCTGGTGCTCGGCCGCCACCTGCGCCGCGTGGGCTTCGTGGGTGCGCGCCGCTACTCGGGCTTCGAGGTCGTGGGTGAGTGCGTGCAACTCCTGCTGGGCCTGCATCAGGGCGACGTTGTTTGTTAAAAACTCTTCGTTGCTGGCGCGTAGCTCTTCGTTGATGGCGGCCAGTTCTTCGTTGATGGCGGCCAGTTCTTCGTTGAGGTTTTGCACCTGCTGGCGACTGTGCACCTGCCCACTTGCTTCTAGGGCCGAGGCGAGGATGCCCGTGATGAGGCCCGCCCCATCGTAGGCGGGCTGGTACGCGATGTTGAAATAGCCCTCATACGGATGCCCATCCTGGTTGATGGCCACCGGCAGTTCGTTGAAATAACGCGGTTCGCCGGTCCGGAATACGCCGTCGAATACGTCTTCAAACCCCTGACCCGCCAAATCTGGCAAGGCAGCGAAGTGCGGCTGCCCTAGCAGCTGACGCAGGGGGCGGCCCCAAATCTGGCCCATTTTCGTATTGGCGAACGCGATGACGTGCGTGGGCCCGTGCAGCATGGCAATTGCCAGCGGAGCCTGCTCAAACACGCGTTGCAGTGCCGCCCGCTGGGTTTCGGCCCCGGCGTGGGCCGCCTGCTCGCGCGCCTGGCTCTGGTGTAGCTCCGTAATGGCCTGCACCTGCGGCGTCACGTTGACGACGGTGTGGATAAGGTAGCGCACGTGCCCCTGCTCGTCGCACACGGGCACGTTGCGCAGCTGCCAGTGGCGCTCGATAAACTGGCCGGGCTGGTCAGGATTGGGCACATCGTAGTGCTGCTGCGCCATTTCGTGCGGCTGGCCGGTGGCCAGCACCTGGGCCAGCGAAGCCCGCAGATTGTGCACGGCATTGGCCTCCAGGGTAGCCGGATTATCAGGAAAAGCGTCGAATAAATAGCAGCCCACCAGGGCTTCGCGCCGGGTCAGGGTGGCGGCCAGGTACTCGTTGCTGACGGCCTCAATCAGCAGTTCGGGCGAGAGCAGCAGGTAGGCCCCCGGCAGGGCATTAAAAATGGGTAGTAAGACCGCAGGAGCAGGCATAGAAGTAGCAAAAAACAAATCCGTTGCCAGGCAAACCGGCCAGGGTCACCCGTCTGGTTGCAGTTGGCGAATAGTAGTAAGCACAGCGTCGTTGACTAGTAGCACCCTCAAACACTGTTCCAGGCAGCCTACGTGGGCAGCGATACGGTAAAGATGGCGCCGATTCCATAGGAGGACATTTTGCGTCTGGTGCTGCCCGTCGAATAGTGGCCGGCATACGAAATAGCACAACCGACGCTGCTGGTGTACCAGGGCCAGTTTTTGGCGGCGGCTTTGAAAGCCAAGTGGGTCATGGCAGGAGAAATCATGGCCGAGCTACGCGCCCAGGGCCTGGCGAGTGTAGCCGAAGCCGCCGCTGTAATCCTGGAAACGAGCGGTAACCTGAGCGTACTCCAGCGCACCACTACCGCCGCGCAGTCAGTGTTGCAGGAGGTGCCGCTGGTGGTAGCGCCTACCCCTTAACTGCTTCACCCTGTGCGAACTTAATGTTGAGCCGCGCGGGGCGGGGGCAGCGTCGCACGGGCTGGGGCACGTCGCCCTGGCCCGCGGGCCAGCCGGCGCGCTGGGGCTGGCGGTTGGCGTCGGTGACTTCGGTTTGGTTGTGCAAGAGAAGCTGGCGGGTAGGCAACGGCTTGCGCAGCACGCGCCGAACTCCCGCGCGCACGCCCCGCGCCAGCAGCACAAAGCCGGCGAGTAGCAGTCCAGGTGCGATGTTGGGCAGGGCCGCCAGCAAGTCGCGGCCACTCTGGTGGAGCTGCTGCCGGGCAACTGAAGCCGCGCCGCCTACCCCCAACGGGGCGGCGAGCGGGTGCTTGCGGGGCACTACCTGGTTGCGGCGAGCCTATCCGGTTAACTACCTCCGATACTCGTACTACCCTCCTAGCCGAGCCTATTCTGCTTGCCCTGTATGGATTTATTTACCCTTATTACGCTGCTCATCGTGGTAGCTGCGGCGTTTGCCTACCTCAACACGCGCTTGCTGAAGCTGCCCGATGCCATCGGCATCATGGTGGTGTCGCTGGCCTTCTCGCTGCTGCTGCTGGGGCTGGGGGTGGTGCAGCCCGCCTGGTCGGCCGCGGCCCGGCACACGGTGGCGAGCATCAAGTTCGACCAGGTGCTGTTCGACGTGATGCTGAGTTTGCTGCTCTTCGCCGGGGCCTTTCATACCGATGCGGCGCTGCTGAACGTCGAGCGCCGCTCCGTAGTGCTCTTTGCCCTGGTGGGCGTGCTGCTGAGCACCGGCCTCATTGGCACCGGGCTCTACTACCTCAGCCAGTGGCTCGGGCTGGGCTTGTCGTTCCCGCTGTGTTTGCTGTTCGGGGCACTCATTTCGCCCACCGACCCCATCGCCGTGCTCGGCATTTTGGCCCGCCTCAAGCTGCCGGAGAGCGTGAAGCTCAATATCGTGGGCGAGTCCCTGTTCAACGACGGGGTGGGCGTGGTGGTGTTTGCCACCATTTACCTCATCGTGCTCGGCGGCCCCGGCAGCGTGGGGGCGGGCGATGTTGCGCGGTTGTTTTTGCAGGAGGCGGGCGGCGGGCTGCTCTTTGGCCTAGGGCTGGGCTACGGCCTCTACCGGCTGCTGCGCTCCATCAACCACTACCAGACGGAAGTACTGCTGACCCTAGCCGCCGTAATGGGCGGCTACCTGCTGGCCCAGCACCTGCACATTTCGGGGCCGCTGGCGATGGTGGTGGCGGGCTTATTGGTGGGCCAGCGCGGCCGCCAGGACGCCATGAGCCAGCAGACGGAAGAGTACGTGGACAAGTTTTGGGAGCTGCTAGACGTGATTCTCAACGCGCTGCTGTTCGTGCTCATCGGCATCGAGCTGCTGGTCATCAAGTTTGAAACGTCGTACTGGCTGCTTAGCGGGCTGGCCGTGGGCCTGGTGCTGGCGGCCCGGTTTCTGTCTGTGTGGGTGCCCTACCGCCTGGCCAAGCCCTGGCTGACGCTCGACGACAAAGCTCCTGTTATGATGACCTGGGGCGGCCTACGCGGCGGCATTTCGGTGGCGCTGGCGCTCTCCATCAGCGATGCCGTGCCGCACAAGCCACTTATCGTGGCCATTACCTACGCCGTGGTGCTGTTTTCCGTCATCGTGCAGGGCTTGACGCTGGAGCGCCTCATTAAGCGCCTCTACCCCGAAGGCACGGACGAAACGCCAACTGCGTGAGGCGTCTAAATGGCTCGCTACCGGCGCTGGCTGGTCCGGCGCCTACTAGCCTTCTGCGCCCCTAGCCTACCCCACCCCAAGCCCGTCATCGCAGGCTTTATCCACGAGCTGAGACTACTAATGTTGCTTAAGTAAAAATAACTTGTATTCAGCATAATATACTGTATGACAGTATATTATGCTGAATAATAAGCGCTTATCATCGTGCACACCTGCGTGCAAAACGCACTTGAAGGCAATACCGACGCCAATTCGGCTACCTATATTATCCTATGTTGAGTAGCTCCACCACTACCCCAAAGGGCTAGCTTTGCGTATGCGCCATGGTGCCGCCACCCCGCTGGGCAACACCAATACTCTTGATTTTTCTCCTGCGCACGGCACCCCTGCTTACCTGCGGATACCTTTTTTCCGGCTTTCTCCCCCATGATTCGCATTTTCCTCGTTGATGACCATGCTATTGTGCGCGATGGCCTGCGGGCGGTACTGTCGGCCCAGCCTCAGCTAGAGGTAGTGGGCGAAGCTGCTAATGGCCAGGAACTGCTGGCGCAATTGCCCACTGTGCCCACCGATGTCGTGCTGATGGACCTCAACATGCCCGTGTTGGATGGGTTGGCCACCACCCACGAGCTGCACAAGCACTACCCCCACCTGCGCATCCTCATGCTGTCGATGATGACGCACGAGCGCACCATCGGCGAGCTGCTGGCAGCCGGCGCCCACGGCTACGTGCTCAAAAACGCCGATAAGCACGAAATCGTGACGGCCATTCAGACCGTTGCCGTCGGCAAGCGCTTTTTGTGCTCGGATACCGGCCTGGCAGTGCTCGAAAAGCTGCTGGCTAACGAAGCCGAAGGCCCGGCAAATCCCCCTAGGGACCCCCTCCGCCTGACGCCCCGTGAACGCGACATATTGCAATTAGTAGCCACTGGCCTAACCAACCAACAAATTGCGGATAAGCTTTTTACGAGCAAGCGCACCGTCGAAACCCACCGCCAGAACCTGCTGGAGAAAACAGGCGTCAAGAATACGCCGGCCCTCATTAAGTACGCAATGGAGCAGGGCCTACTGCAACAATAACTGATAGGGCGCTGGCATTAGACTTGTTGCAGCAGTGAATTTGCGCAAAATCTAGGGGTGGAAATTTCGATATATACTCTTTCGCAACGCACTTTGCGACGAGTATAACTAACCTTTTAGTGCTTTTACCCTGCGCTAGAGTGGTTTCCAAGTCAGGGTATTAGGAGTAGCGCGAAGCTCTGTTTCGCGTTTTGGTGCCAGAGCCAAGCAGACGAAACGCGAAGCGGAGCTTCGCGCTACTAGCCTCATGGCGCAGCCTGTACACTGACTCGGAAACTGCGCTAAGTAGCCAGCAGCGACTGCATCTGCCGGGCATTGTGCACACCCACGCCACCGATGCCGTTGTTGAAATACAGGTACACTTGCTGCACGTGGTGCAGCGCTTTTATCTCGGCGGCAATGCGCGCCAAAAACGTGGGGCTGTAGGACGATTTATACAAGTCGGGCACGCCGTGGAAACGGTAGTACAGCACCGCGGTATTGGCTACTACCTCGTCGGGCAGCTCCAGGGGCGGCGGGTAGCTCTGGCCCACGAAAGCAATGCCGTGGCGCGTGAGCAGCCGCTGCGGCTCGGCCGCCCACCAGCTCGGGTGGCGAAACTCCACCACGTTGGCAAACGTGGGGTCGAGGCTCTCGACCAAGCGCTGGGCTAGCTCGTCGGTATACGCAGCTTTGGGCGGCAGCTGAAACAGCACTGGCCCGAGCTTTTCGCGCAGCCCCTCGCGCACGGCGCCGTAAAAATCGGCCAGAATGGGCTGCGCCTCGGCATTGAATTTCTTATAATGCGTTACTTGGCGCGGGGCTTTTACGGCGAAGCGGTAGTCGGCCGGGCTTTGGTCGTACCAGGTTTCGAAGGCTTTCGGGGTCGGCATTCGGTAGAAGGTAACGTTCAGCTCCAGGCTGTTAAACTGCGTGCAGTAGTAGGCCAGCCACTTGCGCGGGGGTAGGTCGGGCGGGTAGAACACGCCCTTCCAGTCGCGAAACGAAAAGCCAGAGCAGCCGATGTAAATAGCAGGAGGCATGGCCAAAGAATAAGCTTAGTGCCCAGCTACTACGCCCATCGGCTCCACAGGCTGCTGGGGCGACACGCGCGCCAGCACGTAGGCAAAAGCCGCCCCCACAAGCGCCAGGCCTACCCCCACCAGCGCGGGCGACGTGTAGCCCAGGCCCGCCGCAATGGGTAGCCCGCCCAAAAACGCACCCAGCGCATTGCCCATGTTGAAGGCCGCCTGCGTGATGGACGCTCCCAGCATCTCGGCGCCTTTCGACGACTGAATCATCAAAATCTGGATGGGCGCGGCCAGCGCCAGCGAAAAGCCGCCAGCCAGAAACGTGAAGCCCAACGACAGCACCTGGTTGCCCGACGTGAAGTAGATGGCGAGCAGCGTGGCAGCCATAGCCAGCAGCAGGGCAGTAGCGGCCGTGAGCGGTGAAAAGCGGTCGGCTAGCTTGCCCCCCACTACGTTGCCCACAAACATGCCCAGCCCCACAAGCATCATGATATAAGGCACGTAGGAGGCCGGAAAGTGCGACACCTCCGTCATGAGCGGGGCAATGTAGCTCACCCAGCAAAACATGCCGCCCGTGCCGATGGCCGTGAGCAGGATGATAAGCCAGGTTTCGGCCCGCTTAAATAAGGCCAGCTCGCCCTGCCAGTTGCCGGCTGGCTGCACGGGTAGGACGGGCAGAAAAAAGTGAATCGCCAGCAGCGTGAGCACACCTACCCCGCCCACGCCACCCAGCGCGTAGCGCCACGAGTAGTGCTGCCCGAGGTAGGTGCCCAGCGGCACGGTGAGCAGGTTGGCAATAGTGAGGCCCGCAAACATGGTCGAAATAGCCTGCGCCTGCTTGCCCTTGTCGGCCAGGCGGCTGGCTACCACCGACCCTACCCCGAAAAACGCGCCGTGCGGCAGTCCTGCCAGCAGCCGCGTGAAGAACAGCACGGCATTGTTGGGGGCGAAGGCCGAGAGCGAGTTGAAGACCGTGAACAGCAACATTAAGATAACCAGCAGCCTTTTCGGCGCCAGGTTGCGTCCCAGCACCGTCAGCAGCGGCGCCCCGATGACGACCCCGAGCGCGTAGGCCGAAATGACGTAGCCCACCTCGGGAATGGAGACGCGGAAATCGGTAGCAATGCTGGGCAACAGCCCCATCATCACAAACTCGGTGGTGCCAATGGCCAAGCCGCCCAAAGCGAGCGGCACTAATTTAGTATTCAAGAAGTAGTAAGCTAATGGTAAAGAGATAGGTAGCCGTGGCTAAGGCGGTTTTTAATTTGCGTACTGGGCCGTTCTGACGAGGTGCCACCCCCCAGCCGTCGCTAGTAGCAGTTCAGGCAGGCTGGGGTGCGCTGGGTGCTGCACCTTCGCGTTGGTAGCGCGCCATCGGCTCGGGCGGCAGGGCGTTGGTGCTGGCGGGTAGTACGGGGAGTTTGTGGGTGCGGCGCATAGCAGCGGAAATAAGGCGCTACACGGTGCAACGGGTAGCTGCTTTACGTAGGCGCTGCGTAGGTGTTGGCTGCCTGCCGGCAGCAGGCAGCAGACTAGTAATTGACCTACTGCTACTTATTGTTTCTGTAAGCCAAGGAAATTTTTACTATTGGCAAAATACCCAACTAGTTGAATGCCAACCTCGTTTTAAGGGCGCGCCACACTAGTTGCTTAACAAATAGCTGGTGTTTTTGACAAATAACCATTTGCAGGTCAAAGCTTTGCGAAAAACCCGCCGCTCAAGAGCAATGCTTACCGACGCTGCCTTTACTGCCATCCACGAGCCACTTTTCCCTACCCTTATGAAAACAAGTGAAGCCGCCTTCTGGGGCCTAGTAGCCGGCGCGGCCGGCGTAGCCGCTATGACCTTAGGCGAGAAAATCGAACAACAGCTCACCCACCGGCCCGACTCCTACGTGCCCGCCCACACCCTAGAGCGCCTGCTCGGGCTGCCGCACCGGCCCGATGCCCAGCGCCTGGGCCTAAACTGGACCATGCACTGGGGCACCGGCATTTTGGTGGGGGCCGTGCGCGGCATCATGGCAGCCAAGGGTTTGCGCGGCTCGGTCGGCTCGTTCCTGTTTATGAACCTACGCCTGCTTAACGACCAAACATTGGAGAATGCCACTGGCGCGGGCACGCTGCCCTGGACGTGGCCCCGCGACGAGCAGGTTATCGACCTGGTGCACAAGGGAATTTACGCGTTCGTGACGGGCGCCCTGGCCGACCGGCTCGTGAGCGGCCCACCACGGCCGCCCGTGCCCCGCCCCGGCTGGACGATGGGCCAACCTGCTTAAAGCACCCAACCAAACAGCTAGCTTACGCCTGCCTTCCAGCCATGACGACCGTTTTACTGGTACCCGGCCTGGGCAACTCAGGCCCCCAACACTGGCAAACACTGTGGGAACAGCGTTACCGCTATCCGCGCGTAGCCCAGGCCGATTGGCAGCACCCGGCCGAACCCGAATGGACGCGAGCTTTGGCGATAGCCATCGAGCAGGCAGCGGCGCCTGTGGTCCTGGTGGCCCACAGCCTGGGCTGCGCCACGGTCGTAAGATGGGCGCAGCAGTTTCCGACGGCGGCGGTGGCGGGTGCGCTACTAGTGGCCCCGGCCGACCCCGACCGGCCAGATTTTCCGCCCGAGGTCACGGGCTTTGCGCCCATGCCCCTCCGCGCGTTGCCTTTTCCAAGCATCGTGGTGGCTTCTACCAACGACGCGTTTGTGACGCTGCCCCGCGCCGCTGCCTTTGCGGCGGCCTGGGGCAGTGAGTTGGCAAATATGGGCGCGCAAGGCCACTTAAACGCCGATTCCGCCCTAGGTGAGTGGCCCGCTGGTCACCAAGTGCTTAAGCGCTTAATGCGGCTTGGGTAGCCTACTAATTTCGATTCGTTTAAAAAGCGGTCGTTAGCCAGGCCGCAGGCAAGCAACTCGGCCGGCTGTCGCACGTGAAACTGCTGGTCCAACAGGCCTAGCAACAGCAAGGCCGGACGCTTGGCCACCATTGGAGCCAGCGGGCAGCGACTAGTGAGGGCAGTATGCTAGCCTCCGGCTGCCGAGCCCAGTCCACCACTAGGGTTTGCACCTGAGCTGTGCGCCGCTTATCGCCGAGTAAAACGCTGCCAAAATGCGCTTGCATCCGTAAAACTGGGTCGCAGAAATAAGTCGCAAGCTGCATTCACCCGCAGTAGCACCCGCTTGGTACTAGCCGTAAGAAAGCGGGCCGACTAATTGGCCGACGCGCTTCTAAATTTGGGCAAGAAATAATCAGGTCCGGTAGCCTTTTCTTTTTAAGTAGTAATTAAGCATTGCCCCTCAACTACCTGTTACTCATGAACCCCAGTCTACTCGAACTTGCTCAAAATTATTTTCTTGGCAGCACCGTACGCCAAGTTAGCACGGCCTTTGGCGAACCGGAAGACCGCCTCAACGCCGCGCTCCGTAGTGTCGTGCCGCTGGCGCTCGGCGGGCTGTTGGCGCGCGCACAGGCGCCGGGTGGAGTAACTGAGCTAACGGAGTGGGCCCAACAGGTGCATAAACGGGGCCTGCTAAGCGACCTTAGCGGTTTGCTGAGCGGCCTAGGTGCTTCCCCGACCACCGCTACCCCCACGGCCGACAGCCTGCCGAATCGCGGAGCCGACATGTTACAATCATTGCTCGGGGCGGCCTACCTGCCCGCCGTAGCCGGCATCAGCCAGCAAGCCGGCATACGAGCGCCTACCGTGAGCAACCTGCTAAGTGTGGCGGTGGCAGCCGGGCTAGGTCTGCTAGGCCGCCACATCGCCCAGCACAACTTGCCGGTCGATGGCCTGCGCAACTACCTAGGCAGCCAGCGCGACGATATCCTAGGCGCGCTGGCAACGCTACCCGGCGGCTGGGGCCAAAGCGTAGCGAAACTGATAACTGATGCTCCTGCCGCCAAAGTTGAGGCGGCCACTCCTATCCCGCCGCCCAGTCTGGCTAGCCCGGTCGCTACGAGCGCCACTGAAGTTGCCCCCCGTATCGACCTTGCAGCTGCTGCCATCAGCACCCCGGCCACTACCATTAATACCCCGGCCGCTGCCATCAATACCCCAGTTGCTGCCGTCGGCACCCCGGCTGCTGCCATTAGTACCCCGGTCGCTGCCATCAACACCCCGGCTGCTACCATCAGTACCCCGGCCGCTGCTGCTCAGCCGGTAGTTCGGGCGGTACCTCCCCGACCGGCGGTGCGCGCGGCGGTCCCGGTCCCGGCTCCAGCAGTGCCTCGCCGGTGGCCTTGGCTCGTGGTGCTGGCCTTGGCGCTAGTGCTGGCGGTACTAGGTTACTTGAGTCGCCGCCCGCAGTTGGCAGCCAGTGAGCCGGTTACTACGCCCGCTGCAACTACGCAGGTAGCCGCCCCGGCCACCCGCGTAGTTGCGCCAACTGGCCACTATGAGGCTGCCACTGGCCATTATGAGGCCGCTACTGACACCTACCAGTATGACGCAGGAGCTAGCACTACGCTATCGCTGCCCACGGGCACCACACTTACTGTCGGTAGCCACTCAGCGGAAGCACAACTCTGGCAGCTGCTCACCGACAGCACCCAGTCGCTGACTGCTGACAAGACCCGGAGCGGCATTGTGCTCGACCAGGTTTATTTTAATGCTGGCCAAGCCACGCTCACCACCGCGTCACAGACGCAACTCACAAACCTGGCTGCGCTGTTGGCTGCTTTTCCGCGCGCTACGCTCAAGTTTGGAGGCTTCACCGACGACCAGGGCTCGGCAGAAGCTAACCTACTGCTGAGCGCCGACCGCGCCAATACTGTGCGCAGCACGCTCGTCGCCACGGGGGTCGCTCCTACCCGCGTAGCAGCCCAAGGCTACGGCCAAGCGCACCCCGTGGCCAGCAATGCTACCCCCGCCGGCCAAGCCCAAAACCGCCGCGTAGCCGCATTACTGATTAAAAAATAAGCCACAAGCTGCCCGAGCCTGCCCTGGATAATCTTGAGATAATCCGCTCAACTGAGGCAGTTTAGGGATACCTGATAGGGTCAGCAAGGTGCTCCTTGCTGACCCTACTCTCTACCAGCCATTGGTTACTTGCCTTCCCCGTCAAGCACTTTTCAGCGCCGGGGCCACTTTGGTCATAAATAGCTCCAAGCCCTTAGCCACGTCGGCGAAAGGCTGGCCGCCGATGTCGAGCTGGCCTACGTAGCGGGTTACGCCCATGCTCTTGAGCAGCAAGAGCTTATCAATAACTTGCTGCGGGCTGCCGCCCACCAGCGACCCCATCGGCGCGAGCATTTCCTCGTACTGGCGCTTGGGCATTGGGCCCTTGAAGAGCGGCTCCAGGTAGGCCGAGTAGTAGGGGTAAAAATCCTCCTGGGTTTGTCGGGCAGTTTCGGAGAGGTGCAGGTGCGAAAACACGGCCAGTTGGCAAGGCCGGCCCGGCTGCTGCTCGGCCCACTGCTGGCGGTAGAAGGCGGCCAGCCGCGCGTAGCCGGGCAGACTGCCGCCCAGCACGGGCATGGCCACCGGGTAGCCCAGCGCCGCCGCCCGCGCCAGGCTGCCTGGCGAGCCCGCCCCAATCCACACCGGCAGGCGCGGCTGCACCGGGCGCGGCGCTATCTCGGCATTGCGCAGCGGGGCCCGAAACCGGCCCTCCCAACTCACGCGCTCCTGGGTATTGAGCTGGGCAAATAGGCCGAGCTTCTCCACAAACAGCTCGTCGTAATCTTGCTGGTCGAAGCCAAATAAGGGAAAATTATCAAGAAATGCGCCCCGGCCAAAAATTAGCTCGGCCCGCCCGTCCGACACCAAATCGACGGTAGCAAATTCCTGAAACGTGCGCACTGGGTCGGCGGTGCTCAGCAGGGTAGTGGCGCTCGTGAGGCGGATGCGCTTAGTGACGGCGGCCATCGCCGCCAGGGTAGTGGCCGTGGCCGAGTTCACGAAGTTCAGGCCGTGGTGCTCGCCCACGCCCAGCACGTCGAGGCCGGTTTGGTCGGCTAGCTGGGCTAGGTCGAGCAGCTGTCGCATCCGCTCTTGGGCCGAGATGGTGCGGCCCGTTTTGGGGTCGGCGACGAGGTCGCCGAAAGTGTACACGCCAAGTTCCATGGTTTTCTGAACTGTTAAAACGCAAAAGAGACGCGGGGCTTTACGTCTACTCATTGCGGTTATTCAACGAGCAGACGCAAAATCCCGCGTCTCTATTAACCTAAAAATTATTATAAGTCAAGCACTTAGAAGCTCACGCTAGCCAATGCTTTTTCCAGCGCCGTGGCCTGGAGGTCGGGGATGGCGGTACCCTCCACGCGCACCACCGTCACGTCGGTCATGCCGATGAATCCCAAGAAGGTTTTCAGGTACGGGGCCACGAAGTCGTAGCTCGTCATCGGGCCTTCGGAATAAACGCCGCCGCTCGACATGGCTATGTACACTTTCTTGCCTTTTACCAAGCCCTCGGGGCCAGCGGCCGTGTACTGGAACGTGACGCCTGCCCGCGCAATGTGGTCAATCCACGCCTTGAGCGTCGAAGCGATACCAAAGTTGTAGAGCGGCGCGCCAATCACGATGGTATCGGCAGCCATGATTTCGGCAATGGCCTCGTCGGAGTGGCGCACGGCGGCCTGCTGGTCGGGCGTACGGCTTTCGGCCGGGGTGAAGAATGACTGTAGGTGTACTTCTTCCAGGTGAGGGAAGAGGGTGGTGGTAAGGTCGTGAAGCTTCACGGTGCTGCCGGGGTTGGCGGCTACCAGCTTTTCAACCAGGCCGTTGGCAAGTTGGGTGCTGTACGAAGCAGCCCCGCGGGGGCTGGACAGAATTTCTAGAATCTGCATGACAAAAAGAAAATGAAGAGTAAAAAAAGGAACGTAGCTTGTGGCAGAGCTAGGCCGGGAAGTAGGCCTCGCGTAAGTAGTCTTTCAGGGGGGTAGGCTCGCGACCCAGCAGCTCAGCCAACACTGAGCTGGGGCGGTCAAAGTCGCCGTTGGTAATGGCATCGGCGAAAGCCAGAATGAAGCCCACGAAGGGCGCGGGCACGCCCGCCTGGCCCAGCTGCTCGCCAAACTGCGCGGGCGGCACGTCAGTGTACGCCACGGGCTTACCAGCTAGCTCGCTGAGGGCCGCGGCCACGTCGGCGAAGGAGTGGGACTGCGGGCCGGCTAGGGGGTAGGTTTTGCCTTCGTGGCCCGCCGAGGTCAGCACGTGAGCAATGGCCTCGGCCATGTCGCGGCGCGTAGCGAAGGGCACGCGGCCCTGCCCGGCCGGGTAAAACACGCCCGTTTCGACCGCCTGCTGGCCCATAAAATCGGGTAGCACATCGGTGTAGAGGTTGTCGTGCAGCAAGGTGTAGGTCAGGCCCGAATCCTTCAGATATTGACCCGTAGCGCGGTGCGGCTCCATGATGGGCGCGATGGGCGCGCCGGGGCGGTCGGTAATATCGGACCCGGTATAGAAAATGTGGCGCACGCCCGCCGCCTTAGCCGCGTCAATGACGTTGCGCTGCTGCTGAAAGCGGTCCTGCATGTCGCTAGTCGAGATGAGCAACAGCTTATCCACCCCGGCAAAGGCCTGGGCGAGCGAGTCGGGCTGGTGGTAGTTGCCCACGCGCACGGCGATGCCCTTGGCTCGGAGGTCAGTGGCCTTGGCTTCGTCGCGCACTAGCGCGCCAAGCTCAGTAGCGGGCAGTTTTTTCAGCAAGAAATCGAGAGTGGCGGAGCCTAAGTGGCCCGTGGCGCCGGTAACGAGGAGCATGGCTAAAGAAGAAAACAAGCGAACGGTGCGCTAACGCATGGGGCAAAGGTAGCCGCAATTACTTACAAAAGGTAAGTAGGTAATAAACTGTTTTCTTCTAAGCAAAAGTAAGTACTAACCTGTAGGTAAGTAGCTGGCATTTTGCGTACCTTTGAAGAAGTAGTAGCCCCACTTGGTCATGGAAATTCACTCGCCTACCCATTGCATTTCGGCGCTGCCGGCCCTGCGCAGGGCGCTGGCAGTGGTCAACGGCAAGTGGAAGCTGCCGATACTCGTGGCCCTGCGCACGGGTAGCCAGCGTTTTGGCGACATCGAGCGCAACGTGCCGGGCATCTCGGCTAAAGTGCTGGCCAAAGAGCTCAAGGATTTGGAGGGCCACCAGCTTATCAAGCGCACGGTGCACCCTGGCCCGCCCGTGGCAGTTATCTACGAAGTGCTGCCCTACGCCGAGACGCTCGACCCAGTCATTTTTGTGCTGCGCGACTGGGGCCTGCAACACCAGCAGCGCCTGGAAAAGGTGGAGCTGCCGGCCGCGACAAATACCTTGAGCCCCTGATTTATAAGCAATTATTTCAAGCTAATTACCGCTGGCAATTAGCTTATACCTTCACCAGCATCTTGCCGGTATTTTGGCCGGTGAAAAGCCCAATGAAGGCTTCGGGCAGCTTGGCGAAGCCATCGAGCACAGTTTCGGCTACCGTGACCTGGCCATGCTGGTACCAGGCCGTGAGCTGCTGCACGGCCTCCGGGAAGCGGTCGGGGTAATCAGAAACGTGGTAGCCCTGCACCCGAGCAGCTTTATTTAGTATGAGCGACAGGAGGTTGAAACCGGTTTGGTTGCTATCGGCTTCATTGTAGGTGGCAATTTGCCCGCAGACCACTACTCGGGCGTGCAACTGGATGAGCGGTAGCACGGCCGCCGAGATGTCGCCGCCCACGTTGTCGAAATACACGGCAACCCCTTCGGGGCAGTGCACGGCCAACTCTTGCGCTACATCCTGGGTTTTGTAGTTGATGACTTCGGTGTAGCCGCCGGTAGCTTTCAGCTGCCGCGCTTTCTCATCCGAGCCGGCAATGCCGATAACCCGGCACCCCTTCAACTGGCCGACCTGCCCGACTATCGTGCCGATAGCCCCAGCCGCGCCCGATACAACGAGCGTTTCGCCTGCTTGCAATTGGGCCAGCTCTAGGCCAAAATAAGCCGTCAGGCCCGGCATGCCGAGCAGCCCGAGGTAGGCGCTGGCGGGCAGCTTAGAAGTATCGGCTTTTTGGAGTTGGCCGGGCGCGGCCAGCGAGTACGTAGCCCAGGGCAGGTTGCCAACCACTGTATCGCCCGCCGCGAAACCCTCGGCCTGCGACTCGACTACTACCCCCACCAGCGCCCCCGCCAGCGGCTGTTGCAACTGGAAAACTGCGCCCTCTTTCATGAGTGAGCGCAGGTAGGGGTCGACCGAAATAAAGGTGGCGCGTACCAGCACTTGGCCGGGCACGACTGCGGGCAACGTATTATCTACCAGTTGAAAATCGGTGGGCGCGGGCATTCCCTGAGGGTAGCTGGCGAGGACAATTTGTTGAATTTGCATGGCAATCGAAAGCAGCAGAAGAGCAGGGTTTGACCAATAAAAAGTTGGTTGTTCCGCTGCTTAGCAGCGGAACGACGCTTTTAGGTTGAGAAGTAACTACCTAGCCTAGGTCCTTGTTCGCCAGCGAAGAAGTAGCGCGAATCGGGTAGGCGCTCGTTCACCCGGTCTACGTTGCGGCGGCAGGCCTAGCTAAGACGATGCGCTAGCTGCCCCTACTGGCGCGGGCGGAAGCAGGCGGCGTAGCTGGCCAGGTAGGCCGCCACTTTTTTTCAGCAATCGGTTGCTCCACCCCCGAGTTTACGCCTCGGCTCTTTATTCCACAACCTGCCAAAGTAGAAGTGACCAAGTCAGCATAAATTACCGGCACCGTTCCTCCTCACTCGTCTCCTGTAGTAAAGCTTTAATGGCTTGTAATTCTACGACATCCAGGGGCTTGTAGAGCACGCCTGACACGAGCGTATAGTCCTGCGCCTGGGCCGTATCTGCGAGAACTAAGGACGAGGTAAGGACATAAATATGACACCGGCCCCGAAGCGCCGCCGCGTAGGGCTCCAGGGCTTGGAGAAAATCCCAGCCGCTCATGGTGGGCATGTTCAGGTCCAGGAATATAACCCGCGGCACCTGCGTGGGCAGGTGCCCTATCAGGGAACTTAGTGCCGCTTCGGCGGTCGGGAAGGGCCGGATGTCCGCGGTAAAGTCCGCCAGACGCAGCACTTGCTCGGCCAGATAGAGGCTGATCGAGTCGTCGTCGATGAGGTAGGTCATGCTAGCGTTGGTTGAGGTGAATCAAGAAGCGCGTACCCACCGCTACCTGGCTGCTCACCTCGATGGTGCCTCCCATGGCTTCCACCTGCGTTTTGACCAGGAACAGGCCCAGGCCCCGCCCCTGCTGCCCGCGGTGAAAGCGTTGGTAGAGTTGGAATATTTTGGGGCCGGCCTGGGCCTGGTCGAAGCCCGAGCCGTTGTCGGTGAAGCAAATGCTGGCCCCACCGTGCGGGCCCGCAACGCATTGGATAGTGATGTGCAACGGGCGATCCAGGGAGCGGTACTTGATAGCGTTGGAGAGCAGGTTATCGAAAATGCTGTACACGTAGGCCCGGATGCCGTGCACAAGCAGGCCTTCTGCCACATCGAGCGCTACGTGGCCCTCGCACTGGGCCAAGGCCTGGGCCCAGTGCTGGATAGCCTGCTCACACACCTCGGCCAGCCCTACGGTTTCGGGTGCTTGCCGGTGCTGCTGGTCGCGGCTGGAGAGGACGTAGTTTAAGTCGTGGAGCACGCTATCGACTTGTTCCAAGCTCTGGCGCAGATGAACCAGGGAGTTATCAAATACGACGCTTTGCTTGCTTACCTGGGGGAGGAACTTGGCTAGCCCTAGGGCGTTGGCCAGCGGGGCCCGCAGATTGTGCGAGAGCATGTAGGTGAACTGCTGCAAATCGCGGTTGTGCTCATACAGGTCCTGCGTCAGCCGGGCCTGCTGGGCTTCCATAGCCTTCTGCGCGTTGATGTTCTGCTGAATGGAAATGAACTGCGTCAACTCCCCAGCCGGGTTGTAAAGGGGGGTGACGTGCAGCAACACCCAGAGCTTTTCACCGGCCTTCGTGTACGTGAGAATCGTCACGGAGAAGGGCTCCGGCTGGAGGAAGTACGTGCGGATAGTTTCCTGGATCGCCGGGTCCGTGTCGGGGCCGTCGAGCACGGAGCCGGGAAAGCGACCTAGTAGGTCGGCTAGGGTATAGCCCGTGTGCTTGGTGAAACCTTCGTTGACCCATTCGGTGCGGCCTTGGGCATCGCTGATGAGCACACCATTGTCAGTGCCCTGGGCCACCAGCGCCAGCTGTTCTAGGTGTTTAGCGGCTGTAACCCGGTTCGTGATGTTGGAAAAGAAAAGCGAGAGCCCGTCGGAGGAGGGCAGGGCTCTCATCTCCAGCCAGCGGCCCGTGCGTGTGGACAGGGCTTCGAAATGTACTGGCTGTCCCGATTCAGCCGCCAAATGCAAGTAGTGGTCAAAGCGACTGTTGATGGCGTTGGGAAATACTTGCCAGTAGTTTCGTCCTAAGCACTGCTGCCGGTCAACCTGGAGCACCCGCTCGGCCTCGCTGTTGAAATACGTGATTATCCAATCCTTATCGACCCCGATGTAGGCATCGACAATGCGTTCCAGTAGGGCATTGCCCAGCAGGGTTTCCGCTGGGACAGCGTCCGGTGGCTGCGCCGTAATGGCGTGCCCTATGCAGAGCAGCAGTTCGGTTGCGGGCCAGCGGAAGGCCGACCAGGCTAGGGCTACTTCTTGCCCGGCCTTGGTCAAGCAGCGGCTTTCGAAGTTCACCGCGGCGACTTGCTGCCGCGCAGCCTGACACGCGGCCAGGGCCTGCGCGCAGTCGGCAGGATGGAGGATAGTCCGGAACGGGGTGCCGGCCAGCGCCGCCGGAGTGTAGCCGAGTAGCCGTTGGCCAGTGGCACTCACCCCTCGCAGTTGGCCATCGGGCGCTAGGGCACACAGCAAGTCGGTGGAATATGTGAGCAGGTTCTCTAGTACCTGTAGGTCGTTCGAAATGTCCATCTAGGGAAGCTTGCTAGTAGCTGGCAACTGAAATGTAATAGGAGCAAGTGTCCGCGTAGTGTCGGTTGCGGGGCTACCCCTTAGCTTAAATCAGCCGCCGGGTGTGAGAGACTCAAGTTAGAAATGCTTCTACTCGGTATACGCCATACCGTAGTGGTGTGAAAGGCCTTACCCCGACGGAGGCAGTAGGCCGCCGCGTTTAGCTACGTAGCAATTTCGCCCAGCGTCTGTCCCTTGGCCCGCAATAATTCGGCCAGTTACGTCGCTTGGCGGTTGGCTTGGTGCTCGCACGCATTGCGTTGCATAGCGGCCTGGCCCCGACTGGTAATGGCGGGGGTTATACTCTGTAGATTGCCGAGTTGGGCCCCACGGGCTTCTTAGCCGTGAGGGCGTTTTTGGTGCGCTTAGAAAGCGTTTCGCGCTCGTGCTGGGCCAGCAGGGTATCGGTACCAGACATGGCACGGCACACGAAGTCTACCCTTGCATCTCGTTAAGCCGGAATGCAGCTAGCATTGCGGTTCAGCCAATCGAGCTTGGCGATGAGCAACATGCTGCCTAGGTGTAGTAGTCGGAATAATCGTTGACGCTCGCTTGTGCATCGGTTAGGTCGATGAAGACGAGCTAGTCGTGGAGTTCGAGCAGTTCGGTTTTGAGACGCGACCAGGAAATGAGCGGTGGCGTAATCACCAGCACCTTCTTCAGATATCACTTTAGCGAAAAGCATTATCAGCGAGAGTAGATTCGCCAACGTACACGTCAAGCCACCTGATAGTCAGTAGAACACTTCCAAACTTAACCCGTCAGTAAGGCTGTGTTCCTCGCCTCCAAGAGAAAATCATTAATCTGCGCAAGACCACCATCAGCTATTCACCACAACTACTTCTCCCCTACCCCATGAAAACCATGAAAATATTCCTAACCTTCGCTAGCATCCTAGGGCGTGTGGACAATTATCTTTGCTAAGCTGTTTTAAGAATTCATATTTTTACTTATTCAAGTATATGCGGCGTCATGAAATCACGGACCGG
>JBPBPU010000059.1:0-38550 GCA_050954465.1 Janthinobacterium lividum
TGTGGAGCGGATGGCCTCTTTGGACGGAATTGAGGTGGTTGTCCCGCACCAAGTGGTGCGTCAGGCAGGCAATTTTTGCATTCACGCGACCCGCTGGGCACTCGAGCGCAGCATCAGTTGGATAACAAATAACTTCAGATTGTCAAGGTGTTATGAACGAAAAATGCGTAATGAGCAATCAGTTATTCTATTATGCAACATTGGAATAATTATTAAAAAATGCTAACTTAAACAGCTTCTAAGGCCTTAAACTATTTGGCATGACTAAGCCATCCCTGGTCTTCTGAAATTATATTATTTCAACGGCTGCGTCGGGCTATTTTACCTGAACAGTGAAGGTGATAGAGCCGCCGGGTAGGCACGGGCAGCCAGCTGGCTGAACAGCGCGCAACCTGCTATCAGGGGCAGGATACGAGTGACACAAAATTGGTGTAGCCGGACATTGTAAGCTTGGCCGGGGCCAATTAAGTTGGTAGAGGCTCTAAAATCACATGATGATGTGAGGCGCCATGTAGCGGGTGTGTCGTGCTTTGCGGCGGGTTTACACCGCTCCTGCGAAGAGCCGCTACTTTTCCTTGCTTGAAACAGGGCCTTATTTATTTTACCTATTGCTGGTCTGCACACCAGGCACCAGCTACGCTTTCCAGAGGCAGCGTTTCGCTTTGCATCGCTTATGAACTATTTTGCTTCTCTGCTGCTCTCATTTGGGCTCTTAGCATCCTTCCTTCCCACCTGGGCCCAACCAACGGGCAGCATCCAGGGCTGCATTACGACTACCGATGGCGACCCGGCTGAAGCCGTGAGCGTGGGCTTGCCGGGGCTGGCGCTGGGCAGCCTCACCAACAGCGCAGGCCATTACACCATCGGCGCGGTGCCGGCCGGCACCTACACCATCCGCGTGTCGTAGGTGGGCCTGAAGGCGGTGCAGCAGTCGGTGAAGGTGGCGGCCGGCGAGCGCGTGACCCTGGATTTCCGGTTGGCCGAGAGCACGGCTAAGTTGCAGGAGGTGCTAGTGCAGGCGGCACGCGTTAACAAGTTTAACAGGCCCAGCAGCGAGTACGTGGCCAAGATGCCGCTGCGCAACCTCGAAAACCCGCAGGTGTACGCCACCGTGGGCAAGGAGCTGCTGACCGAGCAGCTGGTGTTCACCGTGGACGATGCCACGCGCAACGTGCTGGGCCTGCAAAAAATGTGGGAGGCCACTGGCCGCAGCGGCGACGGCGGGGCTTTCTACGCTAGCCGGGGCTTTGTCTCGGACAGCCGGCTGCGCAACGGGGTAGTTGGCAACGTCACCAGCGACATCGACGCCATCAACCTCGAAAAGCTCGAAGTCATCAAGGGGCCCTCGGCCACGCTTTTCGGCTCGACCCTGACCTCGTATGGCGGGCTGCTAAACCGCGTGACCAAGAAGCCGCTCGATGCTTTCGGCGGCGAGCTGACGGTGGCGGCCGGCTCCTACGGCTTCCACCGGGTGAGCGCCGACGTGAACCTGGTGGACGGCAACGCGCCCGCCGACCAGCCCAAGCAGCTGGCCCTGCGCCTGAACACGGCCTACACCTACGAGGACAGCTTCCAGAACGCGGGCTACACTGGCTTCACCAAGAGCCTGGCCTTGGCCCCGAGCCTGCAATACCGTCCTACCGACCACCTGACCATCAACCTGGACGCCGAGATTTACCAGGGTACCAACGTAGGCCGGCAGATTATTTTCTTCTACTACCCCTCCGACCAGCTCGGGGCCGACCGCGCCGATGAGCTGCCGCTCGACTACCGGCAGTCATATCTGGGGCCGGGGCTCACGCAGGACTCGCGCACCACCAACCTATTCGGGCAGGTGCGGTACCAGATTTCGCCCAGCTTCACCAGCACCACCTACCTCACCAGCAGCCACAGCTACTCCACCGGCTTTGGGCCGTACTTTTACCTGGCGCCGGACTCGGCACGGCTCGCATCATTGGGCCTCGCCCGCGCCGACCAGTCGACGCAGAACAGCCAGCGCGAAACCGTGGAGGCGCAGCAGCTCTTCAACGGCGACTTCCAGCTGGGGGGCCTGCGCAACCGCGTGGTGCTGGGGCTGGATTATTTGCGCACCGACGTGGACATCATCTACCGGGGCGGCACCCTCGACCTGGTGCCGGTAGTGGCCACGCCGGGCGTGGATTACCGCACCTTCCGCGCCGATTCTGTGAATGCCGCGTACGCCCGAACGCCGCCAACGCATTACCTAATCAAGTTCAAAGAAAGTATCTACAGCGCCTTCCTCTCCGACGTGCTGCACCTGACCGAGAAGCTCAGCGTGATGGCGGCCGTGCGCGTCGACCACTACGTCAACGCAGGAGGCATCCTCTACGCGCCCATCGACAGCTACGGCCAGACCACGGCCTCGCCCAAGCTGAGGGTGGTATTTCAGCCGGTGAAGGACCGGGTGGCCCTGTTTGCCAACTACCAGAACAGCTTTACCAACCTGGGCTTCTACCTGCCAGCTAATAGCACCACCTCGGAGCTGGCCCAAACCGAGCGGGCCAACCAGTGGGAGGGCGGCGTGAAGCTCGATGCCGCCGGCGGGCGCCTCAGCGTCACGGCCAGCTACTACAACATTCGCGTGCGCAACATCCTGCGCTCGGCGACCACCATAGCCAACCCCCTGGCCCAGGTGCAAGACGGCACCCAGTGGAGCCGCGGGGCCGAGTTGAACCTGACGCTTAACCCCGTGCGCGGCCTCAACCTAGTGGGCGGCTTCGCCTACAACTACTTCGGTGTACGTGAACGCCAGCGACAACGTAAACGGCCGCCGCCCCGCCCCGGCCTCCTCGCCCTACCTGGCCAATGTCTGGCTCAGCTACCGCCAGCCCGGCGGCCGCCTACGCGGCCTGGGCCTGGGCCTGGGCCTGGGCCTGGGCGGCAACCTCATCCAGAACACGACCATCAACGAGTTTACTCTGCCTAGCTACACGGTGCTCAACGCCAGCGCCTTCTACGACCAGCCCCGCTACCGCCTCTCCTTCAAGGTCGATAACCTCACCGACCAGCACTACTGGATTGGCTACAACACCATGAACCCCCAGAAGCTGCGCAGCATCATCGGCGCGGTGGCCTACAAGTTCTAGGCTTTGGCTGATGGGGCGCCAGGGCTCACGCATCGCCCGCAGCTGCCCGGCCCAGCGGCGTGCGAGCAGGATGCGGCGAGCGTAACGGCCAAAATGCCCCAGCCACGGCGGCTGGAGGCATCAGCAAAGGGGCCGCCAGGTGCTTACTTCTGCGCCTGCGCCCCCTCGCCCAGCAGGCGGGCCACCTGGGCTTGCAGCGAAAGCAGGCTGGCGTGGTCGGCCTCGGCCTGGGCGACGCGGGCTTCAAGAACGGCGGTGCGGACTTTGAGAGCACTGTTTTCGGCGCTCAACTCTTGCACGGCCCGCACCAGGGGCACCACGAACTGCGCGTAGCCCAGCCCATAGTGGTCGCGGGCGTTGGCCGGGGCGTGCACCCCGTCGAAGCGGAAGCCCAGGGCCTGGGCCGTGGCCTCTACCTCCTGCGCCAAAAAGCCCGTGTGCACGGTGGCCGCCGGGTCGGGGGCACTGCGCGGGGCCAGCGTGCCGGTGCGCTCGAAGGTGGTGAGGCGCTCGTCATCGAAGCGGTAGGTGACGGGGCGCAGGCGGGCAATGAAGGCCAGGCCCGGCACGTCGGCCTGCACATCGTACTTGAAGCGGGCATCGGAGGTGACAGTGAGGCCCACCTGGCAGCTAAGGGTGGTGATGTTGGCATCGCCGAGCTGGATGCTGTTACTGGCCGACACGCTAGCGTTAGCTCCCAGGGCGGTAGTGTTAGTGAAAGTAGAGCTATTGTAACCGCTGTGGTAGCCTACCGCCGTATTGTTAGTACCGACGGTATTATTGTAGCCGCTCAAGTAGCCGCTGAACACATTATTACTGCCCGTCGTGTTGTTGTAGCCGCTGAAAGAACCGCTGAACACGTTGCCGCTGCCCGTCGTGTTGAGTCTGCCGCTGCCATAGCCACTGCATGCATTGTCTTGGCCCGTGGTGTTGGCGTAGCCGCTGAAAGCTCCATTAAGCACGTTGTAGCCACCCGTCGTGTTGTTGTAGCCACTCTGGTAGCCGTCAAACGCATTGTAGTTGCCCGTCGTGTTGCTATAGCCGCTCTGGTAGCCGTCAAACGCATTGTAGCTGCCCGCCGTGTTGCTATAGCCGCTCTGATAACCGCTGAACAAGTTATTGTTGCCCATATTCACGCGCCCAGCCTGGTAGCCCAGGTATATGCTGCCACTGGCCACATTCTGACCTAGGTTCAGCCCCCCGTCGGCCCGAACCCCCACGCCCACCACGCCGCCAATGTCAGCCCCGTTGCCCGTCAGGGCCGTCGTCACGATGGCATTCGTGGTTTGGGTGGTGCCCACCACGTCTAGCGTCTGGCTGGGGGCTACCGTGCCGATGCCCACGCGAGGCTGGCCACCGTTGTTTTCCAGCGTCAGCACCTGCACGTTGCCCGTGCCGGGGAAGCTGCTGCCAGTGGCCGAAGCCGAGTTGTTGAGGTAGAAGTCGAGGGCGTTGCCCCGGGCGCTGGGGTTGCCGTTGTGGCGCGAGCGCAGAAAATGCCGGAAGCCGCCGGTGCGGTAGCCGAAAGCCAGGGCTACGGGGTCGTAGCTGCCGTCGCTGTCGGCCCCACCCTGCACCTCCAGCTTGGCGGCGGGAGCGCTGGTGCCGATGCCCACGTTGCCGCCCGGCTGCGCGAAGAAGCGATAATCGGCCACGCCGGATTCGGATAGGTTGAAGCCGCCCAGGTTGCCGTTGAGGTGCCACTTGGTATCCCCCCCGCTGTTCTTAAAAGACAGCCACTCCGTGCTGCCACTCGTGGCCTGCACCGTGAGCGGGCGGTCGGGCGCACTGGTGCCAATGCCTACGTTGGCCCCGTTGCCTAGCACTACGGTGTTGCTCTGGGTCAAACTCACGTTGGCCCCTAGGGCAGTAGCGTTAGTAATGGCACCGCTGCCGCCGGCCGGGCCGCTTTGGTAGCCCAGGGCCGTGTTGTAGTCGCCCGTCGTGTTGCTGTAGCCACTCTGGTAGCCGCTAAACGTGTTATTGCCGCCCGTCGTGTTGCTATAGCCGCTCCGCCAGCCGCTAAATACGTTGTTATTACCGGTAGTGTTGAAGTTACCGCTTCGATGACCATTAAACACATTAGAGCCACCTGTTGTGTTGTTGTAGCCGCTAAAGGCTCCGCTGAACACGTTCTGACTGCCGGTAGTGGTGCTGTAGCCGCTGGAGTAGCCGCTAAGCACGTTAAAATTACCACTAGTATTACTATAGCCGCTATAGTTGCCGCTGAACAAGTTGTTGCTACCTATCGTGTTGTTGTAGCCGCTTTGAATGCCACTGAACGTGTTTTGAAAGCCCGTCGTGTTGCTGTAGCCCGCCTGCAAGCCACTAACCAGGTTGTTGAAGCCTACCGTGTTGCTAAAGCCACTCTGGTAGCCACTGAACTGGTTGTTAAAACCCGTTGTGTTGCTATACCCCGCTTGCGTACCGCTGAACAGGTTGTTGGTGCCCTCGCCACTGCTTTGGGGCGTGGTGGCCTGCCCGGCCTGGTAACCCAAGAAGATGTTGCCTGTAGTTTGGCCTAGGTTCAGGCCCCCATCGGCCCGCACTCCGATACCCACCCCGCTGATGCTGGCTCCGGTGCCAGTCAGGGCATTGGCTTGCAGGTTCAGGTTCTGGGTGGCGGTGTGGTTGCCCAGGTTGTCGGCCCCCAGCGCCTGCCAGGCTGCGCCGGTATAGTAATAGTAGCCAGCTGGGCTGCCGGTCTGGTACACGATAAGGCCCGTGGCGGGGCCACTCACGGCGCTGGTGCTGGCCACGCGGGGCAGCAGCACGCCCTTGCTGCCACTCACGATGTCGAGCGCGGCCGAGGCGTTGGGGGCAGTGGTGCCGATTCCCACGCCCTGGGCACGGCTGGCCAAGTGGCCGAGCAGCAGGAGCGGCAAGAGCAATAGCCGCTGCCAAAAGGAAGAAAAAGTTGTCATAATAAACAAGAAGAATAGAGAGAAAAGCAACCAAGCGCAGCCAGGTGAGCTGCCCTTACTCCACCACGCAGCGGCCGGTGAAGCTGGCTGTGGCCGTGGTGTAGCGCAGCACGTAGCTGCCCGTAGCCAGCCCGGCCAGCGGCACCGTGCCCTGGGGGCGGCCCTCCACGGCCAGCTCGCGCACGGTGCGGCCCAGCATATCCAGCACCCGTAGCGTGGCCAGCTCAGCCGGGCCGCTGTAGTAGTAGGTGGCGCTTTGCCCGGCTGCCACACGGGTGGGGTACACCCCGAAGCCCGCCGCCTGCGCCGCCAGGGCCACCGTGCGCACCGCTGAGTAGCTGAGCGTGCCATCGAGGTCCACCTGGCGCAGGCGGTAGTAGAGCAGCGTAGCCCCGGCCGGCAGGCGCGTATTGAGCAGGGTGTAGTCGTGGCGCACCAGGCTGGTGCCCGCCCCCGGTTGGCTGCCCACATCCTGGAAGCTGCGCCCGTCCAGGCTGCGCTCCACCGTGAAGCTGGCGCAGCTGACTTCGGAGGCCGTGGCCCAGTTCAGGCGCACGGTGGTCGCGCCCTCGGCCTGGGCCGTGAAGGCAAGCAGGGTCACGGGCAGCGGGTTGGCGGCGTTGCTCACGGTGAAGCGGTTGAGCACGGTGGGGGTCAGCACAATGCTGCGGCTGCTGGCATTGGCGGGCGCGCCCACCCCCGTCCAGGGATGGCCCACGGCCGGTTGCTGCCAGCCCCGCGCCTGGGTGAAGTCGGTGAGGCCATTGTCGTCGTCGGGCAGCCAGCTCAGGGTGAGCTGCACGGCCGCGCTGGGCGGGGTGGCGGCGGCCACAGTGTAAATGCGGTCGATGCCCTTGGCGGTGCCGCCCACGTTCTGGCCGTAGCTCACGTCGGTGGTTTTCAGGCCCGCCGTGCGGGTGATGGTGACGGTGCCCAGGCTGTTAGGGGCCTGGTCGAGCGTGGCCCCGTGGCTGAAGTTGACGGGGGTGTTGCTCCCCACCGGGCGCGTGATGGCCAGGCTGCCCAGCACGTAGCGCCCGCTGGCCTCGCCGCTCACGCTGGCCCCGGCCGGCAAACTCAGGGTGTACACCGTGCCGCCGGGGGCTTTGGTTGTCACGTAGCCGCTGGTGAGAGACAGGAGGTTGCTCACGGTCAAGTCGCCGGCCAGGCGCAGGGTATTGGCCCCGCTGGTGGCTTTATTTACCAGTACCTGGTAGAGGGCGGCCCCGCCGGGGGTAAGCAGCTGGTCGGCCGCGCCGCTGAAGGTGACGGCGCTGGTGCCGGGCACGAGGGTGCCGGCGTTGGTGAAGTCGCCGCGCACTTCCAGCGCGCCCGTACTCAGGTCGAGTGTGCTGCCGGCGGGGTTGGTGAGGGGGCCGTCTATGCGCAGGGTGCCGGCGTTGGTGAGGGTGCCGCTGGCGTTGCGCAGGCCCCCGGTGCCCACATAGAGGCTGGCCCCCGGCTGCACGGTGAGGGTGCTGCCGGCGTTGGTGAGGTCCTGGGCGTGGGGTAGGCAGGGCACGGTGACCAGCACCAAGGCCAGGGGAACGAGGCATAAGGAATGATTCATAGAAGGGTAGGCCTGAGGGGGCATAAAAGGGGTATAAGCCACCAGGCCGGTGCTGCCTGGCGGCCAGGCCGGGCGTGATGAGCGGGTGAAAAGCCGGGCTGAAATCCAGTTGGCGCAGCAGCCTAAAAGGAAGCGGATTGCTGAAAGCAAAAGTCCGATTCTCAGACCTGGTCGCGCCTCACATCATCATGTGATTTTTGCGGATATATTTGTCAGCGGCCGCTTACCCGAATGCTTTCCCTCGGGAGCAGCGAGGAGCTTGCGCGCTGACCTACTTCTCCCTGCCCCGGCTATGAAACTCTACGGCTACCTGCTGCTCTTGCTGCTACTGGCTACCGCCGCCCGCGCCCAAAACCGGCGGGCAGACAGCCTCACCGCCGCCATGCGCTACAACCCCCGCTCCGATATGAGCCGGGGGCGGCCGATGGCGGTCGTCCCCACCCTGCCGCTTGTCCAACCACCCAACACATTCGAGATGGGTCTCGACTCGGCCCTGACCGCGGCTCGCCAGCGCGGCGACTGGCGGGCCGAGGCCGCCGCGCACCGCTATTCCTATGGCTGGTATTGGCGATTGGGCAAAACAAAATTGGCCCTGGACCAGATGCGCCAGGCGCAGGCTATCGCGGCCTGGCATGGCGACCAGCTCCTGCAAGCCTGGTTTATATATTTGGAAGCAAGAGACTACATAGACACCGGCCATCACGAGCAGTCCATCGAACTCCTGAATCAAGCGCTCGCCCTGATTCCACCCGGCCGGCGGGGTATGCGGGCTGATGCCTACGCCAACATCAGCCTGGACTACGCCGAGCTGGGCGACGAAGCAGAAGCGGCCCGCTACGAGCGCCTGGCCATCCGCGACCTGGCCGGTATGCGGTCCGCAGCCTCGGACCGCGATACGTGTTCGCGGGTGCTATACCTTCTCGGCACTACCAACCTCTTCCGCAAGCACTGGGCAAAAGCCGAGCACTACTACACCCTGGCTATTCGGGAGCCTCATGCGAGCCCCGATGATGTGCGCGTGGGGTATATGGGACTGGCTGGCTCCTATACTTGGCAAAACAAGCCCGAACTGGCCCTGCGCTGCCTGCGGCCATATCTAGCGGAGGTCATGCGGGATAGTACCGATGCGCTTATGGTATTCTACCGGCAGATACTGGCCACGGGCTACTACGAAAACCACCAGCCCGACAGTGCCCGCCTGCACAACCGGGTAGCGCTGGCGCTGGCCCGGCGCATCCACAATCACTTCTCCGCCTACTGGGCCTGCTGGGCCCTGGCCGGGGCCGCCGCCGAGCAGCACGACTACGCCCGCGCCTGGCACTACCAGCGCCTGAGCATCGCCTACCAGGATAGTATGCACGTGGAGGAAACGGGCCGCCGCGTCGAGTTTGCCCGCCACAACACTACCGTGGCCCAGCAGCAGGCCCGCATCGCGCTGCTCACCAAAGACCAGGAGCTGGCCCGCCTGCGCCAGCAGCGCACGGCCATCGGCCTGGCCCTGCTGGCCCTGCTGCTGGCCGGCGGCGTGGGGGCGGCCGTGTACGGGGTGCGCCAGCGCCAGCGCCGCCGCGAAGCAGCCCTGCGCCGCCAGCTGGCCGCCGACCTGCACGACGACGTGGGCTCGCTGCTCACCCGCCTCTCGCTGGAAAGCTCGCTGTTGAGCGAGGGCCTGCGCCCGCCCCACGAGCAGCAGCGCCAGCTTGCGGCCCTGGTGAGCGTGAGCCAGCAGGCCCTGCGCCAGATGCGCGACGTGGTGTGGAGCATCGGCCCCGACCACGACACGCTGCCCCACCTGCTCGACCAGATGCGCGAGCACGGCTACGACCTGCTGGCCGCCGCCGGCCTCGACTTCGACTTCCAGGCCGACGAAGGCGTAGCGCAGGCCGAACTGCCCACCCTGGCCCGGCAGCACCTATACCTGATTTACAAGGAGGCCCTGCACAACGCCGTGAAGCACGCGCAGGGGGCCAGCACCCTGCGCGTGCGCCTAACCCTAGCAGATGCTGCCCTGTGCCTGACCGTGCGCGACGACGGGGCCGGCACCGCCAGCCCCGGCCGCCCCAGCGGCCTGGGCCTCACCAGTATGCGCCAGCGGGCCGAGGCAGTGGGCGGCACCGTGGCTTACGACACGGCCCCCGGCCAGGGCTTCACGGTAGCGGTGCGCCTGCCGCTGGCCGGGCAGCACCTGCCCCCTGCTTTAACCCCGGAAGAAGAAACCGTCGGGCAGCCAGTGCCCAGCTTGGGCTGGCTGGAAGCATCGGCAGACTAGCCAGGCGCACGGCGGCACAGCCCCCAGGCCGAAGTGACGTGCTACCGAGGCAGTGGGTGGCAGTTTAAGTAGTAGCCGGGAAGTAACTCAACGTCCCCGTCAGCAACGCTGCTGACGGGGACGTTTGCGTAGCGGCACCCCCAAAATCACATGATGATGTGATACCGCCGCGTGGCGGCCGCGCCGTGCTTTGCCCCCGGTTTCAGCCGGTCTTAGCCGGGCTGACCAGTCATCTCCAAACCCATTTTTTCTATGAAAGCTCTGCTTACCCTGAGCCTCGCCCTGGGCAGCACTGCTGCCCTGGCCCAAATGCCCATCACCATCACGCCGGCCCAGTTTACGGCCACGGCCAACGTGGTCGACCGCTACCAGCCCGTGAGCCCCACCGGCCTAGCCAACCCCGCCACCGGGGCCAACAAGACTTGGGACTACCGCACCGCCACGCCCCAGGGCCCGCAGTCGGTGGATGTGTATAACAGCGCGGGCGCTACCCCACCCTTCGCGGGCAGCATTCGGGCCTTCGACTTCTACGACGGGGCGCTGGGTATCCTGGCCACGGGCTACGAGGGCTTCGATACCGACGGCTTCGGCCAGTTGGGCAAGGTGGTGGCTACGGCCCAGACCTTCCCCCTGGGTGCCGTAACGGGCACGGCCACCGACAACATCGCCGTGCCCGCCCAAACCATCGCCATGCGCACGCTGCGGGTGCCCCTGCCCCTGACCAGCACCAGCCGCACCGTACGCACCAGCCGGTTTGCCCTCAAATCGCTGTTTACGATTTCGGCGTTTGGCCTCAGCCAGGCCCCTTTCCGGCAGGTGACGCGCATCACCTCCGTCGATTCGGTGGCGGGCTGGGGCACACTGCGCATTCCGGCGGTGGGCAGCCCGGCCGGCTCGGTGGCCCTGCCGGTGCTGCTGGGCCGGCGGCGCGTCATCCAGCAAGACAGCTTTTACCTCAACGGCCAGCCCGCCCCGGCCGCGCTGCTCAGTGGCCTGGGCCTCACGCAGGGCGGCCTCACCACCGACTTCCGCTACCGGTTTTTCCGGCAAGGCTCGGGCCAGCCGGTCATGACCTTCCTCTACCCCGACAGCCGCTTCCTCACCCCGAGCGATGTGGCCTACTCCACCGAGTCGTCCATTGCGCTGGGTGCCCAGGCGGCCCGCGAAGTAGCCACCGGCGGCCTGCTGGCCTGGCCCAACCCCGCCGCTGCCACCCAGCCGGTGCAGTTTTCGCTGGGTAGCACGGCCCCTGGCCAGCCCCTGCGCATCAGCCTGCGCGATGCCACCGGCCGGACGGTGGCCCAACTGACGGCTCCCAGCGGCCAGCCCATTACCCTGCCGCTGCTGCCCGCTGGCCTCTACCTGGCCGAAGCCGAAGCCGCCGACGGCACCCGCGCCAGCCGCCGCCTCGTGCTCGAATAAGCCGCCCGGCCAGCCGCCCGAAAAAACTACGCTCCTGCCCTCCTACCTGCTTCTACGCTATGATGCTCTCCATGCCCATTCTCTGCCACCGGCCGGCCCGCCTGGCCGTACTGGCCGCCCTGCTGCCCGCGCTGGCCCAGGCCCAGGCCCCCACCGTAACGCGGGCCAGCCTGAACCCGGCGGCCAACGCCCGCACCGCCCCAGTGGGGGCGGGCGTGGTGGTGCCCTTTTCGCAAAACATCAGCGCTGCCACGGCCGGTACCATCCGGGTGTTCAGTGCCCAGTACCGGGGGCGGCGTACGACCACGGCCAGCGTGAGTGGTGGCACCGTCACGCTCATGCCCACGGCGGCCAGCGGCTCGGCCGCGTTTCGGCCCGGCGAAACGGTGCAGGTGAGCGTGCCGGCCACGGTGCAGAGCACGGGCGGGGCAGCCGCCCAGCCCTACGTGTACCAGTTCACCACGGCCGTGAGCCAGGCGGGTGGCGGCACCTTCAGGGGTGGTACAGGCGCTACAGTGGGCAGCATCCCTATTAGCGTGGCGGTGGGCGACGTGGATGGCGACGGTGACCTGGACCTGCTCACGGCCAACATCAGCAGCAATACGGTGAGCGTGCGCCTCAACAACGGCAGCGGCGTATTCGCGGGCGGCGCGGAGGTGACCGTGGGCAGCGGCCCCAACGTCCTGGCGGTGGGCGACGTGGATGGCGACGGCGACTTGGATGTGCTCACGTCCAATAGCAACACGGTGAGCGTGCGCCTCAACAACGGCAGCGGCACCTTTAGCGGCGGCTCGGACCCAGCCGTGGGCAGCGGCACCAGCAGCGTGGCGGTGGGCGATGTGGACGGTGACGGCGACCTCGACCTGCTCGCGGCCAACTATAACGACAATACAGTGAGCGTACGCCTCAACAACGGCGGCGTGTTCAGCGGCGGCTCCGACGTGGCCGTGGGCAGTGGTCCCCAGAGCGTGGCGGTGGGCGACGTGGACGGCGACGGCGACCTGGATATCCTCACGGCCAACAGCGGCAGTAACGCCGTGAGCGTCCGGCTCAACAACGGCAGTGGCACGTTTAGCGGCGGCTCCGACGTGGCCGTGGGCAGTGGTCCCATTAGCGTGGCGGTGGGCGACGTGGACGGCGACGGCGACCTGGATATCCTCACGGCCAACTATACTAGCACCGGCACGGTAAGCGTGCGCCTCAACAACGGCAGCGGTGTATTTAGCGGCAACTCAAACCCGACGGCGGGCAGCTACCCCACTAGCGTGGCCGTGGGGGATTTGGACGGTGATGGTGACCTGGATATACTCGCGGCCAACAGCGGCAGCAATACGGTGAGCGTCCGGCTCAACAACGGCAATGGCACCTTCGGTGGTGGCTCCGACCCGGCGGCGGGCAGCGCTCCCGTAAGTGTGACGGTGGGCGACGTGGACGGCGACGGCGACCTCGACCTGCTCGCGGCCAGCAACAGCAGCAACACGGTGAGCGTCCGGCTCAACCAGTTCGCGCCGGTAGTCACGGGCCTTAGTCCCACCGCCAACGCCCGCCAGGCCCCGGTGGGCACCCCGGTGGGCGTGACCTTCTCGCAAAACATCAGCGCTGCCACGGCCGGTACCATCCGGGTATTCAGTGCCCAGTACCGGGGACGGCGCACGGCCATGGCCACCGTGAGTGGTGGCACCGTCACGCTCATGCCCACGGCGGCCAGCGGCTCGGCCGCGTTTCGGCCCGGCGAAACGGTGCAGGTGAGCGTGCCGGCCACGGTGCAGAGCACGGGCGGGGCAGCCGCCCAGCCCTACGTGTACCAGTTCATCACGGCCGTAAGCCGTATCGGCAGCGGCGTGTTCAGTCCCGGCTCCGACCCCACGGTGGGCAGCAGCCCCACCAGCGTGGCCGTGGGCGACGTGGATAACGACGGCAACCTGGATGTAGTGACGGCCAGCCAGGGCAGCGGCACGGTGAGCGTGCGCCTGAATGGCGGCGCAGGCACCTTCGGCGGCAGCACCAGCCTGGCCGGGGGCGGCGCGGGGCTGGTGCTGGCCGACGTGAACGGCGACGGCAACCTGGATTTGCTCACGGCCAGCTACTACGGCAACACGGTGACCGTACTTCTGGGCACCGGCAGTGGCAGCTTCGGCAGCGGCGGCAGCGTGGCCGTGGGCGGCGGCCCGCTGGGGCTGGCCGTGGGCGATGTGGACGGCGACGGCGACCTGGACCTGCTCACGGCCAACAACAGCGCCGGCACGGTGAGCGTGCGCCTCAACAACGGCGGGGGCACGTTTAGTGGCGTACAGGATATAGCCGTGGGCAACGGCCCAGTGAGCGTGGCGCTGGGCGACGTGGACGGCGACGGCGACCTGGACTTTGTGGCAGCCAACCAGAGCGACAATACAGTGAGCGTGCAACTCAACAACGGCAGCGGTAGCTTTGGCGGCGGCCCCAACGTGGCCGTGGGCAGCGGCCCCAACGCCCTGGCGCTGGGCGACGTGGACGGCGACGGTGACCTGGACTTACTTACGGCCAACAGTAGCCCTGGCAGCAACACGGTGAGCGTGCGCCTCAACAGCGGCAGCGGCGTATTTGCGGGCGGCGCGGAAGTGACCGTGGGCAACCGCCCGCTGGGCGTGGCGCTGGGCGACGTGGACGGCGACGGCGACCTGGACCTGGTGGCCAACAATTACAGCGATGCCACTGTGAGCGTGCGCCTCAACAACGGCGCGGGTACGTTTGGCGGGGGCAGCAACCCGGCCGTGGGTAGCAGCCCCTACGGCGTGGCGCTGGGCGACGTGGACGGCGACGGCGACCTGGACCTGCTCACGGCTAATAATACCAGCAGCGGCACGGTGAGTGTGCGCCTCAATCAGCCCCCGCTGCTGGTAACCGCCCTGGCCCCGGCCGCCAACGCCCGCACGGCCCCGACGGGCACGAGCGTGGGCGTAACTTTCTCGCAGCCCGTCGATGGCAGCACGGCCGGCAACATCAGGGTATTCAGTGCGCAGTACCGGGGCCGGCGCACGGCTACGGCTGCCGTCAGCGGCAGCACGGTTACGCTCACGCCCACGGCGGCCAGCGGCCCGGTGGCCTTCCGGCCCGGCGAAACGGTACAGGTGACGGTGCCGGCCACGGTGCAGAGCGCGGCGGGCCTGGCGGCGGCCTCCTACGTGTACCAGTTCACCACGGCCGTGAGCCGGGCCGGCAGCGGGGTGTTTAATTCCGGCTCGGACCCGGCCGTGGGCAGCCGCCCCTACAGCGTGGCGGTGGGCGACGTAGACGGCGACGGCAGCCTGGATGTGCTCACGGCGAACAGCAACGGCACCACGGTGAGCGTGCGCCTCAACAACGGCAGTGGGGTATTTGGGGGCGGCTCCGACGTGGCCGTGAGTAGCCATCCCTACAGCGTGGCGGTGGGCGACGTGGACGGCGACGGCGACCTGGATATGCTGGCGGCCAGCAGCAACGGCACCGTGAGCGTGCGGCTCAACAACGGCAGCGGGGTGTTTGGCGGCGGCTCCAACGTGGGCGTAGGCAACAGCCCCTACGGCGTGGCGCTGGGCGACATGGACGGCGACGGCGACCTGGACCTGCTCACGGCTAACTACGACAGCAACACGGTAAGCGTCCGGCTCAACAACGGCAGCGGCGCGTTCGGCGGCGGCAGCGAGGTGGCAATGGGTAGCTACCCCGCCAGTGTGGCAGTAGGGGACGTGGATGGCGACGGCGACCTGGACCTGCTCACGGCCAATGCCAGCGCGGGCACGGTGAGCGTGCGCCTCAACAACGGCCTGGGCATCTTCAGCGGCGGCACCGACCCGACCGTGGGCAGCAACCCCGCCAGCGTGGCGGTAGGCGATGTAGACGGCGACGGCGACCTGGACCTACTCACGGCCAACAACAGCGCCGGCACGGTGAGCGTGCGCCTCAACAACGGCAGCGGCACCTTCGGCGGCGGCTCCGACCCGGCCGTGGGCAGCTACCCCACCAGCGTTACGCTAGGTGATGTGGACGGCGACGGCAACCTGGACCTGCTCACGGCCAACCAGGGCAGCAATACGGTGAGCGTGCGCCTCAACAACGGCAGCGGCACCTTCGGCGGGGGCTCCGACCCGGCCGTGGGCAGCTACCCCCTCGGCGTGGCGGTGGGCGATGTGGACGGCGACGGCGACCTGGACCTGCTCACGGCCAACTTCTACGGCAACTCGGTGAGCGTGCGCCTCAACCAGCCGCTGCTGCTGGTAACCGCCCTGGCACCCGCCGCCAACGCCCGCACAGCCCCGGTGGGCACGACAGTCGGCGTGACGTTCTCGCAGCCCATCCAAGCCAGCACGGCCAGTAACGTGCGGGTATTCAGTGCGCAGTACCGGGGGCGGCGCACGGCCACGGCCGCCGTGAGTGGCAACACCGTCACGCTCACGCCCACGGCGGCCAGCGGCGCAGCCAGCTTCCGGCCCGGCGAGACAGTGCAGGTGAGTGTGACTGCCACGGTGCAGGGCACAACCGGGGCTCCAGCCCGGCCCTACGTCTACCAGTTTACCACGGCCACTGGCGGCACGGGCCAGGGCAACTTCGTGGCGGCGGCCAACGTGGGCACAGGCAGCAACCCCATCAGCGTGGCCGTGGGCGACGTGGATGGCGACGGCCTGCCCGACTTGCTGACGGCCAATGCCACTAGCCCCGGCACGGTGAGCGTGCGCCTGGGCACCGGCGCGGGCAGCTTCGCGGTGCCCGCCGCCGGTGCTACGGTAGCCGTGGGCAGCTACCCCCGCGCCGTAACCCTGGCCGACGTAGATGGCGACGGCGACCTGGACCTGCTCACGGCCAACCTCAACACCAGCGGCACGGTGAGCGTGCGCCTCAACAACGGCAGCGGCACCTTCGGCGGCGGCTCCGACCCAGCCGTGGGCGCCAACCCCCAGAGCCTGGCCGTAGGCGACGTGAACGGCGACGGCAGCCTCGACCTAGTGGCCGCCAACTACAGCGGCAGCACGGCGAGCGTGCTACTGGGCGATGGCACGGGCAGCTTCGCGCCCCCGGCCAGCGGCGCTACCGTGGCCGTGGGCCTCTACCCCGCTGGCGTGGCGCTAGGCGATGTAGACGGCGACGGCGACCTGGACCTGCTCACGGCCAATACTGGCGCGGGCACCGTGTCGGTGCGCCTCAACGATGGCACCGGCACCTTCGTGGCCCCCGCCGCCAATGCCGAGTTAGCCGTGGGCAGCAGCCCCAGCGGCCTGGCCCTGGCCGACGTAGACGGCGACGGCGACCTGGATGTGCTGGCAGCCAGCAGCGGCAGCGCCACGGTGAGCGTGCGCCTCAACAACGGCAGCGGCACCTTCGGCAGCGGCTCCGACCCGGCCGTGGGCACCAACCCCCAGGGCCTGGCCGTGGGCGACGTGAATGCCGACGGCTACCCCGACGTGCTGACCGTGAACACGGCCACGGCCGGCACGGTGAGCGTGCTGCTGGGCAGCGCCACGGGCAGCTTTACGCTGCTGGCCACCGTGGCCACAGGCCGCAGCCCGGCGGCCCTGGCCCTGGCCGATGTGGATAACGACGGCGACCTGGATGTGCTGGCGGCCAATAATTTCAGCACCGGCTCGGTGAGCGTGCGCCTCAACCAGCCGCCGGCCCCCACGCTCACCGCCATCAGCCCGGCCGCCGAGCTGCCGGGCCTGCCGGTGGTGCTTACCGGCACGGGTTTTACCAGTGCCAGCACCGTGAGCTTCGGCGGAGTTGCCGCCAGCGTCAGCTACACCTCGCCCACCTCGCTCACGGTGGTGGTGCCGGCCGGGGCCTATGCGGGCGCCGCCGTGACGGTGAGCACCGCCAATGGCACCAGTAGCCCCGGCCTATCCTTCACCCCGCTAACCGTGTACGATGGCAGCACGGTGGGTGCCTGCACGGCCGCCGTGCCCGCCACGGCCACCGTGGCCGACGGGGCGTGGCACTACCTGCTCAGCAGCGGCGGGCAGGTGGTGCTGGCGTATAGCTACACCGGGGCCAATCTGGGCAGCTTCAGCGCCGACGTGCTGCGGGCCGACCCCGCCAGCGCCGTGCGCCAGGACCAGCGGGGCCGCTACTACCTCGACCGCAACTTCCACCTCACGGCCAGCGGCGGCTCCTTCGCGGGCCACACGGTGCAGGTGCGCTTCTACGGCCTGAACACGGAGTTTAGCCGCCTACAAGCGGCCGATGCCAGCGTGACGCTGGCCGGGCTGAACGCCAGCCAATACAGCGGCCCCAACGAGGACTGCGCCCTGTCCAACAATAGCGCCACTGGCGATAGCCGCATTGTGGCTGCCCCCGCCAGCACGCCCGGCGGTGGGGTGCCCTGGTTTGTGGCCCAGGCCAGCGTGGCCGACCACTTCTCGGAGTTCTACCTCACGGGCAGCAGCCAGCCGCTACCCGTAGAACTGGTAAGCTTCACGGCTCAGGCCCAAGGCAGCACCGTGGCCCTGGCCTGGCGCACGGCCAGCGAAGTCAACAGCGCCCGCTTCGAGGTCGAGCGCAGCCTGGACGGCACAGCGTTTGCGGAAATTGGCCGCGTGGCGGCCCAGGGCAACAAGCTCACGCCCACCGACTACGCTTTGCTCGACGGCCACCTGCCAGCCGGGGCCACGGTGCTCTACTACCGCCTGCGGCAGGTAGACCAGGACGGCACGGCCGCCTACTCGCCCGTGCGGGTGGTAGCGCTGGCAGCCCCAAGCCTCACGCTCTACCCCAACCCCGCCCATCGCACGGCCACGCTGCGCGGGGCAGTGGCCGGGGCGCGGGTGCAGGTCTATGATGTGGTGGGGCAGCTCGTGCTCACCACCCAGGCCGACGCGGCGGGCCAGGCCTTGTTGGAGTTGCCCGCGAGCTTGCCAGGCGGCATCTACCTGGTGCGTAGCGGCGCGGCTCCAGCCTTGCGCTTGGCGGTGGAGTAGAAACAGTCGGTAACCAAAAAGCCCCCGTTGCCCAAGTGGCGGCGGGGGCTTTTTGGGCAGCCAGCTTTCGGTAGGGCCAGCCAAGAAACCAACAGGGAGCAGGCCGCCGAACAGAATGCCCGGCAGGCCGAACTGTTGCTGCTGCGCGGCTACCCGGCTCGCCGCCCCCGCAGCAACAGCTCGGCCTGCGACTTCACGTGGAGCTTGGCATACACGTTCTTGACGTGGCTGCGCACGGTGTTGAGGCTGATGTAGAGCCGCTCGGCAATACGCTGGTAGCTGAGGCCGTCTTCCAGCGCCCGCAGTATTTCGGCCTCGCGGGCAGTAAGCGGCTCCAGGGCCGGGCCGGGGCTGCTGCGCACGGGTGGGGCCGCCTGGAAGGCCCGCACCACGTGCCGCGCCACAGCCGGCGACATGGGCGAGCCACCCGCTGCCGCCTGCAGAATATTTTGTTTAAGCACGGGCAACGCCGTGTTTTTGAGGATATACCCCACGGCCCCCACGCACAGGGCCTCAAACACGCGTTCGGCATCGGTATACACGCTCAGCATCACGATGCTCGCCTCGGGCAGGCGCGCCCGCACCAGCGGCAGGCTCTCGATGCCGGTGAGGCCGGGCAAGCCAATGTCGCTGAGCACCAGCGCGGGCGGGCGGGGGGCAGTTGCCAGCCGGGCCAGAAAGTCCTCCACCGAGTTGGCAATGAGCACACAATCGAACTCCGGCTGGGCGCAGAGGTATTTGGTGAGCACCTCGCGGATAGCGGGTTGGTCTTCAATCAGGGCAAGGGCCAGGGTACTCATAAGCGCAAAAGTACCGGGCCTGACTGGGTGGTTTCCTCACATCATCATGTGATTTTTATTCGAAGAAACTTCTTGGACCGAGCATTCAGGTTAGCCGCCATTTTCTCCGTATGGTCAGCCCACGCTAAAGCCAGTGTCGAAGCTCGCCTAGGGTAGGTTAACCGGAACGGACAATTTGAGAGTTAACAGGTTAGGACTTACGCACTCGGTCCGTTGGAGCAGTCGCGAAGCGGCGATATGTTGGTAGTAGATGCTTGAAAAACATCGTATATCTGCGAAGCTACGGAACCTGTCGTTCGGGCAAAAGTGCTGCAGCTTCGCAGCTCTAAAAATCCATTAAGTGCCTGACAAATAACAACATGTTACCGCTTCGCAGCTGCCCCAACTGACCGAGTGCGTAAGTCCTATAGGTATTAAAAAGACACGCCATACGGAGCCTAGTGTTAAGCGAGGTAGTGCCAGCTGGTAAATGGCTGAAACAAAGCATCACTATAGTTACAAAAAACCAGCCTCATTGTAATTGAACAGTGATTTCTGAGCCAGTCCAATGGTCTAGTATTATGGAAACCGATAGTGTTTGCGGGGCAATGTTTAGGGATTGGCAAATGTGACTTTTGGACCAAACTTTTAACCAAGGCCATCCATGCGCTTACGCCCGGCCGGCCGCCGGGCTTTTCTTGTTGAAGCACCCCTGCCACGCCCCCCGGCTCTGGCGGTAGTTGGCTGGCAAGGCCGGCCTGCTAGCGCTGGTGGCCGTGGGCCTGGTGCTCGGACCAACTGCATCCGGCTGCTTGCTTTTAATTTCCCCACTTCTCTTCAACCTAAGGAAGACCCCTGTTTCCCTTACCCTAGCACCAAAAATGTGGGCGAAGGATGCCGGGGCTTCGTGCTAACGGTGAGCGGGACTGCTTTACCGGCACCCAGCGCCCGGTTTTGCCCCTCAGCGCTTGCTTACGCGCCACCGCTACGGGCGGTGACTGGCGGCAAAAATTACATGATGATGTGATACCGCCGCGTGAAGGCCACGGAGAACTTTGCTGCGCGCTACGGTACAATATGCATCCGCTTTCCCTGCCCCCTACGTGTCGTGCCGGCAGCTTCCGTCTTCTTTCCGCTGGTAGAAGTCCTCGCTGGGCGGCGGAACCTAGCAGGAATGCCCCTCTGACGGGAGGTAAGAAGTAGACTTACACACGCTCCACTATTGCCTTGCTTTCTAATTCTTTAAACGTATGAACAACACTTACCTTCTGCTGCCTGGGCTGTTAGCCGGGCTGCTGGCCCTGCCTGGTGGCAGCCAGGCCCAGGCACCCACCGTGGTGCGGGCGAGTTTGGTGCCGGGGGCGCAGGCGCTGGCCGCCCCGCGCACGAGCCCGGTGCGGGTGGGCCTATCGCCGCCGCCTCAGCCTCCACCATCCGCGTCTTCAGCGCCCAGTACCGGGGCCGGCGCACGGCCACCGTCGCCACGGCCGCCAGCACCGTCACGCTCACCCCTACCGCCCCCGGCGCGGCCAGCGCCGCCTTCCGGCCCGGCGAGACGGTGAGCGTGAGCGTGCCGGCCTCGGTGCTCAGCATCAGCGGAGCAGCGGCCGTGCCCTACGTCTACCAGTTCACGGCCGCCGCCCCCGGCGGCACGGGCAGCTTCACGGCCCCGGCCGCCACCCCCGAGCTGCCCATGGGCACCAACCCGCGCAACGTGGTGCTCGGCGACGTGGACGGCGACCTGGACCTGCTCACCACCAACCTGGCCCCCGCGAGCCTGGGCGGGGGCACGGTCAACGTGCGCCTCAACGACGGGGCGGGCACCTTCACCGCCCCGGCCGCCAACGCCGAGGTGAGTGTGGGCCTGAGCCCGCGCGGCATCACCCTGGGCGACGTGGACGGCGACGGCGACCTGGACCTGCTCACGGCCAACTACAACATCAACGCCGTCAGCGTGCGCCTCAATCAGACAGCCGTCCCCATCATTACCAGCTTTGCCCCCGCCAGCGGCCCCGTGGGGGGCATCGTTACCATCACGGGCACGGGCCTGGGCGGGGCTACGAGCGTGAGCTTCAACGGAGTAGTGCAGACCGTTATCATCAGCAACACGCCCACCAGCCTGACGGTGGCCGTACCCGTCGGGGCCACCACCGGCTCGGTGTCCGTCACCGCGCTCGGCGGCACCTTCACCACGCCGATGAGCCAATACTTCACCGTTATCACGAACCTCAACATCAGCACCGGTACGGTGGCGAACCCGGTCAGCATCGTGGCCGGCGCTTACCAAGACATCACCATCACCGGTTCGGGCGTAGGCCAGCTCAGCGGCCCGACTTCCGCCAGCGGCACCGTGACGGTGGCCGGCACCTTGCTCACCAACTGTCTGCCGCTGACCGGCACGGCCAACTTCCTGCTTGTTTCCGGGTCTACGCTCAGCATCTGCGATGCGGCCGGCCTCAGCAATGTCCCCGGCACCGGCACCATCCAGACTACGGGCACCCGCAGCTACTCTATCTATGCCAGCTACCTCTATGATGGTAGCCAGGCCCAGGTAACGGGCGATGCCGTACCCAGCCAGGTGCTGAACCTGAGCACCACCAACCCCAGCAACGTGACCCTGAGCCAGCCCGTGGCCGTGCTCAAGATAGTGACGGTAGGCGGCAGTGGCAACCTCGTGCTGAACGGCCAGGCGCTGACCTTACTTAGCTCCAACGCGGGTACGGCCCTGGTCGTAAACTCCGGCACGGGCGTGGTGCAAGGTGCTACCGGCACCATGCAGCGCTACATTGATGCCAGCGGCAACCCCGGCCTCAGCGGCTACCGCCACTACAGCCCGCCCGTGAGCGGGGCCACGGTGGGCGGCTTCAGCACGAGCGCCTACGGGGGCTCGTTCACGGCCCAGGTGAACCCGGCCTACAACACGGCCAATCCCAACCTGCTCACGTTGGCCACTTACCCCAACGTGTTCAGCTACGACGAGAGCAAAATCGCTACCTCCCCGGCCACGAGCTTCTCCGACTTCGACAAGGGCTACCAGTCCCCCGCCAGCACGGGCACAGCCCTGGCCGTGGGCCGGGGCTACGCCGTGCAGATTGGCAACGGCGAGAAGGTGCAGTTCACCGGCACCTTCAACACAGGAAACCAGACCATCGGCGGGCTCACCTACGCCGCCGCCGGCACGGCGGGCGTAGCCTCGGCGGGCTGGGCGCTGGTGGGTAACCCCTACCCCGCGCCCCTGGCCTGGGGCACGGTGGCGGCAGGCCAGCTCAGCGGCGTAGATGCGGCGGCCTACGTGTTTCAGAGCACGAGCGCCTACGCCGGGCGCTACACCCCCTTCACCAACGGGGTGGGCGCGGGTACGGGCCTCATCGCCAGCAGCCAGGCGTTTTTCGTGCATACCACCACCCCCGGCACTACGGGCAGTATCGCCCTCACCAACGCCAACCGGGTAACGGACTACGCCAGCCAGCCCAATTTCCAGCGCCAAGGCGAAACGCGCCCCCTGCTGCGCCTGAGCCTGGGCCTGGGTAGCCAGCCTGCCACCATCGCCACCGCCCAGGACGAGACGTTTGTCTACTTCGAGCAGGGGGCCACCGACGGCTTTGACGGCAAATACGACGCCTACAAGCTTCAGAACCCCAGCGGCTACTACCTCGGCTCCGTCACACCCGGCCCCAGCCCCGTGGGCCTGAGCATTGATGCCCGCTCGCCGCTCTTGGCGGCCACGCTCACCGAGATTCCGTTGTGGATAAGCTTGCCGGCCGGCACGTACACCCTCACGGCCACCGAGCTGCTCAACTTCGCCACCCTGGCCGGCGGCACCCAGGTGCAGCTGCGCGATGCGCTGCTCGGCACCCTCACCGACCTGGCTACTACGCCCAGCCACGCCTTCCAGGTGGCGGCGAGTGCGCCGTATGCGGGCCGTTTTTCGCTCGTGTTTCGCACCAGCGCCGCGCTGGCCGCGCTGCCGGGCACCGAGTTGGCCCAGGCGCAAGCCAGCCTCTACCCCAACCCCGCCACCAGCGCCACCGTGCTGAGCGTGACAGGCCTGCCCGACACCGTGGCTAGCCTGCAAGTGGAAGTGCTCGATGTGCTCGGTCGCGCCGTGGGCCGCTACGCCCTGCCCGCCCAGGCTGGCAGCGCCCGCCAGCGCGTGGCTACTGACGGGCTGGCCAGCAGCCTCTACCTGCTGCGCCTCACCGCCCGTGATGCCCAGGGCCAGGTACTCGGCACCCTGCCTACCCAACGCCTCACGCTCACGCGCTAGGCACTATCGGCTGGGTTGCCGCCTGAGTGGCCCGGCCGGTTTTTTTATTCGCTTGCTTTTTCTTTCCAACCACGATGCGCTAGCTTTCCAGTATATTTTTTCTTCGGGCGGCCCTGCTAGTGAGCCTGCTGGCAGCCGGCCGCCTGGCTGCCCATGCCCAGGGCCTGCCCGGCAACGGCGGCACTACCGGCGGCCCGCCCGCCCCCCAGGCTACTACCGTGCCCCTTAATGGCGGGGCCTCGCTGCTGCTAGCTGCAGGTATTGGCCTGGCCCTATGCAAGCTGCGCCGCAAAGCCTAGGTAGCGAACGGTTGGTCGATAGCCCCATTGCATAGAATTTATATATTATTATAATAACATAAAAGGGGCATTGACTAGTGGCCAACGCTCTTTTTAGGTTTGGTGCTCCTCTTTTCAAGCGAATGACAACGCTAGCTGCCAGCCGGAAGCTGCGCGCTAAAACAGTGGCTCAATAGTGGCACGAAGCTGGGAAAAAAGCTAGCCCAGCAATGTAGTCCTGGCAGGCAGTCGTGACAGCGCGATGTTTAGGGAGGTAGTCGACTAAATTTGGACAGAAGTAGGCCACACCAGGTTCCGAAAGGTACAGTGGCTGTTGCAGAACTCCCGTCCCTCCCTCTTTTCTGGTTCTTAAACTGCTACTGCCAGCTGTGACGCCTCAGCCAGAAGGGCAAAAACCGCCGCTCAACCGGTGGGCTAGGTAGGGTAATGGCCAGGCGCACTACCTGTTTGGGCTGATGCTTGAGTAGTTTTTTGAGATTGAAGGCGACAGCTGTCAGCAGCATCGTTTTGTGAGCGTTGCTGCGCCCGCGCGTGTTCACGCGGCGCAGCCCGTAGTGGTGGAGTAAGCTGCCAAACACGGGCTCTATCGTGCGCTGGCGCAGTCGGTGCATGTACTTATCCTGGCGGCTTTGCTGGCGCGTGAGGGCGCGCCGGTAGTGGGCGGCATACGCCGTGCGCACAAGTTGCCGCTTCTGGCTCTTGGGGGCGCAGGTAGGCTTGTGCGCGCAGAGGCGGCAATCGCGGGTGGAGGCGGCGTAGCGCTTGCTGAGCCGACCATCCAGGTCCGAGTCAAAGCGCTTGAAAAGCAGTTGTTTACCGGCTGGACAAGTAAAACAGTCTGCCTCGGCATCATAGGTAAAACCCGCAACCTCGGGCTTGTATTTGCCGAAAACCGGAATCCAGGGGGTAATGCCTTGGGCTTCGAGCAGGGCGTAGTTTACGCCGTTCGAGTAGTTCGTGTCGGCGACCACCTCCCGGACGGGCACTTGCTGGGTGAGTAGGCGCTGGTGGAGCGAGGCAACGATGCTCGGCAGCAACTCGCTATCCCGTCGGTCCGCGAAGTCCGCCTGGATGTGGCCGATAATACCGCTGCCTTCGTCCACGGCCATGCTGCAGAGATAATTGAGGGCACGGGCCTTGCCCGGCTTGACGGAGATGCGCGCATCAGGGTCGGTGGGCCTGTAGTGGGTTTTGTTGCTCAGCAGTTGGGCCTGGGGACGGCGGGAGCCCAGCGGCCCGCTGGCGTTGCGCCGGTAGCGGGCGTGGGCGCTGGCTACCCGACGCACGTGGTGTGGCGGGCTCGCACTCAGGGTGGCTGGCTGGGCGAGCGGGGGAACTGCGGCGGGCTCGCCGGCCACGTGCAGCGTGGGTGCGGGCACACCGGCCGGCTGCTTTTCGCACAAGCTATCTAACGAAGCGTTGGCTTTGACGGGGGCCGAGTCCACGGCCTGGGTCTGGCCGGTGACTAGCCCGGCGGCCACGCACTGGGCGAAGACGTGGTCAAACAACTGCTCGAAGACGGTGGTCGGAAAGAGCTGGCGGGTGCGGCTGATAGTGGAGTGCCACGGCAGGTTCTCGTCCACCTCGTAGCCCAGAAACTAAACGACTATGGACTGTAAGTCCATAGGTTTGAAAGCGAATGAAATTCGGCGGCTTCGGCTAAAGCCGACTGAAAGGCTGCCACTCAAGTGGGCGATGCCAGCATGAAATGCTGAGTCCTAACTTGGCTGGACGTTGAACTGATTCAAAAATGACTAACTAAACGTGACTGTTGCGGCTTGCAAAGCGCCTGAAGGTGAGTAGCAACTAAAGTCTTGCCCTGAAGGGCATAGCTTTAACTAGCGTGCTTGAAAAGTAAAGAATATCTAGGCGCAGGCTACAATGCTCGACCAGGCGACGGTCGCTGACCAGGTTTTCCAAGCGGCTGACCAGCATGAGCTTGAAAAAGACGACCGGGTCGAGTGAGGGCTGGCCGGTATGGCTGTAGAGGGCCTGGGTTTGCTCGTAGAGAAAGTCCCAGTCCAGCAACTCGTTGAGCCGCCGATAGAGATTGTGCTTGGGTACGCGCTCGGACAAGCGAAAGCGCGTGACGACTTTATCGGTGAACTGTTTACGGCCCTGCATAGAACCCCAAGATACGGCAATTGACTAATCACCCACTTCTGCAACAGCCACTGTGCCTTTCGGAACCTAGCTCCAAACTAGTCAGGCCTATCGTACAAAGACCTGGTTGTGAGAGGGTATACGAGACAGACAACCATTAATTATAGTATCTGGCCCTGCTTTCTGAGCCAATCCACCAGTGGCTTAGTGGTCCAGCCATTGAAGGTCGGCGTGCGGCCGGCGCTTACAACCAGGTCCTCCCCGGCTACCGGGGGCGCTACCAGTAGCACCAGGCGCCCCTTGAAATACGGACGGATTTCCTGCACCGAACTGGTTTGACCACTGTGGATATCGTGTACCCCAACTTGGAAACTGCTCTAAGTGGGAGCCAATGAACTGCTTCCCCCCTGTTGGCTGCTTACCAGCTATAGCCATTCAACTACCCAGCCGTTGCTGCTCCTCGCGCACCAGGGCCTCTTCCGAGGGTAGGTTCACCCGATACTTGCTCACGAATAACTGCTCGGCCATGCTGGTGGTGGCATAGCGTACCAAGTGTCGTTCTTCTGCGCGCACAGTATCAGTCCCACCGGCGGGTTGTCGCCCGCCGTCATCTCGTTCTCGCGGTAGTAATTCAGGTACCCGTTCAGCTGTCCCGCGTCGGCATGACTGAACGCGCCAATTTTCAAATCCACCAGCACGTGGCATTTCAGGATGCGGTGGTAAAATACTAATAAATCGATGAAGTAGTGCTCGTTATCGAAGGTGATGCGCTTCTGCCGCGCCTCAAAGCAGAAGCCGCGGCCGAGTTCCACCAGAAACGTCTGCAGGTGAGCAACGATGACCGTTTCCAGTTCGCTCTCGCTGTAACTGGCTCGCTCTTCCAGGCCCAGGAATTCCAGTACGTAGGGATTCTTCACCACGTCGGCTACCACGAGCGGCTGCGCCCCAGCGTGCCCGGCCAGCACCGCCGCCTTATCCGTCGATAGCCCCGTGCGCTCGTACAGCGCCGAGTTGATGGCCCGCTTCAACTCCCGCACTGACCAGCCGTTTTTCACCGCCTGCACCTCGTAAAACGCCCGCTGCACCGCGTTATCCAGCGGCAGCAACTCCAAGAAGTGGGAAAAGCTCAGCCGGCTTAGTAACATCTCCGGCGCGATACCTGGCCAGCTCGCTGGCCCACTCGTCAGAACCGTTTCGCTCGCACCTACTGGCGGCAGTTCCCTCACGATACCAGCACGTTGCCATTCTCTCGACACTGTCGAGAGAATGGCCGGATACGTGCGGTAGAAGTCCCGAAAGCGGTAAAGCTGTTGCGCCGACGCTCCTCGGATACCCCGCAGCCGTCGCGCCAGTTCCGGCAGGAGCTGCTCGCCGTAGGCGGCTCGGTCGCTGCCACCCTGCTCCTACTCGGCGATGTGCCAGCCAATGAGTTAGTTGCGCACCGTCAGCCAATAGTTTATCTGGCGCGCCGCCGCCCGGCTGGTTTGTTCGTGCAGCTGCGTAATCTGCTCGGCTAGGGTCGTAAGGGTTAGGTCTGACATGGGAAGAAGGCGCTACCAGGGCCACCGGATGAACGGGCAAAGAAATTACGCTGGGCTAGCTAACGTACTACCAACAGGAGGTAGCAATCGTTGCACGGTGGTGGCCTGAAACTCCTTGCCCCGCCGGGTCTGGTAGCCCGCGTCGTTGAGCTTAGCAGCAATTTGCCCCAGCGTATGCCCCTTCGCCCGCAGCAGGTCGGCCAGTTGAGCGGCCTGCCGATTGGCCTGGTGCTCGCGGGCGTTGCGCTGCATCACCTCCCGGCCCTGGGCAATGGCCTCCAGCGTCAGGTTCTGGGGACTGCCCAGCTGTGCCCCCCGCGCTTTCTTGGCGGCGAGCGCGTCCTTGGTGCGTTTGGAAATCATTTCCCGCTCGTGCTGCGCAATGACAGCGAACAACCCCACGGTAAGGGTATTGGCATCGGGCATATCGCAGCAAACGAACTGGACCCCGGAATCGCGCAGGGCGAAGATGAAGCCCGCGTTCCGGCTTAGCCGGTCGAGCTTGGCGATGAGCAGGGTGCTGCCCGTGCGCCGGGCCTCGGCGATGGCCGCCAACAATTGTGGCCGTTGGTTTTTCTTGCCACTCTCCACTTCCACGAATTCCTGCCCGAGCTGCGCCGGGTCAGGCACGAATTGACGCACGGCCGCCTGCTGCGCTTCGAGGCCCAGCCCCGAGTTGCTTTGCTTTTGGGTGGAGACTCTATAATACGGAGTGTAGGTGCGGGCGGGGAGTAGCGAGGCAAACACGGTACAAAATGGGTGCTGTAGTACAAAACGGGGGCAAGGTAGGTGATTTTACGTTCTATAAACGTGCGTTTACTAAACGTTATGAGCCGTAGTTTTGCCAGATACTCCTGCTACGATGGCTACCGACCTCCCCCACTACGTCCCCTACTACCGCGTGAGCACCGCCCGCCAAGGCCAGTCCGGCCTCGGCCTCGAAGCCCAGCAAGCGGCGGTGCGGGCCTTTGTTGCCGACTCGGCGCAACTGCTGACCGAGTACGTGGAAATCGAGAGTGGGAAGAAAAACCAGCGGCCGCAACTGCTCGCGGCGATTGCGGCGGCCCGGGCGGTGGGGGCAACGCTGTTGATTGCCAAATTGGATAGATTGTCGAGGAACGCGGGGTTCATCTTCGCCTTGCGCGATTCGGGCGTGGCCTTTGCCTGTTGCGACATGCCCGATGCCAATACCCTTACCGTGGGGCTGTTTGCTGTCATCGCGCAACACGAGCGGGAGATGATTTCCAAACGCACCAGAGAGGCCCTCGCCGCCAAGAAGGCGCGCGGGGCGCAGCTGGGGACGCCGGCTAATCTGACGTCGGCGGCTATTGAGAAAAGTCGGTACATTCGGCAGGAGAATGCGCGCACCAACCAGCAGAACCAGCAGGCGGCTCGGCTCGGGGGACTGCTGCAGGCGCAGGGGCATACCTTGCAGCAGATTGCGCAGGAATTGAATGAGGGGGGCTATCGCACTAGAAGGGGGAAATTGTTCTTTCCGATGTCGGTGCAGCGGTTATTAAAGCGATAAGCGCAGCTGTGAAAAGCACAGCAATCAGAGGGCAACGGTCCGATTAAAGCGCTCAACTGGTTAGTAATTAACGTAGCTATTTCCGAATCTTAATTCTATCCGGTCCGATTGAAGCGTTCCAATCCGCGCCCATTATCAATTGTGCCCAGCTACTTCAATTCCCCCCGGTCCGATTGAAGCGCCTTCAGGGACAACCCCCTTTTCGTCAGGTTCTTATTTCAATTCCCCCCGGTCCGATTGAAGCCAGATGTGTCCCGCAGCTGCTTGATGAGCCGCTGCTATTTCAACTCCCCCCCCCGGTCCGATTGAAGCATTTGCAAAATTATCTAAATATATTAATACTTATCCCCAGTCCGATTGAAGCTGTTTCAAGTTCACGCGGCCCTGCCACACCTCATAGGTCTGGCTGTGAAATAAGTCGAGGGTTTCGCGCAGTCTGGCAAACTCCGCCCGCTTACTGTACTCGGCCAGGCGCAGCGCCCGGATGAATCGCACCCACATGCCGCGTTTGGGGTGCATCAGTTCGCACAGCTCGGCTGGGGGCTGCGGCAGGGCGTTGAGCCACTCGGCCACCCGGCGGGCCTCGCGGCGCGAGTACTTGAGCTGCAGGCTGGCCGTGGCCTGCGCTTTGGCCTGCGCGCTGCGGTCGAGCGGAGCGAAGTGGTGCGCCCCGTTGCGCTGCTGCCGCCGCCGGATGGTGGCGGGCTCGAGGAGTTGCGTGAAGCCCGTGTTGCGGTACCAGAGGTAGCGCAGCACGTCGGTGGGCGACGAAAGCAGCGGCTGCGCTTTCTGCCAGCGGTTGGCTTGCACATAGGTGTCAATCACGGCCAGGCGGGTTTCCTTCATGGCAATGGGCACGCCCACGGGCACCGGCAACTCGGCCAGCAGCAGCTTGAGGCTGTCGAGCTGCGTGGCATCGAGCGCCGTTTTCGAAGCCAGCAAATCGCGCAGAAAGCCCGTGACATCGGCCTCTGTCCACAGCTCCAGCACTTTCAGCCTGCTGCCCTGGCCCATATGCCGGATGGTGCCCTGCTGAAACGGCGTGCCGCAAAACGGGCAGCCGTTGTAGCGCTCCAACGGAAACGTGTGGGCCGGAATGACGTGCCCGCAGGGCAGGGCCGTGCCGGGGGCCTGGAACGCGCTGGCAAAAAAGGTAAGCACGTAATCGAGCGGGCGCCCGCCGGTGGGCGTGTCCCAGTCTTTGACCAGCGGAGTCCAGTTTTTGCGCACCCCCATCACCTCCCGAAACACCGTCAGCAACCGCTGCTGCTCAGTAGGCGTAGTGTCTTCCAGCGCTCGCAGCAGCGGCTCGGCCACGCCGTAACCCAGCCGGGCCAGGTTGGCCACGAGCAGGGCGGTAGCAGCGGGCAGGGCCCCGTGGCGGGCGGGCGCCACGTACACGGCTTGCTGGCGCAAACTCACTTTTACCAGGTTGGCATTCACGGCATTGGGCAGGCTACAGGAGGGCGAGGGGCAAAAGCAGCGGACGGGCCACGTTTCCGACTAGCAGAAACGTAGCCCGCCCGGCTCTTAGCAGGCGTCGCCGGGTGCCGCAGCGAGCGGGCCGGTTTTCCAACTTACGGTTGGGGTGAACCAGGTTATTGCGCAGCTGTTTTTCTAAAAAAGAGGAGTAAGCTACGCTTGACCTGGCACCAGACCACGCACCCGGCGCCGGCGGCCGTTGCGGCGGCAATATAGCAGCTTTTTCGAGAGGCGCCCCAGGCGGCGCTATACCTGCCGCAGCCGCAGCACGCCGGGCAGTTCCAGCCGGGCGGGTAGCACCCCAGTGCGCGCAAAATCGGCCCACAGCTGCCGCACCGGATGGCCAGCCGCCTGCACCGCTTCCCAGCTGGCCTGGCCGAGCAGGGGCGTGGCCGCCCAGCTCTCGGGCGTGCCCAGCAGCAGCGGCAAATCCACGACGTGGGCCGCGCCAAACGCGCTGCCGGGCGGCGCATAGTCTACCTCAAACAAGTAGGCCCGGCCCCCACCCCGCGCGTGGCGCCGGGCAAACACCTGCGCCGGAGTCTGGTAGATACGGCGGGAGGTAGCCGTAACCAGCAGCCGCAAAAGCACCCGGCCCAGTAGCGGCAGGCGGCCCAGCCGGCTCAAGCGAGGGGAAATGACGGCAAAAAAGCGGGTTTCCTCGGCCGTGGTGCCGATGAGCACATCGACGGGCGGGGCAGCGGCAACCCAGGCCGCCTCCACGTCGGCCTCGGGCGGCAGGGGCGGCGCGCCGTACTGCGGGCCAAAGGGCATGGCGCCCTTGAGCCCAAACCAGCGCGCTGCTCGTACCACGGCCCGCTCGCGGCCCAGCACCTCGCCGATGGGGGCCGTGGGCGAAAGCGGGCCCGCCGCCGCTTGCAGGGCCCGCGTCAGGGCCTGGCGGTGGCGCGTGAGGCCCAGCGGGGCGCTGTGCAGGATGACGCGCCGAAACAGGCCCCGCGCCTCGGGCACGAGCAGCAGCTGCGCGCAGGCATCGGCCCCGGAGGAGTGGCCCAGCAGCGTGACCAGGGCCGGGTCGCCGCCGAACGCGGCCCCGTTGCGCTGCACCCAGCGAAGGGCCGCCAGCAGGTCGAGCAGCCCTAGGTTGGGCGGAGTGCCGCCGGCAGTACCCAGGAAGCCGAGCAACCCGAGCCGGTAGGTAACCGCCACAAACACCACCCGTTGCTCGCTCACCAGCCGGGCCGGGTCGTAGAGGGGCAGGTCGCCGGCCCCGCTCACGTAGGAACCGCCGTGCACCCATACCACCACGGGCAGCCGCTCGGTGGGCTGCAAGTCGGCGGGCAGCGTCAACGAGAGCCGTAGGCAGTCTTCCGAGTAGGTGAGCGGGGCCAGCAGGTTGCCCAGCACCTGGTCGAGCAGGGGGTCAGCCAGCTGCGGGCAGGCCGGGGCCGGCGCAGTGGCCAGGATAGGCGTAGTAGCTGCCGGCTCGGCCAGCGGCCGGCCAAACCGCTCGGCGCGGGCGTACCGGATGCCCGTGGCCCGCACCACGGCCCCCTCGCGCCAGCCCACGATGCGGCCCGCCGGGGCTTGAAAACAGGGCGCATCGGGAGCAAACATGGGAGAAGAGGCTTTGAAACAGATTTACTGTTTATTGACCGCCCCGCGTAGCCGAGGACAATCTGGAGTGATACTTGCGCAACGGCAACCAGTTACTGCACCGGTAAAGCAAGCAAGTCGACCGAAAGTTGCCACCCTGGCCAACGGCCAGCAGGGCCGCAGGGCACGCTGTACCTTCAGGACAACACCTATCTGCTAGCTGAGCGGCTCACTGACGCCAGGCCTAATGGGGAGCTTCATCTTCTCCCCCACTGCCTCACCCGGAGTGGAAGGGCGGGATGCCGGTTACCGCAACAGTGGCACCTGCTACCTAGCGCCCATCCCAGGAAGCCGCCCTACTAAACGAGCTGCAATGGCCTACCGTGCCGCAATCAGGCAGTACCTTGCGCGCTGTATGGATGTTGCCGCTACCATCGCCCGTATTCTGGCCTCGACCCACGCCGGGCAGATGCTGCCGCGCACTGGCTATCGCGCCGAGTACCACCGCCTGGTGCGCCTGCTGCACCCCGACGTGTGCGCCCTGCCCGGCGCAGCCGACGCCGTGGTGCGCCTCAACGCCTATGCTGCGCAGCTTGCCGCTCTCGATGCTCCCACCGACGACGCCGGGCCGCTGCAGGTGCTGCCCGACCAGCGCCTGCGCTTCGCGGGCGACCCGGCCCTGCTGCGCCGCTCGGCCACCAATTTCCAGCGCCTGCAGGCCTTGCGCGACCCGGCCTCGGCGCATTTCCGGCGGTATTTGCCCACCAGCCTGGCCTGGGAAGGCGAGGCGCTGCTGCTCACGCCCCCGGCCCAGGTGGTGCCGCTGGCCGGCCTTACGCTACCGCCCGAGCACGTGGCCTGGGTACTGAGCCGGCTGCTGGAGCTGACGGCCTGGCTGCACCAGAGCGGGTTGGTGCACGCCGGGCTGGTGCCCGAGGCCCTGGCCCTGGCGCCCGACACCCACGGGCTGGTGGTGCTCTCGTGTTACCACCTCACCTCGCTCGGCGGGCCGCTCACTACTATTTCGGGTAAGTACCGGCCCTGGTACCCCGATGCCGTCTTCGCCGACAAGCGCGCCACGCCCGGCCTCGACCTGACGCTGGTGCAGCGCACGGCCGTGTACCTGCTGGGCGATACCTCGGGCCACGGCGTGCGTCTGCGCGGCACTGTGGATGAGCGCCTGCTTACTTTTCTACTCACGCCCCACCACGACGCCTACGCCGCCTTCGACGAGTACCGCCGGCTGCTGCGTAAACTCTACCCCGTTCCCATTTTCCACCCGTTAACTCTCTAGCTGCTATGGGCTACTCTCAATGGTCTGACGACGCGTACAAGTTTTTGAAAAAGTCCCGTACCGGGGCCAGCACCGACGACCTGTTCGCCAACAACCGCGCCGGCCGCGCCGGCAGCCGCATGCTGCCCACGGGCCTACAATACCGCGAAAGCCGCGACTCGGCCGAGCACCCCGAGTCGCTGGCCGTGGCCGTGTTCCTGGACGAGACGGGCAGCATGGGCCGCATCCCGGAAATCCTGGTGCGCGAAAAGCTCGGGGCCTTGATGAACACGCTCATCGGCCACGGCATCGCCGACCCGCAGGTGCTCTTCGGCGGCATCGGCGACCACCACTCCGACAACTTTCCGCTGCAGGTGGGCCAGTTTGAAAGCGGCACGGCCGAGCTGGACCAGTGGCTGACGGAGCTGTACCTGGAAGGCAACGGCGGCGGGCAGCAGCGCGAGTCCTACTCGCTGGCCTGGCTCGTGGCCGCCCGCCACACCTCGTGCGACTGCTTCGAGAAGCGCGGCCAGAAGGGCTTCCTGTTCACCATCGGCGACGAGGCCGCCTGGGACGTGCTCGGGGCCGACGCCCTGCGCCGGCTGCTGGGCTATGCCGAAGCCAGCGACCTCACCGACACGCAGCTGCTGGAAGAGGCGCAGCGCACGTTCCACGTTTTCCACATCCACATCAACGAGGGCAGCTACCAGAACAACCCGCAGATTCTGGGCTACTGGAAAAAGCTGCTCGGCGAGCGCCTCATCATCCTCGACGACTACAACGCCATTGCCGAAACCATTGCCACGGCCGTGGCCCTGGTGCATGGCGTGCAGCTGCAAGATATCGTGGCGGGTTTCGACGCCGCTACGGCCCGCACCGTGCAGCACGCGCTGGGCGCGGTGCAGCAGGGCTTGGCTACTACCGGGCGCGCCGGGGGCTTTTCAAGTGGGGTATTCAAGCTGTAGCCAACCCGCAACTTTTATGGCCACCGCGCATATCGTGCTGGGGCTGGGCTACGGCGACGAGGGCAAGGGCCTGGCCACCGACTGGCTCTGCCGCCGCCACCAGCCGGCGCTGGTCGTGCGCTTCAACGGCGGGGCGCAGGCCGGGCACACGGTGACGGAGGCCGGCGGGCGGCGGCACGTGTGCAGCTCGTTTGGGGCGGGCACCCTGGCCGGGGTGCCTACGCTGTGGGCAGCCACCTGCCCGTTTGCTCCCGGTCCGGCCCTGGCTGAGCTGGCTGCCCTGCACCAGCTGGGCGCTACCCCGCAACTGCTGCTCGCTGCCGACTGCCCCCTCACCACGCCCTACGACGTACTCTACAACCGGGCGCTGGAAGATGCGCGTGGCGCGGCCCGGCACGGCAGCGTGGGAGCGGGCTTCGGGGCCACCGTGGCGCGGCACGAGCACCCGGCCCTGCGCCTGACCGTGCGCGAGCTGCTCGACCCGGCCGCGCTGGCGGCCGGGCTGGGCCGCATCCGGGCGCACTATCGGGCGCAGCTGGCCGGCGAGGTGCCCGGGTTTGCCTTCGACGACTTCGACCACGACCATACGGACCAGCAGTTCCAGGCGGCGGCCGCGCAGGTAGCGGCTCTACACCGGGCGGGTGGGGCGGTGCAAGTGGTAGACACAGCCGCCGTGCTGGCGGGCGTGGGCACCCGGCCGCTGGTGCTGGAAGGGGCGCAGGGTATTTTGCTGGACCAGGAAGCGGGGCAGTTTCCCTACGTGACGCGCAGCTACACCACTAGCCGCTACGCGCTGGCCCTGTTACGAGACCATCTGCCCGGCCACGCCCCGCACCTGCACTACGTGTCGCGGGCCTACCTCACCCGCCACGGGGCTGGCCCGCTGCCGCATGAACAGTTGCTGCCCCTGCACCTCGCCACGCCCGAAACCAACCAGTCCCACGCCTACCAGGGCCACTTCCGACAGGCCCCCCTGCACCTGCCGAGCCTGCGCCACGCCTTGGCCGCCGATGCCCGCCACAGTGCTGGCCTGCCGCGCCACCTGCTTGTCACCTGCCTCGACCAGACACCCGGCGGCCAGCTGCTCTACGCGGGTGCCACCGGGGCGCTGGCTACCGCCCCGCCGGCCGCCCTGCCGGAGTTGCTCGGCACCAGCTTTGTCGCGCTGGCGCTGGCCTATGGCCCCACCGCCGCTACCGTGCAGGGCTAAACGCATGTGCCAGTGTCTAGCCGTCTACTGCTAGCCGGACTTAACGCAACTGGGTAGAAACTAAACAGCCTACTGCTGGCCAAGCGCCCGACACCCGATGCGCGGCAACACCCAGCAGTGCTAGTGCGCACCTGCTACCAGCAGGTAGGCGCGACTACTAAATTCCAACTAATCCGTCCTATTTTCGTTTCTAAAAAGCGTTATTTTTAACAATTTTTAGAAATGAACTACCTGGATTTGCGCGCGCAATTTGCCTGTCAAGGAGTAATTTCCGTGCCGAAAATCCGTCATTCTTTTCCGCAGTTCGACACGCGCCGCTTGGTGGAGTGGCAAGAGCGAGGCTATTTGCAGCGGGTAGTCAACCGCTGGTACCGCTTCACGGAGGCCTTGGTCGACGAGCCCCTGCTCTGGTGGACGGCCAACCGTATCTACCAGCCCTCCTACCTGTCGTTGGAAACGGCACTTTCCTACCACGGCCTTATTCCCGAAGGTGTTTATACCCTAACTTCGGTGAGTACGCGCAAGACGCAGACGTATGCTACGCCCTTGGGCGAGTTTAGCTACCAACGCCTCAAGCCTGCCCTCTATTTTGGCTATGAGGTGCTGCGGCCCGCCGGCCGGCCGGTACTCATGGCCAACCTGGAGAAGGCGCTCCTGGACTATTGTTACCTGCATCCTCACCTCGCGACGGCCGCCGATTTTATGGCCCTGCGCTTCAACGCGGAGATGCTGCTGGCCCAGCTCAACCGTCGCCGCCTGGCCACGTACCAGGTCCTCTTTCACCACGCCCGGCTGAACCAACGCATCCGGGTGCTGCTCACCACCCTCGAAGCCCATGCTTAGCCTCGACCAGATTCAGGCGCAATACCCGGCGGCCCTCCGTCCCTTCAGCCGGTTTATGCTGCGCGAATACTTGCAGCACAAGCTCCTGCAGCTCATCTACGAGAGTCTGCTGGCCGACCGCTTCTTTTTCCTGGGGGCACCTGCCTGCGCATCGTGCACGGCAACCAGCGCTTCTCCGAAGACCTGGACTTCGACAACTCGGGCTTACGGCGGCCGAGTTTGGGGAGTTAGCGGATTTTGTGGTGCGCGGGATGGAACTCGAAGGCTACGAGGTGGAAATGAAGCTGGTCTACCAAGATGCCTACCACTGCCACGTGCGTTTTCCGGAGCTGCTATTCCAGGAGGGGTTGAGCGGCTACCGGGAAGAAAAGATTCTGATTCAACTCGATACGGAGCCGCAGCACTACGCTTTCGTACCCGAGTCGTTCCTGCTCAACCGCTTCGACATCTTTAGTCGCCTCTACACCACGCCCCCGTCCCTGCTGCTGGCGCAGAAGTGTTATGCCATCCTCAACCGGGTGCGCAACAAGGGCCGCGACTTTTACGATGCCGTTTTTCTGCTGGGCCGGCAGGTGCAGCCCGACTACGGCTACCTGCGCCAGAAACGGGGCATTGGCACCGCCGCCGAACTGCGGGAGCAGTTGCTGACGCACTGCCAACGCCTGGATATGGCTGCGATGGCCGCCGACGTGCGCCCCTTTTTGTTCAACCCCCGGGATGAGCGCCTCGTGACCCAGTTTCCGGCCTACATCGCGCAGGTTTTGCAGTAGGGGTTGTTGGGCACTCGCCTGACGAAGAGTGCCAGCAAGCACCGAAACCAACGCACCAGAAATAGCAGCTCTCCACCTCAACCCGCCACACAACCTTACTGGTTGAGAAGTGAAACAGGCCGTATGGGTTTCTATCCAGGCACACGGGGCGTGAAGAGCTGCCTCGCGTACCAGCCCCAGGAAGGTTTTCGTTAGAGCCCCCTCTCCTACCCTACCGCCGGGTCACTGCCAAGGTCAACCTACCAGGTAGCCGCGCCAACGGACAGCAAGTTACTAAGCTGATTTGCGCACGAGGCGCTTGAGCGTGCGGTCGGCTACCTTAGGCGGCAGGGGCTTTTTGGCTTCTGGCTTATCGGCCAGGTAGGCTACCAGGGCCTCGTGTAGCACTTCGTGCAGCTCCATGTGGGCCCAGTATTCGTACTGGCGAAGCTCGCGGTACACGTCGGGCTTCAGTTGATTGGTAAATACCACCCGGCTTACCAGGGCAGGTTCCAACTCGGCCGGCAGGGGGGGCACTGCAGGTGTCGGCGTCGCGAGGGGTATCGGTGCTGCTGGGGCGGTGGAGTCTATCCCGTATATGAGGTCGTCGGTACTCGCTGCCACTCGGGGGCGGGTACCAGTCATTGGAGGCTTGGCCATGAGAGAAGCTAGGCGATACGGGTGAGAATTTCGTCGGTGAGGCCGCGGTAGTCAGCGGCTCCATTGGAAGTGGGTGCCCAGGCGTAAATGGGTTGCTGCATGCTTTGGGCCTCATCCAGGGATACATTTTCCCGGATGGTCTGCTGCATAATCAGGGAAGCCAGGGCCGGGTCGGCCTGCAGGTCACGAGCGTACTGGTGGTGCAGGGCCTTGCGGTAGGTGGGCGAGTACTTCGTGAAGAAGATGCCCCCGATGCGCAGCTGCGGGTTAAAGTTGCGCTTGAGGCGGGCTACCATCTCGATAAGGGCCGTCATGCCCTCGCTACCGAACAAGTTAGGTTGCAGCGGGATGAATACCGCTTCGCTGGCCACCAGCGCCGACACGGTAAGCGGCCCCAGGTTCGGAGCGGTGTCGAGGATGACGTACTCGAAGCGTGCGCGCAGCTCGTCGAGTTGCTGGCGGAAAAAGAACTGGTAGTCGGGCGAATTGCCGAAGCCCTTCTCCTGCTGGGCCATGATGCGGGCCGACCGCACCATACTCAACTGTTCGCTTACCGGGTGGCAAAGCCCCGCGAGCGTGGGGGCCCCCTCCCCTTCAACCAGCGCCAACCCCAGGTGCGGCTGCTCGGCCGGTAAGCCGGAAGCGGTGCTGGCATTGGCCTGGGGGTCGGCGTCAATAAAGAGCACCTGATGGCCTAATTCGGCTAGGCGGTGGGCAACGGAGAGCGCGGAGGTGGTTTTGCCGACGCCACCCTTGTTGTTGGCAAAGGTTAGAATGCGCATGAGGTGAGGAGTAGAATTCTACGCAAACATACGATACGCAACCAACACTGCAATACGAAAATACCGGCAACATGCAAATATCAACGATACAGAAATATGCCCGTGCCTCGCACAGTTAAATACTGTCAATACTGCGTTATGTATTGCAGGCAATACGAGAGGCGGAATACCTTGCTGGGCGAATTGCATCCTGACCAGACTGGGGTGGTATAGCTAGACAGGAGAGAATTAGGCACTAATTTCCCCTTCTCATGGAAAAAGCCTCTTCCTCCAAACGGCCGCGCTATGACGCTGCCT
>JBPBPU010000061.1:0-38246 GCA_050954465.1 Janthinobacterium lividum
GCTACTACCCTATCACAGCAGCCCTTCGTCGGCGAAGCTGTAGTAGCCGTTGTCGGTGTAGATGAGGTGGTCGAGTACGGGCAGGTCGAGGAAATTGCCGGCTTCTTTGAGCTTTTTGGTGAGAGCAATGTCGGCTCCGCTGGGCTGGCGGTTGCCGCTGGGGTGGTTGTGGACGAGGATAATGCTGCTGGCCAAGTGGTCGAGGGCGTGCTTGAAAATCATTTTGGGGTCGGCCACGGTGCCGGCCACGCCGCCGCTGCTCACCTTTTCCTGGCGCATGACTACGTTGGCGCGGTTGAGCAGGATAACCCAGAATTCTTCGTGGGGCAGGTCTTGCAGTGGCGGGCGCACTAGGTTGTAAATGTCGCGCGAGCAGGTGATAGTGACGCGCCGGCCCGTGCCGTTTTCTTTGCGGCGGCGGCCCAATTCCAGGGCGGCTATCACGGCAATAGCCTTGGCCGGGCCGATGCCGGGGTGGCGGCACAGTTGCTTGAGCGTGAGGCGGGCCAACTCGTTGAGGTCGTTGCCCGCAGTCTGCAGCATGAGCATGCCCACATCCACGGCTGTAAGCTTGGTAGTGCCCGAGCCCAGCAAAATGGCGATTAACTCGGCGTCGGAAAGGGCGGCGCGGCCTTTTTGCATCAGCTTTTCGCGGGGCCGGTCCTCTTCTGCCCAACTCTTGATATTGAAGCTGGCTGGGACAACGTAGGGAAGCGCATCATCGGCATCGGAAGCAGGGAGTTGGGAGGCGGGGTCCATAGACAAGAGCGGTAATACCGGGCAAGTTATAGTAAATATGGTTTAATTGCCAAGAAACCGTGCCTACTCAGATGCCTACGGTAGCCTTATCCGAGCCAGATAAAGCAAATGGCTGCGCCAGCCGTTTACGTGAGGTGGTTTTGTAACTGAATTCTGCGCTACGGCAGCCTAACCTACTTTTACCGACAGCCGTTTGGGCTGCTGACTTATGCAACAAAAACTTCTGGCCGCGAGCATTTTTCTAGCGCTGGCCCTGGTCGAATTCTACGGCTACGTAGCTGTGCGCACCGCCCTCAACCTGAGCACTGCGGCAGCCCGGCGCGGCTTCACCATCAGCTACTGGGTGCCCACGCTGGGGCTGTGGGCGCTGTGCTTCTGGGCCATCAGCACCCGCAACCAGCCGGGCGGCATGGTGCCCAAAAGCTACCTTATGTCGCTGCCGCTGGTGCTGCTGGCGGCCAAGCTGCTGGTGCTGCTACCGATGCTGCTCGAAGACCTCACGCGCCTGGGGCGCTGGGTGGCCCGCCGCCTCGGCAGCGCGCCCGATACTGCCGCCGAGCCCATTTCGCGCAGCCAGTTTATCAGCCGGCTGGCGCTGGGGCTGGGGGCCGTGCCGCTGCTAAGTATGCTCTGGGGCATGGTGTGGGGCAAAACCGATTACCAGGTGCGCCGCGTGGTGCTGCGCTACCCCAACCTGCCGGCCAGCTTCGACGGGTTCAAGATTCTGCAGATTTCGGACTTGCACACCGGCTCCTTTGGCGACGACACCGAGCCCATGCGCCGGGCCGTGGCTCTGATAAACGCCCAAAAAGCTGACCTTATCGTGATGACCGGCGACCTGGTAAACAACCGCGCCACGGAGGTAGAACCGCACATCGGAGCCTTGGCCGGCATAAAGTCGGAGCTGCCGATTTTCTCTATCCTGGGCAACCACGACTACGGCGACTACGTGCAGTGGGAAAGCCGCGAGTCCAAGCGCGAAAACCTGCAGCGCCTGATGCAAAACCACGCCAAAATAGGCTGGCGCCTGCTGCTGGATGAGAGCCACACCATCCGGCGCGGCGACGACGAACTGGCCGTGCTGGGCGTGCAAAACTGGAGCAGCCACCCCAACTTTCCCAAACACGGCAACCTGCCCAAAACCCACGCTGCCAGCGGCAACGCGCCGTTTAAGCTGCTGCTCTCGCACGACCCCTCGCACTGGCAGGCGCAGGTGCTGGGCTACCCCGACATCGACCTCACGCTCAGCGGCCACACCCACGGCATGCAGTTTGGCGTGAATTTGCCGCACCTCAAGTGGAGCCCGGTGCAGTACTCATACCCGCAGTGGGCGGGGCTCTACGAGCAGGGCCGCCAGCGGCTCTACGTGAACGTGGGGCTGGGCTACCTGGGCTTCCCCGGCCGCGTGGGATTTCTGCCCGAGATAACGCTGCTGGAACTGCGCCGCGCCTGAAGTAGCTTTGGCCTCGCAAAGAAGCTGGTAGTCAACCCAGCTACCGACTTCTTCGTTTAACCCCTTCTTTTCCAACACCCTTTCACATTCTTATGAAAAACTCCCTCTTGTTGCTCGCGGGCGCTGCTGCCTTCTCGCTGTCTTCGTGCTCCCAGACCACCAGCGAAACCACCACCGCTGCCCCCCAGGACTCGCCCGCAACGGCAGCCACCACGGCGGCCCCGGTCATGGACGATGCCGCCTACCATATGCGCGGCGACCGCATGGCGATGAAGTTTGCCTCGGCCAACAAAATCACCGACCAAGCCATGATGGATAAGCTGAAAATGGCTTACTACCAGCGTGCCAAGCGCTACGACGACATGGTGGCAAAGTACAAGGCCGACACGACTGGCATGGGCACCGCCCGCCGCCAGTACATGACGGACACCGATAAGGACTTCCAAGGTGTTCTGACGGACAAGACCCAGTATCAGTCGTACCAGTCGTCGATGGCCGACTATGACGAGTCGGGCAACATGGACGTGACCGGGCAGGGCGCGGCTTCGTCGGATGGCGGCAATACGTCGTCGGATAACGGCTCGATGAGCAACGGTGCCTCTACCGGCAGCGACATGAGCAGCTCGACGCCTTCAACGGGTAGCGACATGAGCAGCTCCTCGCCGAGCGGCGGCAGCGACATGAGCGGCGGCGCGGGCGTAGAGAAGTCGAAGACGAAAATGGCGGACGGCTCGAAGATAAAAGTGCAGCCCAATGGCTCGGTGAAAGTAAAAGACGGTGCCGGCGGAAAAATGAAAATGTAAGCTGACTGGCCCGAAAACGGCCCGTTTGTCGATAAAAAGCCTACGTCTGCAACGGCGTAGGCTTTTTTTGTTTCTATGCGTAGCAGCTTTGCTATCATTTCTGCGTTTAAGCCTTGTGCATTTGCGGCTGACCCTCTCCCTTTACGTGCGCGCCTTGCTGCGTAGTTGCTTGCTGCTAAGCGCGTTGCTGGCGGCGGGCAGCGCCTGGGCGCAGGCGGGCCGCCCCGCGCCCACCGTGCGCATAAGCGGCACCATAACGGCGGCGAGTACCCGGCAGCCCATCCCGGGGGCTACCGTGCAAATCCAGCGCACGCGGCTGGGAGTGTCGGCCGACGGGGAGGGCAATTTCTTAATCCCGGCGCTGGCCACCGATACGCTGCTGTTTCGGGCGGTGGGCTACAAGCCGCACCGGCTGGCCCTGAGTGGCACCACCCTCTCGCAGCTAGTGGTGCAGATAGCGCTCGTACGCGACTCGGTGCAGCTCGGCGAGGTGCGCGTAATAGCCGACCGCCCCGACCGCGCCATCATCAACCGGGCGCTGCGCAACATCAAGCGTCCCCCGCCGCCCGTAGTGACAATACCCAAAAAAGCGCCGAAGCCCAAGCCGCTCTTCGCCGTGGACTCTACCGCGCCGCAAGCCGAAAAGCCCGATATTGCCACCTCGAACGTGGATTGGATTTACGACCAATTCTCTCGTGAGGGTAAGCAGCGCCGCAAGGTGGAAGCCCTGAAAGCCCAGGAAGCAGCCGAGAAAGCCAGAAAGGCTCGCGCCGACTACAATAAGGCGTTTCTGGATAACAGAGGGTACCAGTAGTGGTTAGTTGCAAGTAATGATTGACGTTACGCCGCAGGGGAAGTAGCGCTCAGCTTTAGCTTGGCGCATCGCCGCAAAGCGGCGAATCCGGCATCGCGCCAGTTGGTGCAACGACTGCCAGCGCGAGCATCGCCACAGGGCGGCGATGCGCCAAGCTAAAGCTGAGCGCTACTTCCCCTGCGGCGTAACATCAATCATTACTTGCAACTAACCACTAGCTGCTATTTCCCGTAAGCCCTACCAATGAAAATAGGGTATCCTTGCGTGAATGAAACGCTCGAATGTAGTGCTGCCACCACGTTCCGGCTGGCCTCGTATTCGCCCGAGCGGCTAGTGACGGCAGTGTGCGCTAACTTGGCTTGCGTGCAGCAGATTTTGGAATGGAACGTGGCGCACGGGCTACAGTTTTTCCGGCTGGGGTCGGGCATCGTGCCGTTTGGCTCGCACGAAATCAATACCTACCCCTGGCAGCAGGAGTTCAAAAGCGAGTTTCGAGCCATTGGTGACTACGTGCGGGCAAATAACCTGCGCATCTCGTTTCACCCCGACCAGTTTGTAGTGCTCAACTCGCCGAGCACCGACATTGTGCGCCGTAGCGTTGACGAGCTGGTGTACCAGGGGTCGATGCTGGATTTGATGGAGCTGGATAGCACAGCCAAGCTGCAAATTCACGCGGGCGGGGCCTATGGCGACAAGGGCTTGGCGCTGGCCCGCTGGGTCGAAACCTTCCATACGCTACTACCGGAAGCGGTGAAAGTGCGGCTGGTAGTCGAAAACGACGACCGCCTCTACAGCCTGCGCGAGTGCCTGAGCCTACACGACGAAACCGGCGTGCCCATCCTCTTCGACAACTTCCACCACGAGTGCCTCAACCACGGCGAGCCCATGCGCGAAGCCCTGCGCCTGGCCGCCGCTACCTGGCACCCCACCCGCGACGGCGTGCTGATGATGGACTACAGCTCGCAGGCCCCCGGTGAGCGCCGGGGCAAGCACACCGATACGCTGGTGCCCGAGCTGTTCCGCGCCTTCGTAGCCGAACTCGATGGCTTAGACGTGGACATGATGCTCGAAATAAAGGATAAAGAAGCCAGCGCCGTGCGGGGTGCCCAAGTGCTGCGCGAGTTGGGTTTGCTACCTCCAGCGCCGGCTGGCTACGTGCCGCCCATCTTTGGCCCGCGCCCGGCTGCGGGTACGCCCGCGGCCCGCAAGCCCCGTAAGCCCGCAGCATCTGCTGAAAAACCCACGCGTCCCGGCCGCAAGCCAGCATCGCCCATGTCCTAATTTTTCCCTTATCCGCCTCATTTTTTCCCATGAACGACCTCCTTCACGCTACCCTGTCGGGGCTGCAAAACGGCCTCACCAGCTTGCCCCTCGGCTCGGCGATGGACAATACCGAAACCTGGCAGCAGCAGTTTCTGCAAAGCGGCCAGCCTGAGCTACAGGATATTGCCCGCGAAATCGGCAACCTGCAGTCGCTGCTCACCAGCGGCAACCTTAGCGCTACAGCTATTGGCAACTCGCTCAATATGCTTGGCGACCAAACCAGCCAGGCCAGCCACCACGCCCCCGCTGACCTTAAGCCCGACCTGCTGAAACTGGCCGACACCCTGCGCCGCCACGGCCACGAGTTGCTGGACCACGCGGGGTAAGTAGCTGAATTTCAGGCGAAAATTAGCCAAAAATAGATTTTTGCGGCTTGGAAGACAATTCTATCTTTGCTTGTAAAAGCAATGGGGCTTTCGCTTAAACCCTACCCGCTTATGTTTATCAGTAGTAAAAATGGCTTACTAGGCTTTGGCTTAGTTGCTTCTGTTTTGGTAGCGGCTTGCCAGACACAGAAAGAAGGCTTAGTTAGCTCAAATGGGCTAACTGTGGCTGCGACACCGAATGCGAAACAACAAGTTTTGGCTGACGACTTAGCGGCCCGCATAGCGAAAGACCCGTTAATGCAGGCGTATGTGCAGGCTAACGAGGACTTTCTTAATAAGCACGATGCCTTAGTTGCTAATACGCCATCTGCCGAAAAGGCCGGGTACCAGCAGAATAGCCAGCGTGCAGACGAATTACTCAATTTTTTTGGCTCACCAGAGGAACAGTCTCGCCACGAAGCAACTCAGGAGGAGCGGGTAAACCAGTTAAAAACCAAGTATGAGCTTACCAAATTGAGCGACGAAGTACGGATGCAAGTAGCGAGCCGGGCAATGCGACTGGCTCAGCAACAGTTGAAGGAACGATAGCACTAAGGCAAGACTTGGACAAGGTACAACACCTGCATCGGCCATAAATAGCTACTTTCGCTATTGGCTAAACTCAGCCCCACAAAAACGGCTGCCTCCCTTTCGGAAGCCAGCCGTTTTTGTGGGGCTGTTTGCTTAGTCCAAATTCACGAGGTGAGGGCCTTAAATACGTTGTTCAAAAAAATTTCGGATACTTTGCTCAGCGCTTCAGCGCCGGGGTAGGAGAGTGTTTTACTAGTTTACTAGGCTTTAGCCCTTACTAGCACCGAGCGGCACAGGGGCTAAAGCCCAAGTAACAAGCTGACAGCTGACCCAGCACTAAAGCGCCGGGCAAACTACCTGAAAACTTCCTAAACAACGTATTTACCTTACCCGATTTTCTTTTTCCAGGCTTTGGCACCTACCTAGAAACTACCAGGATTACCCGAGCCAGATACGCTTGAAGCAGGCGCATTGCCAGAAGGCTGCACGCGGCGCGACTGGTTGACATTGCTGGAATTAGAACTGCGGTTAGGAACCACATCAGTAGACTGCCGACGGTGCTGCTGCGGGGCCAGGGGCTGCTCGCGCACATCGGGCCGGGCTGTGGGCGACTGCTCGGGCGTGCCAGCGATGGGGGCCGTGCCCACGGGCAGGCGGCTGGGCTGGGCGTCGTAGCTAGTGGTAGTGCGCTGCACCTGCGATGGTCCCTGAATAGTACTTTGGTTAAGGCCCGGGTTGAGGGCGGGCACATTGGTTTGGTTTTGGGCCCCGCCTTTCAGGGGAGCGGTAGCGTCGAAGGGTACGGTCTGGGCCTGCGCGGCGGTGGCAAAGGCCAGGGCAGTGGCTACAAATAAGTAGTTCATATAGCGGGTAGTAAGGGTTATAAAAAAAACAGCCGGCTGGCCCAAGTGAGGCCAGCCGGCTGTTTTACGTTAAAAGGCGCCGCGAGGCTACTACATTTTGCTCTTCATCTTACCGCTGCCATCGCTCATCGAGCCTTTGGTTTTGGTAGTTTTCGAGTGCTTACCGCTCATCGAGCCTTTGCCGTGCATTGAGCCGCTGCCGTCGCCACTCATCGTACCGTTGCCATTGTTGGTAGTGCCGTTCATATTGGGCGTGCCACTAGTTGTGCTGCTGCCAGTGCCCGACATGGTGCCCCCATTAGAGGTGTTGCCCGACATCGTGCCGGTGCTATTACCGCCGGAAGAAGGAGTAGTTTGGGCCGAAGCAGCGCTAGCACACAGGGCGAAAGCAGCGGCGATAATCAGGGAAGTTTTCATGAAATTGTTCTGGTGAAGGTAGGAGTGAAAATTGTTGTTAGCTGCCCCTGATACGCAAAACCCCCCTTAGGGTGTTGCCTGCTTCCAGCTTTCTGGCAAGTTAGTACTTGGTCAAACTGAACTATTGGTGCCCAGCAAATGGCTGTCTAGTATCGTACCTACCAAGTAGTAACGTGCTGAAAAATTTAGCAATAAATAATTATGTCACGGGTGCAAAACTTGCTTTTCGCATGCTACCGCTTCTACACCAAGCGGAAGCCGTGCGCTACAACCACGGGTAGGTAGTACTCATGGGCATAGTACTGTAAACCCATCCGGTGAGTTACGCAAGCAGGTAGTTGGAGTGAGCATGTTTCCAGACTAGACGTTTGGTTTAACAAGTCTCTCAAGCAGGACTAGTTGCAAATTGCTGTCCAGCACCTTTGTGGCCAACCACTGGAAGCGGCACGGTAATGTGGACCTCCACCACCTGGCCGATGAGGGCCGGGGCTTCTTTGTGAAGGTGAGCATTAACGAGGAGCGGCAGCTGGTGGTGCTCGGGGGCTTGGATGGTGTGGGGCCGTTGGAGGGGTATGCGGTGGGGGTTACCTTGCCACTTGAATGATACGTGTCCTCAAAATGCTCTGGCTGCTCGTGCATGCCTTAGTACTAGCCTTTTGCGGCTGGTGCTTACTAGGGCTGCTCGCCATGTGGGCGGTGGGGGTAGTACATGAGTCGCCTTGGACGATGGAGACGTTGCTACCCAGCATTTGCATCTGGCTGCTGGTCGGCGGTTACGTAGTTGGGGTGCGTGCTTGGTGGTCTTACGCCAAAAACGAGTTGCACGCAGACAAGTAAGTAGCTGCTGGAGGGGTATGCGGTGGGGGTAGAGTTGCCGGAGGGGTGGTAGACAGCTATATGCGCTAGAATGAGTGTATCACCAAGTTTCACCATCGTAGCAGGCAGTAAGCTGCTACAGCAGCCAAGAATAGGGTGCCAGCCATCGACAACAAACGACGCCGATGGCGTCAGCGCTGTCTGCTGGCAAAAAGAGAGCGACGAGTATATATTAGTGTGGCAGCTATTCTTTTGCGCAAAGCTACTGGCGGAGGGCGAAGGTGAAAAAGCTCCAGCACCAAGCTTGCTCATTTCCGCCGCCACCGCCACGCCCGCCACAGTACCCGCGCTCGCCGCCATACCTCGCGCAACCGCAGCCATATGAGCCACAGCAGCAGCACTGCTACTACGGGGCAGCCCAGGGCCACTGCCCACAGCAGCCAGTAGGCCAGTTGCGTCCAACCTAAGTGCTGAACCAGCAGTACGCCACCCAGCACGAGCAGCCAAGCGGCTAACAGCCGGCGAGTAGTGTGCTCACTCATTGCGTCCGGCTCCCCCAGAAGCCCACATAGTTAGTGAAACTCCGAAAGGTGCGGGTTTTGGTGGTGTGTGCGGCATCGCTTTACTACTGTTTCATCTATAAAAACAAAAATGCCCCTGGAAAGTATCCAGAGGCATTTTAAGTGGAGATGCAGGGATTCGAACCCTGGTCCAGACAAGGAAGCCAACGTGCTTTCTACGTGCGTATCTATGCTTGAATTTTCGAGGAATTCCAGGCGCACATCAGGCCCTTGAAATTCCCTTAGCTGCAGTTGGGTTTCGCCGCCGAATCACAGCTCTTCGGCGGCTAGTTTCTACTTACGACGCTCCGAACTCCCAGGTGTAAAAACTTACCCGAGCGGAACGATGGCAGTGCTTAGTTCTGAACTAGGCAGCCATGGCGTACGAATAGTCGCCAGTTGTTGTTTGATAGATTTTTTGGCGGGAGAGCTTCCATCAACTCCCGGCACGCTTACCCGCGACTTGCGCAAGCTGTCAATTCCGGTCATCCCCAAAAGATAAAGAACGAGGCCCACCACCACCGGCAGCAGGGCGCAAAGATACGCGCCCTGGCGGGCAAATGTTTTGGGGCGGGCCGTTGTTCAAGCCTGGGGCGGCAGCAGCTTACCCGGCTAAGTTATCTTTGCGACGTATCGACTATGGAAAATTTTGTTGTTTCGGCCCGTAAGTACCGTCCGGCCACATTCCGCAGCGTGGTGGGGCAGCAGCACGTCACGACTACGCTGCAAAACGCCATTCAGAGCCAGCACTTAGCGCAGGCGTTTCTGTTTTGCGGGCCGCGCGGGGTGGGCAAAACCACCTGCGCCCGCATCCTGGCCAAAACCATCAACTGCACCAACCTCACGGCCGAAACCGAGGCTTGCGGGCAGTGTACCTCGTGCGTGGCGTTTCAGGAAAACGCCTCTTTTAACGTGCACGAGTTGGATGCGGCCTCTAACAATTCGGTGGAGGATATTCGCTCGCTCGTGGAGCAGGTGCGCTACGCGCCGCAGCAGGGGCGCTATAAAATCTACATCATCGACGAGGTGCACATGCTCTCGAATGCGGCCTTCAATGCCTTTCTCAAGACGCTGGAGGAGCCGCCGAGCTACGCCATTTTCATTCTCGCCACCACCGAGCGCCACAAGATTATTCCCACCATTCTGTCGCGCTGCCAGATTTTCGACTTCAACCGCATTCGGGTGGAGGACATCAGGGAGCACCTGCGCTACGTGGCCAACAGCGAGCACGTAACGGCCGACGACGACGCCCTGCACCTGCTGGCCCAAAAGGCCGACGGCGGCCTGCGCGATGCGCTCTCCATGTTTGACCAGCAGGTAACATTTGCCGGCAACAACCTCACGTATAAAGAAGTAGTCAAGAATCTGCACATCCTCGACTACGACTACTATTTCCGGCTGGTAGATGCGCTGCTGGGCGAAAACCTCTCGACCGCGCTGCTCCTGCTGGACGCGGTGATGCAGCAGGGCTTCGACCTGCACAACTTCGTGGTGGGCACCGCCGAGCACCTGCGCGGCCTGCTCGTGTGCAAAGACCCCGTGACGGTGCAGCTGCTGGAAGTGAGCGAGAACATCCGCCAGCAGTATGTGCGCCAGGCCCAGGCCGCGCCCCTCTCGTTTCTGCTCTCGGCCCTGAACCTGATAAGCCAGTGTGACCGCGACTTCAAGCAAGCCAAAAACCAGCGCCTGCACGTAGAGCTGGCCCTTATGAAGCTGGCTTATCTGAACGGAGCCGTGCAATTTGTGCGCGACCTAGCCCCCGCCGCAACTGGTGAGGCTAAAAAAAAAACCAGTAGCCCCAACGGAGAGCTTAGAGCCGAGAGCGTAGAACTTAGAAACCAGGCCGGAACGCCCACCACAAGGGTTGCCGAGCCGGCCACGTCGGCGCTGGCCCCTGCCACTAGCCCAGCAAACAACGGGCAGCCAGCAACCAGCAACCAGCAACCAGCAACGTTAATCCACGCGCCTGCCCCGGCCGACGGCCCCGACCCGCTGCCCGTGGAAAACGGCGTAACCGAGCTGCACGACACGCCCAGCATCGAGGCAACGGTAGCCGAGCCAGTGACACCGCGCCACCAGGTGCGCGACACGCTGCCGCACGTGGAGGCGGGCCGCCCCAGTATGCAGGGCCTGGAGCCTACCCAGCGCCCTACCGACGTGCCCGCCGGCACCATCGCGGCCCCCTCGCTGCCAAAGCTGCCCAGCCTTGGCAGCCGCCTGCCCGGCCTGCGCGACATGGGTACGCCCGCCGCCGCCCCTGCCAAAGAACCAGAAACCAGGAACCAGGAACTCGAAACCCAAACCGGCCCGCTCTCCCCCATTGCGCCGGAGCTGCTGCAACGGGTGTGGCAGCAGCTCGCCGATGAGAGCCGCGCCCAGGAGCGCATGAGCGAGTACACCGTGCTCAACCGCCCGGTAACGGCCAACGAGGCGCACGTCATCACCCTCCTCGTGGACAACCCGGTGCAGGTGGCGCAGTTCAACGACTTCCGAGCTGAGTTCACGGTCGAGCTGCGCCGCCGCACCGGCCACCCCGGCCTCACGGTGCAAACCGAAGTAGCTACGGCCGCGCCCACCGGGCGCAAGCTCTACACCTCCAACGACAAGTTTGCTTACCTGGCCGAAAAGTACCCGGCCCTGCAGGAAATAAAGCAGCGGCTGGGGCTGGATGCGGATTTTTAGCTTTCGGCGCGAACGGCTCACCTCACGGGACCCCTATGGGGCAAGCCCCCTCTTCCGTGGAGAGGAGGAACTAGCCTTAGAATCTAATTCTAGTACTAGAGCTAGTTCCCCCTCTCCGCAGGAGAGGGGGCCGGGGGGTGAGGTGAGCCGGGGAGGGCGAGTCGTTGCAATACTCCTCCTAACCTCCCTCACCGCCTGCCGCCCGCCCCAACCGCCCCCACCCCTGCGCGTCAGCATCGTAGGCGACATCCTGCTGGCCCGCGCCGTGCCCACCGCCCTGGCCCGCGACAGCGCTGCCCTGCGCCACACCACGCGGCAGTTGTGGGCCGGCAGCCGCTACGTGGTCGGCAACCTCGAATGCCCGCTTACCGATACGGCGCAGCCCGCTAGCAAAGCCTTCGTGTTTCAGGGAAACCCGCGCTGGGCCGGTTGGCTGCGTAGCCTGGGACTCACGCACGTTTCGCTGGCCAATAACCATACGCTCGACCAGCACCTGCCGGGCCTGCGCAGCACCGCCCGCGCCGTGCGGCAGGCCCGGCTGGTAGCGCTGGGCTACCAGCCCGATTCACTGGCCGGCTGCCACCCCATAGTGCTAGGGCCCGACAGCAGTGTGGTGGTATTTGCTTACTCCGCCCTGACGCAGGGTTTGGCAGGTGAGAGCTGCGTGTGCGGGCGCGACTTTGCCGCACTCTGCGAGCGGCTGGCACTGTATAAAACGCTTTTCCCTGAGCGGGCCGTGCTGGTGTACCTGCACTGGGGCACCGAGTATGCTGCCCAGCCCAGCCCCGAGCAGCGCCAGCAGGCCCACGACCTCGTAGACGCGGGCGCGGCGGCCGTGGTAGGCGCGCACCCCCATGTGGTGCAGCCAGTGGAGTTTTACCGGGGCCGGCCCATCATCTATAGTCTGGGTAATTTCCTGTTTGACCAGCGCGGCGCAGCCACGGCCCTGGCCACCCAGGTCGATTTCGACCTGCGGCGCGGCTGGGTAGCGGCCACGCACCTACGGCCGCTACGCCTGGCCGGGGCCGTGCCGCAGGCCGCCGATGCCGCCGCCCGGCGGGTCCTGGCCCAGCGGCTGCGCCCTACCGATGGTAGCACGCAGCTACTCGAAGAAGCAACCGGCTGGCAGGTACAACCCACGGCCCCAGCCGTGGCCGCCGACTCGCTGCCCGCCTACCTGGTGCCGCACTTAGTGCTCAATGGCCCGGCTGGAACCCACACTGACGTGCGCCTGCGCTACCTGCCCCACTGGCACCAGTACCAGGTACGGGCCCGCACCGGAGCCCAGGAAACGAGCCTGGCGCTGGGGTTTCCGGTGTACCGGCTCTCGCAGGGCGACGTGGATAACGATGGGCAGCCCGACTTGCTGGTGGGGCCTCTGAAACGCACGCCGCTCGATGCCACGGTGCGGCGGCGCTTGTTCGTGTACAGCCTCGACAGCAGCGGGCAGCTGCGGCCCCGCTGGCGCGGCTCGCAGCTCATGTTTCGCATCGTGTATTTCAAAGCAGTGCGCCAGGGCAGCCGCACGGTAGTGCGCACCATTGAGCAGGAGCCGAATGGGCGCTACTGCCTGGCGCAATACTATTGGCAGGGCTTCGGGCTGGTGCTCGACCGGTTTTTGCGGCGCGGGCTGTCGCGGGCGGGGGCGTATGGGGCGTTTAGTTAACAAGCTGCTGTTATGTGGCTGGTCGTTAATTTTTATTCAGCCATTCATGTATCCCACCAAATGCCAAGTGGTTTTACTTGGCCGAGGCGTTGGTGAAAAGGCATGTAAATTATTCGGAGCCGTTTCCCAAAATAATTTACATGCCTTGTAAATTATTCTCATTCGTCACGCAAAATAATTTACACACCTTGTTAAGCAGGCAGGGCTCTCGCCAGCCAGTAGCAGGTGCCGGTTGTTGACTTAGCACGACTTGCCTGCTGATGAGCTACCATGCGCCAACTCAACAACTGGTAAATAGCACTGGCTACTCGCTAAATGACTTTACTTTGCTGCACTCAATTCTTTTCTTCCTGAATGAACCGCAGACCCTTACTTCTAGCGCTGAGTGTACTGGCGCTGGTAGCGGCCGTGCTGGGCTACAGCTGGTGGCACCGCACGCACCCCACTACCCCGGCCGGGCCGGATGCTGCCACGACCACGCCCGCCACGCCGCAATTCTCAGCCACCACGCACGATAACGGCTTTGGCGAGCTGGTGGCAGTGACGCTCACGGAGGATAAGTCGGCGCTAGCCAAGCTCTACCAACGGCCCGACATCAAGGAATTTTACGAAATCGGCGAAACTGATAACGACTTCGGCTTGGTAGAAAGCAAGCACAAGGCCAGCCCGCCGCCGCTCGACTACAACCAGCTCCTGACGGGCAAGTCGTACCTCGACCTGCTGCTGCTGCGCAATGAGCTGTACGCCCGCAACGGCTACTGCTTTATGAACAGCACGGTGCGCGCCTACTTCGACAAGCAGCCCTGGTACCGGCCGGTGTGGGAAGGCGGCACCTACGACGACCAGGGCAAGGAGCTAACCCCCGCCGTAGAGCTTATGGTGCCCCTCAACAAGCAGGAGGCCGCTTTTGCCCAGCGCATCCACGCGCAGGAAATGGTGCTGCTGGCCCACCGCGTAACGCCCCAGGGTGGCTTCCCCATGATTGGGCCCGACTTCGTGGTAAACCAGCGCGAAGAGCCCGTGACGCCCGCCCTGCGCACGGTGCTGGCCCGCAATAACTTCGCCATCGTGCCCACCCAGGAGGAGCAACTGTTTTACATCTACGACCAGAACGAATACAGCTACACGCCCACCTTCGTGACCACCGACCTGGTGCTGCAGCTGCTGCACAAGTACCTCAACGGCATCCTCAACGACGTGGAGGAAAAGCGCCTCTACCCCGTAGTAGGCCAGATGCTAGCCCAGGGCACCACCCAGGCCCAGGCGCTGGCCGCCCGCAGCCAGAATCCCCAGGCCCGCGAAGCCGCCGAGTGGGCCACCGCCTACTACGCCATCGGCCGCAACCTGCTCACGGGCAGCACGGCCCCCATCGGCGGCGCTTACGCCGGGCAGGTAGGCCCGGAAGTAGCACGCAGCATGGCCGCCGCACCCGGCCTGGAAGGCAAAGGCTCCGTGTTTCTGCAAGACTCGCTGTTTCAGTACGGGGCTATGAAGCCTCGGGGCCAGTACACCCGCAACGACACCACGCGGCGCTATTTCCGCACGGTGAAGTGGCTAAATACGGCCCCGGTTTTCCTGGATTCGGATGCCGGGCTGCTGCACGCGGTGGCCCTGGCCAAGGCGCTGGAAGGTAATGCGCAGAGTATGCAGGGCTTCGCTATGCTCACCCATGTACTCGACGTGCTGGTGGGCAACGAGGACAACCGCTCGCTCACCAACCTGCTCCAACTGCTCAAAACCAGCTACGCCGGGCAGTCGCTCGACCAGCTGGCCGCGCCCGCCACGCTGGCCCGCCTGCGCCAGCAGCTAGTGGCCCTGGGCACCGACCACATCCGGGCCAAGGGTGCCACTGCCAAAGCCACAGAAGCCCTGGAGCGGCCCACGCTGCTGTTCACGGCCGGGCGCTACACCTTCGACGCCGAAATACTCTCGCGCCTGACCAACGTGCTGCGCCCCAAACCAACTGCCGAGCCGCCCCGGCCCTTCCCGAAAGGACTGGATGCGTTCGCGGCGTTCGGCAACCAAACGGCGCAGGATATTTTGCTCAAGCAGTACAAGGAGGCCACCGCCTGGCCCGCGTACCCCGATACGCTGCGGGCGGTGCAAAAGCAGTTTGCCAGCTACCAAAGCTGGGACCAGAACCTCTACACCAAAACCATGCAGCTGCTGTTGGGCCTCAACGCGCCCAACCCCGATACCAACCCGCCCTACTTTGCCCGCACCCCCGCCTGGCAGCGCCGCAACCTGAGCACTGCCCTCGGCGGCTGGGCCGAGCTGAAACACGACCTGCTGCTGTACAGCGAGCAGCCGATGGGCGCCGAAATGGGCGGCGGCGGCGGCGGCCCGCCCGCTCCCGATTTCCTGGCCTACGTGGAGCCCAACCTGCCCTTCTGGGAGCGCTCGCTGGCTTTGCTGGCGATGCAGGACCAGTCGCTGCACCGCCTGCACGCCAACACGCCTCACCTCGACAGCCTTAACAAAGACATCCGCCGGCTGATAACCAAGCTGCACGGCCTGGCTAAAAAAGAAGTAGCCCACCAAAAGCTAACCACCGAGGAAATGAACGACCTCGTCCACGTCGGCGGCGAGGTAGAGCGGATAACGATGCATACCCTGAAAATGGAGGACTTCCAGCCCCTGCCCGACCGCGAGCGCCACCTGGGCTTGGTGGCCGACGTGTACGCCTTCAACCAGGACGTGCTGGAAGAGGCAGTAGGCGCGGCCGACGTGCTCTACGTAGTCGTGGACATCAACGGCACCCCCGTACTGGCGCGGGGAGCCATATTCAGCTACTACGAGTTCACCAACCCCGGCCGCCTCACCGACGAGGAGTGGAAAGCCCGCCTGGCCAAAACGCCCCCCGCCCGCCCCATCTGGCTACGCGACCTGATTGTGCCCGTGCCCGCATTGGCTAAGAAAAAGGGTAATCCGGTAATGGAGTAGTTGATTTAAGTTGCGAGATAAAGTGTGCCGCGTAGCGGTGCCAGGTTTGTAGTAAACCGCTGTAGAAGCACTGGCTTGACTTACCCATTAGATAACCTGCCCCAGCCCAAACAGCACCGTAAACACCAGCGTGCTCAAGGCCATTTGCTTGAGCAGCGGGTCGAGGCGCATCGACTCCTGGCGCACCCACACCTGGTAGCCATTGAAGGCAAACAGCGGCAAACTCAGCAGAAAAAGCCACTGCCAGGGCGAGTGGTACGTGAGCGCCACGTAAAGCACGGCGCAGCCTACGCCCAGCAGCAGTAGCAGCCAGTGGTAGCGGCGGGCGTGGCGCGGCCCCAGCCGCACTGGCACCGTGATTTTGCCGGCCAACTCATCCGAAACAATGTCGCGGATGTTGTTGACGTTGAGCACCGCCGCCGAGAAGCAGCCGAGGCTGGCAGCGGGCAGCAACACGGTGAGCGGCAGGGCCTGGGCCAACACGTGGCTTTGCGCATACGCTTGCAGAAAGTAGGTGCCGCACACGCCCACCAGCCCAAAAAACAGGAACACCGACACGTCGCCCAACCCGGCGTAGCCATACGGCCGCGAGCCTGCCGTGTAGTTAATAGCTGCCCAAATAGCTGCCAGCCCCAATGCCAGAAACGCCAGCAGCACCCACACCCCGGCCAGCCCCAGCGCCAGCAGCAGCAAGGCAATACCGCTGAGCAGCGCCGCCAGGCCGAAGCCCCACATGGCCCGCTTCATCTCGGCCGGGCTGATGGCCCCGCTCTGCACCGCCCGCAGCGGGCCTTGGCGGTGGATGCTGTCGGCCCCGTTCTGCGAGTCGCCGTAGTCGTTGGCGAGGTTGCTTAGTATCTGAAGCAGGATGGTGGTGAGGGCCGCCAGCGCCACTACCGGGCCGTTGAAGTGCCCGGTGGCTTTGGCCAAGAAGCCGCCCGTGAGAATGCTGGCCAGGGCCAGCGGCAGGGTGCGGGGGCGAAACGCGGAAATCCAGGGAGACATAGAAATTGGGGTGACTTGGGGTTTGATAAAATTATATAGTGTACATTAGCTGCTATCGTATCGCCTTCATTCTGCCAATAGTTCTTCGTTTGACCTATACGTTAGCAGGTTCACACATTAGAAAACCAACTCATTCACTTTTTCTCTTTTCACACATGAGCAAAATTGTATTTCGCTTGCTACTTATCAGTTTAGTAGCTGTAGGAATGGTTTCTACGTCGTATGCCCAATGTAAACTGCACTTCGACAGTAATACCTGGGCCGAAGTCTACCGCGATGATTTCAAACAGCCCACTGGTTTAGACACGAGTGAGTGGTGGACCTCTCCCAGCCACGGTATGAATATTAATGACCACTCGGGCTGGGGTAGCGAGTGGTACGATTTTAATGACCCTTCGCTAGTCACTATCTCTAACCCCACCGGTGGTAATGGCATTGTTTGCCTGACGGCCAAGCGGTGGCTTGATGTCAATGGCTCTCCGGTCGATGAAAAAATTGTTAGCCCAAATGGCTCAACACGCATAGTGCGCTACCGTTCTGGTATGCTTGTTTCAAAGAGCGGAGGTTCTTGGCAAGGCCATTCCAAAGAAGAGGCATATGGGGCCTGGGAAGCTCGTATTAAACTACCTAGCAACCACAATGCGTGGCCAGCATTTTGGTTATGGACAAGCCAGACAGAAATTGACATCATTGATGACACTGATGGTGTAGGTTTAATGAATAATGTTATTGATTGGGAGGAAAGAAGCTCGCCTTCAACACCCCCACGCTTGACCGAATGTGCGCGATATGTCGAGCCATACTATAATCGCTCTACTATGCTGAGTGACGACTTCCATATCTACAGCATGGTCTGGACACCCGAGACCGTTACATTTTTTTTCGATGGCCGCGAAATTCGCACTTTGCCTAGTTCAGTAATAGCCACGCATGATGGCTATCCGGATTTGCTGTTGACACTACAGATGCGCTCTAAGGTTGGTGATGCTGCTTCACCAAATTTTGACCCTAATGAAACAGCGCAGATGTACATTGACTGGGTGCGTATTCTCAAGCCTATCCCTGATGCCAGCAAGAATCGCAATTACCACGTGGCTGAAACGACTTACAAAACCAGCTCAGAGTTCGTCAATCACGACATCACAGCCCTAACAAATGCTGTCGCAGTTAAGGCGGAGGCCAACTCAATCCTAGTTAATCCCACCAACGCAGGTCAGGTATTTTACCAAGGCACCGATAATAATTTATATGTAGCCACTAAAATTGTTACTTCGTGGACTGTGGTTGCCCTGCCCGTAGTACCAGGTAGCGCGGCAGGTGGTGACCTGACATACCACCAAGCAAATCAACTGCTACTCTATCGCGGACAAGACAGCCGCTTGCACTGTTATTATCTTGATAGCACTGGTGCTTGGAAACACGAATGGGTTACTCCATTTGCTAGTGTTCGTAATCGACAAGCCTCGTTACTTAAGCAACAGCCAGGCTGTTTGGCAACTCACGTCAGCGGCCGTATAGCCTACTTAGGCCAAGATAACCTGTTGCACTTCTGTGACCCTGGCCCTGGCCCTGGCAACCAATTTCCGTGGGGAATTACCACTATCCCCAATAGAGAAAGCAACTATGCTGCCGCTACCCCAAGAGGAGACATATTATTTGATATTGGCTCGGAGTCTATTGTCTATAAGGGAAACGACGACCGCCTGCAATACTATTGGCCCAGTAACGGCATCTACCAACATACTTGGGCTGATGACAACTGGAACACCTCAGACTATATGGTTTCGCGCCAGCCTAAATCTGTCGCCATCGCTGATGGCTACTTGTTTTACATCGGCCGCGATGATGCAAAGATTCATCAATTGGCCTACAATGGGGCTACTAATAGATGGGACCCGACGATACTCCCTTCTCCGTCCTACGTCTACGGCCAAGGCACTGGCTATCCAATGGCAGACCTCGCTTTAGCAGGCATTGAGGTAAATCCTGGCGGCAACCATCTGACTTATTTAGGACAAGATGGCCGTGTGCAGTACCTCTACTTGTCTAATAGCGCCTGGCACCATACGTGGATGGACGACTATTGGAACACGGATGAGTACTTGGCGCTCAGCACCGCTTTTGGCAACCATGGCAACGCCTCCTTATCAACTACTGGTTTTGACATGGCTTTCTACTCGGGAGCTAATAATCACTTGCGCTATTTTGAATATGAGCCTTGCACTGCAGTGACTACATGCGACCTAACAGGCATCTCATATGGCACTATAAACCGGCAGGCTAGAAAGGCCAATACTCAAACTACTTCCACCACTGAGGCCCCAGTAGCTTCCTTCATGGTATATCCAAACCCCACCAATGGGGCGATAGACGTGACACTGCCTGCGACATGGCATGGCTCCCCTACCCACTATGTGCTCTACTCCCCCTTCGGTCAAGTGCTGTCGGAAGGCAATTTTACATCCGAAGCGACGAGTGTAAATTTGGCTCCTTACGCTGCTGGCATGTACCTGCTGCGTCTACAGAATGGCGCTAGCGTGCACCAAGAGAAGATTATTAAGCAATAAGCCATACCTATGGAGTAGTTTTAAGGTTATGTACGTGTGGGGGTGAGGCTAGGAAAACGTTGGATAGTCGCCACTCCTGCCCTGCATGTACACTAACGCTTAAACTGCTCCAAGCTGTCGGCTGGCTCTACTTAATAAAGTGCCGCATTTTTAACGTTATCGGGCCTATTCAGCAAACGACTTTGCCTCCGTTGTAGCTTTAGGCTTTTGCGCCTACTTAAAACCATTTTTAATGCCCGCACTCCGCAACTCTTCGGCTGTTGTGTACTTCAGCGGCCTCAACGTGTTGCGTTGCTGCGCGGCCCTGGCTATCGTCATCTACCATAGCACCTTTAGCTTCAAGGATTTTCTTTCCAAGGCGCCGGCCCTGGTGCTGCACAACTTGGTAGTGGGGGTTGATTTCTTCCTGCTAATCAGTGGTTTTTTGATTACCTACCTGTTGCTGGCCGAAAAAGCAAGCGTGGGCACTATCAGCCTGCGCCACTTTTACTTACGGCGCGCTTTGCGCATCTTTCCGCTCTACTACGGCATCATCGGGCTGGCATGGGTGCTGCACCACGCCTCTACCCCCGACATCAATTTTGCTAGCTACCTCTACTTCGGCGGCAACTTCTGGATGGTAGACCACAGTTGGACGGTTGCCACCCTAAACCCGCTTTGGTCGCTCTGCATCGAGGAGCAGTTCTATTTGCTGGTTCCTCTGCTGGTGCTGCTACTTCCTACGGAGCGGCTGCCGTGGCTATTCGGCGGTATCGTGCTGATTAGTATTGGCTTTCGCGCCTACGTGGCCATTGCCCTGCAAAGCAACTGGATGATGATTTACTGCCACACATTGAGCCGGTGCGATGTACTGGCCCTGGGTGGCTGGCTGGCGTGGCAGCATTTTCGACAGCCTATCCGCTGGGCACTGCCCCGCTGGACTCTACCCACTGCCGTGCTGTTTTTGGGGCTGTTAATGAGCATTATCGATGGTGGTGACTACACCGCCCTCAATCTGGCTACGTTCAAGAAATACCTTTTTTTGGGGCCTTTGGCCTTTATTTTCTGCTTTGCGGTATTCAACACTCCAAGCGCCAGTGCAGCATCGAGCATTATGGGCCGGGCACTCAACTACGTAGGCAAAGTATCCTATGGAGTTTATATGTACCACTCGCCCATAATTTTTCTGCTCGACCAACACATTCCCCAACTGGTAGCCCATCCATTTCCGCGTCTGGCACTCGTACTGGGTTGCACGGTGCTGGTAGCCGCCCTTTCGTACGAGTTGATTGAAAAACAGATTCTGCGGCTGAAAACTCGCTTCGCTTAGAAAACAATTAAAGCGGTTCAGGAAGTGGCCAGGCAGATGTAGAGACGCGTCTTTGCGTCTCGGCGTTAGCTACGCTGTCCTTCGATTGAACAAAATCGGCCTGCTGGCCTAAACGCCGAGACGCAAAGGTGCGTCTCTACATCCGCCTGGCCACTTCCTGAACCGCTTCAGCTTCCGTACTTCCAAGTACTACTTCGTGATATCCGCCATCAACTCGTCGCTCATGGGCTTCACTTTGGAGGGGTAGAACTTCACGACGTGGCCTTTTTCATCGACCAGATACTTGCAGAAATTCCAGGTGGGCACGTCGCTTACTGCGCCGTTTTTCTCTTTGTCGCCCAGGAAGCGGTAGAGGGGCTGGGCATCGTCGCCCTTCACCGAGCCGGTGGCGAACAGCGGAAATGTGACGCCGAAGTTTTTCTCGCAAAACGCCGACACTTCCTCATTCGAGGCCAGCTCCTGGTTGAAGCTGTTGGAGGGGAAACCCAGCACCACCACTTTGCCCGCGTACTTCTTCGACAGCTCTTCTAGCTCCTTGTACTGCGGGGTGAAGCCGCACTTGGAAGCCGTGTTCACAATAAGAATTTTCTTACCCTTGTATTTGCTCAGCTTCACATCTTTGCCGTCCAGAGTCTTGACGGTGAAGTTGTATACGGTACCGGGCGCGGCCGGCTTAGGGGCAATAAAGGCGAGGCTGAGCGTAGCAGCGGCGGCCAGAGCGAGGAATTTCATGGGCGGTGTGAGGTAAGTAAAGGTTTCAGGCAAAGCATAAGAAGAACGTCATGGCAAGCTTACCGGAGAATAACGTGCTAACAACCAGCTTACCCCCGAAGTTACGGCCGCCCGCCCGGCGCGGGCGCTACAGGCGCGGGCACCGTTGGGCCGGGCAGGGCCTCGGGCGGGGTGCCAGGGTCGGCGCCGGTGTTGAGCAGGTCGAGCAGGTTGAGGGGAGCGAGCTGAACCGAGTCGGTCGGCGCGGCGCGGGTGGTGTCGCGCACGGCCGTCACGATGTAGTTGCGGGCGTCGCCTTGCAGGCTCACGGCGTAGTTGAGGTTGTCGCGCTGGCCGCTGGTGAGCAGGCCCTTGTCCAGCATTTTATCGGCGATGTAGCGGAAAAACCAGCGCGTGGGGCCGCGTAGCTCGCCGTAGCTGTTGAAGGCCTGCCGGTAGTACTTGGGCCGGGGAATAATGCTGGCCAGGTAGATGCATTCGCCCAGGTTGAGGTCGGCGGGGCTTTTGGCATAGTAAAACAGTGCCGCCTCCCGGATGCCGTACACGCCGCGCTTGCCGCTGGGCCACTTGTACTTGGTGGGGCCCCACTCTACCACGTTGAGGTAAATTTCAAACAGCCGCTCTTTAGTGAGGGTGTGGGTGCGCGTCACCAGCCAGTTTTCCATCAGCCACACTATCAGCATTTCCTCTACCTTGCGGCCCACGGTTTTCTGACGGCTCAGAAACACGTTTTTCACTATCTGCATGCTCAGCGTGCTGCCGCCCCGCGCAAAGCGCCGCTCCTTAATGTCCTCAATGGCCGCGTTCTGAAACGCCTTCTCCAGGAAGCCGTGGTGCCGGAAAAACTGCGGGTCTTCGGTGGTTTGAATCACGGCCGGCAGGAAGTGCGACACCTCGGCGTAGGGCGTGAAATCGGGGTTGCCTGGCCCTACCTGGAAGGTGCGCAGCGAGTCGCCTTTGTCGTTGTAGGCCGTGAACGGAAACTCACGCTCCAGCTGGCGCAGGTCGGTGTCGCCGAAGTGGCTGATGGTAAAATCCTGGCTGGCTTGCAGCGTCGAACTCAGGTGCAGGCTGTCGACCTGGGCCATATCCACGTCGGCTTTGAGGTGATACGTCAGCTTGCCGGTGCCGGCCGTGCCGGCCACCACGTCGAACATGCCTTCGGGCAGCGAGTTGAAAAAGGCGTTGGTGTCGGTGGGGTCAGAGTCTACTTTGAGGGCGACGGCAAACCGGGGCTTGAGGCGCACGCTAATTTCGGGGTGGAACACCAGCTGGTTGAGCACAGCCCGCGTACCGGCATCGAGCGAAACGGTGCCCCGGCCCAGGGTAGCCACAAAATCGAGCTGCCCCCGGTGGATTACAATGTCCTCGGCCGCCAGGCGCTTGTGGAAAAAGCTGAAGTTGCGGGCCGCCACCGAGCCGCGCACCGTGAGCTGCCCGCCCGTGCGCTCGTCGGCCGTAAAATCCTTGCCCGTGAGCTGCACCCGAATGGTATCGAAGGCCACCAGCGCCCCGAAGCGCTGCGGCACGTAGGGCAGCTGCACCGAGCCGTTGGTGCCAAACACCTGCACATCCAGTGCATAGTCGCTCGGCTCGATGGTGCCGCTCACGCCCAGCTCGTTCACCACCGAGTCGACGCTGGCCGTAAGCTGGCCCTTCACCGCGCCGCCCTCAATGCTGAGGCGCGGCATAGCGAGCTGCACCTGATGGCGGGGGCTGGCGTAGCTCACCACAAACTGCCGGAAATCTACCTCGTCCGGCACGCTGCCGAAGCCCGCATCCAGCACCTGGTTGAGCAGCAGGCCGTAGTTGCGCCCGTGCAGGGTATCGCGCTGCACCGGCACCGCGCCCTTTTTCTTAAGCAGAAACGCGAAGTTGTCGGCCCCGTGGGCATCCTTGTGCGCCGTGAGGTGGGCGCGGTCAATCTGCAATTCGCTAAACACCGGCCGCCCCGCAAACAGCGAGCGCAAACTCAGGCCCGCCAGCAGGCGGTGGGCCGTGAGCAGGGTGTCGCCGGCCGCCTGGGGGCCGGCGGCGACGGTGGGCACGAGGCTCATGCCCGCAATTTCCACAGTTTTGAGGCTTGTGAAGTGGGCGGCGCCCAGCGTCAGCGTCACGGGGTATTTGCGCTCAACGCGGGTTTTCACCTCGCTTAGGGCGTAGTTGAGCAGTTGCTGGCGCTTCCACAGAAACACGGCCAGCCCCAGCAGCAACACCGCCAGCAGCCCGCCAAGCGTGTAAAGTATTCTTTTTTTAGCAACAACTGATAAACGCATCCCGGCAAAGTTACTTGGGCGTTGAGTGTTTGGTGTGCGGGGTTTAGTGTGCGGGGTTAGGTATTGGGGGCTGGGTGTTGGATATTGGGTGTGCGGAATTGGGTATTCGGTGTTGGGTATTGGGTGCTAGATTGAACCCCAACGGGGTTCTCGTAGCCTAGCCCAGGGTTGGCGACGAAGGAGCCTACCCTAGGTTGTAGCCGCCGCCAGTTGCCGAACCCCAACGGGGTTCCGTAGCTTGCCGCTTGTACCCCACTGCCTGTACCCCACCATGTATGGCCCAATCCTTATCAGCAGTATGCGTTCACCTGGTTTTTTCTACTAAAAACCGCTTCCCCTTTTTGGCCGATACCACGTTACGGGCGGAAATGCACCGCTATCTGGCGGGCGTGTCAACTCACTTGGACTGCCCGGCGCTAGAGGTAGGTGGGGTGGCCGACCACGTACACGTTCTGGCCTACTTGGGGCGCAATTGCAGCTAGGCCGAATGGGTGAAGGAAGTGAAACGCACCTCTACAGTATGGGTTAAAGCACGAGCCCCAGAGCTGGCGCATTTTGCGTGGCAAAGTGGGTACGGTGCGTTTTCGGTTAGTGCCTCCCAGGTGGCGAAAGCGCAGCAGTACGTACTTGGCCAAGAGGCGCATCACCGCCAGGTTACTTTCCAGGACGAGTTGCGGGCGCTATTGCAAGCGCACGGGCTGGCGTGGGATGAACAATATCTGTGGCAATAAGTAGGACTTACGCACTCGGCTCGTGCGGGTAGCCGCGAAGCGGCGGCATGGTGGTAGTTGCAAAGTAGTTAAGTGGTTTCCAGAGCCGCGAAACGGCGTTACTTTCGTTGCAACGATGGGTGCCGCCGCTTCGCGGCTCTGGTTTGTTGCTCAAGCAGTTACTACCACCATGCCGCCGCTTCGCGGCTACCCGCACGAGCCGAGTGCGTAAGCCCTAAATAAGCTAGTGGCCAGCTACGGAACCCCGTTGGGGTTCGGTGGCAACTTTGGTCAGAACCCAGGGTAGGCTCCTTCGTCGCCAACCCTGGGCTAGGCTACGAGAACCCCGTTGGGGTTCAGCCGAACGCCCAACACCAAAAACCCAATACTCAATCCCGCACACCGCATACCAAATAACCAACACCTATGCTAACCGCCCTCTCCCCCCTCGACGGCCGCTACCAGCGCCAAACCGCGCCGCTGGGCCCTTACTTCTCCGAACTGGCGCTCATGCGCTACCGGGTGCGGGTCGAAGTCGAGTATTTCATTGCCCTCTGTGAGCTGCCGCTGCCGCAGCTGGCGGGGGTGCCAGCAGCCGTATTCCCGGCCCTGCGCGGCCTCTATGCGCAGTTTGGTGAAGCCGAGGCCGAGCGCATCAAAGCCCACGAAGCCGTGACGAACCACGACGTAAAAGCCGTGGAATACTTCCTGCGCGACGAGTTTAAGAAGCTGGATTTAGGCCAGTTCGTAGAGTTCATCCACTTCGGCCTCACCTCGCAGGACATTAACAACACCGCCATTCCGCTGAGCTTGCAGGAAGCCATGCGCGAGGTGCTGCTGCCCCGCTTCGGCCAGCTGCGCGAGCAGCTGGGGGCGCTGGCAACGGGCTGGGCGCAGGTACCCATGCTGGCCCGCACTCACGGGCAGCCCGCCTCGCCCACCCGCCTGGGCAAGGAGTTGGACGTGTTCGGCGCCCGCCTCACCGGCCAGCTCACGCTACTGGCCCAGGTGCCCTACTCGGCCAAGTTCGGCGGGGCTACGGGGGGCTTCAACGCGCATGTTGTGGCCTACCCGGCCGTCGACTGGCACGCCTTTGCCGAGCGGTTTGTGCGCCAGACGCTGGGGCTGCACCGCACCTTTCCTACCACCCAAATAGAGCCCTACGACAACCTGGCGGCCTTTTGCGACGGCCTCAAGCGGCTTAGCACCATCCTCATCGACTTGTGCCGCGACGTGTGGCAGTACATTTCGCTGGGCTATTTCAAGCAGACTCTCAAGGCGGGCGAAGTCGGCTCCTCGGCCATGCCGCACAAAGTCAACCCCATCGACTTCGAGAACGCCGAGGGCAACCTGGGCGTGGCCAACGCTTTGCTCGAACACTTCGCCGCCAAGCTGCCGATTTCTCGCTTGCAGCGGGATTTAACCGACTCTACTGTGCTGCGCAACCTGGGCGTGCCGCTGGGCCACGTCCTCATTGCGCTGGGAGCTATAAGCCGGGGCCTGGGCAAGCTGGCCCTCGACGAAGCCGCCCTGGCCCGCGACCTCGACGCCAACTGGGCCGTGCTGGCCGAACCCATCCAGACGATACTGCGCCGCGAAAGCTATCCCGACCCCTACAACGCCCTCAAGCAGCTCACCCGCACCGGCGAGGCCATTTCGCAAGCCACCATCGCCCGGTTCGTAGAGGAATTGGAGGTGCCCGAAACGGTGAAGGCCGAGCTGCGGCAGCTCACGCCGGGCGGGTACGTGGGGCGGTAGTTGCTAATTAACGCGGCGCGGTCAACCGGCAGCTAAGGCCAATTTTCACTGCCGAGACGTCGCCAGTGCCCAGGTGTACGGTGCCTTCTGCCAGTGAGCCATAGCCAGAGTAAGCGGCCGATAGCCGGTAGGTACCGGCTGATACGTGGAAAAACCGGAACTTTCCCTTCACATCGGCTATTACGCGGTAAGTCACCTCAGTTCCCGGATAAGGGGCCATCCCGGCCAGCCACACAGTGAGTGGCAGCGCTGTCTCGTTGCACAGGCTCACGGCCTGCCCATTCAGTATAGCCGTAGTCGTATCCATTATTGCTACTCGTCCAAAAGACAATACCCGGCCCGGCTCATAGGCAGTGACGCGCCGGGCGGGCGGCTGGTCGGGCGTAGTGCAACCCAGCAGCAGGCCGCAAGTGGGTAGCAGTAGGTAGCGCGGGGTCATGTGGCAAGTATACGCTCTATCTCGGCCCGCTCAAATGCCAGCACCCGCAGGCGCAGCTCTGGCAGCAGCGGTTCGGTAGCGTCGAGGGCCAGATAACCATCGGCCTGACGAAGCAGGCTGTCCAGCGCCTGCCGGGCATGGGTAGCCTCGGCTGGTAGCAGCGCCTGGATGGCAGGGGCAGCCTGCGTTCGGCGGCGAAACTGGGCCAGGCGCTGTTGTTGCCGCGCTAGCTCCTGGCGCACCGGGTACTCGGCCAGTTGAATGGCTAGCAGGCGCAGGGCCAGCGTTTCGCGCTGGGCCGCATCAGGCGGGGGCAGTGGGGGCGGCGAGGCGGGGGCGGCCAGTGTGTGCAGCAGGCGTGCTACATCTAGTAGCCGCCGCATAGCATCGGGCGGCAACTGGCGGCTGTTGCCCTCCTCTTTGGCCAGGGCTACGCGCGACACTCCCAGCAGCCACGCTAGTTCTTGTTGCGTCAGCCCTAGCTCGGTACGAACGAAGTGCCCAGTAGAAGTAGGGCTGCCGTAGGCATACGAGCGCGTGTAATTGTGCTTGGCCATCGCTGAAAGGGAAAGATGAGGCTACAAAATAAGGAGGCACAAATTAATTTGTAGCAGCACCTGTTTGTAGCTACTCACTATCAGAACTTATTGTTTCGTTTGCTGCCCCATTTTCAGGGCAATGAGCGGGGTTGGCTACTTTTGTGGGCTACTTCAGTTACCAGTCCAGTGCCCGAGTTCCTCCACGACATCCCCGTTCGCCCCGACTGCCGCTTCTACCGCGGCGACCTGCCCTGCCGCCCCAACAAGGAACACGGCTATATGTGCGGCGACTGCCCCGTGTACGAGCCGGCCGGCAAGCGCATTTTGCTCATCAAGCTCGGGGCCATCGGCGACGTTATCCGCACCACGCCGCTGCTGCGGCGGCTGCGGCAGGAGCATCCAGGCTGCTACATCACCTGGCTCACGCTCACGCCCGCCATTCTGCCCCAGAAGGAAGTAGAAGAAATCCTGAAGTTCGACTACGCCAGCGCTCTGCAACTGCAAGCCCGGCGCTTCGACGTGGCCATCAACCTCGACAAGGAAAAGGAAGCCTGCGCCCTGCTGCTCAACGTGCAGGCCGAGCAGAAATTCGGCTACACCCTGCGGCCCTACGACGGCGTGCCGTGGCCCGTGAATGAGCTGGCCGACCACAAGTACCTCACGGGCGTGTTCGACCAGCTCAGCATCGGCAACACCAAGCCCTACGTGCAGGAGATTTTCGAGCTGTGCGGCTTCGATTTCCGGGGCGAGGAGTACGTGTTCGACACCCACGACGACAAAGGCTACGACTGGTACGCCCTGCCGCCCGCCAGCGCTGGCCCTCGCATCGGCCTCAACACCGGCTGCGGCGACCGCTGGACTACCCGCCTCTGGAGCACCGAAAAATGGGTGGAGCTAATCGGTAAGCTGCAAGCGGCCGGCTACGCGCCCGTGCTGCTGGGCGGCGAGGCTGAGCACCCCCGCAACTTAGAGCTACAAGCCGCCACCGGCGCGGCCTACCTGGGCACCTTCCCCCTGCCCCAGTTCATCAACCTCATGCACCAGATGGCGGGCATCGTCACGCAGGTAACGATGGGGATGCACATCAGCATTGCCCTGCGCAAGCCCACCATCTTGATGAACAACATCTTCAACCCCCACGAATTCGACCTCTACGGCCGGGGCCAGCTCGTGGGGCCAAATAAGCAGTGCGTGTGCTTCTACCGGGGCACCTGCCGCCTGGACACCAGCTGCATGGAGGACTTACCGGCGCAAAAGGTATTTGAAGCCGTGCAGGGAAGCGTGCCTGCCTGAACACCTCAGCGAGCCCCTGTAGCAACTTCCCAGGTTCATGCTGGAAGTTACCGCAGAGGTTCGCGGGCTGTTAGCGTAGCAGCGGCCGGGCAAACTACTCTGGGCGGTAAGCTGCCACAGCAGGCCCGACATTATCAGCGGCAACGCTTATAATTTAGAAAAATATTTTTTTCTAGGGAAAGCAGGACGAACCAGATGTGCGAACTTTGTAGGGCCGGGTATCGGCGCATCACGCACTTCTTTTTCCACCCTTGCTTACATGAAAAAAAACTTACTACCCTCCTGCCTGACATCCGGGACTTATCTGAAACGGAGTGGGCTCGCACTGGCACTTTTGGGCCTGGCCCCAGCGGCTTTCGGCCAAACCTTTGCCACCGTCGTCACCTACCCGGCCGGCAACAATGCGAACCCGCTGAGCCTAGCCCTGGCCGACGTGAACAACGACGGTAAGCGCGACATCATCACGGCCAACAACGGCAGCAGCGTGGTGGGCGTGCTGCTGGGCAGCGGCACCGGCACGTTTGCCGCCGTCACCACCACCTCGGCCGGCACCAACACTGGCCCCTACGACATTGCCGTGGCCGACGTGAACGCCGATGGCAAGCTCGATGTGCTGACGGCCAACTATAACACCAGCAACGTGAGCGTGCTGCTGGGCAACGGCAATGGCGGGTTTGCGGCGGCCGTGACGTACTCCACGGGTGCCGGCAGCCAGCCCTTCGGCCTGGCTGTGGCCGACGTAAACGCCGATGGCAAGCCCGACATCATCTCGGCCAATACATACTCGCAGTCGGTAGGGGTGCTACTGGGCAACGGCAACGGCACATTTGCCGCCGTCACGGCTATCCCGACCGGCACGAGTGCGCCAAACAAGGTGGCCGTAGCCGATGTGAACGCCGATGGCAAGCCCGACATCATCTCGGCCAACGGCAACGGCAACCTGCTGGGGGTGCTGCTGGGCAACGGCAACGGCACCTTCCAGGCCTTTGCTACCACCGCGCTAGGCGCCAGTAATTCGCCGAGCAGCCTGGCACTGGCCGACCTGAACGCCGACGGCAAGCTGGATGTCGTTGTCACTATCAGCTACGGCGGCACCAGCGGCGGTGGTACGGTAGGAGTGCTACTGGGCAACGGCAACGGCACGTTTGCCTCACTAGCCAGCTATGGCACGGGTAGCAGCAGCTTTCCCAATAGCGTAGCCGTGGCCGATGTGAGCGGCGACGGCAAGCCCGACATCATTACGGCCAACGCCGGCAACTACTCGGCAGGAGTGCTGGTGAACAACGGCAACGGCACGTTCAAAGCCGTGACGACTTTCCTGGCCGGGAGCAGCAATAATCCGATGCCCTACGGCGTGGCCGTGGCCGATGTGAACGGTGATAACAAGCCCGACGTCGTCACTTCCAACGTGAGTACTAACACGGTGTCGGTCCTGCTCAACACCTCTACCTTCCTGGCGGCCCGGCCCGCTACCCTGCCCGCCGACCTCACCCTCTACCCCAACCCGACCTTCGCTACGGCGGCCTTCACCGCCAGCAGCCTCCCCACCGAAGTACGGAGCGTGGAAGCCACGCTGTTTAACTCGCTAGGGCAGGCAGTAGGCCAGGCCACGGTAGCCGCTGCCCAGGGCACGGCCCACACCGAGCTACCCACGGCCGGACTGGCTCCCGGTATTTACCTGGTACGCCTGAACGCCGTCGATGCCCAGGGCGCGGTAGTGGGTGCGCTGCCCACCCAGCGCCTGTGCGTGCGCTAACCCAGCGCAGCCAGTAACCGAAAACAGCCCCGCTGGCCTGGCACTGCCAGCTGGCGGGGCTATTTACTGCAACAGCGGCAGCGCCCGCCACGGCAGTGGCCGGGCCAGCCAGCGCACCGAGTCGTGGCCCAGTATGCCAGCCAGGTGCAGGCCGGCGCTATCCAGAGAGTAGCGCAAGGCCCCCGGCCGCCCGGCTTCGTCGCGCAGCAGCAGCTGGTTGGGGGCGTAGGTGAGGCGGTAGCTACGCAAGCTGTCGTCGGCCGTTTGGGTGATAAAATAGCCCTGCCGATGCACAAATACCCGCTTTACCGGGCCAGTGCCCACTACCGCGTACGCCCCGTGCAACAATGGGCGCGGCACTAGGTCGTCGTTGAGAGTGCCATCGAGCACGAATGGCCCGGCCGTTTCGACCAGTAGCAGCCCAAGCCCCAGGCCCCGCGCTGCGCCCACCCAGCGCCCGCGCAACCAGGCCGGGCGTATAGGCAACCTAGGCGGGCACCAGCTTTCGCGCACCAGCCCGCCATACACGGTGCGCAGGCCCGGCGCGGCTACTATGGCAGCCAGTGCCAGCAGGAAGCCCGACCACAGCTTCACGGTAATCTCAAAGCCGACGTTGAGCGCCAGCACATTGGCCAGCACCGCTACCGCCAGCAGGCCACCCAGCAGCCGCGTGCGCCGAAACAGGAGCAACGCGGCGGGCAGCACTTCCAGCAGCCCCGCAAACACGCTGTAGGAGCGCGACGCGCCCATCACGCTCCAGTAGGCGAGGTCGGGCGGCAGCAGGCCCAGCGGCGTGTACAGCGTGTTGGGCTCGGGCAGGTAGAACTGGTGCTTGAACACCTTATCTAAGCCATATTCGAGCAGCTGCAACGCCAGAAACCACGCCGCGCCGGTGTGCAGCGCGTACCCGAGCGCCGCCTCGCGGGCGGGAGTGCGCCGCGCCAGGGCCGCCCACAGCGCGGCCACCAGCGCCGTTGCCAGCAGCAGCGCCGCCGCATACCCGTACAAGCCCGCCGAATCGGAAAAAATACCTGCATCGGGCAGCCAGCGTCCGCCTACAGTGCGCAACCCAGCCTCTAGCATTGGCCGCAGCCAGAAGCCCAAACTCGGCAGCTCGCGGTATTGGAGCGGCGACGTAACGGCGAATAAGGCGCTGAACAGCAGCGCCCAGCGCCGCAGGAAGGCGGGCAGCACGGGCTAGGCGGATATGGGGCGGGGTTTGCCAGCCAGTAGCCAGTCCACGCCAGCCAGAGTAGCGAGCACCGCCAGCAGCACCGGCCCATTGGTGGGAGGCGACCCTAGCCAGACGCTACCGCTAGCTCCTTTCCGATAGGTAGCCTTGCGCTTGGTTTCGCCGTCGAAACCCACAAACTTCGCTTGCGGATACCGCCCACGCAACTGGGCTAGCGCTTGCTTTACTGGTATGCGTTTGCCTTCGTGGTACTGCTCCTGCCACTTACTAGGGTACCAGGGGCCGCCGTTTCTGCTCTCCTGCCCTTCCATCAACGCTATCGAGTCGTTCAGTCTGGTAACCTTTTCGACTCTATGGTCCATAACCAGCCCGAAGTTGTCTACGACCGCCCCCAGCGTAGCCACGCTGCCGCCGTGGCTGAAATGCGCAATGCGGCCCGTTTGGGCCAGGGCCGCCGGTAGCCCACCGACACCTAGGCAGCCGGCGAGGCAAAGACCGAGAAACTGTTTTGCTAGCATCGTGCTGGTCGATTAGGTGAGGCTTTTGAGGGGCTTGAGGGGCTTGTCGCCCAGCAGCAACCCAGTTGCTGCTAGGCCCAGCATGGTAGCCACGGCCAGCCACACGCCGGGATGTTGGGGCAACGTGAAGAATGCACCCACTGCTTTTTGCTTGCGTTTGGACTTCTGTTTTTTCGCTCCCGGCGCGGGCGCGGCGGCTGGTTTCGTCAGCGTGTCGAAGTCAATGAGTTTGGCCTGCGGGTAATCCTGCTGCAACAGCCGCACCGCCGTTGCCCGCGACTTGGGCCCGGCCGCCGACGAGCCTTGGTAGTAGCGGGGGCCATAGTGAATCGTCTGCGTAGTCCTGGTCAGGGGCCGAAAGCGTCCTTCGCGGCCATGAATCACGGCCGTGCTGTCGGAAGTAGCCACGATGGTATCCGCCTCAAACTGCATGCTGGGTAGCCCAAAATTATCCGCCGCTTCTTCTGCCGCCATGGTCGCCGGGCTGCCGCCGTGGCTTAGGGCGGCGATGCGGCCGGTTTGGGCAGTTGCCGAAAATGCGCCGCCGAGGCCGAAGGCCAAGAGCACGAGTAGCTGGTTGGTTTGCATAGCGAAAGGGCTGTAAGTCAGGGGCCACCGCCCCCGCTAAAATCCTGCCACTTCCTTAAGCGCCGCTACCATCACCTCCCACGAAAACTTGCGGGCCTCCTGCCGCACCCCGGCGGCGAAGGCTTCTTCGCGGTCGTGGGCATAAAAATCCACCACCGCGTCGGTAATGGCGGCGGGAGTGGGCGGCACCACGTAGCCCACCACCCCGTCCGGAATCAGCTCCGCCAGCCCGCCTACGTTGGTTACGAGCATAGGCCGCCCGAAGTGGTAGGCTACCTGCGACACGCCACTTTGGGTGGCGTTTTTGTAGGGCTGCACCACCAGGTCGGCCGCGCCGAAGTAATCGGCCACGCGCTCATTCGGAATAAAATCGGTGGCCCGCACCAGCCGGCTTTCCAGCTCGTACTTCGCAATAAGCGCCTCGTAGGGCGCGGCATCTTCGTAAAACTCGCCGGCTACGAGCAGCTTCACCGGCAGCGCCGCCACGCGGGCGTCGGCCCAGGCTTCAAGCAAAATATCCAGCCCTTTGTAGGCCCGGATGAAGCCAAAAAACAGCACGTAGCGAAACGCCGGGTTCAGGCCCAGCGCCGCCAGCGCCTCGCGCTTCGGTTTGGGTGGCCCAAAGTTGTCGTAAAGTGGGTGCGGCCGGTAGAGCGCTGGTTTTTGTCCGAAGCCTAGCGCCTGCAAGTCGGTGAGCACGCTCCGGCTCATAGTCACGAAGCCATCGCAGGCGCTTAGAAAATAGCGCGTCAGCGGCCCGTCGCCCGGCCGCTTCTCGTGCGGAATTACGTTGTCGGTAATGGCTACCACACGGGTGTACCCGTTGCCGCGCACCAGCCGCGCAATGGTGCCCAGCGCCGGCCCCATCAGCGGCAGCCAGAAGCGGAATACCACTACATCGGGCCGCTCGCGCCGGAGCCGCCGCCCTACCGTCCACCACGTCAGCGGGTTCACCGAATTGATGCTTACTTCAATATCCAAGTCGGCCGGGCTGGGTTCGGTGCTGTACTGCGTTTGGCCGGGAAAGAGAAAATCCGGGTATTGCAGTGAGAACGTCACCAACCGCACCTCGTCGCTAGTCGCTCGAAAAGCCCGTGCCAGCCGCTCGTTGTAGGTAGCCAGCCCGCCGCGCAGCGGGTAAGCAGGGCCGATAATTACGACTTTCATCGAATTGTGTCGCGCACCAGGTAATCATTCCGGCGCGGCCCGTTCAGCTGCACCATTTCGGCCAGGAAACCCGCCAGAAACAGCATCACGCCAATAATAACGGCTGTGAGCGAGAGGAAGAACAGCGGCTGCGCCGTGACGCCCCGCGCCTTGAGGTTGTGCCACGACAGCCACCATTTCTCGCCCACCAACCACACCGTGAGCACCATGCCGATGAAGAACGAGAGCGTGCCCAGCGTGCCGAAAAAGTGCATCGGCCGCCGCCGAAACCGACTCACGAAGGTGATGCTCGCCAAGTCGAGAAACCCAAAAATGAAGCGCTCCAGCCCAAACTTGGTGACGCCGTACTTGCGCTCCTGGTGCTGCACCACCTTCTCGCCTATCTTCTTGAAGCCATTCCACTTGGCGATGACCGGGATGTAGCGGTGCATCTCGCCGTACACCTCAATGGCCTTCACCACGCGCTGATTATATGCTTTGAGCCCGCAGTTGAAATCGTGGAGCTGAATGCCCGAGAGCAGCCGTGTGGCCCCGTTGAAGAGCTTGGTCGGAATGGTTTTCGAAAGCGGGTCGAAGCGCTTTTGCTTCCAGCCGCTCACCAGGTCGTAGCCGTCCTGCGTTACCATGCGGTACAGTTCCGGCAATTCCTCAGGCGAGTCCTGCAGGTCGGCATCCATCGTGCACACCACCCGCCCGAGCGCCGCACTAAAGCCCACGTTCAGCGCCGCCGACTTGCCATAGTTGCGATTAAACCGGATGCCGCGTACGGCCATATCCTGCCCCGCCAGCGCCTCAATCACCGCCCACGAGTCATCCGTCGAGCCATCATCAATGAGAATAACCTCGTACGAAAGCCCCCGCGCCGTGAGCACCCGCTGAATCCAGCGCGTCAACTCCGGCAGCGACTCCTCCTCGTTGAGCAGGGGAATGACGATAGAAATTTCTACCGGGAAAGTGGCAGCAGGCTTATTCAAACTCAGGCTTCTCGTTTTTAACAAATGCCGAAACTATCAGGCTGATAATAAAGCCGATGATGATAGAGCCAATCACTACTGATACAAGCACAATGGGACCGCTGGTAAACTTGGCCGACATGGCCATTGCTTGGTCAACCTGTGCAGCCGACATATTTTTAGCTTCCATATCAGTCCGCACTTTCTCCATCGCCCGCGCCATCATATCGGGGTCAATGAAAGTCATGTAGACGTAGCTGAATATTGCACTCAGCATGCCTGTCACAGCCGATAGTACTGTGCCAATGCCCAGCCCCTGCCCAAAGCTCATGAAGCCTCCATTACGCTTTTTGAATTCCTGCTGCGCCAGAAAAATTCCACCAACTAGCACGGGTAAAGTCAGCCATTTTGCGGGTGAGTTTTCCATGTGCAGCGCATTTATTCCAAAGGAAATAATGACGCTAACCAATCCGGTAAGCAAGCCATAACGCAGCCCAATAGCAACTGGGGAAGGAGTTTCGTTAACAATCGGGTTCATGAGAGAGGTGTTGAGGGGTGAAAGAGAGAAAATTATTTGCGCAAAAATAACCCAGCAGGTATCGCCGCCAGCATCCCCAGCATTACAGTGTAGACAAACGTCCCAAATGCCAGCCGCCCGATAGGTAGCTGCGTGGCTTGCTGAATTTCCTGCTGTTCCAGTTGCGGATTGCGCTTTAGCTTATCGCGGTGCGCCTGCTCCACCCGCACAATCTCGACCATCTCCGAGCGCGCCAGGGTCAGGCCGGAGGTGCCCACCGCGTGCGCAAGTGCCCAGGTACTAGCCGAAGCTATAGTAGCTGCCAGCAACACCGTGAGCCCGCCCACCGCCAAGGTCCGACCTATGCCGGGCCGGGCCGGGGCTGTCGCTGCCCGCAGCAGCCATTGGCTGCCCACCGCCGCAAAAGGCACAGCTAGCAAACCTAGCAATTGTTTGGGGCCGAAAGCATTATTACCAGATAGTTGCAGAAATACTATCCAAGCCGCACATACCACGCCGGCCCCCATCCCAAAGCGCACCGCCAGCCGCCGCACCCTTTCCCAATCGGCATCCGCTGCTGCGCCCGTGGGCTGTTCTGTAAAAGGCGACATAAACTACTCACTAAGTAGCGCGCAAGATACAACCTGCTCCCGTTGTAGCTTATGCCACCGACACCAGTTGCCGGGCTGCTTTCGGCCGCCCAAACCGCAGCAGCAGCCCTTCGGCTAGCAACGCCGCCAGCACCACCAGCAAGCAGTAGCGCCAGAGCGGCTGCCCGGTTTGCCCGGCCCGGTAGCGCGCCAGCGCAGCCGGCCCGGCGTCGCCATCAAGCACCTGTACGTTTGGATGGTTTGGCCCAATAAGCTGCCGCAGCTCCGCCGCCGAATAAGCGGCCAATTCCGATTCCTGAGGGCTGGCATTGAAGGCAAGCGTGGTCACCAACTGCCCTTGCCGCCGTAGCTCGTAAAAGCCCGGCCGACTTAACTCCGTGGGCACTTCCAGCTGCACCATAGTCCCCCGCTGCCGCTGCACCGGAATCAGCGTAAGGCTGTCCTGCACCAGCCGATACTGGCCATCTTCCGCCGCACCCGCCTCTTTATCTGGTGCGTTGGTCAGCGTCAGCAGCGACTCATCGAGCCGGTAGGCAGGGCGCTGTTCGGTATGAAAGCTACGCATTGCCAGCCGATACAGCACAGGCACAAACAGCGCCTGCGTGGTAAAATCGCCGTATTCTTTCGCAAAGGGCGCAGTAAATACATACGTTTTGCCGCCTCCGCTGCTCCCAAATTCCGCCAAGTAGCTGTCGCCATCCCGCAGCCGCAAAATGTCGGTTCCCCCACGAGCCAGCCGCAACACCGATGTTACTTGCGGCAGCACCACCTGACGCGGCTGCGCCCCGAAAACATCCCGAAAAAATGGGTCGCGCGGGTTGGGCATCGCCACCTCCTGCCGCACCAATGGGTTAGCTACCGTCTCCCATTGTGCATTGCTAACCCCCAGCGCCCGTAACAACTGGAGGTTGGTATCGTGGCCCGCCGGGCTGCCGGGGGGCACCACCACCACACTCCCGCCGCGTCGCACCACGCCCGCCAGCGCTTCACGCAGGCCAGCATCTACGTTCACTACTTCGCGCACCAATACCAAGTTGGCTTGGCGCAACTCGCTATAGTTAATATGCTGTGGCTTAGCAAAAGAGTAGCTAAACAACGCTTCCGCTCCATACACCTGCCGCGCCAGCGGCTCCTGCCCTATTTCCAGCACCCGAATGGCCACTGCTGGCTGCAGGGTGAAGTAGTACGTGTTGTCAAACGTCACCGGTCCGTCACCTGTAATTACTTGTCCCAAGGACAGTTTAGCATCCGGCAACTGCACCTGCACCACCGAAGCTGCAGCCCGTCCCACCCCCAGCGCCACCTGAAACGCTGCTACCTGCTGCGTCCCCAGCTTCACTTTCACCGGACAATCAGCAATAGCCGCAGCCCCACCATTACGCAAGCGAATGTGCAGGCTGATATTAGTGCGAGTGCGCACAAAGGCGTCATCAAGCCACACGCTATCTACATACACGTTGGCCGCCTCTTGAGCCACCTGTGGTACCAGCACTATTTCCCGGTCATTGCTCAAGCCCTGTAACGCTGCCTGCGCCCGGCCGTTCCGTTGAAAATCCGAAAATATATACAACGGCCCCTGCTGCTTGCCCTGCATTTGCTGTTGAGCTACCGCGTCATACCACCCTATTCGCTTCGCCACCCCTTTCGCTTCACTCACCCTGCTTAAATAGGCTGCCTGCGTTAATATATCATGTGGCTGACCTACCAGTTGAAACCGCGTTGCCATGCTGTAGCTCTTGCCCAACGCTCGGGCTTGCCCAAATGCCTGTTGAAGCAATGCCTGCTGATTGCCTGCCTTTGCCTGCATGCTGAGGGAGTTGTCTACCAACACTGAAACCTCACTGCCCGACGTGCTAACTGCCCGTTGTGCAGGAATAAAGGGTTGCGCAAATAATATCACCAAAAACACTACCCCTAGCATCCGCGCCAGCAATACCAACAACTCCTGCAAGCGTCGGCGCCGCATAGTAGTTAATTCCACTTCCCGAATAAACCCAGTATTGGTAAATAATACCCGCTGCGGCCGTCGCAGTTGCAACAGATGAATAGCAACAGGTATTGCTACTGCTAACAATCCCCACAGAAAATTTGGATACAAGAAATGCATAAGCTGTATAGCCATGTCCTATACTAGACAGTAACCTTATCCTCAAAGTTACCTGCTCTGTTTCCTTTCAGCAGGGTTTTAAACCTCTTATAATTCCAAAATTCAATTGAATTTACAACGCAAAAGCCCTTCTTACGTCGCTGGTGAAAGCGGTGGTAAGAAGGGCTTACGATAAAGTTGGCGGCGACCGACTCTCCCACCGGTGAAGGCAGTA
>JBPBPU010000063.1:0-37964 GCA_050954465.1 Janthinobacterium lividum
ATTTGCTCGGGCAGCCCCGGCCAGCTGGGTGGGGCTCCGCTGCCGGGCTACACCTACGTCTGGACGCCTACCATCGGCCTGAGCAACCCCAACATTGCTAACCCTACCGTTACGCTCACTAATACGACGGGCGCTGCCATCACCCAGACGTACACCCTGAAGCTGACCAGCGCCCCCATTACCTGCACCAATACGGGCACCGTCACCATCACGGTGAACCCGCTGCCGGCTGCCGTGCCGGGGGCCAACATTGCCTTCTGCTCGGGCGGCACCGGCCAGTTGGGCGGGCCCGCCGTGGCGGGCCTCACCTATAGCTGGAGCCCGGCTACAGGTTTGAGCAGCAGCACCGTGGCCAACCCCACCGTGACGCTGACCAATACCACCGGCGCGCCCGTGACGCAGACCTACACGCTCACCGCCACCAACACGGCCACGAGCTGCACCAACACCGGCACGGTAAACGTGCTGGTAAACCCGAACCCGGTAGCTGTACCGGGTGCGGCCGCAGCTTTTTGCTCGGGGGGCTCGGCTATGCTAGGCGGGCCCGCCGTGGCCGGCCTCACCTATAGCTGGAGCCCGGCCACGGGCCTAAGTAGCGCCACGGCGGCCAACCCCACTGTGACGCTGACTAACACCACTGGCTCACCTGTTACCCAGACGTATACCCTCATCGTTACGAACCCGGCTACGAGCTGCAACAGTACGGGCACAGTAGCCGTGACGGTAAACCCCAACCCGGTGGCAGTACCAGGAGCTAACGTTACCATTTGCTCGGGTAGCACGGCGCAGCTGGGCGGGCCGGCCGTGGCAGGCCTCACCTACAGCTGGAGCCCGGCCACGGGCCTGAGCAGCGCTACGGCCGCTAACCCCACCGTGACGCTCACCAATACCACCGGCGCCGCCACTAACCAGACCTACACGCTGACGGTAACGAACGCCTCCACCAGCTGCACCAGCACGGGTACGGTAGTAGTGAAAGTGAACCCGAACCCGCCCATTACGCCGGGGGCCAACGTGGTTATCTGCTCAACGGAAACGGCCCAGCTGGGCGCGGCCCCGGTGGCCGGCAACACCTACAGCTGGAGCCCGGCCACGGGCCTGAACAGCGCCACCATTGCCAACCCCACCGTGACGCTGCCCAACACCACGCCCTCGCCCATCACTCAGACCTACACGCTCACCGTCACGAACACTGCTACCGGCTGCATTAGCACCGGCACTGTGGACGTACTCGTGAACCCCGTGCCCGTACCGGTACCGGGGCCGAACATCACCATTTGCTCGGGCAGCCCCGGCCAGCTGGGTGGGGCTCCGCTGCCGGGCTACACCTACGTCTGGACGCCTACCATCGGCCTGAGCAACCCCAACATTGCCAACCCTACCGTTACACTCACTAACACCACCGGCGGGCCAATAACCCAGACGTACACCCTGAAGCTGACCAGCGCCCCCATTACCTGCACTAACATGGGCACGGTAACGGTGACGGTGAACCCACTGCCGGCCGTAGCGCCCGGAGCTAACGTCGCCATCTGCTCGGGCGGTACCGCTCAACTGGGTGCGGCAGCAGTTGCGGGCCTCACCTATAGCTGGAGCCCGGCCACAGGCTTGAGCAGCAGCACAGCGGCTAACCCCACTGTGATGCTAACCAATACCACCGGCGCGCCCGTGACGCAGACCTACACGCTCACCGTCACCAACACGGCCACGAACTGCACCAATACCGGCACAGTAGACGTGCTGACAAATCCGCTACCCACGGTGGTAGCAGGTGCTAACATTGCCTTTTGCTCGGGTGATACGGGCCAGTTGGGCGGGCCGGCAGTAGCGGGCTACACCTATAGCTGGAGCCCGGCCACGGGCCTGAGCAGCAGCACCGTGGCCAACCCCACCGTAACGCTGACTAACACTACCAGCGCGGCTATTATCCAGACCTACACGCTTACTGTGACCAATACGGCTACCACCTGCGTGAACACAGGCACGGTAGATGTCACCGTCAACCCCAACCCGGTGGCAGTGCCGGGTGCAGCCATTACCATCTGCTCTGGCAGCCCCGGCCAATTGGGCGGGCCGGCGGTGACGGGCCTCACGTATAGCTGGAGCCCGGCCACAGGCCTGAGCAGCGCCACGGCCGCTAACCCCACCGTTACGCTTACTAATACGACCACTGCGGCTACCACCCAGACGTATATCCTCGTCGTCACAAATCCGGCCACGAGCTGCACCAGTACGGGCACGGTAGTCGTGACAGTGCAGCCGCTGCCGCTGGTGGCACCGGGCGCAGCTATTACCATCTGCTCGGGCAATACCGGCCAGTTGGGCGCGGCAGCAGTAGCGGGCCTCACCTATAGCTGGAGCCCGGCCACGGGCCTGAGCAGTGCCACGGCCGCTAACCCCACCGTCACACTTACTAATACCACTGGTGCTGTCGTTACCCAGACCTACACGCTCACCGTCACGAACACGGCTACGAGCTGCACCAATACCGGCACGGTAGTCGTGACGGTGAACCCGTCCATCCAGCCCGGCACCATCGGCGCTAACCAGACGGTGTGCCCGCTCTTCGCCGCCAACCCGCTCACGGAAGTAACCGCCGCCAGTGCGGGCGTCGGTACCTACACGTACCAGTGGGAGCAGTCGCTGGACAACCTTACCTGGACGCCCATCCCGAACGCCACCGGCACTACATACTCGCCGGGCTTGCTCACGGTATCTACGTACTTCCGCCGCCGCGCCAGCTCCGGCGACTGCGCGTCGGCCGTATCCAATGTGGTATACCTGCAAGTGCAGCCCGTACTGGCTGTTGGCGTGACGCTGCCCACCCCGGCCGCGCAGTGCGCCGGCACACCCATGACCTTCACGCCCGTGCCCACCAATGCCGGCCCCAACCCTACCTACCGTTGGTTTGTGAATGGCACGCTGGTGGCTACCACGCCCACCTTCACCAGCTCTACGCTGGCCGATGGCGACCAGGTGCAAGTAGAAGTAACGGCCACAGTGGGCTTCTGCGCCACGGGCACACCTACGGCTACTGCGCCCGTTCACCTCATCCAGATTCCTCAGCCGGCAGTGGCCGTGAGCGTGAAGAGCCCTCTGCCGGGCTGCTCCGGCGAGCCCATCAGCTTCAGCGTGGATAATGTGCTGAACCCCGGCGCTACGCCTACCTACCAGTGGCAGATTAACGGCCAGAACGTAGCCGGGGCCACGGCACCTACCTTCACCACCAGCAGCTTGCTCGATGGGCAGGTGGTATCGGTGATACTGACTGCCAGCACCGCCTGCGGCCCGCTGCCCGTAACCTCGGCCGGCGTGCCGGTAAGCGTGAACCCGGCTGTGGACGTGAGCGCCGGACCCGACCTGACCATCATGGACGGCGACCAGATTTACCTGCAAGGCACCGCCAACGGCACCTACCCCGTGACGTGGAGCCCGGCACAAAGCCTGAGTAACCCGAACGTTCTGCAGCCGCTGGCCTCCCCCACCGTCACGACCACTTACACCCTCTCGGCCACCGTCGTCAACTGCTCCGACCAAAGCACGATGACCGTGACCGTGACCCCGCGCCTGCGCATTCCCACGGCCTTTAGCCCCAACGGCGACGGAAACGACGATACCTGGCAAATCGAGCACATTGAGGAGTACCAGGGCAGCCACGTTACCATCTTCAACCGCTGGGGCAACAAGCTATTCGAAACCACCAGCTACGGCCGGGGCAACGAGTGGACCGGGGTTATGGGTGGGCAGCCGGCACCCATTGGCACCTACTACTACATCATTACCCTGCCCAACGGTCACTCCTACACCGGCCCGCTTACCATCATTTATTGATAGGGAGTAAGCCACCAAAGAGCCCGTCATTCCAAGCTTAGCGAGGAGTGACGGGCTTTTTTGAACAAGTAGGGTGCTCAGGAAATTATCGTATGCTTTGCCCGGCGCTTTAGCGCCGGGATGATGGTTGAATTTTCACCAGGGCTTTAGCTCTTGTCGGCGCTAGGCAGCGCATGGGCTAAAGCCTGGGAAAATGAAAAACCCCGCTAACCCGGCGCTAACCCGGCGCTAAAGCGCCGGGCATAGCATGAGCATGCGATAATTTCCTAAACAGCGTACTTAGGAGCTGACATTACATAGTCTTTGAAGTCGTGACCCGGTCTGACCGCCGTAGGTGGTCTGACCGGCTGCCGCTAGCACAACAACGCGGTAATTACCCTGCTCACAGCCTGTCTGACCGGGTCACGACCCCAAAGACTGCGTAACGTCAGTTTGGGGAATTACTCTAACTCTCCATCTCTACAAACCGCTTTCAGGTTAGTATTTACGCACTTGGTTCGTTGTACTTGTCAAACGATTAGCGCCCAAACATTCTGAGAATGTTTGGGCGCTAATCGTTTGACTCCTTACCGGCTACCTCTTCCATAAAGCGCAAAAATTCTCTTTTCCTCGCCCTGCTTGGCCTTACCCAAGCTAGGAGCAGGACTTACGCACCCGGCCGGTACGCAAGTCCTACAGGTGAAATCTGCTTACTGCTTCACCAGCTTCAGCGTCTGCACCTGCCCATCGAGGGATAGCTGCAGCACGTACACGCCCACCGGCAGGCCCGCCAGCGTGGGTAGTTCCAGTTGGCTCGTGCCGGCCGGCAGGGCCAGTGCCTGGCGCAGCACTACACGGCCCAGCATGTCGGTGAGCGTGAGCGGGGCATTGGTAGCCGTTGTGGCGTGCAGGGTCAGCGTCAGGCTTTCGCCGAAGGGGTTAGGCACGGCGCTCAGGGCAGTGGCCTGCCCAAAATCCACCGGGCGCACGGGCGAGAAGGCGGCCGTGCCATCCAGGTCCACCTGGCGCAGGCGGTAGTAGCGCAGGCCGGCCTTACCAGCTTCGTGGTCTAGGAAGCTGTAGCTGCGAGCCGTGCTGCTGCTGGCCGAGGCGGGCTGCACGAAGCCCAGTTGGCGGTAAGTGGTGCCGTCGGTGCTCACCTGCACCATAAAGCCAGCGTTGTTTACTTCCTGGGCGGTGCGCCAAGTCAGGGCAGCGTGCGCGCCCTGGCGCTGGACCTCAAACGCCGTCAGGCCCACCGGCAGCGGCGCGATGGCGTCGCCCATAGTCCAGATGGAGAAGTCCGTGAGGCCGGTTTTGGTGACGCTGTAGCTGGCTGCCGCACCATTGGCCGCCTGGCTGGTGTTGGACTGCGGCTGCCAGGGACCGCTGAGGCTGCTCACCGACTTGAAGAGTTTGGCATTGGCCGCCGCGATGCTGTTGCGCTCGTGCTCGAAGTACGTAAACACCATATCTACATTGAGGCCTGTATTGGTGGCGGGCTGAATGTCGAAGTAGCGCAGCATGCTTGTAGTGGTGCCCACTCCCGACAAGACGCCCCCCGTTACGCGCAGCACTGGCGTGCTACCCGGCGCTACTGAGCCAGTGGCCGGCATGAGGCGCAAGCCCAGGTTGCCGAAGTCTTCGGCGGTGCCGGGGGCTAGGGTACGCGTAGTAGCCACCCGGCCCAGCACGTAGCTGGCATCGGTTTCGGCGATAGTGGCGCTGGGGCTGAGCGTGAGGGTGGTTACGCCCGTGGTAGCGAGGCCCTGCGTCAGGGTCAGCGCCTGCATCACGGTGGCGTCGGTGCCAAAGGTGAGCAGGCCACTGGGGGCGCTCAGGTTCACGGCTAGGTTATAGAAAGTGAGCGGGCCGCTCACGGTCGGGGCTATGCCCCGGAAGCCTACTGTGCCGTTGGTCAGGCTCACGTTGGCGCTGGGGGTGCTGCTGAGCAAGCTGCCGTAGATGTCGAGGGTGCCGGTGCTCTGGCTCAGGCTGGCGCCGTTGGCCAGGGTGAGGGTACGCACTTCAGCGGTGGGCGGCGTGGTGCCGTTGAGCGCCGGGTAGCTGCCCAGGCTACCGGGCACCAGAGCGTCAGTGTAGCGGGTGGGCACGCAGTTGGTCCAGTTGCCGCTGTTAAACCAGTTGGTGGCATCGCCGGTAGCGGCCCCGGTCCAGACGGTGCTGGTGTTTACCGCTACTAGCACGCTAGCCGGCAGGCTGGCGGCCGGGCAGCCTGTGCCCGCATCGCTGAGGGCGGTCAGCCCGAACGTCTGGTTGCTGTTGAGCGGGTTGGGCAGGTTCACGACGTAGGGGTTGGTGCTGGTGCTGGCGACGGTTTGCACCGCGCCCCCATTAAGCGTGTAGCTAAACGTCCAGGGCCCGGCCGAGCCGCCCAGCGCTATGCTCACCGTGGCTTGGTTACCGCTGCACACGGGGCCGCTGCTGCTCAGGCTGGCCGTGGGCAACGGGCTCACCGTCACGCTCCTGGTTACGGTGCGAGCGCAGCCGTTGGGGTCGGTGGTAGTGATGGTGTACACGTTGGCACCCACCGGTGCACCCGTTACCGTGGCCTGGGCCTGCGCATTGCTCACCCCGCCCACCGTGCCCGAGTACGTGACGGAGCTGACGGTGCCGGGGCCGGTAATAGTGGTCGTGAACGCGCCCGTAGTAGCCCCGTACGGCGTATTGCTGGCGGTAAGCACAAACGAGCCCCCACTGCAAACCGCCGTTGGGGCAGCTACCACGGCCACGCTGGGGTTGGAGCTATTGACTGCCACAGGCACCACCAGGGCATTGTTGCTGCTCACCTGGTCGCCGGTAAAGCTCAGGCTCGGCGCAAACGAGTACGTGCCGCCATCGGTCATGTCGAAGGTGGTGCTGACCACGTAAGTGGCCGTAGCGCCGGCCGCGAGGCTACCCGACGTAACGGTACTGTTCAGGATTACTACGCTGCCGTTGGGCTGGGTTACGCTCACTGCCAGTAGCAGCGGCACGCCGGCGCTGAAGGCCTGGTTGATGCCATTGTTGCGCACCTGCACGCTCACGGTAGTGGCCGTAGTATAACAGATAGTGCCGCTGGGCGCCGCCAGGGCCAGTAGCTCAAAGTCGACAAAGGGGGTGAAGTCGCCTTCATCGGCCCCGATGTCGGGGGCTACTCCGCCGCCCTTATTTTGGGCCACGTTGTTTACCGTGTGCGGCACTACAGTGCCGTCGTAGGCCCCGCGAGCCTCGTTGTCGTAGTCGTTGGCAACGGCCACGCTGGTTCCCCGGCTTTCCACTAGCGTCATCACATTGGGCCTGATGTGCAGGAAGGTAGCATCGGCCCCCGTTGTCGACACAAAGGGCGCATCCTCCGTTACCGAAGCCGCTTCGCGGGTGGGGCCCACAAAGCTTTTATAGGCGCTCAGCGTCGCCTGCCCATTGCCGGCCGAGGTGGTAATGGGCGCTGTGCCTTCCCCGTACACGTAGTTGGCCGCCGCCGTGGGCACATAATATAGGTTGTTGTTGGTGCTGCTGGCCAGCAAGGTGGGAGCTGTATTCTGGGTGCCGGCCGTGGCCAGGCGCAGAGCCAGGGTGTTGCCACTCGTGGTGCCGGCCACCGACTGATTGTCTACTAGGTTATTGCGCAAGTCGAAAGCCCCGGCTGTGGCACTGATACATAAGCCGCTGCTGCCAAACGAGTTGCCGCCACTGGCCGTCAGCAAGATGGTGTTGTAGTAGATGCTGGCCGTGGTAGCCGAGGCCAGGTTCAGGCCCACTACCGCGTTGGGGTCGGTGCTTTCGGGGGCGGCAAGGCTGCCGACCAGGTTGTTGCTGGCAGTGAGGGTGGCCGCGCCCAGGTTCAGGCCCGTTGCCCGGCCGGCGGTGCCATAGGCAGCCAGCCCGTAGAGTTTGTTGCGGGTGCTGGTTGTGGTTTTGCCGGCAGTGGCATTTACTGCGTAAATGCCTTGTACCTCCCCACTTACCACGCCACCTGCTGCCCCAATGGTGAGGTTGGCGATAGTATTCTGGGCAATGGTTTTGGTGGTGGTCGCCGCGCTTGCGTACAGCCCGTAGAGGGCCGTGCCCGTAGCGGCCGTAGTGCCTCCTATACTATTACCGGTAATGGTGTTGCCAGTCAGCGTCTCCGACGCTGGAGCAGTAACGGAGGCATTATAATAGCCATAGAGGGCAGCCGATGCCCCAGCCGGCGCAATACTATTGCCAGTAATCGTATTGCTGGAAGCAGTAATAATACCTCTCGACAGGCTAATGCCCGTAAATAAGCTGCCGCCGCCAGTTAGCTTATTGGCATCAATCAGATTGGAGCTAGCAGTTACGGTGGCTCCGGCTACCACCTGACCCTCAACATTTAGCGAGGTTACTTTAACCCCTGCTCCGCTGAAGGTATTATTCTGTACTGTATTGCCATTAACTGTCACACTGGCGCTTTGCGTAACCGCCCGGTTAATTCCGTAGAAACTACCGGTAGTAGCTACCAGGTTATTCGTAATTTCATTATTTTCCAGCTTGACAATAACCGTCTGGCCAGATATTCCGCCTGTTCCATCCACAATGCCATGAATCTGCTGGTTGGCATCGCCGGTGCCCGTGTAGTTGTTGTAGCTAATCTTGTTGCCGCTAATCTCAACCAGGGCATTGGCGGCAGCGTAGTTGCCCCCCACCCGATAAATGCCATAGGTTGTAGCAGTGGTAGGAATGGTATTGCTTTTGCCCAGGCCACCGATAACATTGCCCGTAATGGTTTCACCCGTAAGTCCCGTATTATCCGCTACATCCCTGATAAAAGAAACCGCGCTAGCAGCACCCGTGAGCACCCAGTTCTGCAGAATATTATTCGTGATTTTTACGCTTGTGGGGTTTACGTTGCCCTGGTAGATACCGTAGATTTCAGCCGTACTGGCCGTGGAAATGGTGATATTGTTTTCGTTGATGGTGAGCGCCCCGAATGTGCCGCCGCCCTGGCTCGACAAAATACCCTCGTTGCGGCCCGTGCTGCCCGTCGCAATATCGATGATATTGTACTCTACCTTCAAATCCTTCTGCGCCTCCGCCCTGATGCCATATACATCCACGGTTGAGCCCCCGATGTTCGAGATGGAGTTGCCAATTTTAGCGCCATTCAAAAGCAAGCCAATCTGATTTCCTACATCCATCGAGGTAGTGCTCGATGATACCGCTAAGCCGGCCAGATAAACACCTAAGTAGGTGTTGCTAATGGCATTGCCGTAGACTTGGTTGTTTGAGTTGCCGGCAGCAGCAACCGTCGACGTACTGCTGTTGCTAAAGTAAATACCGGCTGAAGCGGTATTGCTTTTTTCAAGCGTGATGATACAGTTTTTAATCTGGTTGTGCTGGCAGCCGTTGGCACCGGTATTAACCAGCTTATACCCGTATTCGATACCGCCACCAGGCGCAGCCAGGTCGATGCCGTCGAACGTAACGTAGTCTGTACCCGTGAGCGTAATAATGGCATCGGCACTGCCGCTGCCAGCAGCAGAAAGCGTAATCTTGGGGTTAGCCCCGGTACCCGTTTTCTGGAAAACAATGGGATTGGCCACAGTGCCTACTACGGCAGCAGTTATGGTACCATTGCTCACTGCAGTAAACGTTTCGGAGTAGCCAGCGGCTATATTAAACGTTACCCCATTGGTACCCACTCCCTTAGTATTCAAGTCTGCAATAGCTGCTTTTATGGTGGCATAGTCGGGCGTGGTACCGCCCACGGTTTTATTTCCCGTCAGCTGTGCCCAGGCCCCGCCGGCCGTGCCCAGTAGCAGCGCCAGCACCAGGCCGAGGCCGCGCCGCCATTTTTTAGGCTTGAGTATCCTGGCTGGCGCATTGGCGCTCCGCCTTGCAGTAAAAAGGTTTGTCATAGCTGACGATGGAGAGAATGAGGTAAATAATCAGGCCCAGGAAGGGAAAAGCGGATGGCTCTGGCCTGCTGTAGCGGAAAGCTTCTACAATGCCAGTCAATCGAGAAGAGAAAAAGGCGAATGAAGGGAGCTACAGCATTAGCCCGCAACCAGCTGATTAGCTTAACCACGCTGAAGCTACCCAAAACGAGTAATGGACAAATCAAAAAATCACAGAATAAAACAATAATTTGCAAGTAGTATTATAAGGGGATAAAGTGCAGCGTATCATCTACTAACCTCTGTTGTCCAAAAGATTATAAAAATCTAGCATGTACTAATGAATCTGTTTACTAATGTACCTTTAAAAGTTCTAATCACCTAACTTTCCTATTACTGATTGCGGTCCTCTCCGGCAGAAAGCTGCTTGTATATCCTGCACCATCCCATTTGGCGAACAGGCATAAAAAAAGGGCCGGCCCCGCTTGCGCAGGACCGACCCTTTTCAACTCAGTCTAACAGATTACTTCTCGCCGGCTTCTGGCTCCGAAGGCTTATCCGCTGGCCGCTCGTCGCTGGCCAGGTTGGGTGCTTCGTCGCTCTTGGCAATGGTGAAGCTTAGCTCCTCCTTGCCATCTTCGTAGTCGGCTGTGATGATGTCGCCGTGCAACAGTTGGGCTTTCAGGATTTCCTCAGCAATCGGGTCTTCGATGTACTTTTGGATGGCTCGGTTCAGCGGGCGCGCGCCAAACTTGGGGTCGTAGCCTTTATCGGCCACGAAGTCCTTAGCTTTCTCAGTCAGTTCCACGCGGTAGCCCAGCGTGAGAATGCGGGCCAGCAGCTTGCTGAGGCTAATGTCGATAATCTTGTGGATGTCTTTTTTCTCCAGCGAGTTGAAGACAATCACATCATCCAAACGGTTGAGGAACTCGGGCGAGAAGGTCTTTTTCAGGGCGTTGGTAATGGTGCCCTTCGTCAGCTCGTCCATGTTCTCATTGCGAGCCTTCGTGCCGAAGCCGATGCCCGCGCCGAAGTCCTGCAAGTCACGCGCCCCAATGTTGGAGGTCATGATGATGATGGTGTTGCGGAAGTCCACCTTGCGGCCGAGGCCGTCGGTGAGAATGCCGTCGTCGAGCACTTGCAGCAGCAGGTTGTACACGTCGGGGTGGGCCTTCTCAATCTCATCGAGCAGGATAACCGAGTACGGCTTGCGGCGGATTTTCTCCGTCAGTTGCCCTCCCTCTTCGTAGCCCACGTAGCCGGGAGGCGCGCCCACGAGGCGCGAGACGCTGAATTTCTCCATGTACTCGCTCATATCCACCCGCACCAGTGCATCTTCCTTGTCGAAGAGGTAGGTGGCGAGCACCTTCGCCAGCTCGGTTTTGCCTACGCCCGTCGGGCCCAGGAACACAAACGAGCCAATGGGCTTCTTGGGGTCTTTGAGGCCCACGCGAGTGCGCTGAATGGCTTTCACCAACTGCTTAATGGCTTTGTCCTGGCCGATTACCTTGCCTTGCAGTTCCTCCCCCATGTTGAGCAGCTTCTGGCTTTCGTTCTGGGCCACGCGGTTCACGGGGATGCCCGTCATCATGGCGATTACCTCGGCCACATTTTCCTCCTTCACCGTGTAGCGCTTCTTCTTGGTTTCGTCTTCCCAGCTTTTCTTGGCCGTTTCGAGCTGCTCAAGCAGCTTCTTCTCGGTGTCGCGGAGCTTGGCGGCTTCCTCGTATTTCTGCGATTTCACCACCCGGTTCTTCTCGCCCTTGATGTTCTCAATCTGCTCTTCGAGCTTGAGAATATCCTCCGGCACCACGATGTTGTTGATGTGCACGCGGGCCCCGGCCTCGTCGAGAATATCGATGGCCTTGTCGGGCAGGAAACGGTCGCTCATGTAGCGGTCCGAGAGCTTCACGCACTGCTCAATGGCTTTGTCGGTGTACACCACATGGTGGTGGTCCTGGTACTTGTCCTTGATATTGTGCAGAATCTCAATCGTTTCCTCGGGCGTAGTGGGGTCCACCATCACCATCTGGAAGCGGCGGGCCAGCGCGCCGTCCTTCTCAATATACTGGCGGTACTCGTCGAGGGTAGTAGCGCCGATGCACTGGATTTCGCCCCGCGCCAGGGCGGGCTTGAACATGTTGGAGGCATCGAGCGAGCCCGAAGCGCCGCCGGCCCCCACGATGGTGTGCAGCTCGTCGATGAACAGAATCACGTCAGGCGATTTTTCCAGCTCGTTCATCACGGCCTTCATGCGCTCCTCGAACTGGCCCCGGTACTTGGTGCCGGCCACCAGTGAAGCCAGGTCGAGCGTGACAACGCGCTTGTTGAAGAGCACGCGGCTTACTTTCTTCTGGATGATGCGCAGGGCTAGGCCCTCGGCGATGGCGGTTTTACCTACGCCAGGCTCACCAATGAGGATGGGGTTGTTCTTTTTGCGGCGGCTCAGTACCTGGGCTACGCGCTCAATTTCTTTTTCGCGGCCCACAATAGGGTCGAGCTTATCTTCTTCGGCCAGCTTGGTGAGGTCGCGGCCGAAGTTGTCGAGCACCGGAGTGCGCGACTTTTCGCCGGCCTTACGGGTGCTCGTGGCCCCGCTGCCCTGGTTGCCCTGGCCCCGGCCGCCCTGGCCCTGCCCAAAGAGGCGGTCGTCATCGTCGTCGGCTTCGGGGCCGCCGGGTGCATCAGCGCGGGGCGACTTGGGAGCCGTGCCGTGGTAGTCAAGCGAGTCGCGCACAGTTTCGTAATTCACGTTGAATTTGGAAAGAATTTGAGAAGAGATATTATCCTCATCGCGCAAAATGGAGAGGAGCAAATGCTCGGTGCCGATGATTTCCGACTTAAAAATCTTGGCTTCGAGGTACGTAATTTTCAGCACCTTCTCGGTCTGCTTGGTGAGCGGAATCGAGCCGGTGATGCTGTTGCCGGGGCCGGCGGTGTTGCGGGTAGCCTGCTCAAGGGCAAACTTGAGTTCGTCGGTAGCCACGCCCAGCTTTTTAAGCAAGCCCAGGGCCACACCTTCGCCTTCGCGAATCATGCCTAGCAGCAGATGCTCGGTGCCGATGTAGTCGTGGCCCAGCCGAATGGCTTCCTCCCGGCTTAGCGAGATAACCTCCTTAACGCGGTTTGAAAATTTAGCTTCCATGCAGGCAAGATAGAAATAAGACGCAGCTAGTGGCTTTACCGGAATGAAAGCAAATAGTTGCGTTACGCGGATACGTAATGACGTGAGAGATATTTTAAAAACAAGCACCTTCGGGGGAAGGTTCGCCCAAGTAGGGTAAGCTTTAGCTTGCCATGCGCATGTGTGGCCCTGCGGTGCCAGCTAAAGCTACCCTACCAGAAACCGCCCCGCCAGCGGCCCTTGCATAAACAAGACATCCAGCACACTCAACCCCGAAACAAACGCAGGGCCAAATACCTGCGGATACGGCCGTTGCGACGTACTGTCAGGCCCGGCCGGAGCCGGGCTGGCACCGGGTGCCAGATAGTCGCGCCGGTCCAGAAGTAAGGGGGTGATGAGGTGATGGGGTGATGAAGCAGGCGGCAGGTACTCCGTAGTAAACTCCAGCGGCAGCGGCCAGCGCAGGCAGCGCAGCAGCAGGCGCAGCAATTCAAGGTTCAGCTCCCAGAGGCAGGCGGGCTTTTGGGCGTAAATCTCTTGCAGGTCGTCGGCGTAATACTCGAAGTACGGCGAGGCTCCATAGGCGGTTTGCAGGGTGCGCAAGTGGCGGTGCCGCCAGTTCTGGCGGTAGTCGATTTCGATGTCGCTGGTGCGCACTTTGGCGGCGCGGGCGCCATCTACTACCGGCACCGTGAGCGGCTGCGGCCCCTGCGCCGTAAGCACGAGGCAGCGGTTGCGGTACGTCTGCTTGTGGTAGTGCTCGTGGGCGTCGAGCAGCAGCGCGTCGGCGGCGAGTAGCTGCCGGAAATACGGAATGGAGGGCAGGTAGTGCAGTTCGGTGAGGACGGTGGGCATGTGCACAAAAAAACGGCGCGGAAACTATCCGCGCCGTTTTTGGCAGGTATTCTGCCCCTTATCAATAGCTGAAAAGATACGTTGGACCACCTTCGCCTTTGAGAAGGTAGTCGAAGGAATAAATTTTATCGTCTTTCACGTAAAAGTACTTCCAGGCGACATCGTTTTTCAGTGCGACATACAGACCCTGGCTATGACTGGCATCTAGCCCGAAGTCTAGCAGCTCATTATCGGCTGTACGAACCAAGCTGGTATAAGGCACTATCCAAAGTGAAGCTATCTCTTTTTTGTTCAATGGAGGAGAAAAGGAGCAGACTCCTTCTCCTTTACGCAGAAGCGTAATGTGCGCGGCAGCAATTTCGTAGCGCTTATCAGGGGAAAACTCACTTGGCGAGTCTGGTGAGTCTTCAAATCTGATGTATTGACGAGCTATTTTTGAAGCGTCATCTTGGGTTTCGTATACCTCTTGCAGGAATGCTATAATGATGCTTTTAGCACCAATACCATTCCTCGCTATAGAATAACTTTTGGCTGGCTGCCTAACTAGAAGCATGCTTGTGGCCAGCATTACCAGTGCGATAAACGATTTCATTAGCAACCTCCTTGTTTAGTGGGGGCATTGCCTCCGGTGGTGTCAACAGTTATCCCGCTCTGAGGATTCATATTCGTAATATCCTGTCCAAGTTGGCCTGGGCTGCGGCCATTGAATATAATCAACGGTCTAATTCCACTGGTAGTGGCAGTAGCTGGCAGGTTTAGTCCGGCAAACAGTGCAAGAGCGCCAGCAGGAGAGTGGCAAGTAGCGTGGCTAGTCGCATGGCGAGGGGGTGGCGGTGCCGTTAGAGTAGATAAGCTTCTGCCAGGAAGCAAAGTTGTTCGGGTCGCCCTTGTAAAGGGTAGGTAGAGCGGAAACAAGGATACGAAAAACGGCGCGGGCGATGCCCGCGCCGTTGGTGCCAAGTGCTTTACTCGCTTACTTAACCTTTGTCAGTACCAAACTAGAAGGAACCGACACACCGGGCAATACGGGCTTGGCGGGGTCAAAAGACCACGCCTCCCGCTCCCGCACGATGACCCATGAGAGTTGGGTTTTGGCGGGGTTCGTAAAGGACAACCTGATGCTGACAGGTTTACGATTTACGCGGTCCTCGAAAGAGCCGAAAAGCCCTCCTGGGTTATCATCATCTACCAAGCATGATAGCACAAACTTGTCGGCAGGTAGCGACAAAGACTCGTTCACTGGGCCATCTTTGGTAACGTAGGAATGCCGTCCTATAATTATGTCCACTGGAGTAGAGTTAGCAATGTGAAAATTCTTGCGCTCTCCCAGCACAAGCTTGAACTCGCTGGCTGGGGTATGGCCGACCCAGGTGCCAACGTAGGGAGCTAGCTTATCCTCAATTTGATAACGGGGGGTGCTGACGGTTGGCCCTGGCAAGAACTGTAGCAGGGCCAGCAGTAACGGAGCGAAGAGCGAAATTAATTGCATGGCGAGGAGGTGGCGGTGCCGTCGGTGTTGTAGGTGAGCTTCTGTCAGGAAGCAAAGTTGTTCGGGTCGCTTTGATAGCGGGTGGGCAGCGCGGAAACGAGTGAAAGAACAACGGCGCAGGCAGTGCCCGCGCCGTTGGTGCCAAGTGCTTTACTCGCTTACTTAACCTTTGTCAGTATCAGCTTGGAAGGAACCGATACGCCGGGCAATACCGGCTTGGCTGGGTCAAAAGAAAACGCCTCCTTCTCCCGCACGATAACCCACGAGAGTTGAGTTTTGGCGGCGTTCGTAAAGGACATCCTAATGTTGACACTTTTGCGGTTTACGCCATCCCCAAAAGAGCCGAAAATTCCCCCTGGGTTGTCATCGTCTACCAGACATATCAGCACGAACTTGTTGGCTGGCAGCGACAAAGACTCGTTCACTGGGCCGTCCTGGGTAGCGTAGGCATGCCAGCCTACAATTATGTCCCCTAGATTAGAAGTGCCAATGTGAAATTGCTTGCGCTCTTCCAGCACAAGTTTGAACTCGCCCGTTGGAGTGTGACCCACCCACGTACCGACGTAGGGGGCCAACGTATCCTCGGTCTGGTAGCGGGGAACGCTGGCGTTTGGCCCCGGCACATAGTGCAGGAGTGTCAGCAGGAGGGTGGTAAAGAGCGGGGCTAGTTGCATGGCGAGGTGGTGGCGGTGCCGTTAGCGTAGGTAAGCTTCTGCCAGGAAGCAAAGTTGTTCGGGTCGCCCTTGTACAACGTGAGGCCCGTGTCAAGTAGACTAAGCATCTTCACAAACCAACGCTCATTATCTGTTACTGTGCTTGTAGAAGTTATATGGTAAGCGGTGTATTGGCCGCCTATTAGCTGTGAATTTAGGTTTGACAGGTCGTAGGTATTGCCAAAGTTGGCGAAGGCCGTTGGGTTGGTGATAGCCAGCGAATAGACAGTACCGCTAGCCGTTATGATGGTCGTGGTGAAGGTGCTCACATTTGCTATGTTACCACTGTTGTAAAGGATGTAGAGAGATTGTAAGTCTCCTTCCGAGAAAACGGATAGACTGCCTGGGTCGCTGTAGTGGGTGTGGATGATGGACGCTACGCCAGCAGATATGCCCCAATTGAAGATGCCCAATTGACCCGCTGTACCAGTAACCGATGTGAAGGTGGGCGCACCATTAACCCCGTAGTACGTCGCCACGCCGTGCTCCTTGTTGTCGTTCAGCTGCGCCTTGAGTTGGTTCATCTGGGCCAGGGTCTGGGCGTTCTGTCCATCCCGGGTCAGCGCCGCGCAGGGCGTTTTTGGTTGGGTAGAGCTGGCTCCCCCACCGCCCCCACCGCCACCGCCCCAGCTAGTGCCCCAGGTGGTACCAGTATTGATACCGGGAATGCCCCCGGCACACAGGGTGCCTATATGGTCATGCACTACCTGCACGCCCTCATTATCGTAGCTCACCAAGTAGAATTCGTAACAATCGCCGGGTTGCGCGTCCGGCGGCAGCGTCATAATGAGCGCCATACGCGCCGACTGCAAGGCACCAGCCTGATAAGCTAACCCGGTTTCTTACTGGTAATCAATAGAGTACACCAGCAGCGAGCCTGTGAGTCCCTCCACCAGGCTAGGCGCTTGCCCATTCAGCAACGGCTTAGTACCGGCCACTGCCATGCGGGCGGCCTGTTCTGGCGCGGCGGGCTGCCCAGCTACCAGCAACTCTACGACGCGGCCGGTATAAGATGAGTCGGCAGCCGAGCCTACGACCAGAAAACGGTAGCCATAGGTTTGCGACCCGGCAAACGGATTGCTCGTATCCACGAAAGGCGCTATGATGCAGCCGTTCAGGGCGGTAGCCTGCTCCCAGTTAATGGCTACCTGTGAACTATCGGTCGTTCGGCTGGTAGCGGAGCTTTTCAGACCGGCAAACCAAGCCTGGGCTTTGGTCAGCAAAGAAGCTACTGCGCTGTTTGGGGTAGCAGCAGGAAAAGGCTCGTCCTTACGCGAACAAGCCGAAGAAAAAGCCAACAGTCCTCCTAAGGCTGCCGCCAAACTGTAACGTAAGATATTTTGCACACTGGTTGAGGTGGTTTTGGTTCTTACTCGTTACTTGACGATTTCCAGAAGTTTTACGCCCGGATAAACAAGCGGGTTGCAGCATGATGGAGGTACTTGGATAGAATAGAAAAAATCGAAAGCTTACCAATCTTAAGTAGGTCGGATAAATTAGTTTAACTTATGGCTGTATCTTAGCGCTATGAGTCGTGTCAACACCCCGCTTTTAGACGAGGCCGCCCGGACGGCGTTAGAAAAGGTATACAAACATAGCTCGAATCACACCCTTCGTCAGCGCTGTCAGGCCGTGTTACTCAAAGCGTTGGGTCGTCCCTCGCTCGATGTGGGGCAGGTAGTCGGCCTGTGCCGGGTGAGCGTAGACAGCTGGGTTAAACGCTATGTGCAAGAGGGAATCAATGGTTTGAAAACCAAGCCTGGACGCGGGCGAAAGCCGGTGCTGACCGTCACCGCTGACCAAGGAGCTGTTCGCAGCGCTGTAGAGGATAACCGCCAGCGTATCAGTTTGGCCAAGGCCGAGTGGGAAAGCCAGCGAGCGGCGGGGGAACCACCTGTTGGCCGCGATGCCTTCCGCGCTTTTTTAAAAGTCTTGGTGGCCGATATAAACGTATCCGACGACGCCCAGCTGGCCAACCAGACCCGCTGCGCTACGCTCACGGGGTCGAACGCTTGCGCCAGCTCGAAGCGTTAGCAGAGGCGGGGGAGTTGACCATCTTTTACGGCGAGAATCGCATGTCTGTCAGCAAGACTACGTGCCGTATGGGTAGCAATTTCCGGGCGAAGACGTGTTTGTACCCGCTCAAAAAGGGTTTCGGCTCAATTGCTGGGGCCTGTTTAGGCGCGACAATTGCTGCCACTGGGCAACGACAAGCCAGAACATCACGGCGGCGTTTGTGCGCGAGAAACTCGATGCGCTTTCCTGGCAGCTGTCTGGTCCTACGGTTATTGTACTGGATACTGCCAGCATCCATACAGCCGGCAGTATCCAGCAGTGCCGCGCGCTTTGGGAGCAGCGGGGCTTGTACCTATTTTTTCTGCCCCCATATTCGCCCCATCTCAATATTGCTGAAACGGTGTGGCGGCATCTGAAAGGCGGCTGGCTACGCCCAGCGGACTATGCCCGTGCAGACGACCTGGCGTACGCCACGAATCGCTGCCTCGCCAATTTCGGCAAAGCCTTGACCATTGCCTTCAGCCCCTTTAAGTCAAACTAATTCATCCGACCTACTTACCAATAAGTAGTCTTGCGTAGCTTGCCGCCAAACGCTGCTACCGGCAAGCTACAGCTACCCCTACTCCCATGCCCTACTATCGCCCGCCCGGCCCAGCCCCCGACCCCGCCCTGGTGCGCTCACTCAGCGAGCAGCAGCTGGCCCTGTGCCAGCGCCTGCGCCTGGAGCCACTGCCGGCGCAGCCGCAATTCATTGCGGGCTGCGACTCATCGTTTCCGACACCCGAGACGATACTGTCGGTGTTTGTGGTGCTGCGGTTTCCGTCGCTGGAGATGGTGGAGAAAGTGTATAGCTACGGCCCCGTGACGATGCCCTACGTGCCGGGCTACCTCTCGTTTCGGGAGGCGCCGAATGTCATGCAGGCCTTTGCCAAGCTCACGCAAAAGCCCGACATTATCATGGTGGACGGGCACGGCATTGCGCACCCGCGCCGCATGGGCATTGCCGCTCACCTAGGCGTACTGCTCGACATGCCCACGTTTGGCGTGGCCAAGAACAAGCTCACGGGCACTTTCACGGAGCCCGCGTTGGCGCGGGGCAGCATCGAGCCGCTCACCGATGCCAAAACCGGCGAGCTTATTGGCGAGGTACTGCGCAGCAAGGACAAGGTGCTGCCACTGTTTGTGAGCCCTGGCCACCGCTGCGACCAAGCCACGGCCACGCGCCTTACGCTGGCTTGCCTGCGCGGCTACAAGCTACCCGAGCCCACGCGCCTGGCTGACCACTGGGCCGAAGAATTCAAGCGGGAGGTGCGGTAGCGTTTTTAGGCGACAAAAGCGCGATAGTAGTCGATTTTCGGAGCACTAACCGCCAGGTTTTAGCAATGAACTCTTATCTTTGGCTGATTGTCTTTGGGCGTAGTTATTTCCAACAGACTACACAAGCAAACGTTCAGCAACCCTTCACTCAGCAGAATATCTCTCTTCCTATGTCCAAAATTTACTCCGCATTAGCGGGGTTGTGCCTATCGCTGCTGGCAGTGGGGGCGCAACCAGCGCAGGCCCAGACAAGCCCAACATTCAACCACTGCGGCACCCAGGAAGCCAACGATGAGCAGCAGCGGGAGTTGATGCGGCAAATTCCGGGCTACGACCCCACGCCACGTGCGGCTACGACCCCGTCGTCCCAGGCCAACCGCAACGTAGCCGTTACTTACACGCTGCCGATTATCGTGCACGTTATCTCCAACGGTGAAAACGTAGGCAGTGGCACCAACCTCAGCTTCGCTCAAGTGCAGTCGCAGATTGACGTGCTCAACGAGGATTACAATAAGCTCAATGCCGACGGCAATAACCTGGCCATTGTGCCGGCGATATTTCAGCCCGTACGCGGCGATGCCCAGGTAAAGTTTGTGCCGGCTTACCTCGACCCCAACGGCAAGTTGCTGGCCGAGCCCGGCATCGACCGGGTAAACCGCAATACCAAATCCTGGAATGCCCCGCCCTATTACCAAGCGTACATCCAGTCCACCATTAAGCCCGGCACCTACTGGGACCCCACAAAATACGTCAACGTCTGGGTACTGCAACTCGACCCCACCCTGCTGGGCTATGCGCAGTTTCCGAACAATACCGGTGGCCTCGGCGGCCTGAGCCCCCTGGGCGGCGCGGCAAATACCGACGGGGTAGTTATTCAATATAACGCTTATGGGCGGGTAGGCACTTTGTTGTCGGCGTACAATAAGGGCCGGACCCTGACGCACGAGCTAGGCCACTGGCTGGGCCTGCGCCACATTACGGGCGATGCGGCCTGTGGTGATGACTACTGCAACGATACACCGCCACAGGCAGCTTTGAACGGCGGCTGCGTGGCATTTCCGCACATCAGCAATTGCAGTGGCAACAACGGCGATATGTCCATGAATTACATGGATTACAGCAATGATGTTTGCCTGGGCCTGTTTTCGATTGACCAGGTAAGCCGTATTCAAACCGTAATGGCCAATACGCCGCGTCGTAGCGAGTTGGTTAGCTCTCCGGCCCTGTGCCTCAATGGCTTCGTAGCGGCCACCGTTGGTAGTAACAGCCCGGCATGTACCGGCTCCTCTATCAACCTCACGGCCAACGGCCCCACCGGTGCCACCTACGCCTGGACCGGCCCCAACGGCTTCACCAGCACTCAGCAAAACCCTACCCTACCCGCTACAGCGGTGGCCGCCGGTACATACTCGGTGTTGATAACCGTTACTACCGGCCAGTGCCCGAAAGTATTTTCTACGACGGTGACGGTACTCGATGCACCGGCTATTCCTTCGCTTACTACTTCGGCTTCGAACCTCTGCCCTGGTGGTTCGGCCGTGCTTTCCGTTGCGAACTTTGCTATCACCGGCCCGGTACTGAGCGAAGACTTCAACGGCTCGGTACCGGGCTGGACTATCACCAGCACAGGCGCAGCCAACACGGGCTGGCAGTACCGCACGGCTCCGTATACCTACGCCAGCCCTACCGGCAGCACCTTCAACCTCACTAACTACTCCATCGACGGCACCCGCTTTGCTCTGGCCAACTCCGACGCTGGGGGTAGCGGCTCTTCTACTAGCACCAGCCTCACGTCGCCTTCGTTCAGTACGACGGGCTTCGCTAGTCTCCAGGTTTCGTTCCAGCACTATTACCAAGGCGGCTCTTCATCGGTAGCAGCCGTAGAGGCCTCTACCGATGGCGGTGCTTCTTGGCTGTTGGTGCAAGCCTACAGCTCTACGCAAGGCACAGCCACCGCGCCAGCTACGGCTACGCTCAACTTGAACTTCTTTGTCAACAATCCATCCGTGATGCTGCGCTGGCGCTACGCCACTGGCCAGAGCTACTCCTGGGCCCTGGACAACGTAAAAGTAACCGGCACCGCTACTCCCCTTAATTACTCTTGGACTTTGGTGAGCGGCGACGGTCTGCCGGCCGTTACCACCACCCCTTCCATCACTGTAACGCCTACTAGAACGTCGGTTTACCGCTTCTCGGTAAACTATATAGGGTCGAGCTGCGTGGTTTCCTCCGACATCACCATCAACACGCTGTCTACGCCTGTGCTCGTGGCTTCACCAGCCATTGTGTGCCCTGGCGCTACGTCTACGCTCTCAGCCACTAATTTGGGCACGCTGAGCAACCTAACGTATAGCTGGAGCCTAGTGAGCGGCGACGGCTTGCCGGCTGCGACCAACACGCCAACCATCATGGTTGCCCCTACGAAAGCGTCGGTGTACAAGCTCACCGTCACGTACACCTATCCAGGGGGGTCCTGCACTTCGTCCTCCAACATTGCTGTTAATTTGCTGCCCGCTCCTACCCTGACGGCCTCGTCGGCTACGGTGGCCCTCGGCGCTACAACTACCCTCTCGGCTACCAACCTGGCTGGCCTGGCCAACCTAACGTATAGTTGGACCTTGGTGAGTGGCGATGGCCTGCCTGCTGTGACGAACATGCCAACCATTGTAGTTACCCCCACGCGGGCATCTGTGTATCGGCTCACGATAAGCGCCCCAGGTGGCTGCACCACTTCGGCTATCATCAGTATCAGCCTTAGTGTGGATAAATGGACTGCTTCGGCATTCCCCATACCGTTCCATTCCGATGGCGTGTCGGTACAAGTAGCCACGCCTACCGCCGGGCCGCTTCGTCTGAAAATGTACGATGCCCTTGGCCGCAAGGTGTACGACCAAGACGTAGCCAACGCGGAAGTAGGACTCAATACCATGGCCTTGCCTGGTTTAGGCTCGCTCCAAGCCGGCAAGTACACTATACTGGTACAGCAGGGTGGTCAGGAAGCCCGCATCAACGTGGTGCGCGACTCTAACTAAGCTTCGTACATAGCCCGCTAAAAAAGCCTGCCGTGAGCATTCACGGCAGGCTTTTTTATGAGCAGAAAGCAGGTAGAACTAGATTGCGCCACGACTTTTGGGTGGTAGCACCACTGCTGGTTAAACAGCTGCTGTTACGCAGGCGCCTGGGGCCGTAACCCGGTCTGACCACCGTAAGCGGTCTGACCGGCTGCCGATTAGGACCGGCCAAGCAGTATAGCGCCCTGGTAACAGCCGGTCAGACCGCCTACGGCGGTCAGACTAGGTTACGGCCCCAAGCGCCTGCGTAACAGCGGTTAAACAGGTAGCGCGAAAGAGGTACTGCGACCTAAAAATCTCACTCTAACGCAAGCTCACCGCCGCTTGCAACGCAGCTAACGACTCACCGGCTGCCACTGGCAATGCTAGTAGCCGCGCCACGGCGGCATATACTACGTGCGGCTTGCCGCCCGCCAGAATGCCTGTAGTGCCCGCCGCCTGGGTCGACTTACTGAGCTTCTGCCCATTGGGGCCAGGCAACAGGGAGTGGTGAAAGAACTGCACGCGGGGCAGGGCAAAAAGCCTGGTTTCGGAAAGTTGCGCGGCCAGCCAGAGTTGCGCGGCCGTGCTGGGCAGCAGGTCGAGGCCCCGCACGATGAGCGTGGTGCCGAGGCGCAGGTCGTCGGCCATGGAGGTAAGCTGGTAGGTGGGCAGGCCGTCTTTTTTGCGCACCATAAAGTCGGGCATCTCCGCTGCCAGGGGTACCTGCACTTGGCCCTGCCCACCATCGGCGAGGCCGATGCAGGTGCCGGGCGGCACCCGCACCCGCCACGAAGCGCCGGGCGTGCCTAGGGACACCGGCCCCTCCCCCATCCCACTGGTGCGCGTGCGCTGGCTGCCGTACACGAGGCCCGGCTGCTGGCGCAAGCGGCGCAGCAGGCGGTAGTAGTCGGGCAGATGCAGCAGCTGGGAGTAGTGTCGCAGAAAGTCGTCGGGGCCGCTGGGGCCGTGGTCGAAGTCGATGCCCAGCCAGTCGATGGTTTGGAAAATATTGTCCAGGTAGGCACGCCGCAGCCGGGTGCGGTCGAGGTCGTCGATGCGCAGGTGCAGCGTGCCGCCCGCCCGGCGCACGAGCAGCCAGGTAAGCACGAAGTTCACTGCGTTGCCCAGGTGCAGGTAGCCGCTGGGCGTGGGAGCCAGGCGGCCGGTTACGGGCTCCTGGTGGCGAATTTCTGGTTGCTGATTGGGCGGGCTCATGCCAATAGCCGGGCCGCCAGTTCCTCGCGGGTCAGTTTATAGTAACGCCCGTCCGGGCCCCACCGCCGGCCAAAATCCCGGTGGCGGCAGGTAGTCGGAAAGTTTATTTTCAACAATTCCTGGTAATACTCAACCAAGTAATAGAGACCAACTTGTTCGGCAAATGAAAGTTCTTCCCAAGGCTTGGTGAAATCCTGGGGTTCTTGCAGGCGCCGCAGAATTTCCAGTACCTCCGCTTTCGTGATGGCGGCTACTACCATCGGCGCGGGCAGGGCCAGCCTCAGGGCCAGCTCTTCTTTGCTGCCTGCTTCGTAATATTCAAACAGGTCGGCTTCCGATATATCCTTGCCGGTGAGTTGCCGCAGGCTTTCAACCACGGCCTGAATTTTTGCCTCATCCCCGTCGTCACTGGCCTCGTCGTAGTCAGTTATCAAGCGCAGGATGTGCGGAAACCGCTGCTCGGCTACAGCCAGCTGCGGCTCCAGTTCCGCCCGTAGCGGCTGAAAATTACTAGTTGCTTCGGCCATTTTTTCGCAATAGAGGCTATAGTACCTCCACCCACGGCTCACCCACTTGGTGCGTCCGCAGCTCACCGAAACTTTCCAAAACCAGGCCGTGCCGGGCAAAAAGAGCCTGCGCAGCCGCTTCGCCCGCGCCCGGCTCCACGCACACCAGCAGGCCGCCCGAGGTTTGGGGGTCACAGAGGTAGAGTTGTTGCTCTTGGGTGAGCGGGCCAATTTTGTGGCCGTAGCTCTGGAAGTTGCGCCCAGTGCCGCCGGGCACAGCACCTTGCGTGAGGTAGCGCTCGGCCTGAGCTAGGCGCGGCACTTTGTAAAAGTCGATAACCGCCTGCACGTTACTGCCTTCGCACACTTCGGCCAAGTGGCCGAGCAGGCCGAAGCCGGTGATATCCGTCATGGCGCGCACGCCGGGAATTTCGCCTAACTCGGCCCCGATTTTATTGAGCTGCCGCATCTGGTTGGGGGCCAGGTCGGCGTCTTCGGGCAGTAGCAGGCCCTTTTTCTGGGCTGTGGTGAGGATGCCCACGCCCAGCGCCTTCGTAAGGTAGAGGCGGCAGCCCGCGGTGGCCGTATCGTTGCGCTTGAGGTGCTGCTCGTCTACCAGCCCGGTTACGGCTAGCCCAAAAATTGGCTCCGGCGAGTCGATGCTGTGGCCGCCCGCCAGCGGAATGCCCGCCTCGGCACAAATGGCGCGGGCCCCTTCCGTGACGAGCGCGGCCACTTCGGGTGAGAGCTTGTCGATGGGCCAGCCCAGCACGGCAATGGCCAGCAGTGGCCGCCCACCCATCGCGTACACGTCAGAAATGGCATTGGCCGAGGCAATGCGCCCGAAGTCGTAGGGGTCGTCGACGATGGGCATGAAGAAGTCGGTGGTGCTGATGACGCATTGCCCGCCCTGGCCCGGCAAGCGGTACACGGCCGCGTCGTCGCGGGTGCCGTTGCCCACCAGCAGGTTGTCGTAGCTGGGCTGCGGCAAGCTACTGTGCAGGATTTTATCGAGCACGCTGGGCGCTATTTTGCAGCCGCAGCCTGCCCCGTGGCTGTACTGCGTGAGGCGGATGGTAGAGGGGATTTCGGGGGTCATAAGGTCGTTTGAGGTCAAACTATAAATTCCAGGCAGCTTGCTGAAGCACCACCCGATAACCGTCAGGGTCTGCAAACGTCACGCCCTGCTGGTCCCAGTACGGATTGTGCGCTGCTACTGCCACATAGCCGGCCGCTCGCATCCGCCCTACGGCCGCCTGCCAGGCTGCCGGTTCCGGGAAATAGAAAACCAGCAGGTTCTCGGGCGTAGGGGCCGGCGGGGCTAGGTGGCCCACTTCCCGCGTAAATTCCAGGTGGTAAGGGGCGTGGGGGTGGCCAAGCATCAGGCCATCAAAGCCTCCGTGCCCCGCAAAAGCATACAGCTCCTGCAAGCCCAAACCTTCGACGTAGAAATGCCGGAGCGCGGCTAAGTCGTTGGTGGGCCGGGCCACCCGTAGCGTCGAAATCATGGGTTGCTTGGTTGAGAGGTACCAGCGCCGCATTCGCTGTTGCGGTTCGCGCCATGGCTGTACTAATGGGAGGCAAATGCCAGAGAGGGATTTGGTGTTGTGATAATAATGCCTTTTGCTAGTAGAGCTTAATCCATCAATACCTCACGAACCACCACACCTTCAAGATATTGGTAAGAATGGCTATTACCCTGTACTTCTTCGTGCCAGCGCTCGGCTTCATAAAAAAGTATTCTGCACTGTGAATTTGGATTTTCTGAAAAGAACTTATCAATTATCGTGAGCAAGTAATTCTGCTCGCTAACTAGCAGAACATAGTAGATAACTACAGTAAGCGGCTCTGTAAAACGGCCTGGCAGTACTAGAAGAGAGTCACTGCCTCCACTAAACGGACGCTTACTCTTCTGAAACTTAAACTCTTTTCTGAGCAATTCTTCAAGGTTCTCAATTTCTGTCAGATGTTGCCAAGTTAAGGTATGCTCGTATCCTATGAACGGCAAAGGTTGACCTGCGCTTTTGGCACTATAGTATTGCTCTTCTCGCAAGCACTCGGGGCAGCAAACTCTGTTTTCTGCATCGAAAGCTTCACCTAGTATATGCGGCCCATGTTTTGGGCATGTCACCATTCCCATAAAAGAAAATTACTTTCTCCGTTAGCTAATTTTCCACTGCCAACCCCAGTACCAACCCCGCATTCGCCGCCGCATCCACGCCTTCCGCCGCCACGCGCAAGCCGCCGCGCCCTTCCAGCCCGTAGCCATACGCTTTGTCATAATACCCCAGCACCAGTTCTACCATGCGCGGCATGTCGTTGTCGGCGATGGCGGCCAGGGCTCCTTTCGTCACGAGGCCGCCCAGGCGCTTGCGCAGGCGTAGCACGGCCGAGGCCAGGCCCCCGGCGTCGTGGCGGCCGTAGCCAGCGGCGAGGTACTGCACGCGGGCGGCCTGGGGCACGTCGAGCACCAGCAGCGGGGCGGCGCGCATCTGGTCAAAAAACGCGGCCGGAATGCCCAGGCTCCCGATGGTGCGGCTTTCGTCTTCTACCCAAATGGTGCGGTCGGCGGGCAGCGCTGCCAGGGCCGCCGCCAGGTTGTTCTCGAACTGCTCCTGGGTCGGCTGCGGCGGCTGGCCCAGGCTCCCGAACGACGAGCCCAGGTGGTTGGCTAGCTTCTCTAAATCCAGCACGGCCTCGCCCCGTGCTGCCAGCGCGTGGAGCACATCCGTTTTGCCGCTGCCCGTAGCGCCGCCCAAAATGCGCAGGAGTCGGGGCCGCGCCATTTCGGCCAGCACCCAGTGCCGAAAGTCTTTATAGCCTTTATCGAGCAAATTCACGTGGAAGCCCCCCAACTCTAGCAGCCACTGCACAGCCCCGCTGCGCATGCCGCCGCGCCAGCAGTGCAGGCGCACTTCCTGGCCGGGAGCCAGCTGCCGGGCATCCTCCACCAGCTTGCGCAGCTTGGGGCCGAAAAAATCGAGGCCCAGCAACACGGCCTTTTCGGGGTTCACCTGCTTGTACATAGTGCCGATGCGGGCCCGCTCCTCGTCGGTAAACAGCGGCAAGCTCAATGCCCCCGGAATATGCCCCTGCGCATACTCGGCCGGGGCCCGCACATCAAGGATGGGTCCGGCGGCGGTGGCAAGGAAGTCGGTGATGGGGTGGCGGGGCATGAGGGGGTAGGCTTAAATAAACCTGGCAAATTTGGCGCGGGCCTCTGGCCTGCATATGAGAACAATTCCCAAACGACTTGTTCCGGCGCCGCAGGCCAGAAGCCCCGAAAGTCGGCACGTACCAAGGGGCCACGCCAATTCCAACGCAAGACTTAATTGCTACGACAAACTTAAACCTTTAACGGCTTGCACGCTCTTTCCAACTGAGCCTTTCACTCCTAACGCACTCACGCTCACTTATGCGTCGTTTTCTACTCGTTGGCTTACTGAATCTGGCCGCCAGCCTGGCCGTCCAGGCGCAGGCCAACCTCTATTTCCCACCGCTCACGGGCACTACCTGGGCCACGGCCACGCCCGCCAGCCTGGGCTGGTGCCAGCCGCAGCTCGACTCGGTACTGGCCTACGCCGGGCGCAAGCATTCCAAGTCGCTGCTTATTTTGAAAGATGGCCGGCTGGTAGTGGAGAAATACTACGGTACCTACACCGCCGACTCGCTCTGGTACTGGGCCTCGGCAGGTAAGTCGCTCACGGCCACGCTCGTGGGCCTGGCCCAGCAAGACGGCCAGCTCAGCATCAGCGACAGTACCTCGAAGTACCTGGGCCGCTGGACCGCCGCCACCCGGCCGCAGCAAAAGCAGATTCTGCTGCGCCACCAGCTCACCATGACCACCGGCCTCGACGATACCCCGCCCCTGCCCTGCGACAATGAGAGCAGCACCCCCACCTGCCTGCGCTACCTCACCACGCCCGCCACCCGCTGGGCCTACCACACCGGGGCCTACCGGGTGCTGCAAGACGTGCTAGTGCAAGCCAGCGGCGCCAACAGCATCACGGCCTATACTTACCAGCGCCTGGGCAGCCGCATTGGCATGGTCGGGGCCTGGAGCAACTACGTGTTCTATAGTCGCGCCCGCGACATGGCCCGCTTCGGGCTTTTCATCCAGGCCAAAGGCTCTTGGAGCGGCACCGGCATCCTCACCGACGCGGCTTATTTCACGGCCATGACCACCCCCAGCCAGACCCTGAACCGCAGCTACGGCTACCTCTGGTGGCTCAATGGCCAGCCCAGCTACCTGCTCCCCACCTTACAGATTACGTTTCCCGGCCCGCTCATCCCCGCCGCTCCGGCTGACCTCGTTGCTGCCCTCGGCAAAAACGACCAGAAAATTTACGTAGTGCCCAGCCTGGGCCTGGTTGTGGTGCGCCAAGGCCAGGCCGCCGACCTCAGCAAGCAGGCCGCTTCTTCCTTCGATAATGAGCTGTGGACGCGCCTCATGGCTATGCTCTGCCGCCCCCTCGCGGCAGCCCCCGCTAGTGGCAGCCAAGTGGGTTACGAGGCTTTTCCGAACCCGGCCACCGACTTGCTTACGCTCCGACAGCCGGGCCCGGCGGCGGCCAGTATTCGCCTGCTTGATGCCCTGGGCCGCGTGGCCCGGCAGCAGCCCAGCGGCCCCGAAACCCAGGTGTCACTGGCGGGGCTGGCCCCTGGCCTCTACCTGGTGCAGTGGCTCGCTGCCGATGGGCAACCCCTGGCCAGCCGGCAGCTAGCGCTGCAGTAGCCGGGCCGGCCGCTACATTTTGGCGCTTCCTAGTACCTACCTTCCCGGTGCGGGCAGTAAGTTTGCAGCTAATTCGCGGCTTTGCGCGCCGGGCTTCCGGCCGCCTCCGCTCCGTTTGCGTTCATGCTGACAGCTTTTCTCGTCTTTTTCCCGCTGGCTGCTGCTCTTTTGCTGCACTTCACCAAAGGCAGCGCGGCCCGCATCCTGGCCCTGGGGGCCTCTTTGGTTGAGTTTGCCGTGGCCGTTTACGCGGCATTTGCCTACGCCCACTCGGGGGGGGGCAACTTCAACTTTCAACCCAACTGGATTCCGTCGGCGGGCATCACCTTTCATTTGGGGCTCGATGGGCTGAGCTTGTGCCTGGTGCTGCTCACCGCCTTTTTGGTGCCCATTGTGCTGGCTACCGCCTTCCGGCACGAGGAGTACGAAAACCCCGGCGCGTTCTACGCCTTGGTGCTGTTTATGCAAACCGGCCTGCTGGGCGTGTTCACAGCGATGGATGCATTTGTGTTCTACTTCTTCTGGGAAGTTGCCCTGCTCCCCATTTACTTCCTGGCCGGAGCTTGGAGCCGCCACGAGCGCCGCATCCAGATTACGTTTAAGTTCTTCTTATACACCATCATCGGCTCGCTGTTTATGCTGGCCGGCTTCGTGTATCTGTACCTGCAAACCGGCCCCGCCGCCGGCTCGCTGGCTGCGCATTCGTCCGATATTCAAGCCTTCTACCACCTCAAGCTCAGCGCCGCCGAGCAGTCGTGGCTGTTCTGGCTGGTATTTGCCGCGTTTGCGGTGAAGATGCCCATTTTCCCCTTCCACACCTGGCAGCCCGACACCTACACCGAGTCGCCCGCGCCCGCTACCATGCTGCTCTCGGGCATCATGCTCAAGATGGGCGTGTATGGCTGCCTGCGCTGGCTGCTTCCGGTGCTGCCATTAGGGGTCAGTCAGTGGCAACACGTCGTGATGGTGCTCGCCATTATCGGCATCGTGTACGGGGCCGTTATCGCCATCCGGCAGCGCGACATGAAGCGCCTCATCGCCTACTCCTCGCTTTCGCACGTAGGACTGATGATTGCCGGTGTGTTCTCGCTCACCGCCATTGGCCTGCAAGGCACCGTGGTGCAGATGCTGGCCCACGGCGTGAATGTGGTAGGCATGTTTCTGGTGGCTGATGCCATCGAGCGCCGCACCGGCACCCGCTACCTGCCCGACCTTGGCGGCCTCACCCGCCGTACGCCGCTGCTCAGCGTATGCTTCCTGGTGATGCTGCTCAGCACCGTGGCGCTGCCCCTCACCGGTGGCTTTGTAGGCGAGTTTTTGCTGCTGGCCGGCGTTTATCAGTTCAATATGTGGGCCGGCGCGATAGCGGGTCTCACCATCATTTTCTCGGCTGTATACCTGCTGCGCCTCTATCAGCGCACCATGCTGGGCCCCGACTCCGCTTTCTCCGAAACCATCACCGACCTCAGCGGCGTGGAATTACTGCTATTCGTGCCATTGATTATCCTGGTATTCTGGCTGGGTTTGTTTCCGGGCACTTTCCTGCACTTGGCCGAGCCCGTTACCAGCAGCATTCTGACGGTGGTTGGCCGGTAAATTTTTATTAGTAATAAGTACTCAGTAGTGTGTAATAAGTGGTTTCAGGCCCATGCCGAATTGCTTACTACTTGCTACCTACTACTCAAGTATGCTCCCTATCGTTCTCCTCTCCGTCGCTGGCATCGTCAACCTGTTTTTGGGCTTTCTGCGCTCTAATCGGGTGCTACTGCCTTTTATGCTGCTGGTGCTGGCTCTGGTGTTCGGCGTCAACCTGCTCGATTGGAACCACGCGGGCAGCCTGCCGGGCTTCCTTAGCTCGCCCTACCTGGCGCAGATGATGACCATCGACAACTACTCGGTGGCGTTCAGCGGCATTGTGGTGCTCACGGCCCTGCTGCTCATTCCCTTCTCGCGCTCCTACGTGGCCGCCGGCGAGCCCAACCTGGCCGAGTACTATTCGCTGCTGCTGTTTGCGCTGGTGGGGGCCATTATGATGGTGAGCTACAGCCACCTCATCATGCTATTTGTGGGCATCGAAATCCTGAGTATCAGCATGTACGTGCTGGCGGGCTCCGACAAGCGCAACGTGCGCTCCAACGAGGCCGCCCTCAAGTATTTCCTGCAGGGCGCTTTTGCTACGGGCATTCTGCTCTTCGGGCTGGCGCTGGTATACGGGGCCACCGGCACCTTCCGCGTCGACAACCTGGCCGCTGCCATCTCGCTTTCGGCCAATGCCAGCCTGCAGCCCATGTTCTACGCCGGGGTGCTGCTCATGGTCATTGGCATCGGCTTCAAGGTGTCGGCCGCGCCGTTCCACTTCTGGACGCCCGACGTGTACGAAGGCACCCCCACCTTCTTCACTGCCTTCATGAGCACGGTGGTAAAAACCGCCGGCTTCGCCGCTTTCCTCAAGCTGCTGGCGCTGGCTTTGCCGGCCGGTAGCCCGGTATGGCTGCCCACCATCACGGCCATGTGCGTTCTCACGCTGCTGCTCGGCAACGTGGGTGCCGCCATCCAAACCAGTGCCAAGCGCATGCTGGCTTACTCTAGCGTCAGTCACGCGGGCTACCTGCTGCTGGGTTTGCTGGCGGCGGGCCGCGACGGCCTCACGGGTGCGGCGGCCCAAAGCATTTTCTTCTACAGCCTGGCGTATTCCATAGCTACCGTGGCCGCTTTCGGCGTACTCAAGCTTGTATCCGACCAGCGTCAGCGCGAAGACTACGCCGGCCTCGCGGGCCTGGCCCGCACCAACCCGCTGCTCGCCTTCACCATGATGGTAGCTATGCTGTCTCTGGGCGGCATCCCGCTCACGGGCGGCTTTTTCGGCAAGTTTTTCATCTTTATGGCCGCCGCTTCGCAAGGGTACATTGCGCTGGTAGTATTTGCCGTGCTCATGAGCATGGTGGGCATCTACTACTACCTGCGCCCCGTTATCGCCATGTACATGCGCCCCGCCGAGCCGGGTGCTGAGACTCCTATTGTAGTCGATGCCTTTCAATCGGCCACGCTAGTGCTACTTGCCGTTATCTCGCTGGTGTTGGGAATTTTGCCCGGTTTCCTGAGTGGCTTGCTGCTGCAACCGTAAAGCGGTTTGTTACCCGTTTACAAATAAAAAAGCCGTCGGTACCGACGGCTTTTTTATTTGTAAAATGGAGTAGCACTCCGTTTTGGCGCGAAGCGCCAGGCTCGCGGCTAGTGCGGAAATAACGAGTCTGCTTGTCGCTAGTACGCCATAAACGGAGTGCCACTCCGTTTTACAAGCAGCCTGGCGTATATTTTGGCTATGAATTGGAAAATTGACAAGCTGCTGGCGGGTGAAACCATCATCAGCAAAGAGCCCGGCAACTCCATGTTGCCGCTCATCAAATCGAAGCAGCCCGTGCGGCTGGAACCCACCACTTGGGAACACGTAGTGCCAGGCGACATCGTGTTTTGCAAGGTACACGGCCGCTGCTTCACCCACTTGGTAAAAGCCAAAAACGACGCGCAGGGCGTGCAGATAGGCAACAACCGGGGCCACATCAACGGCTGGACCAAGCAGGTGTACGGCAAAGTCACAGAAATACTTTAAGCCGCTGGGGCCGACTGCTGCACGGCCGAAGGCGTGGGGTGATACTCGGCCGTAGCAGTGGCGTGTTCCGCCGCTCGCTTGCCTTGGTCGTCCTTCATATCCTTGCGGCTGAAGGGCCGGATAATAAGCCGTAGCGCCTGCCCCGAGCTGAAGTAGCTGAAGGCCCAATCGACCAGCGCCACCAGCTTGTTGCGGAAACCCACCAGCAGAATAAGGTGGATAAACAACCATGACAACCAGCCCAGAAATCCTTTGAAGTGGATGCCCTTTGGCAAGTCTACTACGGCCTTATTGCGGCTGATAATAGCCATTACGCCCTTGTCCACATACGTAAAATCCAGGGGCTCCTCGCGTCGCAGCAGGCGCTGGAGGTTGTCGGCTAGATGGTCGGCCTGCTGCTGCGCCACGGGGGCCAGCATAGGCAGGCCCTTGGGCATCTCGGCCGTCACCATGTTCGCCACGTCGCCAATGGCGAAGACGTTGGCTTGGCCCTGCACCTGGTTCCACTGGTTGACGTTGATGCGCTTATTGCGGGTCAGTATCGGCTCGGGTAGGCCCGGCACGGCGGCACCGTTCACGCCGGCGGCCCATATCATGTTCTCGGTTGGAATAAATTCGGTATCCGAGTAGTACGCCCGGCCATCCTCGAAGCGCTTGATGGCTGTGTTCAGCCGCACTTGCACTTCCAGGCCATCCATGTAGCGCTTGGCGTCGGCTTGTGAGGCTTTCGACATCGGCCCCAGCAGCGCCGGGCCAGCTTCTACCAGAAAAATCTGCATCTGCTGTAAGTCCAGTTCCGGGTAATCTTTGGGCAGCACATGCCGCCGCATCTCAGCCAGCGAGCCACTGATTTCCACGCCGGTCGGCCCGCCGCCTACCACCACGATATTGAGCAATGACTGCTTGCGCTCAGGGTCTTCTTCGAGCAACGCCTGCTCGAAATTCTGGAAAATAAAGCTGCGCAGATTCAGCGCGTTCGGGATGCTTTTTATTTGCATCGCGTTGCGCTCGATGCTCTCATTGCCGAAAAAATTGGTGAGCGAACCAGTTGCCAGCACCAGGTAGTCGTAGCGAATGTCGCCCACGCTGGTTTGCACGGTATTGGCAGCCGGCTCCACGCCCTGCACATCGGCCATGCGGAAAAAGAAATTCCGTTGGCCCGCAAAAATCTTCCGTACCGGGTAGGCAATGCTATCGGCTTCGAGCGCGCCCGTGGCTACCTGATAGAGCAGCGGCTGGAAATTGTGGTAGTTGTTGCGGTCTACCATTACCACCTGCACGGGCGCGTCGGCTAGCGCCTGCGCCAGCCGTAGCCCACCAAAGCCGCATCCCACTATCACTACCCGCGGCTGCGTCGAAACCGGAAGATTCGTATCCATCAGTCAAAGAAAAAGGTGGCTAACAGGGCCACCTCTACTTTAACAACTAAATCAGCGTGGGGTTGCTAAAACTCGTCGCGGTCCTTTTTCTTAAAGTCGCCGTTCTTTATCTGTTTTATCAACTGCAACCAGCTAAAGGGATTCAGCAAGGGGTTGTTGCTCTGCAGGTTGGGCGCAGTACCCATGCGCCGGTCGAAATCCAGCTGCTGCTGCGACATGCTCTGCCGGAAGTTGGCCGTTGCGCCTACCGGCATCGAGTTGAGGATACGCTGCATCAGTTGCGCATTCAGGTTTTCGGCCGCCGAAGTGCCTTTCTCATTGGGCAGCCGCAATGCCAGAAAAGCCCGCTTAAACTCTATCTCCGTGGCATAAGGAAACACGCGCACTTCGGGTAGTATCGCGGGGTCTTCCCGTAGCGTAATAATAACAGAATAGCTCTGGCGCTGGTAATCTTCCGAAATAACGATGGTCTGGTTGTGGTAGCCCAGCGACCGGAAAACGATGCTGTCGCCCGTCAGCACAGGCATCGAGAAGTACCCGTAAGCGTTGGTAGACGTACCACGGCCGGCCTTGGGTACTACCACTGTAGCTCCCGGCACGCCGAGCAGGCTGTCGCCGCTGGCCACAATGCCCGTAAACTGCACCACCCGGCGCTTGCCCTGCGCCCAGGCACGGGGTGCCGCCAGCCACCCGAGTAGTACCAGGGTGCTGAGCAGTAAGTAAAAACGGCGACTGTTCACGGCGTTTGAGGTTAAGGTGGCTTCTCTTACAAATATACGAACCGCCCAAGGCAGGCGGTCGTACTTTTGGCCTAGCTAATGGTCAAGGGCTACACGTACACAACGGCAGATGCGTTTAAAACATTTCCCGGTTGCATTTGGGCAGCAACTTTTTAAGGCGCTCGGCGACGAAAGCCGCGTGCGTCTCCTGCATTTGCTCTGGCGCAACCAGGAAATGGTGGTCGGCGACCTCGAGCAAGTGCTCGATTTCACCCAAACCAAAACCTCGCGCCAGCTCGCCTACCTCAAAAACGCGGGCCTCGTGAGCGTGCGCCGCCTCGATAACTGGATGTTCTACTCGCTACGCGAAGAAACCGCCGAGTTCCTCCAGCAGTTACTGACGCTCATGGAGCGCGACTCCCAGCTGTTGCACGACCAGCAGACTTATCAGACCCTGTGGAACAACCGTGAGCTGGCCGCCTACAAAATCCAGAACCGCCGCTGGCTACCACAACAGGTTCCTAGTTTCTTATCAGCTGGTTAACAAGGAGCCAAGAACCCAAAACTTATAAATTATGCCCGAGCGCCACGTTTTCGTTTGCACCAACCAGAAGTCCGGCGTCGGCGAAGACGTTGCCAAGGCTCTCAAAAAAGAGTTGAAAAACCAAGGCGTAAAATCCCTGCTAACCAGCACCGGCAAGCTCCACACCCGCATCCAGACCTGCAACTGTCTCGACCATTGCAAACAGTGTAGAAAAGGCCCCGGCGCGGCCTTAGTAGTGTATCCTGAAGGCATTTTTTACGGCAAGGTGCAGCCCAAAGATGCTCTCCGCCTGGTGCAGTCCCTGGCCACCGGCCAGCCCGTGGCCGACCTGCAAATCGACCCCGATAACTAGGCATTTGGCTACGCTATGAAAACCTACCGCCACCTGTTTTTCGACCTCGACCACACCTTGTGGGATTTCGAAACCAATGCCACCGAAACGTTGCAGCAGCTGTTTCACGACCATAATCTGGCGCGGCACGGTTTCAGTCTGAAAGCCTTTACCACCCGCTACAATGAGGTAAACCACGCCCTCTGGCGGCTCTACCAGAACAATAAAATCAGTCAGCAGCAGCTCCGCAATGTCCGTTTTGTACGCACCCTCACCAAGCTGGGCGTGCCCGAAACCGAAGTGCCCGCCGACATTTCGGCCCAGTTTACCGCTATTCTGCCACTCAAATCGGCCGTGTTCCCGCATACCTACGAGGTATTGCAATACCTTACCGATAAGGGCTACATTTTGCACCTGATTACCAACGGCTTTCAGGATATTCAGCACATCAAGCTAGCTTCGTCAGGCCTCACGCACTACTTCCAGCAAGTCATCACCTCCGAAGCCAGCGGCCACCTCAAGCCCGACCCGCGCATGTTTACCCACGCACTGCAACAAGCCGGAGCCACCGCCGCTGAGAGTCTTATGATTGGCGACAACCTCGAATGCGACGTGCTGGGAGCCTACAACGCCGGCATCGACCAAGTCTATTTCAACCCCGACAAGCGCCGCCACTTCGCCCAGATAACCCACGAAATCAGCAGCCTAGACGAGCTACGGAACTTTCTATAAATCCTTCCCACCAACACCCTAAGCCACGCACCATGTCCAACGCTTTTTTCCGCGTCCCCACGCCCATCAACGAGCCCGTAAAAGGCTATGCCCCCGGCTCCAAAGAGCGCGCCGAGCTAAAGAAAGCCCTGGCCGACCTCAAAAGCCAACAGCGCGATATCCCGATGTACATCGGTGGGCAGGAAGTACGCACCGGCCGCACTATCGCTATCAATCCGCCCCACGACCACCAGCACGTCCTAGGCCAGTTTCATGAGGGCGATGCCAGTCACGTTACCCAAGCCATTGACGCAGCCCTAGCCGCCCGCACCACTTGGGCCAACTTACCATGGGAAGAGCGCGCCGCCATCTTTCTCAAAGCCGCCGAGTTGCTGACCGGCCCCTACCGCGCCCGTCTCAACGCCGCCACTATGCTCGGCCAAAGCAAAAACGCTTTCCAGGCTGAAATAGACGCCGCCTGCGAATTGATTGACTTCTTCCGCTTCAACGTCCACTTCATGCAGGAACTCTATCGCCAGCAGCCCGATTCGGCTCCTGGTATGTGGAACCGCTTAGAGCATCGCCCCCTCGAAGGCTTCATTTTCGCCCTCACGCCTTTCAACTTCACCTCCATCGCCGGCAACCTGCCTACCTCCGCCGCTATGCTCGGCAACGTGGTCGTCTGGAAGCCCGCCTACACCCAGATTTACTCTGCCCAGGTTCTCATGGAGCTGTTCCAGGAAGCCGGCGTGCCCCCTGGAGTTATCAACCTCGTTTATGTCGACGGTCCCGTAGCCGGTGAGGTTATCTTCCAACACCCCGATTTTGCTGGCATTCACTTTACTGGCTCTACCAAAGTCTTTCAAACTATCTGGCAGGAAATCGGCCAGAATATCCACAAGTACAAAACCTATCCCCGCATCGTCGGCGAAACCGGTGGCAAAGACTTTATCTTGGCTCATCCCTCGGCTCACGCTAAAGCCGTTGCCACTGCCATCACCCGCGGAGCCTTCGAGTTTCAGGGCCAGAAATGCTCCGCTGCCTCCCGCGCCTACCTCCCCTCCAACCTAGCCGACGAAATCATAGAGTATGTCAAACAAGACCTCGCCTCCTTCAAAATGGGCGATGTCGAAGACTTCACCAACTTCATCAACGCCGTCATCGACGAGCGCAGTTTTACTAAACTAGCCAACTACTTGGAGGAAGCAAAATTTAGTCCTGACGCCCAAATTATAGCAGGTGGCAACTACGACAAGTCTAAAGGCTACTTCATCGAGCCCACTGTCATCGTAACCACCAACCCCAAATACACCACAATGTGCGACGAGCTATTCGGCCCCGTCATAACCATCTACATCTATCCAGCCGACCAGTTTGAAGCCACACTGGAAGTAGTCGATGCTACCTCGCCATACGCACTCACTGGTGCCATCTTCTCCCAAGACCGCTACGCTATCGACCAAGCCACTAAACGCTTAGTGAATGCCGCTGGCAACTTCTATATCAATGACAAGCCCACAGGCGCAGTCGTAGGCCAGCAGCCCTTCGGCGGTGCCCGTGCCTCCGGCACCAACGATAAAGCTGGCTCCCTCCTTAACCTCCAGCGTTGGGTATCCCCCCGCACTATAAAGGAAACCTTCAGTCCCCCCACTGATTACGCATACCCCTTCATGGGAGCCGAACCCAAAGAAGACTTGAACCTAGATAAAGGAGGTTTTTGAGTCAATCACAGAGACAAAAAGGCGATTCTAGTGCACTAGAATCGCCTTTTTGTCTCTGTGATTCTAAACCAAGTACTTATGTAGTAAATTCTTATTGCTCGGCTATTTATGATAAAATGTATAAACTATAATAACATCGAATTGATTGGGAAAAGTTACGAACGCAAAAGCCCTTCTTACGTCGCTGGTGAAAGCGGTGGTAAGAAGGGCTTACGATAAAGTTGGCGGCGACCGACTCTCCCACCGGTGAAGGCAGTA
>JBPBPU010000065.1:0-37917 GCA_050954465.1 Janthinobacterium lividum
CTCCACTTGGCCGTTGGTCCAGGGGTGAGCGGGTTTTGTAAAGCGTTGTTCAATGCCCCACTCGGCGCAGAGCTGGCCAAAGGGATGCGGCCCTACTTTGGTGTGATGCGGCAGGTTACGAAACTGAATGCCGTTGTCGGTGAGTACTTTATGTGCCTTGTAGGGAAGTTGCGGCAGCACCCGGCCCAGAAACGCCACGGCGATGGCCTGCGTGGCGTGCGGGTGCAATTCGGCAAAGGCGAACTTACTGGTGCGGTCAAGGGCGATAAACAAATACAGTTTGCCTTCTTCTGTCTGCACCTCGGCAAAGTCGACGTGCAGATAGCCCAGGGGGTAGTGCTTGAAGGCTGCCTTCTTGCCCCCGTCAGCGGGCTCCTCGGTGGGGGGCAGGCAACTGATGCCGTGGCGCGGCAAACAGCGGTGCAGGGCCGAGCGGCTCAGGTGGGGGATAGTCTCTTGCAGGGCATAGAGGCAGTCATCAAGGGGCAGTAGCGTCTCTTTGCGAAAGAGCACAATGGCCGCCTCTTCGAGGGGGCTCAGCACAGTGGAGGCGGGTTTAGGGCCACGCACGGCCTCTTCGGTCGTGGAGCGTCGCCGCCACTTGCGCACTGTTTTCTCAGTTAGACCCAGGCGCTTGGCTAGCGTTTGTACGCCTTCTGTACTTTGCTGGATAAGGCGCCGAGTTGCCGGCGTTGTCGTGGCGCAGCCGTGTGGTAGTTTGCCCATAAGTTTGCTTGAAAGGTACGACACGAAGCCCCTTCCCCATACTCCGGGACTATACAGCTAGGGTGTACACACAAGTCTGTAATCAATTGATTATCAGAGGTATTTTTCGCCTTTAAACATTGTGAATTTACAATGCTTTTCAGGGCAAAAAGTGCCTTCCTGAACTCCTGAAGCAGTTGGAGAAACTGCCGCTTCAGGGGTGTCGATACTTGTGTGTATACCCTAGCTCTGAAGGAGAGGGGGCCGGGGGGTGAGGCGCAACGCGGAGGGCGACCCTGCCCACCCCCTACCGGCGCTCGCGGCGCAGGGAGTGGGCCATCAGCTCGGCGCGCGAGTTGATGTGCAGCTTGCGGTACACCGCCCGGATGTGGTTGCGCACGGTGTCGAGGCTGATGAAGAGGCGGTCGGCGACGAGCTGGTAGCTGAGCCCGTCCTCGATGCCGCGCACCACTTCCAGCTCGCGGGCCGTAAGCACCTCGGGGGCAGGCTGCGCCGGGGCCGGCTGCGCCAGCCGCTGAAACGCCTGCACCACCTGCCGGGCCACGCCGGGGCTCATGGGCGAGCCGCCGGCCGCCACTTGCAGCAGGCTCTCCTTGAGCAGCGGCAGCGGCGTGTTCTTGAGCAGGTAGCCCACGGCCCCCGCCTGCAAGGCCGCAAACACCCGCCCGGCCTCGCTGTACACGCTCAGCATGAGCACCTGCACCCCGGCACCCGCGCCCGAATGAGCGGCACCCCCTCGGTGCCCGAGAGCCCCGGCAGCCCAATGTCAGAGAGCAGCAGCTGCGGCGCCTCGCCCCCGGCATCGAGGGCCGCCAGCAGTTCCTCGACCGACCCCGCCACGATGCCGCAGCGGAACTCGGGCTGGGCGCACAGGTACTCCCACAGCATCTCGCGGATGGCGGTGTCGTCTTCAAGCAGGGCCAGCGGGTAGGGAGGGTTCACGCCGCAAAGCTACCCGCCCGCCCCACGCGGCGGTATGACATGAACATGTCGTTTTTCGGGCAGCGGGCCTTAGCCGGGTAGAAAATCCAGCCGCAGGGGGCTGAACGAGTCGAGCAGCACCCCCGCCTGCCGGGCCACCACGCCGTGCGGCACGTTGGGGGCGGCATAGAACGAGTCGCCGGGGTGCAGTAGCTGCGTCTCGCCGCCCACCGTCACCTCAAACTCGCCACTCTCGACGTAGGAAATCTGGCTGTGTACATGTTGGTGCAGGGCACCCACGGCGCCGGCCTCGAAGGCTACTTTCACCAGCAGCAGGTCGTCGTTGTAGGCCACCAGGGTGCGGCGCACGCCGGGGCCGGCGGGTTCCCAGGCCAGGTCGGCAGCGGGGCGAAAAGCGGGGGAGGAGTGCGTCATGTTGCCAGCTATTACTTTACCCACACGAGTTTGTCGGCGCTCAGTACCTGCTCACCGTCCCAGCGGTAGCCTACCAGCTTGCCCCCTTTGGCCACGCTGTAGTCGAGGCACACGGCGTGGGGCTGCAAGAGTTGCGGCTCGCCTTTGAGCCAGTAGTGGCCGAAAAATACGGGCGTCTCATCCTGGTAGTAGTTAAGGTCGACGCCGGCCAGGTCTACGGGTTGGCCGCGCAGCTGGGCTAGGTCTTCGAGGTAGTAGGTGTCGTAGGTGGCGGTGGCGGGGTCGGTCCACCAGCGCACGCGCATTTTGGTGCGGGAGTGCCCGCCCTTGTCCTCGAAGTCGAGGCCCTGCGGTAGCGTCACCTCGCGGCCCTTCAGGGTTATTTCCACCGCATCGGCTTCGCGGCCGGCGTAGCTGGCGCGGCGCAGGAAGTCGGGCGTGAGGCGCAGGTCGGGCAACTGCTGGCGCAGGTAGTCGAGGTGGCGCGGGTCCCAGCAGGCGTGCACAGCCCGCAGGCCGGGCAGCTCCAGGGCCAGCGGCAGCGTGTAGAACCAATCCAGGCAGTCCTGCCATTCGGCCTGTAGCTCGGGCGCGGTAAAAGCGGCCAGGGTAGCTTGGTGTTGCTCGGTATGCACCTTGTTGTGCGAGCGCAGGAAGCCGTCCTTCCCATCTGGCGCAGCGTAGGCCAGGGCGTTGTACTCGTGGTTGCCCATAATGGCCAGGGCCGCGCCGCCGGCTACCATGCCGCGCACGAGCTGCAGGGTTTCGCGGATTTTGGGGCCTCGGTCGATGTAGTCGCCCAGGAAAATTACCTGCCGGTTTTCGGGGTGGCGGAAGGTGCCGGTGGCATCGGAGCGGTAGCCGAGATGATGGAGCAGGGCGCGCAATTCGTCGGCGTGGCCGTGGATGTCGCCGATGAGGTCGAAGTGGGGCATAAGGATGGGACCGTAGTCGCCGGCGCGCAGGGGCCAGCCGTTGTGGGTCTGGATGTAGTCTTCGTAGAAGGGAATGCGCCGGCTGAGCGAGGCGGCATAGTCGGCCTGGAAAATAGCGGCTACCTCCGGCTTATAATTCCAATCCACTACCTCGCCGTTTTCCAGCACGGGTTCGGTTAATTGCACCAGTAAGTACTCGGCAAATTCACTGAGCAAGTAGCTGCGCAGGTTCCAACCGTAGATGATGATGTCGAAGCCATGCATGGATAGCACTGGATTGCCCGGCTGCTGTGGTTCACTAACTAGGTAGCGGTGGCTGCGCAGGGGTAGGAGCAAGGGGGCCTTGCCAAACTGCCGGGCAAACCCCGCCGCCCGCTCTGCTTCCGTTGCCGGCTCAGGTCCCCATACCGGCAGCCAATCCCGGTGCAGGTCTTGGTAGGGCTGGGCCAGTCGCCAGCGTATGTCTGCCTCATCGGTCAGCCAGTTATAGCAGATGTTACCTTGCCTGCGTTCTTCGGCTTGCTCGGCGGTAGCTTCCTCCACGTATGTGTAGGGCTGGTCGAGCGTGTGTAGAATCCGCAGAAACTCCCGGTGGTCAGGCGTAAATCGGATGCCGTAAGTGACTTCCACGCGGTCAATTTCGGCTTCCGATAGGCCGGTCCAACGGATGCCGGCCGGCCATTCTTCGTGGGTGTCATAGTAGGTTTCGGTGCGCGGATTTTGGCGCCAAAACTCTTCGGTTTGCTCTTTGAACCAATATAGAAATTCGGTGAGGTTTTCGGGGATGCAAAGCATAGGGCGAGCACTTACTTTAGCCGCACCAGCGTGGCCCCGTAGCCGAACTTCTCCTTCTGGGCATCCTCGAAGAACTTGATGTCTTTGTTGCGGCTGAGCTGGCGGTGGATTTCTTTGCGGAGTGTGCCGTTGCCCGCGCCGTGGATGAATACTATTTCGTGCATATTGGTGGCCAGGGCGCGGCTCAGGGCGTCCTCGAAGGCGTCGAGCTGCTGGCGCAGCATGGCGGTGTTGCTCAGGCCCTCGGCACCTTCGGGGCGCAAGGCTTCGATGTGCAGGTCTAGCTCGTGGGGCGGGGCTATAAGGGCAGCGGCGGGCTTGGGCGGCGCGGGGGCAATAGCCGGAATGGCCGGCGCGGGCTTGTCGCCACCCAGCGCCTGCTGCAACGTGGCGGCCTGCTTGGTATCGAGCACCGGGGCAGGCGTAGCGGCAACCTCTTGGGCGGCTTCGGCGGCGGCCAGCTTTTCGGGGGTGAGGGCGGGGGCGGGGCGCTCGTCGAGCTGAAACAGGTAGGCTTCCTTACCGATAACCGGGGCCGGGCGGCGGCTGGTGTAGAAGGTGCTGGCCTTGAAGCTCTGGCGCTTGGTGAGCAGCTCGAAGGCAGTGTCGGCGTTCAGCTTGAAGCCCAACAGCTGAAATACCACGGCGGGCCACTGCTCGAAGTCCTTGAGGTGCAGGTGAGCCAGGGGGACGCTGGCCGCTTTGGCAGCAAGCTGGCCGGCCGCCAGGGCGCGGTACTTGCCCTGGCGCTCCTCGCCGTAGGTGAATACTGCTTCCGACTCGGTGTTATTGAGCAAATGCAGCGAAAGCAGCTCGGGTGCCTGATGCACCAAGGCCAGAAACAAGCCCTTGGCTGGCGGCGTAACCGGGGCAGGCGCGGGCGGCCGGGGGCCGGCGCTCGGGGCCGAGGCTGGCTGGGCGGCTGGAGCCGAGACTTTGAGCTGGCCGCCTGCGGGCTTGTTTTTCTTGCTGCCCGTGCCGGGGCGGGCTGGCTCAGGGGCAGGGCGGCGGAAGGCCTGGCCCTCCTCAGCGGCAACGGGCACCAGCTCGCGGCGTAGCACCGGGATGGTAAAATCGTTGTCGATGGCTACCTCAACCAGCTCGCTGTCGAGCAGGCGGGTGACGATACCTTCTTCGGTGCCGGTGAGCAGGCGGACGCGGTCTCCTACGTTCATAGCTTGGATAGTTGCTGGTGGTTGGGTGATGAGGGACTTGGGCGGCAACTTGGGTGTTGGCTGCCCTGCGCAAAAGCGGGCGTAGCGCGGGGCCAGCCCGGTGGCCAGCGGCAGCTGCCCTACGCGAACCAAGCGCTAAAGGTAAGCCGAGCCGGTGCCGGGCCGGGAAAAGCCCTTTGGGTGGCTCCGTTGGCGCAAGGCGCAGCAAGGGTTCAGGGCAGGCTTTTCTTGCCCCAAACGTTTGCGGTGCCGCCCCGGAAAAAGTGGTGTTGAATGCACTAACAAGCCTTTTTAGTGTTGTATCTTAGCGCAGTAGTAGCGCGGCCTCTGGCTGAGGCAGCTACACCAGCTTATACTTTTCCCACCCAGTACATGAAAAAACCACAACCCATTTGGCGCTGGCTGCTGGCGCTGACGGCGCTAGTCGGCTGCCTACCCGCCGCACACGCCCAAGTGACCGTAGACCCGGTGTTCTTTACCGATACTACACCCATTACCCTCACCTTCGATGCCACTCAGGGTAATGGTGGGCTAGCCAACTATACCGGCGACGTATTCATCTACACCGGCGTAATTACTAACCTGAGTACCTCGACTGGCGACTGGAAACACGTAGCCAACACGACGGGCTACAACAACCCCGGCTTGTCGGAGAAGATGACGCCCATCGGCAACCACAAATACACTATTAGCTTTACGCCGCGCACTTTTTATCCCGGCCTGTCGGCTTCGACTGAGGTGGTGCAGAAGCTAGCCATGGTGTTTCGTGGCACCGGTGGCACGCCCGAAGGCAAGGGCCCCAGCGGCGCAGATATTTTCGTAAACGTGTCGCAGGGTGCCTTCCAGGTAGCCTTTACCAGCCCTTCCAGCAGCCCTACGGTACTCGGTAGCAGCGGCGCTTCGGTAACCGTGGCCGGCACGGCTTCGGCCGCTTCGACCATCACGCTCAGCCTCAATGGCACGCAGGTAGCCCAGCAAACCAACGCTACCTCTATCTCAACTAGCGTCAACATTACCCAGCCCGGCGTAAACACGCTCACGCTGACGGCTACTCTGGGCACCAGCACCGCTACCACTACCACCACGTATGTGATACCGCCTACCCCCACGGTAGCCGCGCTGCCCGCCGGGGCCAAGGCCGATGGCATTACCTACCTGGCCAATGGTACCTCAGCTATCCTGAGCCTGACGGCCCCCAACAAAAGCTATGTGTATGTGCTGGGCGATTTCAACAACTGGCAGCCGACCAACGCTACCCAGATGAAGCAGACCTCGACCGTGAACTCGGACGCCGCTACCGGCCGCTGGTGGGTGCAGATTGACAACCTCACGGCTGGCCAGGAGTACGCCTACCAGTTCTGGGTGGATGGCACGTTGCGCGTGGCCGATGCTTACTGCGACAAGGTGCTGGACCCTTACAATGATGGCAGCATTCCGGCCATTACCTACCCTGGCCTCAAGGCCTATCCGGTAGGCAGCACTACCGGCAACGTGTCGGTGCTGCAAACCGGCCAAACGGCTTACACCTGGACGGCTACCAGCTTTGTCCGCCCTGCCCGTACCAACTTGGTAGTGTACGAGCTGCTGGTGCGCGATTTCGTGGCCCGCCACGACTACCAGACCCTCAGCGATACCCTTAAATACTTGCAGCGCCTGGGCGTGAATGCCATTGAGCTGATGCCGATAAATGAGTTTGACGGCAACGAAAGCTGGGGCTACAACCCTGGCTTCTACTTCGCCCCCGACAAGTACTACGGCACCAAAAACGCGCTGAAAAGCTTCATCGACCTCTGCCACTCCAAAGGCATTGCCGTGATTATGGATATGGTGCTCAACCATTCGTGCGGCAACAGCCCGATGGCGCAACTCTACTTCAACAGCAGCGCTGGCAAGCCCAGCAGCAATAATCCCTGGTACAACGTCGATGCCACGCACGACTACAATGTGTGCTACGACTTCAACCACGAAAGTGCTTACACTCGGTATTTCTCCAAGAACGTGATGAAATACTGGCTTCAGGAGTACCATGTCGACGGCTACCGCTTCGATTTGAGCAAGGGATTTACCCAGAAGATTACTTTGGGCAACGTCTCGGCCTGGGGGCAATACGACCAGTCGCGCATCAACATCTGGACTGACTATTACAACACCATCGTAGCCACCGACGCTACCGCTTACCCCATCCTGGAGCACTTCGCCGACAATTCGGAGGATGCTGCCCTGGCCAACATCGGCCTCATGCCCTGGGGCAATATGGCCTACAACTACCAGCAGGCCGACATGGGCTTCAGCTCGGGCTGGGACCTGAGTTACGGCTACTTCGGCAGTCGGAGCCAGACGTACCCGAACCTGATGACTTACATGGAAAGCCACGATGAGGAGCGCACCATGTACAAGAGCCTTACGTTTGGCAACTCCAGCGGCAGCTACTCGGTGAAAGACGCCGCTACTGCGCTCCGGCGCGAAGAAATGGCGGCAGCCATCTTTTTCACGCAGCCCGGCCCGCGCATGATATGGCAGTTTGAGGAACTGGGCTATGATATCTCCATCGACCAGAACGGCCGCACTGGCAATAAGCCCATTCTGTGGAACTACTACCAGAATGCTAACCGCCGCCACCTCTACGATACCTATCGCGCCCTCATTACGCTGAAAAAGAACGCCGTGTTTGCGCCTGCCAACTACACCGCATACAGCCAGAACCTGAGCGGGGCCGTGAAAACCATCAGCGTCTCCAATGCGACCTTGGGTGTAGTGTCAATGGGCAACTTCGACGTAGTTGCTCAATCGGCTAACATTAGCTTCCCCAAAACCGGCACCTGGTACAATTACCTCGACGGCACTACCCTAACGGTGAGCAGCCTCAACATGCCGATGACCCTGGCTCCCGGCCAGTACGCGGTATACACGAGCAGCAAAATAGCTGTGCCGCAGGGCACTACGCTAGCCTCGCGCCCGCAGGAAACGCTGGCTTTTAAGCTGAGCTTAGCTCCTAACCCGGCCAGTGGCACTACCACTATCGCTTACGAGCTGCCCACGGCAGCTACGGCAGCCATTTCGGTGCAGAACGTATTGGGCCAGCAGGTGCGCACTCTGGTCCCCGCTCACCAGGGCGCGGGTGCTCAGGCACAGTCCTTGTCGCTCCAGGGCCTGGCCCCCGGCGTGTACCTGGTGAAGCTGCAAGCTGGCGAGTTGACTCAAACAGCCCGCCTCTTGGTGCAATAAACCAAAGCTTATCCGGCAGGTTTACTACCTCAAGCGTAACCAAAGTTACTAGTGGCCGTTTTGGCCAAAAAAACCGCGTAAGCGGCCACTAGTAGTTTCGCTTGTTTCGAGTTTTACTTTCTTCATAAAGGTTTAATTGCCAGAGCGATGAATTAGTTAGAGAATTGCTATTCCTAGCGGATAGAATTTCGACCGTCTTTCGGGTCGAAATTCAGCAATTATTCAAGCTTTCTGATGCATATTTACCCGCTGGAGTATTTTCCAGCAACAACCCTCTTTTCCCCACCTTTTTTTCATCTATCATGAAAAAACTATTTACCCTTGCAGCGGCTGGTATGCTGGCTTCTGCTTCGTTGAGCGCTCAGGCGCAAGTTGTGTTGGATGGTGTATTGAACACCTCCGAAATCGGCGGCACTAGCGGCTACGTACTCATTGGTAAGTACACCAACGCCCGTGGCTTCGGCAATGCGGGCCTACTGAGTCTGTACGTTGCTACTACAGCTACTAAAGTGACCTTCTTTATGGGGGGCACGGTAGAAACGAACCAGAACTCATTCCAGTTGTTCTTCAAGACGCCCGCTGGCGCTGGTGTGCCCGCTGGCACGGCTCTGCCCACCGGTCCCGCCGGGGGCGGCACTATAACGAGCAGCGCAGGTACGTCATTCGACAAAATGGGAGCCAAGCTGGATATGCCGACCAACCTGGCCATCGCCCTACGTAGCACCGTTAACGCTGCTGGCACTACCACTTTCAAGCTGGAAGGCATCTCCTACACCAGCGCCACGGCAGCCACTACCGAGCCGGCTCTGACGGGTGCTGTGAATATCAATGGGGCTACCGGCGCAGCAACCCCTATTACCGCCACTACCATTCCGGCACTTGTTAGCTCGCGCGTAGCCTACAAAGTTTCGAGCGGCGGAGGCGTCGACACCAACCCCGGCTACAGTGCCACTCCGAATACGAGCACGACCTACGGCGGTGCCGGTAGCTACGGAATGGAGTTTGAGCTAGACCGCGCAGCTGCGAGCCTCACAGGCACGGTTGCCATGCAGGTATTCGCTCTGCAGAACAGCGGCGACGGTGGCTTCCTGTCGACCGACTTCATTCCGCAATCTACTGCCGCTGCCGCTGCCACTACTGCTACCAACCCAGGTGGCAATCCTGACTTTGGCACGATACCCGGCACGCAGGCCGCTACGCTCAACCTCACGGCTACTGCGGTTGCCCTAGCCACTAAAGCTGCTGATGCCGCCGCCATTGGCTTGAGCGTATATCCTAACCCCAGCCGGGGCGCAGCAGTGGTTTCGTACCGCGTAGCTGACCAGGCTTCGACGGTACACATTGCCCTCACCGACCTGCTGGGCCGCACCGTGCGCACGGTAGAGAAAGGCAATCAGCCGGTAGGCAACCAAACGGCTGACCTGAACACCGCAAACCTGGCCGCCGGCACCTACCTAGTGCGCGTGCAGGTAGGCGAGCAGGTTTCGACCAGCAAAATTGCGGTACTCTAAGCCAACCGGCTACCGCATAAAACCAAAAACCCCCGCTGCACCAGCAGCGGGGGTTTTTTTGTGCATATAGATAAACAACAGTTTGGTAGCTACTGCTTTACCACTTTGCGCGTGAGCTGGCCGGGGCCACTGCCCAAACGCAACAGGTAGAGCCCGGCCGGCAGCCCGGCCGGCAGGCTGAACAACAACTCCTGCGTGCCGGTGACTGGTAGCACCGCCAAGCGCTGCCCGGTAAGCGAGTACAACTCAGCCGGCCCGGCAGCCAGCGAAGCCGACACGCCCTGTAGGGCAAAAACCCCGGTAGTAGGGTTGGGGTATAGCTCGGCGGTGCTACCCAATGTTGCCGCTACCGTAGCCAGGGCCCCGGTACGCACCAGCACCACGTCGTCGAGGCTGCAATAGTTGCCGGCCGCCGCCACCGAGCGCAGCCCGATTTCGAGCTGCCCGTTGGTGACCATGATGCCGGGGATGCTGATGGCTGTCCAAGTAGTAGTGGCAGGCAGCGTCAGGGCCTGGGCTGTGCTGCCGAAAGGCTGGGCGTAGAGCTGGCAGGTGGTTTGGCCGCCGCCGCTCTGGGCCCAGGCGCTGAGGGTGTACGTACCGCTGGGCAGGCTGTTGAGGCTCTGCGACGTAGTGACGGCGTAGGCCGTAGCCTTGTAGTGGGTGAGGCGAAACTGGCTGCTGTGGCCTCCAGTTTCGGTGTAGTCGGCACTGGCATCGGCGGCCGAGGTGGTAGTCCAGCCCAGCGGGTTCTGGGTAGCGGCCGAGTACTCAAAGCCGGGGTTGTACACCAGCGGCGGCGTGGGCTGCGCCAGAAAACCGTCCATTGCCACGGTGGCGTAGCCAGTAGTGGCCCAGGCCCCCAGGCTGTAGCCCTGCCAGTTGTAAGCTTCGGGCTCCCAGTAGAATACGCCCAGGCCGGCGCTGCCGGGCACGGCCTTGGTTTTGGCAATGATGTCGTAGAGGAATTCGCGGGTGGCAATGGGCAGGTAGGCGGGCATCCCGACTTCCACTACCATTACCTGCTTGCCGGGATAGCGGCTCACCATATCGTTCATGTTGGCCTGGGCCTGGGCGGTGTAAGTGGGCCAGGTTTGGGCATCGGGGTAGAGCGAGAGCCCTATCACGTCCCAGCGGGCCCCGTTGGCCTGCAAACCATCGAAAATGTAGCGAAACGCGCTGTTGTTGTAGCCGTTGGCAATATGCACGATTACCTTGCTGGTGGGGCTCACGGCCTTCACCGCCGCGTAGCCCTGGTCGACTAATCCGGCAAAGTTGGCGAAGCCATTCACAGTGATGCGGCCCTCGGGCCAGAGCATGCCATCGTTGGTTTCGTTGCCCACCTGCACCCATTCCGGCGTGATGCCGTTGTTGCTGAGCAGCGTCAGTACCGTCGTGGTGTGGCTATAAACGGCCTGTTTGAGTTGGGCATAGGTGTAGCCGGCCCAGGCGGCCGGCTTGGTTTGCTTGCCAGGGTCGGCAAAGGAGTCGCTGTAGTGGAAATCAAGCAGAATTCGCTGCCCTAGGGCTTTGGCCCGCAAGGCTTTAGCCAGTACGTCGGCCTGCCCGGAGTAGCCAGCGCTAGGGTTCACCCACACCCGCAGCCGGATGGCGTTTATTCCGTAGTCGCTTTGCAGCAGCTGAAACAAGTCCTGCTGCGCCCCGGCCTTGTTGTAGAACTTGTAGTTGCTGGCTTCCATCTCCGTCACCCAACTAATGTCGGCCCCATTGGCAAACGTTTGGGCCTGGGCCGCGAAAGGCAGGTAGCCCGCCAGCAGCAGCAGCGCCGCTCGTAGATAAGTAGAAAAAGACATAGGTAAGTGAGGTGGGAAAATGAAGAGAGATGCTACCTGATAGGTACGCAATTGCGTCCACATAAGCAAAAACATAAAGCCGTGGTTCCGGCCGGCAAGTTGTCTCCGTTCGAAGAGTGCATACAGTACTGTGCAGCTTCCCCTAAAGTCAGCGCAACTCCACCGATTCCACATCTACCCGCAGCTGCTCGGTGAGGGGCGCGGCCGGCGCATCCAGCACCAGTTGCAACACTTCCACGTTGGCTAGCCGAAAGGCTGGCCGGGTGGCGGGGCTAAACGTGAGCGGCAGAAACCCGGGGTACGGCCGGGGGCTAAGCAGCAGCGGGGCCGACTGCAGGCTACTTAGTGGCACACGCACTTCGCTCGCGTTGGCAGACAATACCACGGTGGCGGCATAGGCTGCAGCATCTTTAGTTACGAGTACCACGCGCAACTGAGTAACCCCCGGCTGGTTGGTTTGCCCCTTGATTACCAGTTCCTTGAAATTGTTCAAATCAGCTACCCGGCCCGCCGCTTTGCTGCCCGTGTACACCCGCAGGCACGCAGCAGGGCCGGGCGCAAGCGCTGGCTGGCCCGGTCGGGGCGGGGCTACCACCAGCCGCAGGGCCACGTTGCCGGCTGCCGTAGTCGGGTAATCGACCCAGGCCGTGCCGTAGCCGATACCCTGCGCCTCCACGCTGCCCCGGTCAGTGGCCGCCGCGAACAGCGGCAGCGGCGCAGTGGCTGCTACCAGCGGCACCTCCCAGTGGGCTGCATCGGCAAAATCCCAGTTGCGGGGGCTGCCGGGCTGGGCACCGGGGAAGGTGAGGGCGGGATTGCCGGGCTGCGTAGTCGCGTCCTGGCGTGCGTCGTGAACGCTGGCTTCCTGGCCCCTGCCAGGGGCAGCTTTCAGCACTATCCAGTAGCGCAGCAGACCGGCGTAGGTGAGGGCAGCAGGCACGGTAGCTGCCACCGTGCCCGCGCCCGTGCGCTGCATCGGCAGCGTGCGCCCCGGCCCGTAGAAGTGCCGGGCCACCAGAAAAATACTATCTGCTGGCCCCGCGCCAGCCACCGTGGCCGTGATGGTAAGCGGTTGCCCGGCGGTGGCCTGCGCCAGCGGCTGGTGCCGCACCTGCGCCGGCCCTGGCGTGGCGGGCGGGGCCACGAATTCGTTGAGTTGGGTAGAGCCCAGCGCTGCTTGCACGGCCTGCGGCGTCAGGGTGGTGCCCAACTGGCGGAAGCTGGTGAGCAAGTAGGTACCCGGTGGCAAGTGCAGGTCGTTGCGGCTAGTCAGCGTTTGTCCACCCAAAGCATTGTGCTCATTCACCCCTTTTACCTGAAAATCGGCTCCCAAATCGGGTAGGCTGATGGCAACCGACTGTTCATTCCAGCTAATCTGGGTTACGGTTTTGCTGGGCGAAGCTGTCTCAAACGGGTCGCGGATTTGGGTAGCGTCGGGCATGAGCTCCAGCCGCCAGACACCGGGCGCTACCTTATCGAGGAAGTATGCGCCGCTGCCGCCGTACTGCACCACGCCCGACGAGCCCACGCCTGCCAGGTGCTGCAATGCGGCCGGGCGCACCGGCTGGCTGCGGGTGTTGGCGGTGTAAAGAAATTCCTCTGGCGCGTTCCACTCGCTCAGTTGCTGGCGGTAGCTCACGTGCGCCGCCCCAAATACGGTGTCGGCCGGGTAGCGGCCAAACGACTGCCCGCGCTGCACCGCGTGAAACACGCGGCTGGCAATAAGCATGCTTAGTGCCTTGGCCGGCGTGTAAGCCAGGTTCAGGTAGTGCGTCTGGTACTCGGTGTTAGCGTAAGCCAGTGCCAGCGGGTCGTAGGCAAACTGGGTGGCCCACTGCATCCCCGCCTCCCGAAAGCTGCGGGCCATAAACGGGTACATAATGGGCTGCAAGACGTCGGCCGACTCGAACTCGTACACCATTTTGGCGCGGCGCTCGAAGCGGGCGTCGCCCTTATACGGCAGCGGGTACTGGTCTACGTAAGGCAGGAAATCCCCCTTCAGCTCGTGTCCTGCCACCAGCCCCTCGGGGTACCACTGAAAGGTGAGGCCCTGCACGTTCGCGTCCAGGATGGCGTCCTTCACGGCCGGGCTCTCGGCGATGTTGTAGAAAATGGGCTTGTGGTAGCCGGTGGCCCGCATGGCGGCCACCATCCGGTTGGCAAAGTCCGTTACCGGGGCCAGCGGCAGGTGGTAGTGCGGCTCGTTGCAGACTTCAAAGGCGATAATGTCTGGGTCTTCGCGGTTGAGCAGGCCAGAATATTGATTGCGGTGGTTAAGGAACTGCCCCAAGTAATTTTCCTGCGCCCGAATGGCGCGGGGGTTGGTGTAGGCCCGCCCCTTGTCGTAAATGCCCGAAAAGCCCGGCCCGGTATTCGTGGGCTCGGGGTAGGCATTGCCCCAGTAAGCAATAGGCGTGAGAATAATTTTGATGCCCCGCGCCTTGAGCTTGGTAATTAAATAATCGAGCAGGCGCAAGTGGTCGTTTTGCTGCAAGTTGCCCAGCGTGTCGGTTATCTCCACATCCCACACATGTAGCCGGAAAGCATCGACCCCCAGCCGGCTCAGGTGGTACACATCCTGGTCGATGGCCTGCTCGTGCGTGACGGTATGCGTGCGCGCAATAGCCCGGTAGGAGTAAGCAAACGGCGCGGTATAATTTACCCCAAAAAGCGCCACCTCGTGCTTGGTTTTCTGCCAGCGCAGCACTCCGTGGTCGTCCACAAACATGTCGCCGCTCTCGGCGTGCAGGGCAGGTTGGGCGCGGGCGGCGGGGGCCAGCAGAAGTAGAAACGGCAGCAGCAGGTAGCAGAATGGGTGGGTAGGTTTCATAGTAAAGAGGATAAAAAAGAACGTCATGCTGAGCTTGCCGAAGCATCTCGCTCGCAGACTAATTCAACCGTTGAGCCGAGGCGGCGCTACCGATTGATTTAGTCTGCGAACGAGATGCTTCGGCAAGCTCAGCATGACGTTCTGGTATAAATTGCTAATCGTCAGAATTTACCCTTCGTGGTAGCTCACCAAATCATCAATAGGCGAGCGGATAATCTTGCCCACCTGCATGCCGTGGCTGTTGGCTACCTGCGTCAGCGCATCGCGGAAATTATACCCCACCGAGCCGATGCAGTTGAACGTCAGGCTTTGATAATCGGGGTAGTGCAGCACCAGGTTCTGGAAAAACGCCTCGAACGCCTCCACCACTATCTGGCGGCAGTAGCTCACGTTGTTGTGGTCGTAGCAGAATTTGGCGAAGCTAGCCAGGTAGCGGTTGGGCAGCGGCTGGTTGTAAAGCTGGTCGAGAATCTCGTTGCGCGAGCCGAGGTGGTACTCCTCGCGCAGGGCTTCCTGCAAGCCGTCGGGCAGCAGGCCGCGCAGGTAGTCGCGCAGCAGGCGCTTGCCCAAGTACGAGCCGCTGCCCTCGTCGCCCAGAAAATACCCCAGCGAGTCCACGTTATACGTGATTTTATCACCGTCGTAGATGCACGAGTTGGTGCCCGTGCCCAGGATGGACGCAAACCCTGCCTCGTGGCCCAGCAAAGCGCGGGCTGCCGCCAGCAGGTCTTCGGTTACTTCCACTTTTTTGGCTGCCGGAAACTGCTGGCGCAAGGCCGCCGCAATTACCTCCGCCTTGGCCGGGCTCGATACCCCCGCGCCGTAGAAATAAATTTCGCTCACGGCCTCGCGGGGCAGCGTGTCGGGTAGGTTTTTAGCGAGCGAGGCCACGATGGTGGGCGTGTCTACAAAGTCGGGGTTGTAGCCTTCGGTGTTGAAATACACGCGCTGGCCAGCATCGGAAAGCTGGCACCAGTTGGTTTTGGTCGAGCCGCCGTCGGCAATCAGTATCATTCGGTGGGAGGGGTTGAGTGAAGCTGCGAAAGTAAGGCGTGTAGGGTAAGCTTTAGCTTGCCGCATGGGCGACTGGCAAGCTAAAGCTTACCCTATATCACGCGTGCAGCGCCGATGGCAGCAAGTCAATCCAGCCATCTTCGCTCACTACTACGGCTAGGCAAGGGTAGGGCGAGGAGCTGACATAGCGCACGGCCGAGTTATACCGCGCTCCCCGGCTGCTGTCGCCCTTCTCCGTGGCCTGCCCGTCCAGGATTACCCCGATGGCGTAGCACACGCCGGTAGGTTCGATGAGCACGGCCCCGTCGATGCTTGATGCCTGGCGCAGCACGGGCGCAGTCATGGGCCGGGGCACCACCCGAAAGCACTGGCGGCGCAGGCGCTCGGCCTCGGGCTTGGCCCCGGCCGAAATGCACAACATAGTACCGTGGCTCTGGCCCGAAGCTTCCAAGGCCAGTTCCCATAGGTAATCGGCCCCGGCTGTGTCGATATCGGGGAATACCTGGCGCAGCACGCGGGCGAAGTTTTCGGCCTGCACCCGGCCCTGTGGCAGGCGCGGCGTGTTGCTCACCACCCGCATGAGCGTGTGCCCGGCGTGGCGCAACTCCCAGCCGTAGTGGTTGGTGAAGTGAATGGTAGCCAGCGGCTCGTACTGCGCATGGTCTTCCAGCACCGGAAAGCCCAAGCCAAACACATGCGATGCATCCGATACCAGCCCGGTGTTGCCCTCCGTCAGCTCCAGCAGCTTGCGGATGGAGCGGTGGTCGCGCAGGGGCACGGGGGTTTCGAGCGTAAGCACCGGGATGATGGCCGCATGGTGGCGGCGGCCCACGAGCATGGTGCCGCGGCCCTCGTCGCCCTCGTGGCGCAGGGCGGCCACACCCAGGCAGGCGTCATAGAGGCCGTGGGTGTTGCCGGGGCTCACGCGCAGCATGAGGCGGCGGCCGGCCCCACGCAGCACCTCGTTGTAGTCACGGTCAAGTACGGGCTGCTCATTGTCGGCGGTATCGGCTTCGCGCAGGGCGCGGGTACACTCGTGCAGAAACTCCAGCACCGCTGCGTGCGGCAGCGACGAGGGCAGCGTCTGGCCTGCCTTGCCAGGCAGGCAGTAATAGGAGTGGTAGGCATCGGCGGCCAGCTGCACCACCACCGTTACCAGGTAGCCATTGAGGCTCAGGGGCGTAGAGCAGAACGAGCTGCGGTTTTCCTGGCGATTAGCCACTACCTCATCCAGGGTTTGGGCGGTGGCGCGGCACACCAGCTCGTACCAGTGCTGCTTTTCCATGCGGTCGTGGTCCTGCGGGTGCAGGTGGTACACGTTTTCACGCGGCCCGGCATCGGCCTCAAACGAGGAGGCCAGCGCCTTGATGCGGCCAAACTCGTCGGGCTGGTAGCGCAGGCTGGGCGGCTCCAGCACAATGCCTTGCGGGTCGTCGGGCTCGCGGCCGGCGGCCAGGCCCAATAAAAAAACCTCAGGCCGCAGGTTGCGGTCGAGCAAATTGAAAATGCCTTCGGCGAAAAGCTGGGCCGAGACGCGAAACAAGCTTTGGTGTTCCCACATACGTAGGGCGAGGGGGGCGATGGGGCGATGGCCGCCAGGGCCAGGAAAGCCCAGTCGCAGCAACTGCGGCGGGCTTGGCTGCTTGGGCATACGTAAAAACGGCCAGAAAGTAACAGCCAGCACGGCCAGCCGCGCCGGGCGGCCGAAAAGTTTGTATCTTCGGGCTAGCTACTTCACCTTTTCACCACCGCCCAGCCTATGATTTTCTTCGACATGGCCCTGATGATGGTGGCGGTGATGTCGTTCATCCCCATCATGACGGGCTACTGCGCCAACTCGCGGGGCCGCTCGTTCTGGCTGTGGTTTGCCCTGGGCTGGCTCTTGCCCATTGTGTCGTTTCTGCTGCTCTTCGCCCTCATCGCCCGCGACGAGCTAGACCCCGGCCGCCGCCTGCTCGGCGAGGCCCGGCAGATTCTGCGCGAGGCCGAGGAGAAGGCAATGGTGCAGGAGTAGCCCGGTAATTGCCCCCACCAAAAAGAACGTCATTCCTCGGTAAGCTCGGAATGACGTTCTTTTTAGGCGAAAAACGCTTGCCAGGCAGTCGCTTATGAACAAACATTACCCCCCGCAGCTCCGAGAACTGCGGCAGCAGTTGGTAATTGGGGCGCAGGACGGCCTGGCGTATCTCACTGCTGCGCAAGGCAACCTGGCCGCCGCCGAAGCCACCATCCGCGCCGCCTACGAGGCCACCCTGGCCCAGCAAACCGGCCTGCCTCCCGAAGCCGCCCGCCTGGTGCTGCAACAACATCACTACGACCCCGCCAAAGCCCTGCGCGCCGTGGAAGACCAGCGCCTGAAAGCCGTGGAAGCCGGCTACCAGGAAACCGAACTGCTGCTCAAGCGTCACGCCCGGTACCCACTCGACGCCCTGAAATGGGTGGCTGGTGCTATCAGGCGTACCCATGCGCTGGAACGCGCGCCCCACCCAAGCTACGAAAACCATCCCTGGCTGCGGCTCGAAAATCTGGAAGCCTTGAACCCCTACCAGCGGAGCTTATTGACCATCATGGAATGGCTGGATTATGAAGATTACGAAGGACTTGGCTTTGCCTTATATTTTTATCTGCCAGAGGTGATGGAGGCCCTGGAAAGTAAGTTGTAGCTACCGGAAATTACCGGTTTCCTGCGCACCGCCCGCGCCCGAAGCGACTATCTTTTTAAGCAGCATACCGACCGCGCCTTCACTACTTACTGAGCTGCCTCAAACTACCACCGCAACGACGACCCTACCTACCGGGCCGCCGAACAAGGTTTCGACCACAACCGCCCGCTGCTTATCGACGCGCTGTTGCAGTACGTGAAGGGGAATATGGCGCAGTTTCCGTAGTCGCTGACAGGGCTCAAACGAACTAGCCCAAGCGCAGCGTAATTCGCTGCTGGCTAGCACAGCGCCCAACTCAAATCAGCGTTTTCTTCAAGTAGCTCAGGTTTTGCTGAATACTGTCGAAGGGCGAGCCGGGCGTGCGGTCTTGCTCTACGAAGAAGTATTGCATGCCTGCCTGCATACTATGGGCGAATATTTTCTTGAAGTCAATGGTACCGTTGCCTACTTCCGTGAAGTCCTGTATGGGGGGCTTGCCCATGTCCTTGACGTGCCAGAGTGGAAACCGGCCGGGGTTGTTTTGGAACAGCAATAGGGGGTCGTGCCCAGCCTTGGTAGCCCAGTAGAGGTCCAGCTCCATCTTCACCATTTCCTTGTCGGTATAATTTAGCAGGATGTTGTAGGGCAGCACTCCGCCCTGGGTAGCAAACTCGAAGTCGTGGTTGTGGTAGCAAAGCTGGATGCCGGCCTTTTTGCAGCGCTTACCAGCCTTGTTGAGGTGCTCGGCCACCTGTTTGTAGTGGTCGAGGTTGCCGCGCTCGCTTTCCTGCAAGTAAGAGCACACCATGTACTTGAGGCCCACTTGGGCCGCGTCGTCCACGGCCTTGTCCCAGTCGTGCAGGATGCTGCCCTGGGTAGGCTGGCCATTATCCAGCGCCTCGCCCAGCACGTAGTGGCTGCTGGGCATTAGCAAGCCCTTGTCGTGCAATAGCTTGGCGAAGTCGGCCGGGCTGAAGCCGTAAAATTTTTGGGTGCCCGTGTACGTCGCTCCCTCCACCGAATTGTAGCCGAGCTGGGCCACCTTGGTTAGCGTGCCCGCCGGGTCTTGCCGCATGGCCTCGCGCACCGTATAAAGCTGCAACCCAAAGTACTTGGGCGCGGCGGCCAGCAAACGGGGGCTCACCAATGCTCCAGCCGAAGCCAAGGCGGCCGACTTAACAAATGCGCGGCGGGAAGTCATAAGCGAAGAGGCTGAGTAAGAAAAAGAAACAACCAGCGGGCCACCCCAGGCATGGCCGACAAGTGGAGTCACTGACTCTTTTGCCGCGCCAGTAGTAAGCTCGTATTTGCGCCGTAAGTTACAGTATTTGGGCGACTAGCGCGGTGGCCCATTGCCGCTGTGCGGCAGGGAGTCAGAGACTCCGCCCCACTGGTCGGCAGCGAGTTACGCTGCGCTAAACTAGCGCCAGTTTAGGATGCCTTGGGCAGCCCATGCGCCCGTGCTGAAGCAGCCCTGCAGCAGGTAGCCACCCGTGGGCGCTTCCCAGTCCAGCATTTCGCCGGCCACGAAGGTGCCGGGGCGTTGCCGCAGCATCAGGTGCTCATCGACTTCGGCAAAAGGCACGCCGCCCGCCGAGGAAATGGCCTCGGACAAGGGGCGCAGACTCGTAACCGGTAGGGGCAGGGCCGTGAGCGTAGCGGCCAGGTCGGCGGGGGTGGGGCCGGCCAGCTCACGCAGCAGCGTAGGCACGGGCGGCTTGAGGCTAAGCGCCGCCGCCAAAAAGGCTGCCAGCGAAGCGCCCGGCCGCCGCTGGGCCAAGCGGCGGGCTAGCTCGGCGGCAGACAGGTCGGGCTTTAAATTCAGGTGCAGCAGGGCGGGCGGGCCGGCGGCCAGCGCGGCTCGTAGCGCGGGCGTGAGGGCGTACACGGGCGTGCCCTCCAGGCCGTAGTCGGTGAGCATAATTTCGCCGCGCACGGTGTGGGGGCCGCAGCTCAGGGCAATGTTTTTGAGCGGAGCGCGGCCTACTTTCTCTTTAAAAAAAGCCGACCACGCCACCTCGGCCCCGCAGTTGGCCGGCGCGAAGGGCGCGCACCGCACGCCGATTTCGGCCAGTAGCGGCACCCAGTGGCCATCGGAGCCTGTTTGGGGCCAGCTCGCGCCCCCCAGCGCCAGCACGGTGGCGTGCGGCTCCACGGTGAATTCCTGGCCGGTGACTTCGGCGCGCAGGCGCAGGCCGGTTTCGCCCGCGAAGCCCAGCCAGCGGTGGCGCGTGTGCAGTTCTATGCCTAATTCGTGCAGGCGGCGCATCCAGGCACGGAGCAGGTCGGCGGGCTTGTGCTGGGCTTCGGGAAATACGCGCCCGCTGCTGCCGATGAAGGTGGTAATGCCTAGGTTGGTGGCCCAGCGGCGCAGGTCGGTGGGGGAGAAGGGGGCTAGCGCTTTTTGGAAAAATGGGGCCGCCGCGCCGTAGCGGCCGGCAAAGTCAGCTTCTGCACTATGGGTGAGGTTGAAGCCGCCGTGCCCAGCCACCAGAAATTTGCGGCCCACAGTGGCTTTCTGCTCGAATACCTGCACCCGGCAGCCAGCCTCGGCTAGGCGCTGGGCCGCCAGCAGCCCGGCCGGGCCGCCGCCGATGATGGCGATGGTTTGCACGTTGGATGTTGGGTGTTGGGTAGAAAAGAACGTCATGCTGAACGGAGTGAAGCATCTCGCTCGTCAACTAACTCAATCGTTGAACCAACTTGACCCTAGCGATTGGATTACTAGACGAGCGAGATGCTTCACTTCGTTCAGCATGACGTTCTTTTCTACCCAACACCAACTCAGCTCTGCCCCTCATCCATCAACTCGCGGCGGTAGCGGGCCAGGATGGCCGATTTCAGGATGAAGCCCAGGTAGGTGCCGTCAGCATCGCATACGGGCAAGGCGGGCAGGGCAGTGCGTTCGAGTAGTTGCAGGGTGTGCTCTACGCTGTCGGCGGGGCCCACGATGGCGGGGGCGGGCTGCATGAGGTCGCGGGCTTTGGTAGTGGTGTAGTGGGCTTCGTCGAAGAGCTTGTCGCGCACCATATCTAGGGCGATGATGCCGCGCAGCTGGCCCTTTTTGCTTACCACCGGAAACACGTTGCGCGTGGCGTGGCGAAATACCTCCACCAACTCGCCGAGGGTGGCACCGGGGCGGATGGACACAAAGGAAGTATCAAGCAGGCGGTGCGGGTCAAGGCGCGAGAGCAGGTCGTGGTCGCGGTTGGCATACACGTCTACGCCCCGGCCCACGAGCTTGCGGGTGTACACCGAGTAGGGCTCGAAGTGTTTGGTGACGAGGTAAGAAAAGCTCGTAACGAGCATAAGCGGCACAAACAGCGCGTAGCCGCCCGTTATTTCGGCAATCAGGAACATGGCCGTGAGGGGCGCGTGTACTACGCCCGCCAGCACGCCGGCCATGCCCAGCACCACAAAATGCACCTCCGGCACAGTTACCAGGCCGGTCATGTTGATGAGGCGCGCAAAGAGGAAGCCGCCTAACGCCCCCGCCACCAGCGACGAGCCGAACATGCCGCCGTTGCCGCCTGCCCCCACGGTAAGGCTGGTGGCGACCACTTTGGTCATCATAGTGAAAAATACCAGCGCCAGCAGCAGCCACACGTTATTGTCGCCGTACACCGAGAAAAGGCTGCCGTCGGTGAGGCTCTGGGCCTGGCCGGCCAGCAGCTTCTCTACCACCGTGGTGTAGCCCTCGCCGTAGAGCGGCGGAAACAGGAAAATGAGGGCCCCCAGCGCCGTGCCGCCCAGCAGCACCTTCTGCCAGCGCAGCCCCGGCCAGCGCTCCCAAAAGTGCTCAAACCAGTGGTAGGTCCGAATCATGTACACCGAAAGCTGGGCCGTGAGCAGCCCCAGCGCCAGGTAAAACGGCACCGTATTGAGCACCCAAGAATTAGTAATAAGCGCAAACGGCTGCCCCGCGTACAAGGCCCGCGACACCACCGTAGCCGTAGCCGAGGAAATGAGCAGCGGAATAAAATACTGCGCCGGCAGCTCCAGCAAAATGGCCTCCACCGCAAACAGCACGCCCGCCACGGGCGCGTTGAAGATGGCCGCCACGCCCGCCGCTGCCCCGCACCCGGTAAGCAGCCGCCGCCGCCGTCGTCCCGCCCGCAGAACCCGCGCCGCATTGGAGCCAATGGCTGCGCCCGTCACTGAAATAGGGGCCTCGGTGCCCGCCGAGCCTCCAAACGACACCGTGAGAAATGCTGTGATGAGCTGCGAATAGAGCTTGGAGCGCGGCACAATGGCATGCTCGCGGGCCGTACTATAAATAATCGGCCCGATGCCCCGGCCGAGGTTGCCGCCCAGCAAATACTTGGTAACCAGCACCGTGAGCGTGATGCCGATAAGCGGATAAAGCGAGAGCGCAAACACCCGGTTGGGCTCCGTAACGGCTGCCGCCAGATGAGCCTGCTGCCAGTGAATGGCCGTTTTGAGGGCCACTGCCGCCAGCCCCGCCAGCAGGCCCACCAGCCCCGCCAGCCATACCACGTACACCCGCTCGCTTACGTGGCGCAAGCGCCACAGCAGTAGGGGGTTGAGCAAGCGGTAGATGGGCTTTTGGGCCATGGGTTTCAGCGCTGCGGCGCAGTAAAATTGGCGCGGGCCTCTGGCCCGTGCCGACTACCCGCAGGCCTCTGGCCTGCAATGTTAGAACAAGTCGTTCGGGTATCGTTCTAACGTTGCAGGCCAGAGGCCTGCGGGTAGTCGGCACGGGCCAGAGGCCCGCGCCAAGAACGGGGCCAAAATTGGGCCAAAGCTACCGGGCGCAAATACCCCGGTACGGACAATATTCGCAGGTAGCCAGGTCGTCGGTTTTCTTGATGGGCTCGTGGGGGTCGAGGATGCGGCGGGCCAGGCGGCCCACCAGTTCGGCGCTGGCTTGCCGAAAATCAGCTTCGCCCGTGGCCTGGGTGATAAAATCGAGCGGGGCGCTGAGCAGGCCCTCGTCGATTTTGCGCAGCGACAGGATGGCGGCTTCCGAGTTGGGGGGCGCGGGGTGCGTTTCGTCGCTTTCCAGCATGAAGCGGTAGAGCCAGAGCTGGCGCACCTTGTCGGCCCCCGAGGAGCTTTCGGTGAGCAGCTTTTCTACCGTTTCGGCCGGGGAGAGGGGGTTGCGGGTGCCGCGCAGATTCAGCTCGTTGGCGTGCACGAGGCCGGTTTTGTAGTCTACCACCCGGCGGCGGCCGTCGGGCAGCGCGTCGATGCGGTCGGCGCGGCCGAAGAGGCGCACGGCCAGCGGCTCGGCCTCGCCGGGCAAGTCGGTGAAAACGGTGGCAGCCATTGGTTTTTCCTGGCCCGCAATGTGCAGCGGCAGCAGGCCCGGCTGGTGGGGCAGGCTTTCGAGGTACTTGCGAATGAGGCGCGTGGCTACCTGGCCCAGCACATGGTTGAGGCCATCGTCGGGACGGGCCTGGCGGTCGGCTTCCTCCTGGCGCAGCTGGCGTTGCACCTCGGCGGGCACCTGCGCTACGAGGCCCGGCAGGTCGGCGGCGGTGAGGGGCCGCTGCGCCTGCTCGAAGGGCTTGAGCAGGTGCTCCAGGGCATCGTGTACTACCGTGCCGAAACCATCGACGCCCAGCGTTTCCTCTACTTCCTCATTTTCGCGCAAGCGGGCCAGGCGCGAAAAGTAGAACTTGAGCGTGCAGGCCAGGTACTCGTTGAGGGCCGAGGGCGAGAGGCCGCGTTCGAGTACGCCGCGCAAGGCGGCAAGCATGATGGGGTCTTTGGCCAATACTAAGTCGCCCAACGACACCTCACCCCCTAGCCCCCTCTCCAAAAAAGAGGGGGAACTAGTTGCTAGTACTAGCCTAGCTTCTAGAGCTAGTTCCCCCTCTTTTTTGGAGAGGGGGCTAGGGGGTGAGGTAATCGTTGCAACCACCTCCACCACTCTGTCCTCCACCACCAACGCCGGGTTCTGGGCCGCCAAGTCCAATTCCAACTGCCGCAGAAACCGGCTGCGTTCGCCCGTTCGCACGCCTTCGGCACCGGGCAGCACGTACACCAGGTCGGCGCGGGTGGCGCGTTGGAGCAGGCGCCAGAAATTGTAGGCACTCTGGGCCTCGGCGTCGGCGTAGGTGGGCAGGTGAAACTCGGTGAGCACGTCGTAGGGGAAGAGCGAGTTCTGGCGCTTGGGGGCGGGCAGCGAGTTCTCGTTGCAGCTCAGGATGATAACGTGGTCGAAGTCGAGGGCGCGGGTTTCGAGCAAACCCATAATCTGCACCTGGGCCAAGGGCTCGCCGGCGAAGGGCAGGCGCGTGCGGCGCATTTGCTCGTAGAGGAAGCGCCGGAACGAGCGCACGCTCAGGCGCTGCTCGCGGCAGTCGAAGGCCGAATCGAGCTGCCGCACCAGGGTATAAAACAGGTACAAGTACTCGGCCTCGATGGCACCGTGCTGGTGCTCATACACGCGCTTGAGCAGCTCGATGAGCGCGTAGCAGGCCCGGATAATGTCGTCGCAGTTGTTCCAGGGCTGAAACAGCGCCCCGATGAGCGGGTGGCTGCGGCCGAGCGCCAGCAGCTCGGTGGCGGGCAGCAGCACCAGGTGGCGCTGCAGGATGGTGCGGCAAATGTGGTCGAGCAGCCCGTGAAACTGCGGCTCATCGGGCTGGGCGTCCTGCCAGCGCTGGAAGCGGCGCAAAAAAGGGTGCGCCAGCAGCTTCGTCACGGCCAGGTGGTGGTAGCGGGGCACGCCAAAATCGGGCCCCGCCGCGCCGTCGCGGATGCCGGTGAGGTGCACCTCAAACAGCAAATCGACGAGGTTGAAGAGGGCCGTGCTCTGGAAGCTGAGGCCCATCGTAACGTTGAAATCGGGCACTACCTCTGCATCAGGCAGGCCGTGGAGCACAGGCAGCAGCAGGGTTTCGTCGGGCAGCACCACGGCCACGGTGGCAGTGGGGTTGCGGGCGCGGGCTTCGGCCAGCAGTTGCCCGGCGAGCTTGCCCTGCATACTGGCATTGGCCACGCCCAGGATGCGCACGTGGTGGGGCCGCCCGCGCAGGTGCTCCTGCAGGGTAAACGTGTCGTGGCGGGGCAGGTTCCAGCGCTGCCAGTAGCGGCGCAGGGCCTGCCCGGCGCGGTTGGGCGAGTCGTCGGCGAGGTAAAACGGGTCGGCGTCGAAGTACAGGTCGGCGCGGTCTACTTTGCGCAGCAGGCTGATAAACGTTTCTTCGGCGGTGCTGAGGCTGCCCAGGCCCACAAATACGTGGCGCGGCGGCAGGGCGTGCTTGGGGTCGGCCAGCTCGCGGCGCAGGCGCTGCACGGCGCGGCGGTAGGCCAGGCCGGGGTAGGCGAGGTGGTCGGGCTTGAGGCGGGCCTTGAAGCGCAGGTACACCTTGTGCAGCTGCCCCCAGAAGCCAAAGTAGCGGTCGAGCCCGGTGGTTTTGGCACCGGGCTCCAGCTGCCAGCGCTCCAGGGCTTTGGCTTCGGCCAGGTAGGCAAAAATGGATTTGGTGTCGGCCAGGTTCTGGTCGAGGGTCGAAAAATCCTGCAACAGCAGCCCACCCCAGCCCACAAACTGGTCGAACTGCAAATTGGGGTCGAGGTGCTTGAAGAGGTCAAACAGTTGCAGCTGCAGGGCAATGGGTTCTTCGAGCTGCACGCCGGCCCACTCCACCAGGTAGTCTTCCATGGCCGCGATGCGCGGGGCCCACAGCGCCTGCCCCTCGGGGGTAGCCAGGGCCAGCTCGTTTTTGAGGTACACCACGGCCCGGCGCGTGGGCACCACCACCACCAGCTCGGAGAGGGCATCCTCGTCGTAGGCTGTAAGCAGCTCGCGGGCTACTTCGGCCAGAAAGGAAAGGGTAGAAACAGGCGGCGCGGCCAGGGGCGGGGAGGGCAGCATAAGGGGGGCGAAGGTAGTTGACGTTGTTCCGGTCTGACCGCCCTAGGCGGTCTGACCGGCTGCCGTTGGGGCGTCAGGTGGTGTTGCGCAGTCGGCGGCCGGTCAGACCGCCTAGGGCGGTCAGACCGGAACAACGACTCTAGGTTATACCCAGGCTCCCCGCACTCGCTCCCAGTCAATAATGGCCGCTGCCTCGGCAACAAATTGGGTGGTATCGGTTGGGAGCGCTAATAGCTCGGCCGCCAAGGTCTGGTCGCATAATGTGCCACTACGTAGTCCGGCGTAGTCGCGGTAGGAGGAATAAGGCCAGCCGTCGAGCTGGTTCGTCAGCCCCGCCCGCGATGGGTTCTGATGAATATAGTGAAAATACGTAAGCGGGTAGTAAGCTGCCTGAAAAGGACCGTTCAGCGGCTTGCTCTTGGTTTTGGGCTGAAATAAAGCTCCCTGGCGTTGCAGACGCGGGTTGAGGGCCTGCGTATAGGAGCTAAGCAAGGTAGCAAGCCCTCGGGTGAGTGGCTGCCGGGTCGTGCTGGAGCTGTTGTCGGTGACTGCCCCGGCTGGGGTGGGTTGTAAGAGCAGGTGAAAGTGGTTTGGCATCAGGCAATAAGCCAACAAGTGGCAATGGGGTGTCAGCAACGCCCGCATTTTGCGCAGAAAAAGCCCATAATCTCCTGGCTCATAAAACAATTGCAGGCCATCGTTGCCCCGATTGTAGACGTGATAAAGTATATCGGCTTCGAAGCGCATAGGCGAAGTGGTTTTTACCGAAGTAACGCGCTAACTGACGTTGTTCCGGTCTGACCGGCTGCGGAAAGAACGCGGCTTAAGCACTTTGCTGACCGCGCCAGCGGCAGCCGGTCAGACCGCCTGGGGCGGTCAGACCGGAACAACGATTTCAAAGCCTAAACCCTAAACAGGCTTAAAGCAACGGGTTAGCGGCCGTTGCTCCGGTCAGACCGCCCTAGGCGGTCTGACCGGAACAACGTCCCCCGTGTGCAATTCCCCTCCGCCCGGCATCAACCTCTCTGAATGGAAGAAGGCCAGCAGCCACTGGCACCGGGAAGGCGTGGGGCATTGCCCCACGCTTTCTTTTTTTGCCCGCCCAGCCACCCGCGCCCGGTAACTTCACGGCCCTAACCGGTTTGTACGCTATGCCTCAACTTCTCTGCACCCGCCTGATTTTAGCAGTGCTCATTGCTCATTGCTCATTGTTCATTGCCAAAGCGCAAGCCCCCAAAACCTACACCTCCTCCGAGATATTGCTGGGGCTGCAAAAGCTCAATACGCTCGGCTCGGTGCTCTACATCGCCGCCCACCCCGACGACGAGAACACCCGCCTGCTGGCGTACCTGGCCAACGAGCGCCACCTCGAAACCGCCTACCTCAGCTGCACCCGCGGCGACGGCGGCCAAAACCTCATCGGCCCCGAATTGCGCGAGCAGCTTGGCGTTATCCGCACCCAGGAACTGCTCGCGGCCCGGCGCATCGACGGGGCGCAGCAGTACTTCACCCGCGCCAACGACTTCGGTTTCTCCAAAACCTCGGCCGAGACGTTCACCATCTGGGACCACGAGCAGGTGCTCGCGGATATGGTTTGGGTGATTCGCCAGCGCCGGCCCGATGTGCTCATCACCCGTTTCCCGCCCGATGCTCGCGCCGGCCACGGCCACCACCAGGCCAGCGCCATCCTCGCCGCCGAAGCCTTCGACGCCGCCGGCGACCCCAAGCGCTTCCCCGAGCAGCTCCAATACGTGCAAGCCTGGCAGCCCAAGCGCCTCTATTGGAACACCGGCAGCTACTTCGTGAAGCCCGGCGAGAGCATGGACGGCTACCTGAAGCTGGACGCGGGCGGCTACAACGCCCTGCTCGGCCAGAGCTACGGCGAAATCGCGGCCCGCTCGCGCTCGCAGCACCGCTCGCAGGGCATGGGCTCGACGGCTACGCGGGGTGAGGCGGTGGAGTATTTCCAGCTGGTGAAGGGCGTGCCGGCCAAAACGGATTTGTTCGAGGGCATCGACCAGACGTGGAACCGGGTGCCGGGCGGTGCGGCCGTAGGGAAATTGGTGAGCGAGGTGATGCGGACGTATGACGCGGGGAACCCGTCAGGGAGCGTGGCGGGGCTGCTGAAGGTGCAGGAAGAGTTGCACGGTTATATGTTAGAGGACAGAGGTGTATTAAGACATCTTAGAGAGAAAGACTACGCTCGCATTGCTGAGTATAACGAAAAGCATTCCTTTTCAAAAGATGCTGCAATAGCAGGATTGCAGGAGTTTTTGTTCAGACTCAAACTTGAGCAAGCCAGTAATTTGGTAGCGGCCTGTCTAGGGCTAAGTATTGAGCCGATAGTATCCGTACCCGCAATTGCTGTTGGTCAAAAAGTAGATGTAAAAATTGAAGCTATAAATCGGTCAGGGTTGAATATGAAAATGAGTTGGATACAAGGACCAATCTTTGGAATGGACACCTTTCCGAACAACGCCGGCATATTACCAAAAGATAAACAGGTAATAGTTGCTCGGCAACTCGTATTTGATAGATTAGTAGAACCATCTAACCCTTATTGGCTTCGGCTACCAAGTAGTACAGGGATGTATAAAGTGCCGACTAGCCTACTACTTAATACCGACGCACTAGAAGCTAGAGGGCGCACTCTTCGTGATACTATAGCAAGGCAACAGCTTATTAGTAGAGCAGAAAACCCAGCGGTTGCTACCGTGAAAATCCGAGTAGCAATATCTCCAGCAGAGAAAATAGGCATGTTTGATGAACTGGGGCGGATAGACCTCACCGTCCCCGTCCAATACAAGCACACCGACCCCGTGCTCGGCGAGCTGTACCAGCCGCTGGCCGTGGTGCCGCCCGTGATGGTGAATATCCCCGCCGCCCGCGCCTACGTCTTTGCCGACGCGCAGCCCAAGCCCGTGCCCGTGACGCTGCGGGCGGGCCAGGCGGGCGTGGCCGGTACGCTGGCTTTGCAGGTGCCCGCCGGCTGGCAGGCCGAGCCAGCCACGGCCAGTTTCAGCCTCAAAAACAAGGACGAGGAGCAAACCGTCACCTTCACCCTGCGCCCGCTGCCGGGCGCGGCCGAGGGCAAAACCGAGTTGCGGGCCGTGGCTACGGTGGGCGGCGTGGCCTACAGCCGGGGCATCCAAACCATCCAGTACCCGCACATTCCGACCCAGACGCTCTTTCCCGAAGCCACCGCGCCGCTCGTGCGCCTCAACGTGGCGCGGGGCCACACCCACACCATCGGCTACCTCATGGGCGCGGGCGACGAAGTGCCCGAAGCCCTGCGCCAGCTCGGCTACACCGTGAGCCTGCTCGACCCCGCCACCGACCTCACCCAGGAGCGCCTCGCTCCCTTCGACTGCGTGGTGCTCGGCGTGCGCGCCTACAACGTGCTCGACCAGCTCAAAACGCAGCAGCCGCAGCTGCTCAAGTACGTCGAAAACGGCGGCACCCTGCTCGTGCAGTACGTGGTGAACTCGCGGGTGGTGCTGCCCCAAATCGGCCCCTACCCGCTCACGCTCAGCGACAACCGCGTGACGGTCGAGAACACGCCCGTTACGTTTCTCAACAGCGTGGGCGGGGCGATAATCGTGCGCCAGGCCCCGAAAGCCACCCAGCCGGTGGTTCCCAGCCTCGCGCAAGCCCTGCTCAGCACCCCCAACAAGCTCACCGGAGCCGACTTCACTCAGGGCTGGGTGCAGGAGCAGGGCCTCTACTACCCCAGCGCCTGGGACAGCCACTACCAACCCGTCATCGCCAGCCACGACCCCGGCGAAACCGACAAAAGCAGCGCCATCCTGGTAGCTCCGTATGGCAAAGGCCGCTACATCTACACCGGCCTCTCGCTGTTTCGGGAGCTGCCCGCTGGGGTGCCGGGGGCCTACCGCATCTTAGCGAATCTAGTAGAATCCAGTGGAAAATAGCCGCCTCCACGAGCAGCTGCCAGCGGCTTCGCAGGGCTGGGAAAAGGTGGCCGTAGCGGGGCGACGACATCCATTTCTGGCATTCACGGCGCTCACGCTGGTAGGGTGCCTGGTGCTGGTTTGGTGGCTGGATAAGCCGCTGGCGCTGTTTCTGCACCGCTACGCGACAGGCACCCGGCCGTTTTTCGAGGCCGTTACCAATGCCGCTGATACCGCGTATGGAGCCACCATTATGCACAACTGGCTAGGCTGGCCGGTACTGTTTTGGGTGCTGGGGCTAGGCTACGTGCTGGGCCGCTGGCTACTGCGCCAACGCGCCGCCAGGGTACTCCTGGTAATGTTGCTGACGCACGTAAGCAGTGAAATAACCGCCAACGTCATTAAAGTGCTGACGCACCGGCAACGCCCGCAATTTCTGGCTGGTGGCGGTGATGCCGGCGGTAGCTTTGGTAGCAGTGGCCCGGATTGGGACTCCTTCCCTTCGGCCCACACCGCTATTTATTGGGGCCTGTTTTGGCCGCTGGCGCTGGCGTTTCCGCGTTGGCGGAGGCCGCTGCTGGTGCTGCCAGTGCTCATTTCGCTGGAGCGCCTGGTAGTCGGCGTACATTACTTGAGCGACGTGTGGGCCGCCATCTGGCTGGTTGTGGCTTGGACGCTCTTGTTCCGGCTGCTACGGCGGTGGCTTTGAGAGCGGGGCACTTTTAAGCTGGCTTCCCGTGCCTGCTGCCAACCGCCACTGCCAGGTAGCTTTTCCCGCTGGGGCTTGTCACAAGGTAATACCTGCGTAACAGCAAGCAGAGAGCCTATTCAGGGTTTCGGTTTTGCGGCCGTTGTTCCGGTCTGACCGCCCTAGGCGGTCTGACCGGCTGCCGCTGGCGCGGTCAGAAAAGTTTTTAAGCTGAGTTCTTTCGGCAGCCGGTCAGACCGCCTAGGGCGGTCTGACCGGAACAACGGCCGCAAAACCGAAACCCTGAATAGGCTCAATAAGCCAATCGCCCTAAAAACCACTCATATACCAAAAAAACAGCCCTGCTAGCACCCGTGCCGCCCCCTCTGCTTTTCATTACGCGCAGCAAGCGGGGTGCCGGACGGCGCACGCCGAGGGCCACAACAGCTATGCTCACAGTAGAAAAAATTGGCGGCACTTCCATGACCGCCTTCGCCGATGTGCTCGACAATATCATCCTGCATGGCAATGGGCCGTACAACCGCATTTTTGTGGTGTCGGCCTACGCGGGCGTCACCAACTGGCTGCTCGAAAACAAGAAAACCGGGGAGCCCGGCGTCTACCACCGCATTGCGCAGCAGCAGGAGTTTGGGGCGGCGCTGCAAGCCGTGTTGGCGCAGCTGCAAGCGCTCAACAAAAGCTACGTGCCCCTGGGCCTCAACCTGGCCGTGGCCGATGCCTTCATTGCCCAGCGCATTGCCCAGGCCCACACCTACCTCGCCAGCCTCACCAGTGTGCTGGCTTCGGGCTACGTCGAGGCCGCCAGCATTCTGCAGGCGGCCCGCGAAATTCTGGCCAGCATCGGCGAAGCGCACTCAGCCTTCAACTCGGTCAATATCCTGCAAAGCCGGGGCGTAAGCGCCACGCTGGTAGATTTGAGCGGTTTTGATGATGCCCGGCTGCTTACCATCGACGAGCGCATTCGGCAGGCGTTTGCGGGCATCGCTTTCGCCGGTACCACCTGTATCGTCACCGGCTACACCAAGGGCACCGAGGGCATCATGCGCGAGTTCGACCGGGGCTACTCAGAAGTTACGTTCAGCAAAATAGCCGTGGGCGTACATGCCACGGAGGCCATTATTCACAAAGAATACCACCTCTGCTCCGCCGACCCCAACCTAGTGGGCCTCGGCCACTGCCACCCCGTAGGCTTCACCAACTACGATGTGGCCGACCAGCTCGCCGATGTGGGCATGGAGGCCATTCACCCCAAAGCCTCCAAGCCGCTGGAGCTAAACGCCATCAACCTGCGCATCAAAAATACCTTCGAGCCCGACCACCCCGGCACGCTCATCACCCGCGATTACGTGTCGCCCACGGCCCGCGTCGAGGTCATCACCGGCACCGACAAGGTGGTGATTATCGACATCTACGAGCCGCTCATGGTGGGAGCCGCCGGCTTCGACCTTCACCTCATGCAAGCCTTCTTCGACTTCGGCGTGAGCTATATTTTTAAAGCCACCAGCGCCAACAGCATCTCGCTCGTCATCTGGGAAAAAGACCTGAAACCGGCCCTGGTAGCCGCTCTGCAAGCCAACTACGAGAAGGTAACGGTCGAAAACGGGTCGCTCGTCTGCCTCATCGGCTCCAACATCAACCAGCCCGGCCTATTGGCCCGCGCCGCCACTGCCCTGGCCGAGGCCGGCATCAATATCCGCAGCGCCGGCTTCGCCCTGCGCCAGGTCAATATCCAGTTCATCCTGGCCAGAGAGCAGTACCAGGCCGCCATCGTGGCGCTCAATAAGGCAATGAGCAATGAATAATGAGCAAGACGTTCTTCATTGCTCATTGCTCATTATTCATTATTCATTGCTCACCGTCCCCGCTCGCCTGGCCGGCCCAGCCGCACGGTGGCCCGCGCTACGTCCTCGGGCGTGTCGATGCCGAAGGCATCCAGCTCCGTGATGGCGGTTTGGATGGCAAAGCCCGCTTCGAGCCAGCGCAGTTGCTCCAGGCTCTCTGCGCGTTCCAGGGGCGAGGGGGGCAGCTGGGTGAGCTGGCGCAGTACCGCGGGGCGGTAGGCATAGAGGCCCAGGTGGCGGTAGTAGTGGTGGTGCTCCAGCCACTCCATGGTGGGGTATTGGCGCAGGTAGGGCACCGGGTGGCGGCTGAAATAGAGCGCCTGGCCGCGCTGGTCGGTCACGACTTTGGGCAGGTGCGGGCTCATTAATTCTTCCTCCGTAAGCACCGGCTTGATGAGGGTGGCAATGGCTGGGGCCGGGTTCTGGCCGAACAATTCCACCAGCGCATTTATCTGGGCGGGGTAGATAAAGGGCTCGTCGCCCTGGATGTTCACCACGCAGTCGACGCCGGCCGGGGAGCCCAGTTGCTCGAAGGCTTCCCATACGCGGTCGGTGCCGCTGGGGTGGTCGGGGCGCGTGAGCACGGCCTCGCCCCCGAAGCTTTGCACATGCGCCAGAATGCGCTCGTCGTCGGTGGCTACCACTACGCGGGCCAGGTTGGCCTGCCGGGCCTGCATCACTACGCGCTGAATCATGGTTTGGCCGCCCAGGTTGACCAGCGGCTTGCCGGGCAGGCGGGTAGAGGCGTAGCGGGCCGGGATAATCCCAATGGCGTGGGGCATAAAATGTAGGGGTAGCTTCAGCTTGCCAATAAAAAGAAACCGCAAAGGTCGGGCTCGGCCATAAATTTCTGGCTGGTTGAATTTTCCTGGTGGTTGGCGGCAAGCTAAAGCTACCCTTACACATTTACCCGCTGCCGGGTAGTTACTTTGCAAGTCGTTACCCGGCACCCTTGCCTGCATTAAAGCAGGTTTCGGTATAATTTTAGCTTTGCCCCGCGCATGAGTCTGCTTGCTTCTTTGTTGCTGTTTAATTCGTTGCATGGTCCGCTACTGGCCCCTAGCCCCAGCCTGCCGGCCGATTCCATCGGGCAGGAAATGCGGGGTGGCCAGCGCCTGGTGCGTCACCGCGTAGGGCAGGGCGAAACGCTTTTTGCCCTCGCCCGCCGCTACCACGTCACCGTCGACCAGATTACGGCGGCCAACCCGCAGTTGAAATCGGGCCTCGGCATCGGCGAAATAGTACTCGTGCCCCGGCCGGGGGGCGGGGCCAGAACGGCCGCTGCCACCAAAGTGCCGGCTACTACCGCCGCCGCTGCCACCGTGCCCGCCCGCTACACCGTGGCCAAAGGCGAAACGCTGTTCGGCATTGCCCGGCGCTTCAACCTCTCGCCCAGCGAGTTGATGGAGCTAAACCACCTGCCGGCCGGCGGGGCCGTGCGCGTAGGCCAGGAATTGCAGCTAAAGGCTGCTGGTTCGGGCCCCGTTTCTACTGCTGCCGTGCCGCCAGCAACAGTTCCGGCAGCAACTGCCCCCAAAGTCAACCCCACTGCCCCCGCCCAGGTAGCTACCGTAACGCCGGCCGCGCCTAAAGAATCGAAGGAGGGCCGCGAGGAAGCCACCGAGGCTCGCTCGCCCACCCACGCCAGCGAGTTGGCACACCGCGTCACGGAAAGCGGCATTGCCTCCAGCATTGCCGGGGGCGGCACCGACAAGTACCTGGCCCTGCACAAAACCGCGCCCGTAGGCACCATTATGGAAATAAAAAACCAGATGAACGGCCAGCGCGTCTACGTGCGCGTTATCGGGGCGCTGCCCAGCACCGGCGAAAACGACAACGTGCTGGTGCGCCTTTCCCCCCGCGCCGTGCAAAAGCTGGGCACCAACGACGCCAAATTCCGGGTCGAAACCAGCTATATCCCATAATCGCAGATTTAACGGATTTAACGGATTTCGCGGATACGCCCCTGCGGGGCTGACTGGACTGTGGGGCGGACCAGGTGGGGTGGCAAACTTTGGCCGTCGCCGGGGAAGGCCAGCCCGAACAACGCTGTGGGGCGGACCAAGTGGGTTGGTAACGCTGGGTGGCGAGTACTTGCTAGCTGGGTGAGCTGTGCGCTTACTATAAAAATGAAGTTTTTAACTATGCCTTCTGATGCGCCAACTGCCTAGTCAGCCACGCAGTGGCGTATCCGCGAAATCCGTTAAATCTGCGCTCGATGAGCGCGTGGCTCGCTACAACCAGCCGGCGTTTCTGCTCAAAGACCCGGTGAGTATTCCGCACCGCTACACGCGCTTGCAGGATGTGGAAATCAGCGGCCTCTTTGCGGCGCTGCTGGCCTGGGGGCAGCGGCCCACCATCCTGAAAAAAACGGGTGAATTGATGACACGCATGGATGATGCGCCCTACCAGTTCATCACCCAGCACCAGGACGACGACCTCAAAAAGCTGCTGGGCTTCTGCCACCGCACGTTTTGCGATACCGACCTGCTGTACTTCGTGCATTGGCTGCGCTGGTTTTACGGGCAGCACAGCTCGCTGGAAGATGCCTTTTTGCACGGCACCACTATGCGCGAGCGACTGGTGAATTTCCACGACCTGTTTTTCTCGCTGCCCGATGCGCCCGCCCGCACCCGCAAGCACGTAGCCACGCCCGCCCGGGGCTCGGCCTGCAAGCGCCTGAATATGTACCTGCGCTGGCTCGTGCGCCGCGACAACTGCGGCGTAGACTTCGGCCTCTGGCAACGCATTTCCCCTGGCGAATTAATCTGCCCCATCGACGTGCATGTGGAGCGGCAGGCCCGCCTGCTGGGCCTCTTGCAGCGCGAAAAAGTAGACTGGCAAGCCGCCGAAGAGCTGACCGCCAACCTGCGCCTGCTCGACCCGCTCGACCCAGTGAAGTACGACTTCGCCCTGTTTGGCGAAGGCGTGGGAGCCTAATGGCCCTGAGCTGGCTGGCGGTTTTGGCCCGCACTACGAGTGCTGTAGCGCTGGTGCTGGTTCTGGCTGCCCCCGAGGTAGGCAGATGGCACATCCTGATTGGGGCCAGCATCTACCTGGGAGCCTACTACCAAAACCGGCGGGCCGCTGCCCGGGCCTGACTCGGCGCCTCCGGTAGCGGCCGCTGCACGGCCGCTTGGGCGCTTGCATGGCGCACTGCTTCTTTGCTACTATGCCTTCGCTTCCAGTAGTTTTGGCGGGCGCACCGGCTTCGCCACTTTTGCTGCACCCATGCCTACCCAAACCTTCGAGCTGAACCTCTTCGACACCACCCGCACCGGGCAGCTGACGACCCTGCTGCTGCTGGGCATTTTCACCATCACGGGCCTCAGCATCTGGGCCGGCATCCAGCTAGAGCCCGCTTGGCTGAAGGTAGTCGCCATCGTCGGCATCGTGGGGGGCGGGGGCTACGCGGGCTGGCAAGCCTACAAGCGGGCGGCCATTGTGCCGGCCGTCGTCACCATCACGCCCACCGAACTGCGCGTGGAAGACTTGCGCCCCGAGCCGCGCCTCTCACAAACCGTGCGGCTGGCCGACGTTACCACCTACCTCTACTCCAGCTACAACAACACCAAAGAGCTGCGCCTCAACCGCGCCGATGCCCCGCCGCTCCGGCTGCGCAGCACCGGCCTGGCCAAAACCAACGGGTTTGCGCCCCTGCTGGCGGCCTTCGAGCAGGCGATAGGAGCTACCCCCAACCCGACCGGCGTGGCGGCTCGCCGCGAAAAAAGCTTCTTTGAAAAGCCCATTTCAACCTATCTGCTCGTCGTTTTCACGCTGGTGGTAGCGGGGGCATTCTTCGCGGTATTTACCAGCAAGGGCCGCGTACACGGCAATGTGTTTGGCGGCATTGGGGCCTACGTCGCCTACGTAGTGGCCTGGCGGGCGGCGGCGGTGCGGCGCAATGCGCCCTAGTTGCCTACCCCGTCACTACCAGCAACAAAGTATCCTTGTCGGTGGGGGTGAAGCGGTAGTAGCGCAGAGCTGATACGTTCTCTGGTTGTCACCCTGCGCGTTCACCTCACCCCCCGGCCCCCTCTCCGAAAAAGGAGAGGGGGAGCCAGTCGAAAGCAGTTTTTAGTCTTCGTTGAACGCTCCCCCTCTCCTTTTTCGGAGAGGGGGCTGGGGGGTGAGGTGAACGCGCAGGGTGACAACCAGAGAACGTATCGGCTCAGCGGTAGTAGCAGGTGCGCACTGTAACGGCTAATGCCGCAAAGCGATGAAAGGCACGCAACCATTGTTTCTGCCATGTATCAACAATTCAGAATAAGGCTTTGTCGGTGTGGCCTTGCTGGTTTAGTAGGCTATGTAGGAACGTCAGCCTTATTCATGCTGGGCGGCTTTATAGCCAGCAAGCTGCTGCCGACTGGTGGCAACGGCCAGTTTGCGCTGCTGTTGCTGCTTGGGATAGGAGGGTGCTACGGTGTGTATCGGGTGGCGCGAAAGGTAGCCGTGCATGAGACTTTAGTTACGGTTGAGCCTGCTGGACTAACTGTCACCTGCCTGTTAGAGAGCCGACAACTCTATATATATTTTGCCGATGTCGTATCGTACCGCGACGAACTGCTGAACAACGGCCGTGAACTACGTTTCCGGCTGCGCTCGGGCCAAAAAGTGAAGCTAGCGGTTAATTGGTTTTTAGGAGATACTGGCGACTATAATGGAATGTTGCTAGCGGTGCAACAAGCCGTCTCTAAGTACAACCGTATATACTTGTCTACTGTCAACAGCGAAAAAAGCTTCTCTGAAAAGCCAATAGCTATTATTCTGCTAGCAATTGTTGGTACAATCTTCCTGCTTGTTATCAGCGACGTAATACGGCAGCATAATTCGCTAATGAGTTGGTTAGTTTTAATTATTGGTGCGATTATTTTCTATCCGGTCCTCTGGCTTACGGCTTACCTCAAACGACCAGAATAGTTATTATTGCTTCCTGTACTACCCCCGCCTCCACCGGCAGCAAAGTATCCTCGTCGGCGCGGGTGAGGTGATGTAATAAGCAGCAGGAGCGGGGCGATAACAACTTGCAAAAAGCCCTCGCTATGAAATACTACCTGCGCCTGACTAGCCCGCGCCGGGTTCGCTGGCTGGTGTGGCTCGCCCTCGGGTTGCTGGGTATGTTGGTTGCCTGGGTAAGCTACGCCAGTAGCCCAGCATCTCTGGCGACAAACCTGCTTCTGACCTTTTTTGCCTACACGGTAGTTGCCGCAATTTTCCTGCTCTTCTGCTGGAGCCTGCTACTCCGGCGGCCCGGCTGGGTAGAGCTGGCGGCCGACAGCGTGGCCTGGGCCAACCCGGCAGCCAGCCAGCCAAACAGCTACTCGTTTGCGCAAATTCGGGCCTACCGTTTCACCCCCACCAAAAACGGGCTAGGGCTGCGCCTGTACTTGCGAAGCGGTGAACAAGTACGTATCGACGGAAAGTGGACCGACGAATTCACTGCCTTCTGGCAGGCGTTTGACCAGGCTATCCGGCGTTATAACCAATTAGGACTTACGCACTCGGCTCGTTAGGGCAGCCGCAAAGCGGCGATATGTTGGTAGCTGTCAGTTAATTAATGGTTTCCAGAGCTGCGAAGCTGCGG
>JBPBPU010000021.1:0-36531 GCA_050954465.1 Janthinobacterium lividum
CAAAGCTCCTAAACCGCGTTCTTTCGGCAGCCGGTCAGACCGCCTAGGGCGGTCAGACCGGAACAACGACCCTAAAACCGAAACCTTAAACAGGCTCTAAATCAAATTGTTCTGCACCGTGGAAAAATCCGAACGTCTGCAAGCTGCCTACACTTCTCTCCTTGGCCTCTCCATCGGCGATGCTTTCGGCGAAACCTTTTTCGGCGAAGAAAGCGAAATTCTGGAGCGGCTGCAGCAGCAACGGGTGCAGCCTGGCAAATGGGAATTCACGGACGACACCGTAATGGGCATCGCGGTTTATAAACAGCTGGCCAAAAACGGCGCAATTGACCAGGATGAGTTAGCAGCCGAATTTGCCCGTAATTACCAGCTGGATAGTAACCGGGGCTACGGCGGCACCGCGCATTATATTTTGCGCACTATTGCCCAGGACGAAAGCTGGCAAACCGTCAGCCGCAGCGTATTCGACGGCATGGGGTCGATGGGCAACGGCGCGGCCATGCGGGCCGGCCCCATTGGCGCGTATTTCGGCGACGATGTCTCCGCTATAGTAACCCAGGCTCGCCTTGCGGCCGAAGTCACGCACGCCAATGAGGAAGGCATTTGCGGCGCTATCGCCGTGGCGCTAATGGCTGGTTTTGCCAGGGTGCATAAGAACCAAGCCACGGCCCCCGAGTATTTCGAGTTTGTGCTCAAGCACTTGCCGGCCAGCGACACCAAAGCCAAAATAGCCAAAGCTGCCACGCTAAGCGCCACCTGCGATATCCGAACTGCCACCGCCATTCTGGGTAACGGTACCAAACTCACCGCCCAGGACACCGTGCCCTTCGCCCTCTGGTGCGCCGCCCACCAACGAGCCGATTTTGAGGCCGCGCTCTGGCGGGCAGTAAATGGCCTCGGCGACCGCGATACTATCTGCGCCATCGTGGGCAGCATCGTCAGCTTATCGGCCCCCGCCGCCACGGTGCCGCCGCAGTGGCGGCAGCAGGTAGAAAGGGTGGGGGAGTCGGGGTTTTGGGAGTAAATTGCTCAAGACAAGCCTTATTATATTTATAATAATTTTCAACAATAGCTATGCTTTCCATTCAGTGGAGTAAGAAATACCATGAGGACTTAGGCGAAGAGGATGAAAACGGTTTTTTCGACTATGTCTATCGGTATTTCGTGTATATATTTTACTTGCCTGCTGGATATAAAATAAAAGTCAGGCGTTACACAGACACTATCGATGAGTGCCACCTGTTTATGTATAAAGGCTATTCTGAAGAGCAGTTTGATAAAAATCTGTTGCAGAAGTGGGAATACATATCCGCTGTAGTAAATTTTATGCTCGCAACACAAGAAGTTAAAAAGGCTGATTATTTCGACGGTAGCTACAAAGCAATTGATTTGGGTAAACTGGCAAATAATTCAAACAGTTTTTGCTTTTTGGAAATCCATGATGAGTCGGGTATTATTGAGTAAAGCATTTATGGAGGAATTTAATTAATGAAAGTGCCACCGAAATTAGCTGGCTATTGTTAGGTTTCCCTGCCATCACCTCCCCTCCCCAAACTCCACCACAAACGCCGTCCCTCTTCCCACTTCCGACTCCACGCGCAAAACGGCGTGGTGAAACGTGGCAATCGTCTGGGCGATGGGCAAGCCCAGGCCGTAGCCTTCGGGCGCTTGCGGGCCGGTGGCGTGGAAGCGGCGGAAGCGGTCGAAGAGCAGCGGCAGGTTTTCGGGAGCGATGCCGGGGCCGTCGTCTTCCACGCGCAATTCATAGCCGCCGGTGGGCGTGGGGCGGCCCAGCACCCGAATTTTGCCGCCCTCGTGGTTGTATTTGATGGCGTTGGCGAGCAGGTTGCGCAGCAGCGTGTGCAGCAGCGTGGCGTTGGCCTGGGGCACTACGTAGTCGGGCATCAGGTCGAGGTGCAGGGTGAGGTCACGCTGCTGGCGGCGGTCGTCGAGCTCCTCGGCCACGTCGCGGGTGGTTTGGGTGAGGCTCACGCTGTCGTCGCGCAGGTACTGCTCGTTTTCGATGTTGGCAATGAGCAGCAGCGTGCGCACGGTGTTGCGCAGGCGGTAGAGGGTGCGCTGGCTTTCCACTATCTGCCGGGCGTGCACTTCCGGCAGGGTGAGGTCCTGGAGCATGTTTTCGAAGCGCGATTGCAGGATGCTCGTGGGCGTAAGCAACTCGTGGCTCACGTTGCTCATAAACTCGCGCTCCTTCTCAAACGAGGTTTGCAGCTGCCGCATCAGGGCCGAAAGCGAGTCGTCGAGGCGGCGGAAATCGGTGGTTTCGGTATCGAGGCGCTGAAACTCGAACTCGCCCGGCTGCCGGATGCCCCGCAGCTTGCGCGAAATCAGCTCGCGCAGCGGCCCCAGCAGGTAGTGGGCAAATGCCGCATCGGTAAACACCGTGATAAGCGCCCCGGCCACCAGCACCCACAGCGCCAACTGCTGCAGCGTGCCCGTGAGCAGCTCCACGGTTTCGAGCGACGACCCGATTTCGAGGCGGTAGCGCCGGGGCTCGGCGGCGGTCGGGGCCGGCGTGGTGCCCCGTGCTGGCACTTGCAGTGGCATTACGTAACTTAGGATGCGGAAGTCCTCCGTCTGCTGGTCTACCCGGCGGGGCTCCTCAAAGTAGCGCTCGGTAGGTGGCCCGGCCTGCCCGGTAGGGTAGTTGGGCAGCGGCGTAAGGGTAATGTACTCCTGCCGCAGCACGTTGTAGTCAGCATACGACTCATTCTGCTCGGCCCGCAAAAAATTAGTGAGGCCATCGCGCCGGATGAGATAAAGCAGCTTCTCGCGCTTGTCGCGCAGGCGCTGGTCGGTGTGGGCAATGGCCACGCGCTGCACAATGGGCGGAATCAGCAGCGCCCCCAGCACCACCAGCAGCAGCTTCGAGAGCCCGTTGAACAGGCCCAGCTTGGTTTCGAGTCGCATGGCGTCAATTATCAATCATCAATTATCACGCAAATTGGCGCGACGTTCCGTTGCGCACGGCAACCAGTCTACTTAAGTAGGCCGGTAGGCCGGAGAAATCAGTTTAAAGAATTAAGAATGTCATGCTGAACATAGTGAAGCATCTCTACTGCTTCATCCAAGCCGTTCAACGACGCGGTAGAGATGCTTCACTACGTTCAGCATGACGTTCTCTTAAGCCAACGTAATTCTTCCGACTTACTTACCCCTTGATAATTGATGACTGATAATTGATAATTGAAATCACACTGCTCGGTAGCCGATGCCGCGCACGGTTTCGATAAAATCGGCCGAGCCAAACTGAGCCAGCTTTTTGCGTACGTTTTTGATGTGTACGTCGATGTAGTTCGAGTCGGAATCGTCTTCCAGCACATTGCCCCACAGGTGCTCGCCCAGCTGCAGGCGCGTAAGCACGCGGCCCCGGTGCAAAAGCAAGTAGTGCAGCAGGTCGAACTCCTTTTTGGTGAGCGGCACCTCGGGGCCTTGCTCGGTTTCGGTGGTGCCGTGGCGCACGGTGCGGGCCGTCACGTCCATGGCGAAGCTGTCGCCGAAGGCGATTTCCGAGCGCTTGAGCCCAAACTTGCGGCGCGTGATGGCCTGCATCCGGCTGGTGAGTTCCAGTAGCGAGAAGGGCTTGGGCAGGTAGTCGTCGGCCCCCAGGTCGAGGCCCTTGATGCGGTCGTCGAGCGCCCCGCGAGCGGTGAGAATGATAAACGAGGCTTCCTGTTTTTCGCTGCGGCGCGAGTCGCGCAGCAAGTCCAGGCCGTCGCCGCCCGGCAAGCCTAGGTCGAGCAGCACGAAGTCGTAGGAATTGACATAGAGCTTTTCCGAGGCTTCGGCGTAAGTATAGGCCGAATCGACCAGATACTGAGCCTGCGTCAGAAACTGGCGCACCTCCTGGTGGAGGCTTTTTTCGTCTTCAACAAGCAATACGTGCATGGAGCAGGGGGGAAAGGTGAGTTGACACTACAACATACGGGCGCAAGCCGTTAGCTGAAGATGAAGATTTGCTGTACGTTTGATGAAGATGCAGGAATTGCTACGATAGTGCAGACTATAAAGTCCGCGCTGCAGTAGCTTACGTCCCTATTTCAGCCTAATGTTTTTCCTCCGTCTCACTTTCAGCCTGTTGCTGCTCGCGCTGCTGGCCGCTGCCCCGGCCCGGCCCCCCAGCACGACCGTTTACCTGGTGCGCCACGCCGAAAAAGACCTCACCCCCGGCCTCGCCGACCCGCCCCTGACGCCCGCCGGCGAAACCCGTGCCCAGGCGCTGGCCCAGCGCTTGGCCCGGCAGCACCCTGGCACCCTCTTCACCACCGACACCCGCCGCACCCGCGCCACGCTGACCCCGCTGGCGCAGGCTACCGGCCTCGTGCCCCAGGTGTACGATGCCAAAGCCCCCGCCGCCCTGGCCGCCCGCCTGGCGCAAGAATACCCCGGCGGCTCGGTAGTGGTAGTGGGCCACTCCAATACGCTGCTGCCGCTGCTGGCGGCGCTGGGCGTGCAGCCGCCGATGGCGGAAATTAAAGACGACGAATTCAGCTATTTATTCGAGGTGAAATTGCGGCCGGGCCAGCCGGCGCGGCTGCGGGTGCAGCACTACGGGGCGCGTGCCTCTCGCTGAATACCTCGGCGTAGAGAGTTTTCGCCCGTCTTGCCCGGCGCTTTACCCCACCGCCCGAACCATAAAATAATCAGCCCCAACAGGATATGGAATACTTCAAAGACGTTGACCTAATGAATTTCTGGGACGACGACGAGTACGCCCTGCGCACCTATGTGAGCGCCGCGCCCTCACCCGAACTGATTGCGTCGCTGGAAGCGGAACTGGGCTACAAGCTGCCCGCCTCGTATATCGGGCTCATGCAGGAGCGCAACGGCGGAGTTCCGCGCAACACCTGCTTCCCCACCACGGAACCTACTTCCTGTGCCGACGACCACGTAGTTATTAGTGGCATCCTGGGCATCGGCCGCACCAAGGCGAATTCGCTGGGCGGCGAGTTTGGCAGCCAGTTTATGATTGAGGAGTGGGGCTACCCCGACCTGGGCGTGTACATCTGCGACTGCCCCTCAGCGGGCCACGACATGATACTGCTGGATTATTCGGCGTGCGGCCCCACCGGTGAGCCCACCGTGGCGCACGTCGGCCAGGAAGACGACTACCAGCTTACGTTTCTGGCCAAAGATTTCGAAACCTTCATTCGGGGTTTAGTGAGCGAAGACGTCTACGATACGTCGGCCGAAGACCTGCAGCTCGACTTGGCCCACGTAGCCACCGGCTCGCTCTCGCCGCTGCTCGCCACCCTGGTCAACCAGCAGCCTACGCAACAGTACGAGCGGATTTTGCGCACTATCTGCGGAAAAATCACGACCGAAAAAGGCCATTTCTCGTTGCACGCCGACGAGTTGTCGACCCTGGTCTACGACCTGCAGTTTCTACTCTACACCCAGCACCAGCCGTCCGTCACCCTCGCCGAATACCTGGAAGCTTACCCGGAGATGCTGGTTTTTGGGGTGGGCGAGTTCCGCACGGGCGGTTATGGGCCAAGCTTCCTCACCGACTGGGCCACCCGCCGCCAGCAGCAAGGATGGCTGGTACAGAATGCGCAGGGCGCGGTTGGGTTCACCCCCGCTTACCAGGCCGAGTTGGCCCGGCAGCTCAGCCACTACGCCTGATGTGGCGGGCACTGGCAGGCTACAGAAACGGCTAGCTTTGGGGCCATGAAGCAAGTTCTCTATCTGGCAGCTATCCTGCTCTGGCTCAGCGGCTGCGAGTCGCACCCTTTCGCCACCGAAGCTGCCACCGCGCCGACTGATTCGGCCAGCGTGCTGGTAGCCGATTCGGTGGCTGCGCCCGCTGCTGCCCCACGCCCCAGCTCCGTGCCGCTGCCACCCGATACCAGCCTGCTAGCGGCGCGGCGGGCGGTGCTGCGCCAGGCCACGCTGCCCGCCGACACGTCGGCCCCGCTCATTCCCAAACCTAACAAGCTGCCGCCTTATTCAGCGCGGCAAGCGCGGGGCTATACCTGCAACTACCGCTACGTGGGTACGCTGGGCGAGCAGCCGGTGGTGCTGGAACTGACGGGGCAGCAAGACGAACAGGGTTCAGGGAAGTACGGGCAACCGTATTACTTCGGGCGCTATTACTTCGGGTGGGGCGGCGAGAAGCGTGACTTATCGTCGGAAGGCTACCGCAACGACCAGCCACTGGTGCTGCTGGAAACCAGAATTCCTCATAACATGTATGATTCCCAAGACCCGAACGATATGCCCAGCCTAACTGGCACCTGGCAAGCCCTGGAGCGTCTGGGGCCAGTGCTGACGGGCACCTGGACGGACAAGGCCACCCGTCGCACCACCCGGTTTGAACTGCACGAAGACTATACCGGTGCCGTGCGCTACGAAGATTTGGAAGTTAGAATCGAGGCTAAAGAAACTTGCCGCATACCCAACCACCAGGTAGATGGCAGTTACGAATACTACCAGCGTGGGGCCAACTGGTGGGGGCCGCACCTGCTGGAGCCAGATACCCTGCGCCCCGCCTGGCAGCAGCTTCAGTGCCCGGTTCCCCGCCAAATTCGGCAGCAACTGGCAGGCTTGCTGACGCATACAGATTGCAACGGTAAGGTCTACTGCATGCAAAAAAACAAGCTGCTAGAGTATAACGGGGATGGCTTTGTTACTTGCACCGATGTCTGGTCTACTATCACGGCCGCCAGCCAGCCCAGCCAGCACGTCGAGGAACATACCTACGACCTGACCACCGGCAAAGAATGCCGCATAGCCGATTGGCTGCGCCCTGACAAGCTGCGCGAAGTGCGGCAATTAGCCATCAGGTACTTCAATAGTGCTCGGAACTACGCCCAGGAAGCACCAGGGAAATCGCCTTACTCGAAGGAAAAACTGCCTGATTTTCTGCTGAGTAGTACGGGCATTGCATTTCGCTTCTTTCCCGGTGCGAACGACTCGGACGGGTACTCGCTCATGCAGCACACCCCCGTCACCATCCCCTACGCCGCGCTGTCGCCCTACGTGCAGCCCGGCACCCCGCTAGCCCGGCTCGTGGCCGCCCGCACCCGGCGCGGGCGGTAGTTGCGGGCGCTGTCGTTTCTTTGCTCGATGCGCTTCTCTCTGCTCCTTGCGGCGGCCGCCGGCCTGCTGGCTGCCCCTGCCCAGGCTCAACTCACCGCCCCCAAAACCGACTCGCTCAACCTGCGCCGGATTTACGACGAAGCCCTGCTGCGCGGCCAGAGCTACGACAACCTGCGCTACCTGTGCCTCAAAATCGGGCCGCGCCTCTCCGGCTCGCCCCAGGCTCAGCAGGCCGTAGAGTGGGGCAAGCTCACGATGGAAAAAGCCGGCTGCTTCGACCGCGTATACTTGCAGCCCTGCCAGGTGCCGCACTGGGTGCGCGGCAGCAAGGAAAAAGGCCAGATACTCGGCAACCGGGGCAAAGGCGTGCCCGCCGCCGTGTGCGCCCTGGGCGGCTCCGTAGCCACGCCCGGCAACCGGCCGCTGCGGGCCGGCGTGGTGGAAGTGCATAGCTGGGAAGAGCTGGCCAAGTTGCCCGACGCGGCTATAAAGGGCAAATTTGTGTTCTACAACCGGCCCTTCGATGACCGCCTCATCGAGCCGGGCCAGGCCTACGGCGGGGCCGTGGACCAGCGCGGCCGGGGTGCCATCGAGGCCGCCAAGCGCGGTGGGGTAGGGGCCCTGGTGCGCTCCATGACCAGCGCCCGCGACAACAACCCCCACACCGGGGCCATGCGCTACGACCCCGCCGTGCCCCAGGTGCCCGGCGCAGCTCTCAGCACCCTGGCGGCCGACGAACTGAGCCACTTGCTGGCCGCCGACCCCAACTTGCAGTTTGAGCTGGAAATGAGCTGCCAGACCCTGCCTGATGCGCCCAGCTACAACGTGGTAGGCGAAATCAGGGGCAGCAAATACCCCGACCAAGTTATTACCGTAGGCGGCCACCTCGACTCCTGGGACCTCGCCCAGGGTGCCCACGACGACGGCACGGGCGTCACCCAGAGCATCGAGGCCGTGCGCCTGCTGGCCGCCACCGGCCTGCGCCCCGAGCGCACCGTGCGGGCCGTGCTCTTTATGAACGAGGAAAACGGCACCCGCGGCGGCCAGAAATACGCCGAGCTGGCTAAGCAAAACCACGAAACCCACCTCGCTGCCCTCGAAAGCGACGGCGGCGGCTTCACCCCCCGCGGCTTCGCGGCCGAAACTACCCCCGCCCTCTATAAGAAAGTAGCCGCCTGGGCCCCCTTGCTGGCACCTTACCACGCCGGCGACCTGGCCCCCGGCCACGCTGGCACCGACATCGAGCCCCTCGCCGAGGCCGTTCATCCCACCGCCCTCTTCGGCTACGACTGCGACTCGCAACGCTACTTCGACCTGCACCATTCGGCCCTCGATACCTTCGACCAGGTAAACCGGCGCGAGCTGGAGCTGGGCGGGGCCAGTATGGCGTCGCTCATCTATCTGCTGGCCAAATACGGGCTGTAGAGCGCACCAAAGGAAGGCGTAAGCTTCGCGCTATTATTTCTGCAGATGAAAATAGCCGCAAAAAACGGGCAGCGGTAAACAAACTGCCATCCCGCAGGCTATTGCGTAACGTAGGTTGTGGTAGTGCCCATAGCCACCTTCTGCCCGCCACTTGGCGCGAGGCCGCGAAAACCTGCCGACGAAACCCTCCATGCGACTAGCTGCTTCTTTTTCTGTGCTGCTGATGCTGCTCCTGGCAGCCGGCCCCAGTGCGGCCCAAACCGCCCGGCCGGCCCGTTACTGGGTCAGCTTCACCGACAAAAAAGGCGTTGCTTTCAGCCCCCAAACGTACTTTTCCCCGGCGGCCCAGCTACGCCGCCAGCACCAGCACCTAGCCCCCGCCGATGCCACCGACTACCCCGTGCGGCCCGATTACGTAGCCGCCGTGCGTGCCCACGCCGATACGCTCACGATAGTCAGCCGTTGGTTTAATGGCGTGGCCTGCCGCGCCACGCCCGCCCAGGCTGCTGCTATTGCCCAACTGCCCGGCGTGGCGCAGGTGCAGCCCTGGCCCCTGGTAGGGCATCTGCGGCCGGCTGAGTTGTCTGTTTCTCGTCGTCCGTTGTCTGTTACTACTCTGCAGTTATCTGGTAACGAGCAAAGAACAACTAACAACCAACAACGAGCAACTATCAGCCCCAACGACTACTTACTGGCCCGCCAGCAAACGGCGGCCCTCGGCCGGGTAGCGCTTAGCCGGGCGGGCCTCACAGGCCAGGGGGTGCGCATTGCCGTGTTCGACGTGGGCTTTCGGGGGGCCAACCACCACCCCGCTTTTCGGGCCCTGCGGCGGGCGGGGCGCATTGCGGCCACCCACGATTTCCTTAAAAACCGCCCCGGCGTGTTCCTGGGCGGCGCGCACGGCACCGAGGTGCTGGGCTGCCTGGCCGGCCGCCTGCCCGGTCCCGACTCGCTGCACTTCGGCCCCGCCCTGGGCCTGGCCCCCGATGCCACTTACCTGCTGGCCCGCACCGAGGGCCTGATGAGCGAGCGGTTTTCGGAGGAAGAAGCCTGGCTGGCCGCCATGGAGTGGGCCGACCAGCAAGGGGCCGACATTATCAGCTCGTCGCTGGCTTACACCGAGCAGCGCTACTTCCCCGAGCAGATGGACGGGCGGCACTCGCTCATCGGGCGAGCGGCCACCCTGGCGGCTCGCAAAGGCATGCTGGTAGTGAGTGCCGCCGGCAACGACGGCGACGACGACTGGACCCGCATCGGCACCCCCGCCGATGCCGACTCGGTGCTGGCCGTAGGTGGCCTCGACCCTGCCACCGGCCTGCACCTGGGCTTTAGCTCCGTGGGCCCCAGCGCCGACCGCCGCCTCAAGCCCGACGTGTCGGCCTTCGGTATCGTGCTCACTACCAGCGGTAGCGGCGGCTTCGAGCGGGTAGAGGGCACCTCCTTTGCCGCCCCGCTCGTGGCCGGGCTGGCCGCCTGCGCCCGGCAGGCCGGCGGCCCCAAGCTCCCGGCAATGGCCCTCTACCGCCACCTACGCGAAGCCGGCGAGCTATATCCGTACTATGACTACGCCCACGGCTACGGCCGCCCCGAAGCCACCCGCCTGCTGGCCCGCCTGCAAGGAGAGCCGCCAGCCGTAGCGCCCACTTTCGATTTTGTAATCCACGACTCGCTGGTAGCCGTGGTGCTGCGGCCCCAGGCCACCCTGCCCGTCGCCCGCCCCCTGCCCCTGCTAGCCGAGCCCGACGAAGCCGGAGCCACCCTGCCCGCCTGGCTGGCTGCGCCCGGCACCGCAGTCCCGCCGCCCGGTACGCCCACGCCTACCAAGGCCGCCCCCGTGGGCCAGGAGCACCCCACCACCGATGCCGAGCCCACGCTGCCTGCGTATCCGGCCTACCCGGCGCGCCTTTACTGGCACCTGGCCGACCGCCGCGGCGTGCTGCACCGCTACGAGGTGCGGGCCACCTCCCAGCGCCTGGTGGTGCAGCTGCCCCGGCGCCTGGCGCGCGGCGGCAACGTGCTGCGGGTGTATTACCAGGGCTACGTGGGGGAGTACCGGGAGTAGGGTTTTTGAAGTGCGACTCGTACGTTTACGTCCGTTATTATAGCAGCTTATGCACAACCCAGTAAGGCGTAGCAGGAACATTGGAACTACCAGGCAAGGAGCTGGGCGCGACAATAAATTAGTAATTCCGCAGCCTTGCCAGACAGCGAAAAACTTTTACGAACGGCTTGGCAAGTATGAGAAAATTGAGCGAATAATAAATGGCCACTCGTTTCTCTTCGTGATAGAGCAATTGCGGGAACACTCGAAGCATGCCTGTTCCGTTGAGGCCCTGGAGGAGGTAATCAGGCAGATTCCGGTGGCTGATTTAGGTGAGCTTAAATTTATTGTGCTTCGTCAGCCTAAACGAAAAGAGGAAAGAATGTCTTTGGTTTGGGGAAGGCTGATTTATTCTTATGATTTTGAAGGAGAAGTTTATCCGGCCATTCTTATTGAAGCAGTGGACTATCGCCTCAAAATAAAGTGGGGCAGTAAGCTTTCACTTGCGGAGCAAGCAGAGTTAGAAAAGCTGAGAGCAGACGGCCATGACATTATTAGAAACGGTAATTATTTCATCGCAGAATATGACATCGAAAGCGTTAGGAATACGCAGCTTTACCGTACGCTTCCGCATGAATTCGGGCATTATGTGCAGTATTTGGAAGTAGTGGTACGTCCGGGAAACGAGGATGAGAGCCTGAAAGTTTGGGAAGCCAGACATGATAAATATTGTAGAATTGCGCAAGTTGAAAAAGAGCGATTTGCTCATGCGTATGCAACGGTGGTCAAGAGAAAGTTAATCCACGGCAAGAATACTCTAGCATGCGCCAGATAGCGAGACTAATTATGCCTGCAAACCCACAAGAATTAGTAGAGAATTTTTCAGGTAAATACGGCTCCGCCGAGCTGGATAGCTACGAAAATAGCCTGAAAACATACCGCGACCTGAAAGGCGTTATCGACACCGCTTTTGACGAAGGAAAACTAGAAGGCAAGCTGGAAGGCAAAGTCGAGATGGCCCGCGCCTTGAAAGCGAGCGGGGTTGCTACCGAAATTATAGCCGGCGCCAGCGGGCTTTCTGCCCGTGAAATCGACCAGCTATAAACTAGTAGGTGCCGGCCTGCTGCTGGCCCTGCTGACGGCCTCAGCGGCCCAGGCCCAGCAGGTGCTGCTGCAAACCGACGTGACCCGCGACACTATTCCTGCCCGCACGGGGCCCAACCGGCGCTACTTCGGCCATTTCTACGGCGGCTATGCCCTGGCGGTGGGGCCGAATGAGTTGGGCGTGGAGAAGGGCTTTTCTTCGTTTGAGCTTCAGCTGGGTGGGCGGCTCAAGCGCCGCCTGGGGCCGTACCTGGCCCTCAATGCCGACCTGCGCTATGCTTACCTGCGCTACGCCCTGGACAATGACGTGGCACGCCCCGCGCCGTTTGGGCTGCCCCACGAGCGCGAAACTCTGAGCTACCACCAGCTACAGGGCGAGCTGAGCTTGCGGCTCAACCCCAGCCGCCGCCGGGGCAACGTGGTGGGCCGCTACCTCGACCTGCTGGCCTACGGCGGCCCCGCCCTGGCCGCCAACCACACCACCGATGACCCCGCGCCCAGTGGCCGGCTCGAAGTAGTAGCCCATCAGCCCGAGTACCTGGCCCGCTGGCTGGGAGGCGTGGGCCTGCGGGTAGGCAGCAACTCTGTGGCCCTGGTGGGCCGCTACCGCCTCAGCGACGCCTTGCGCCCCGTGGGGCCGTTGCCCTTGCCCGAGCCACCGCGCTGGCTGCTGGGCATCGAGCTGGGCTGGTTTTAGGTAACTTGCACGGTTGGCACTATGAACCTTGCCTCGGGCTGTTTACGTACATAGGCCTTGTGGCTGGCAGCAAGTAGCCGGCGAATTATTTACCTATACACTTCCTGTCTTATGAAAACATCTTTTCGGCCCGTTGCTATTGTTGCCATTCTGGCGCAGCTAGGTATTGCTTCGTGCGTTAATACGGAGCATGAAACCACTACCTCCTCCGTTGACCCGCGCACGCAGTTCACGCCGCCCAACGGCAAAGGCCAGCGCGTAAACGGAGCCACAGTACTCAATACGGTGCGGACTACGCACTTTTTTTCCGACCCCGGCAAAGCTGATGCCTTCGTGCTTCAAATGCGCGGCCCTCGTATTCTAACCAGTCAGGTGCATTTCTTCATCGTGAGCAGCCACGGCGATACCCTGCGGCACGAGGTGCTGCCTGCCCGTATTTTTCTCGATGACCCCGCCCTGCGCGATAATGCGGCGGCCTCGGTGCGCGACCGGGAGATATCCATTCTGCGCGGCATGAACTCGTTCTTTACTGCCGACAAATTCGTGCAGCCCGCCGTGCCCGCCGACTCGCATCAGCCTGCTGAGCTGGATACCAAGGTGTGGACCAGCCTGCGCAACGACCCTACGGCTGTGGGCTTCGACTACACGGCGGCCAGTGGCGGTAAGCGCCTAGCTTACTCGCGCCAGTTGGGCCGCGCTGTATTGATGGGTGACTAAGCTCTGGTGTAGGGCGTTTGCCTAACTTCGCAGCCCTATGTATCCCAACCCGATTATCCTGACCGAGTGCCCCCGCGATGCCATGCAGGGGCTGACGGAATTCATTCCCACCGCTGTTAAAACCGCTTATTTGCAGCAATTACTGGCGGTGGGTTTTGGCGTAGTGGATTTCGGCTCGTTCGTATCGCCCAAAGCCATTCCACAGCTCCGCGACACGGCGGAAGTATTGGCGGGCCTCGACCTGAGCCAGACTGCCACCCAACTGCTGGCCATCGTAGCTAACCTGCGCGGTGCCGAGCAGGCCGTCAGCCACTCCGAAATCAGCTACCTGGGCTTTCCATTATCGGTAAGCGCCACCTTCCAGCGGCGCAATACCAACCAAAGCCCCACTGAGGCTCTAGCCGATATAGCCACCATGCACGAGCTATGCGAGCGCTGGGGCAAAACACTGGTGGTGTACTTGAGTATGGGCTTCGGCAACCCTTACGGCGACCTTTACAACCCCGCCATCGTGGCCGGCTACACTGAGAAATTGGCAGCGCTAGGTATCCGTGTGGTGGCTCTCTCCGACACAATTGGGGTGAGTACACCAGCGCTTATTACGCCCTTGTTCAGCGAGTTGATTCCGGCTTTCCCGCAGGTGGCGTTTGGAGCGCACCTGCACACGACGCCCACCACCTGGCGCGAAAAAATAGCCGCCGCCTACGCTGCCGGTTGCCGCCGCTTCGATGGCGCGATGGGCGGCATCGGCGGCTGCCCGATGGCGGCCGATGTGCTTACCGGCAATATGGCTACAGAGCATATTGTGGGGTTTCTGGACGAGCAGGGGGAGCAGTTGGGGCTGGATAGGCGGGCTTTTGAGCAAGCTAGGCTTAGTGCATTAAAGTTAATATAATATGATTAATAAAAAAAAATTAAATGCAAAATCGATTGTACCTGTAGTTATACTGCTCGTTTTGTGGACAGGGCTCATATTTTCTGTAGTCAACCTTACGTTGATAAAGCTGGAAAATTTAGCTACAGTCTCTGGCGTGGTAAGCTCAGTCAATGTTGTGCGCGGTAGCGGGCGTGGCTCGTATTATTATGTGCAGCTTGGTATAGCCAGAGCTTCTGGAAAATTCGACGTAGGAAACTTTGGTGAAAAATTCTTTGCCCAACAAGTTGCGCAGGAACTCAAATCAGGTGACAAGGTCAAGCTGTATTTAAGTAGTAATTCTGAAGTTTATCAGTTGGAAAGCGCTCATAAAGTGTTGTACGCTTTTGCTGATGCTAAACAGGAAGATAAGACTGCAGCGATTGGACTTGCCTTTTTAGTTATATTCTTTACAATTTTTTGGGGATATATTATTTTACGCGTTCAATCTGCAAATTCCGCTGTTTAATGCCCGCTCCCCAAATCGATATTTTCATTCCCTGCTTCGTCGACCAACTCTACCCGCACACTGCCCTTAATATGGTGAAGGTGCTGGAAAAAGTCGGTTGCGAAGTCCACTACAACCCCGCCCAAACCTGCTGCGGGCAGCCCGCCTATAATGCCGGCTACCGGGCCGAGAGCCGCGATATTGCCGACAAATTTCTGGCTGATTTTGCCGCCCCAGTCGGCGAAACGCGCTACGTGGTTAGTCCCTCGGCCTCGTGCGTGGGCATGGTGCGCAACGCCTATTCGCACCTGTTTGCCGAGGCCCCTGCCCATTGCCAGCCCGTGCAGCAGCGCACCTACGAGCTAACCGAGTTTCTAGCCGACGTGCTGGGTATCAATGCCATTCCGGGGGCGGCGCTGCCGGGCACCTACACCTACCACGACTCCTGCTCGGCCCTGCGCGAGTGCGGCATCCGCGAGGCCCCGCGCCGGCTGCTGGATAGCGTGGCGGGCCTCACGCGCCTCGAAATGGCCGAAACCACCACCTGCTGCGGCTTCGGCGGCACCTTCGCCGTCAAGTTTGAGGCTATTTCCGTGGCTATGGCCCAGCAGAAAGTAGAGCACGCCCTGGCCACCGGGGCCGACTACCTCGTGAGTACCGACGTGAGTTGCCTCATGCATCTGGAAGCGTACATCCGGCGCGAAAAGCTGGCTATTAAAACCCTGCACATTGCCGACGTGCTGGCCAGTGGCTGGTAGGGGCAGTAGAAACAAAACAGCCCGTGAAGCTTTGGCAAGCTTCACGGGCCGTTCCGTGTTGCTTGGCAACCCCAACTAGCGTAGTTCCAGCGGGTTATTGCGCTTTTTCGCGTTCGCCTGCGCCATGCGCTGCATATCGGCTGCGGTTTCTCCGTTAGAGCCGCTGATGCTGGTGGTGGTGCTGCTGTCGCCGCTGCCTGACAGCATGGCCAGGCCGTTGCGGTCATGGTTAGCTTTGGCCTGGCGAAATTCGGCACGACTAGTGGTTTTGGCCGACATGGGCGGCGCAATGGCTACCGGAGCGGGCAACTGCCGCAATTTTACCAGCTCGAAGCTGTAAGCGTTGCGCGTGTCGTTCACCTTCACAATGAGGCCCGGCAGGCCGTAAAACTTATATGGCCCTTCGGCAAGCGGTACTTCGCGGGTAAACCACGCCTCCCAGGTGCGGCCGCCCAGCGTAGTGGTAGCCCGCTGGCAGGCGTAGCCCGCTACGGTGGCTTTGTCGGGCGTGATGGCCCAGGTGAGCAGCGTTGCCGGCTCCTGGTACGTGTAAGCGACCGTGCCAATCTTGTCGTACACGGCTACCTGCTGGGCGCCAGACACTTTATAAATCACCGCCGTCGTGCTGGGCCGCCGCGTTTCGAGCCCCCGGCCGCGTAGGTCAATAGTGCGTGTCTCACCTAGTCCACTAGTCTTGTTCGCCTGGTCGAACACAGCGGCCATTACCGAATCGTGGTACACGGCATTGCGGCTCTCAAACCGCGAGAGCTTGCTGCCAATTTGCAGGCGCAGCTGGTCGGTGCGCGTGGCCTCCACGGTCGAATCGGGCCGGTAGGTGAGGCGGTAGAAGCATTCGGTACGGCACAGGTCGGCGGACAGGGTGGGGGCCTGCGCCAGCCCAGGCAGGCTGCAGAAGCTGGCCAGCGTGGCCGTGAGATAGGTACGAAGCATGGGCGGGTTTTTGGTAAATATGATAAGGAAAATCGGATATGACATACTCCTTGGCACTAACCATCTACCGCAGCTCCAGCGGGTTGTTGCGCTTGCGCAGGCGTTCCTGAAAATTGCGCCGAAACCGCTCTGGGTTGGAAGGCGTAAAAGTAACGTAGGAGCCATCGGACGCGGAAGCGTTGCGGCGGCCGATGGGGTCGCGGTTGTAGTCAGCCTGGGCTTGTCTGAACGCGGCCCTGGTAATGGCGGTGGTTTTGGCTGGAAACCGTACCTGTTGCCCGGCCGCAACTGGGCGCAAACTCAGCAGCTCGAAGCGGTAGTAGTGGCGGGTATCGGCCACCTGCACGATGAGGCCCGGCAGGCCGGCAAATTTGTAGGGGCCTTCCGACACGGGTACTTCGCGGGTAAACCAGGCTTCCCAGGTGCGGCCGCCCAGCGTGGTGGTTGCCCGCTGGCAGGCGTAGCCGCTCAGGGTGGCCGTGGCCGGGGTGATAACCCAGGTGGGAGTTGCCTCTGGGTAGTGGTAGGCCGTCATGGTCACCCGGCCCACCAACCAGAGCTGCCGGCTCAGTGTATGCTTATAAACGACGTCGTTGAAATTGCTGTGGGGCAGGGCGGCCAGCTTGCTCAAGTAAACATCCGCTGCCTCGTCCGATATGCTGTTGGCGGGGTCGTCGGGCAGGGCGCTCACCGAGTCCTGCAGGTGCTGGCCCAGGCTCTCGAACCGCGAGAGAGTTTTGCCCAGCGCCAGGAACATAATTTCCCGCTGCACCGAGGCTTTATCGGTCGAGTCGGGCTGGCCGGTGTACTGGTAGGTACCCAACAGCAGCACCGGCTCGGCCGCCGGGGGCGGGGCGGGCAACTGCGCGGCGGCGAGGCCCGGCAACAGGAGGAGCGCAACAAAGGCAGCGTGCATGGCGGAGTAGAAGCTAATAGCGCGGTGAAATTAATAGAAAATTTAGCATAATAGGCGTAATGAAATTACTAGCATTGCGCAGTTGGCGCTTCTGGCTTAGGTTGCTGGCCCGCGCCAAAGATGTCTCCCCGCTTTACCAGTTACTGCAGCTCCAGCGGGTTGTTACGCTCTTTAGCAGCGGCCTGCTCCCGGCGCTGGGCGTCGGCTTCCTCGCCAGGACTGCTGGATTGAGCATCGCCACGGGCTTGCATCATCTCCTGGGCGTCGTAGTTGACTTTGGCCTGGCGAAATTTTTGGCGGCTGGTTTTTTTGGCGGCCTGGGGCGGGGCAATGGCTGCTGGGGCCGTGAGTTGCCGCAGCCGCACCAACTCGAAGCGGTAGGAGTTGCGGGTGTCGCTCACCTTTACGATGAGGCCCGGCAGACCGTAGAACTTGTAAGGGCCTTCGGATACGGGCACCTCGCGGGTAAACCACGCCTCCCAGATACGGCCGCCCAGCGTAGTAGTGGCCCGCTGGCAGGCGTAGCCGGCCACGGTGGCCTTGTCGGGGGTAGTAGTCCAGGTAAGTAAGGTAGCGGGCTCCTGGTATGTATAAAATACCTCGCCAACCCTCTCGTACACCGCCACTTGTCGGGCGCTGGGTACTTTATAAATTACCGCCGTCATGCTGGGCCGCCGCGTGGCAAAATCGGTGCCGCTCAGGTCCATAGTAGCCTCTCCGTTACGTTCGGCGGCTTTCATCATTCGGTTAATTTCAACTTCTAGAACCGAGTCGCCATACACGGCATTGCGACTCTCGCACCGCGAGAGCTTGCGGCCAATTTGCAGGCGCAGCTCGTCGGTGCGCGTAGTCTCCACGGTCGAATCGGGCCGGTAGGTGAGGCGGTAGAAGCACTCGGTGCGGCAGAAATCGGCCGGTAGAGCAGGGGCTTGCGCCCAGGCGCCCAGACTGCTGAAGCTGACGAGGCTGGCCGTGAGGTAGGAACGGAGCATGGGCAGGTGTTTAGTAAGGTCTGATTTTAGGTAAATACATATAAAAATTATTCATGAATTAGAAAAATCAAAAAGAACGTCATGCTGAGCTTGTCGAAGCATCTCTACCGCTTTATTGAACGGTGTAGATGAAGCGGTAGAGATGCTTCGACAAGCTCAGCATGACGTTCTTTTTCAAAGATATTGTTTGGTAACAAGTCTATGGAATAGGTAGTTGCCTCCACTACAGCCGCTGCACCGCCAGCACCCGCACCGTTTCCTCCGTCACCTTGAAGCGCTCGTCTACGCGCCAGCCCACTACCCAGCAGATTTTGCCGTCGGCCGAAGTGAGCACGCGCACCTCGTCTTTGAGGTTGAGGGGTACTTTCTGGTCGATGAGGAAGTCGCTCAGGTGCTTTTTGCCCTTCATGCCCAGCGGCATAAACCAGTCGCCTTCCTGCCAACGGCGCAGGGTGAGCGGGAATTGCAGCTTGTCGGCATCGAGCGCGGCCGTACTGCGCGAGCGCGGAATGGCGTAGCCCGCGCCTTCGTGGGCGGTGGCTTGCAGGCGCAGGCCGTCGGCGAGCAGGTCCTCCTGGCCCTCGGCTAGCTGGAAGGTGCCGTACTGCGCCAGGCGGCGCGGGGTGAGCACGAGCTGGCCCCGGTCTTTCACCAGCCGATGGGTGGGCGAGTCGAACTGCTTGCCGGGCGGGCCGGCGAGGGCAGCCACCAGCTCCTTCACCACCACCCAGCTAAAGCCAAACTCGCGCAGCAGCTCGTGCAGCACCAGCGCCGGGGCGGCCGCCTGCGCGAGCGGGGCGAGGTCGAAATAGACGGCCTCGGGGGCATCGCGCCGGGCCTGGGCAGCGAGGGTTTCCACGTAGCGGCGCACTATTTCTTCGGCCCCGCCCACGCGCTCGGCGGTGGCGGCCAGGGTGTTGTCGAGGTTGGGGTTGATTTCGCGCAGCACGGGCAGCACCTGCTGGCGCAGGCGGTTGCGCTGGTATACGGGGCTGTCGTTGCTGGCATCTTCGCGCCAGATGAGGCGCTCGGCCACCACGTAGTCGTGCAACTCGTCTTTGCCGCAGGCCAGCAGCGGGCGCACCACGTAGCCGTTTTTCACTTGAATGCCGTGCAGGCCCGCCAGCCCGGTGCCGTGGGTGAGGTTGAGGAGCATCGTTTCGGCGGCATCGCGGCGGTGGTGGGCGGTGGCAATGGCCGCGTAGCCGTGCTGCTCGCGCACCTGCTCCCACCAGCGGTAGCGCAGCAGCCGGGCGGCCATCTGGGTCGAAATGCCCTCGCGCTCGGCAAAGGCCTTGGTTTGGAAAAACTCGGCGTGGTAGGGTACCTCGTACTGCTTGGCCAGCTTGCGCACAAACTGCTCGTCGGCATCGGCCTCTTCGCCGCGCAGCCCGAAGTGGCAGTGCGCCACGGCCAGCGGCACCGCCAGCCGGTGCAGGACATCGAGCAGCACCACCGAGTCGAGGCCGCCGCTCACGGCCACCAGCACGGGGGCAGTTTCGGGGAAAAAAAGGTTTTGCTGGGTAATGAAGTGGCGAATCTGGTCGAGCATAATAATAGGGGGTGAGGTGACCCACGGAGGGCGACAAGCACTAATCACAAGAACTAACCGACGCGAGTTACAAAAGTCGCGTTGCAAGCACTAAGCCGGCGGCTGGCGCGTTAGCCCTGCCCTAGCCTTGTACCTTTGGCCCCGAATGCCGCAGTTTCGTTTTTTTCTTTTGCTATTCGTGCTGGCGTTGCCCGGTTTCCGGCTGCTGGCCCAAACCCGGCCCGCTGTTGCACGGCCCGCCACTCCTGCTAAGAAGCAGCAGCCTGAACCCAAAGGTGCGCCAGTAGATTTGCTACACACGGATATTTACATCCACGAACAGGTTACGGAAATCGTTGATGGCAAACCCGTGAAGGTGCCAGTTGACAAGCTGCTGGGCGCCGTCAGCCTCAAGCAGCAGGACGTGCTGCTGTACTGCGACTCGGCCTACCAGTACAAGGAGCGCAATGTGGTGGAATGCTTTGGCCACGTGCGCATCGTGCAGAGCGACACGCTCACCATCACCGGCGACCACGGCACTTACAGCGGCAACCAGCGCACAGCCCGCATGACTGGCCAGCAGGTGATAATGCAGGACCCCCACATGACGCTCACCACCACGGCCCTCGACTACGACCTCAACCACAAAACCGCCTACTACACCGTTGGCGGCCACCTCACCGACCCCAAAAACACCCTCGACAGCCAGCAGGGCTCCTACGATACGAATAGCAAAGTGTTTGTATTTAAGCGCGATGTCCACCTGGTTTCCATCGACGAAAGTGGCACGCCCACCGACCTGCGCAACGACACGCTACGCTACAATACGGTGAGCAAAATCGCGTATTTCGACGGCCCCACTTACATCAAGAGCACCCAGGGCAACCTCTACGCCGAAAAGGGCACCTACAATACGGTTACCCGCGTGTCGAGTTTTGAGCGCAACGCCAAGATTGACACCCCCGGCTACCTGCTCGGCGGCGACCAGCTCGTGTACGACCAGGTAAAGCTCTACGGCGTGGCAACGGGCCACGTCTCGCTCATCTCCAAGAAAGACAACCTGGTGTTGCGCGGCGACCGGGGCCGCTACTGGCGGGCGCTGGGCCGCACCAAGCTGTTTGGGGGGCGGCCGGTTATCCGCAATATTTCGGGCCGCGACACCCTCTACCTGGCCGCCGATACGCTCTTGAGCGTGGAAACGCGCCCCGGCCGCGCCACCCAGCGCCCGATACTTTTCGCCTGGCCCAAGGCCCAGATTTTTCGGGGCAAGATGCAGGGCCGCTGCGACTCGCTCACCTACGACCGCCAGGACAGCGTCATCTACCTCAACCGCGACCCGGTGATATGGCAGGCCCGCAACCAGCTCACCTCCGACTCGATGAACCTGCGCTTCCGGCACGGGCAGTTGGAGCGGGCCAGCTTGTTCGGCAAAGCCTTTGCCATTCAGGAAGACACCCTCAGCGACTACAACCAAGTGAAGGGCCGCAGCATGGTGGCCCTCTTCCGCCAAAACAGGCTGGCCCGCGTCAACGTGCTGGGCAATGCCGAGAGCATTTACTTCACCCTCGACGGCGATACCACTATGAGCGGCATGAACAAGTCGGTATCGGCCAGCATGGCGCTGTACTTCGTCAACAACAAAATTAACGGGCTCACCTGGCTCACTAAGGCTGAGGCCACTTACACCCCCGTACACGAGCTAAAGGAGGGCGACAAACAGTTCAAAGGCTTCAACTGGCGCCCTGCCGACCGCCCCACGCGGGCCGCCGTGCTGGGCAAGCATTTCGCCAGCGACCTGCGCCGCAAGGCCAAGCCAAAGCCCAAGCTAAAAGCGAAGGGGAAGCCCGCCGCCAAAACGCGCAAACCCAAGCCTAAAAAAGCCACCCCACCCGCTGCTGCAACCCGGCGCTAGGGTAGGGGCTCTTAGGTTCTGACAGTCGCCCTTCACAGCACCTCACTCCCTAGCCCCCTCTCCAAAAGAGAGGGGGAACTAGTTTCTGGAATTTAGTACTAGAGATTACTTCCCCCTCTCTTTTGGAGAGGGGGCTAGGGAGTGAGGTGCCCGCTGCGATGAGGAGGGCGACTACTACCACAACGCCACTCGTCATTATCTGTTATCTTTGTCTTTCGTATGCGCTTTTCCCGTCTTATTACCGCCGCTCTGCTCACTGGTTCCCTCTCGCTGGGGTCGTGCACAGGCTACCAGAAGCTTCTCAAGAGCACCAACGTCAACGAGAAGTACACGGCGGCCATCAAGTACTATGATAAGGGCGACTACTTTCGCTCGGGTACGCTGCTGGAGGAGCTGATTCCGCTGCTCAAGGGCCGGCCGGAGGCGGAGAAGGCGCAATTTTACTTCGCCAACACCAACTACATGCAGCGCAACTACGTGCTGAGCGCGTACTACTTCAAGCAGTTTACCGATACTTACCCTAACTCGCCGCAAGTAGAAGAGGCGTCGCTGCTGCGGGCAAAGTCGCTGTTCCGCGACTCGCCCGAGGTAGAACTGGACCAGACCAATACAGTGTCGGCCCTAGAAACCATCCAGGATTTCCTCAATACCTACCCCGAAAGTAAGTTCCGGGCCGAGGCCGATGGTATGTCGCAGGAGCTGCAGCGCAAGCTCGAAACCAAGGCTTTCCAGAATGCCAAGCTTTACTACTCTCTGCGCTACAACCAGGCAGCCGTGACGGCAATGGGCAATTTTGAGCTACAGTTTCCCGGCTCGGCCTACAACGAGCAGGCCGACTACCTGCGCTTCACCGCCCAGTATGCCTGGGCCAAGGAAAGCATCGAAACCAAGCAACGCGAGCGCTTCCAGGAGGCCATCACGTTCTACCAGCACTTTATCGACACCTATCCGCAAAGCAAAAACCTGCGCACCGCCCAAACCATGTACGACGACACCCGCGCCGAGCTGGAACGTCTGAAATCGGTACCTGTTGAGGCAGCGGCTAAATAGTTTTCGTTTTCCGTCATCTGTTTTTCGTAGCAGAAAAATTTTCACTAGACGACTCAGACAACGTGAATTAACGAAAAATAAACAATAAATAACGAACAACGAAACTCCATGAAAATCCCCGCATCCGCTTCCATCATCACCCGTAACCTGGCCGACATCACCACCGAAAATGGCAATGTTTACGAGGCTATCTCCATCATCTCGAAGCGCGCCAATCAACTGTCGGTAAAGCTGAAAGAAGAGCTGACCGACCGTCTGGCCGAGTTTGCTACCACCGTCGACAACCTCGAAGAAGTGTTTGAAAACCGCGAGCAGATTGAAATCAGCAAGCAGTACGAGCGCCAGCCCAAGCCCACGAGCCAGGCAATTGAGGAGTTCATCGCTGGCGAGTTGCATTATGAAACCCCCGAAGCTGCTCCGGTTGTGATTCCCCGCGAGCTGTTCTAGGTGGGCCGAGGTATTAAAAAAAGAACGTCATGCTGAACGCAGTGAAGCATCTCACTCGCAGACTAACTCAATCGTTCAGAGAGGCGAGCGAGATGCTTCACTGCGTTCAGCATGACGTTCCTTCCTACGATGCCTGACCAAGTATCAAGCGCCAAGCACCAAGCACTATTAACCAATCGCCGCATCCTGCTCGGCGTGAGTGGCAGCATTGCCGCCTATAAAGCCGCGCCACTCACGCGCCTGCTGGTGCAAGCCGGGGCCGAAGTACAGGTGATTCTCACCGAAGCCGCTGCTGCTTTCGTTACGCCCCTCACGCTGGGTACCCTCTCCAAAAAGCCCGTCCTGACGGGCTTTTTGCGTGATGCCGCCAGTGGGCAGTGGCACAACCACGTCGAGCTGGGCCTATGGGCCGAGGCCTACCTCATCGCCCCGGCCAGCGCCAATACCCTCGGCCAGCTCGCCAACGGCCTGTGCCCCAACCTACTGAGCGCCGTGTATTTGTCGGCCCGCTGCCCCGTGTTTCTGGCTCCGGCCATGGACCTGGATATGTACGCCCACCCAGCCGTAACCCAGAATATCCAGCGTCTGCGCTCCTTCGGCAACTACGTTTTCGACTCGCCAGCCGGGGAACTAGCCAGCGGCTTGTCGGGCCCTGGCCGCATGCTGGAGCCCGAGCAGATTGTGACGGAGTTGGGGAGGTATTTTCTTGCTAGGGGATAAGTGTAATTAGCTGGATAATATTAGTTGACTAGGAGTTGCCATACCAATAAGAAGCCCAGGCAATACAGAAGTGTTATAAAGCTAGCAACCTAAGCAATGGTGGAAATGATGAAGAGTAGTATTTGCCTTCTTATTCTCACACTGTTCAGTAGCAGTTGTCATCGTATGCTGACGCTAACGCCCAGAGCCTACTTGACGGCCCCGGAAAGCCGCCATTCTACAGTAGTGCGAATGGACAATACCATGCGTTTATCGTCATTTGGAGCGGTAATAGACTCGCTAAATCTGGTAAAACAAGTGTTAGGGCGGGGGCTAGCTAACAACAAGCACCGAGCGGTCATAGTGATTTACAGCAGAGCAGGAGGACCCTATCCATATCAGCTAGCATTGGGAGCTGGTTATCATTTAAAGGAATCGTTGAAAAAACAAGGCATTGATACAGATAATATATGTATAGATTCATTTACTTTTTTATATAAAAATACAACGCCAGAAGAGTATACAAATTTCGACTTTGTATTTGAAGACAACAGTAAGCCTCAGAAATTTTACAGAAAAAATCCTTATAGACCATAATCTAGGGCAATTACCTGAAATTAGTAGTGTTCGGGCAGCTTCGGTAAAATCCGTTTTAGCACGCCAATTACCCATTAAAAATATGCGCGTCCTCCTCACCGCCGGCCCCACCTACGAACCCCTCGACCCGGTGCGCTTCCTGGGCAACCGCTCGACCGGCAAAATGGGCTACGCCCTGGCCGAAGCCTTTGCCGAAGTAGGCGCGGAGGTGATGCTGATAAGCGGTCCCACGGCGTTGCCCGACCCTGGCAGCCCGCGCATCCGCACGGTGCGGGTGGAAACGGCCACGCAAATGTTTGCCGCCGTTCAGGAAGCAGCCGAAACGGCCGACGTGTGGGTATTCGCCGCTGCCGTGGCCGACTACCGGCCGGCTACGGTGGCGACCGAAAAAATTAAGAAAGACGGCGACACCCTCACGTTGGAACTGGTGAAAAACGTGGACATTGCCGCCACCCTGGGCCACACCAAGCGGCCTGAACAATTTTCGGTGGGTTTTGCGTTGGAGACTACGAACGAGCTGGCCCACGCCCTAGGCAAGCTGCACCGCAAAAACTTCGACCTGGTAGTGCTCAACTCCCTGCGCGATGCGGGCGCGGGCTTCGGCCACGATACCAACAAGGTGAGCGTGCTGGACCGGGCGGGGCAGGTGCTTACCTTTGACTTACAAGCTAAAACCGAGCTGGCCCGCCAGCTCGTGCAGCTTATTCAGACCCGATTTACCGCTTCCTATGCGTAAGCTTTTTTCTTTGCTGGCCGTAGTGCTCACCCTGCTGGCGGCCCGCCCCGGCCGGGCGCAGGAGTTGAATGCCCAGGTGACTATCTCCCTGGAAAACACCACTATTACCGACCAGTCCTTCGTGCAGGGGATGCAGAAGATGATGGTGGATTTTCTCAATGGTCGCACTTGGACGCGCCAGACTTACCAGCCCAACGAGCGCATCAACGTGCGTATGTTCGTGGGTATCAATAGCGTTCCGCAGAACGGGGTGTACCAAGCCACCATGCGACTTGTGGCTACGCGGCCCATATACGGCACCGGTTACGAGACGAACCTGCTGAGTATCAGCGACCGCAATTTCATCTTCGCCTTTACGCCCACCACGTCGATGGACTTTTCGGCCAACAGCTACGCCAGCAACCTGTCGTCGCTGCTGAGCTTTTACGCCTACCTCGTCATTGCCACCGACCAGGACACGTTTTCCCGGCTTGGGGGCTCGCCCTACTACGACCAGGCCCGCATTATTATGCAGTATTCGGCCAGCCAGAGTGGCGGCGATGTGAACGATGAGGGCTGGACGAGCGGCAACTCGCGCAACCGCTACTGGCTGCTCAACAACCTCACCGACCCGCAGCTTGAAGGCTTCCGCACGGCCCTCTACAGCTACTACCGGCAGGGTATGGACGTATTCGTGGAGAAAGCTGACGACGCCCGCGCCTCCATCCTGACGGCCCTTACCAGCATCCAGAAAGGCAATGCCACCCGCCCCGGCACTTTGTTCGTGCGGGCCTTTTTTGACGCCAAAGCCGACGAGATTACCAACGTTTTCCGCACCGCCACCCCCGAGCAGAAGCAAAAGCTCCTCGCCATCGCCGAGGACGTAGACCCCGGCAACCTGGCCAAGTACCAGGCAATCAACACTAATCGCTGATTTAACGGATTTCGCGGATACGCCCCCTGCGGGGGCTGGCTGTTTGGGATGGAGATAGAGAGGGGTGCGGGGTGCCTGGCTGGTTTTTTTGTTGTTGAAGTTGGTGGAAATCAGGGTGGTGAATCGCTGATTGTGTCCGGTGCCAAAAAGATGCTGCCGGGTACCAGCGATTATTGACCAGGCAGCCACTAATTTTAGGGTAGCATTGTCCAGTACACTTCGCTTAACCCAAAGCGAAGCGCAAGACAGTAGCTACCAGACCTAACTAACGGCCCGGCCTCGCACGTAGCCAGCCCCCGCAGGGGGCGTATCCGCGAAATCCGTTAAATCCGTTAAATCTGCGGTTTATGTTAGTCGATTTACGGATTCAGAATTACGCGCTCATCGAGCAGTTGGAGTTGCGGCCTTCGCCGCTGCTCAATATTATTACGGGCGAAACCGGGGCGGGCAAGTCCATTATGCTTGGGGCCATCGGGCTGCTGCTCGGCAACCGGGCCGACTCGCGGATGCTCTTCAACAACGAGCATAAGTGCGTGATTGAGGGGCAGTTTGATATCAAGAACTACCAGCTCCAGGATATTTTCGAGGCCGAAGACCTCGACTACGACACGCAGTGCATTCTGCGGCGCGAAATCAGCCCGGCGGGTAAATCACGGGCCTTCGTGAACGACACGCCCGTGACCCTGGAAGCCCTGCGCAAGATTGGGGCAAACCTCATGGACATTCACTCGCAGCACGATACGCTGCTGCTGGGCGATGCCGTATTTCAGCTCAACCTGCTCGACCTCTACGCCGGCCTCGTGCCTACCCGCACGCAGTACAGCAACGCCTTCCGGCAATATCGCAAGCTCGAAACCGACCTCAAGGCGCTCGAAGACCAGTCGGTGCAGGCCAGTAAAGAGCTGGATTACAACAGTTTCTTGCTCAGCGAGCTGGAAGAAGCCAGCCTCGACGGCGAAGACCAGGATGCGCTGGAGCAGGAAGTAAAGCAGCTCGAACACGCCGAGGAAATAAAGTACAAGCTCAGCCAAGCCCTGCACGGCCTGCGCGACAGCGAAAGCTGCGCCACCGGCACCATGAAGGACGCCTCCGTGCTGCTGGGCCAGGTAGCCAACTACGCCGACAACTTCCGCGAGCTGCGCCAGCGCCTCGAAAGCTGCCTGATTGAGTTGCACGACATTGCCGACGAGGTAGAAACCGCCGAGCGCCGCACCGAAGGCGACCCCGCCCGCGCCGAAGAGCTACAGGCCCGCCTTACGGTGCTCTACAACCTGCAGCGCAAGCACCAGCGCCGCGACCTGCCCGGCCTGCTCGACACCCGCAATACGCTGCGCCAGAAAGTAAGCTCGGTGCTGAACCTCGACAAGGAAATTGCCCGCCTGCGCGGCGGCTGCGAAACCGCTCTTACCCAGGCCACCAAGTACGCCACCCGCCTCTCCGAAAGCCGCCGTAAGTCCTTCGCCGTGTTTGAGCAGGAGCTGAGCGCCCTGCTCGCCGACCTCGGCATGCCCCACGCCCGCATCGTGGTAGAGCACAAAACCGGCCCGCTCGCCGCCAGCGGCATCGACTTGGTAAGCATCCTGTTCACGGCCAACAAAGGTGCCCAGCCCCAGACGCTGAGCAAGGCCGCCTCGGGCGGCGAATTTTCGCGCCTCATGCTGTGCATCAAGTACATGCTGGCCGACAAAACCGCCCTGCCCACGATAGTATTCGACGAAATCGACACCGGCATCAGCGGCGAAATTGCGGTGAAAGTGGGCCGCATGATGCAGCAGATGGCCCATAAGCACCAGCTGGTAGCCATTTCGCACCTGCCGCAGATGGCGGCGGCCGGCGACGCCCACTATTTCGTGTATAAGGAAGACCGGCCCGACCGCACCGTGAGCCGCATCCGGGAGCTAAGCCAGGAGGAGCGCATCAAGGAAATTGCGCACATGATAGCCGGGGCCAAGCCCAGCGAAAACGCCTTCCAGAGCGCCCGCGAACTGCTGGCGTTGCGGGGAGAAACAGTGGCCGGGTAAACGCGGTGCTACTTTTATAGAGAATGTTGCCGATGGCCGAAACCCCGCTGCCCGTCCGTATTCCGTTGCCGTTGCCGAGCAGCCGCTACCTCGGCTTGGCGTGTCCCGGACTCGGGGCGCTCTTGTGGCTGGCGCGGGGGCACTGGGGTATGGGGGCAGTATTTGGGGTAATGCTGGTAGCCGGGCTGCTAGTTGAGCAGAAGTTCGAGTTGGACGCGGCGCGGCAGAACTATCGCACGGGGCTGCACTGGGCTCATTTGCTAAACCCGAAGTGGCATTCTCTGCCACAAGTTTGGCAGGTAGTGATGAAGCCCTATACTTACCGCGAATTGGCCATCGGCAGGAGCGGGAATCTGGCAGACCAAGGAATCTGGAAGGGGTTTACAGTGCTACTGTCAGTACCCGACTCGCCACGGGGTGTGGTGGTAGCTAGTGTGGTATCAGCAATGGAGGCCACTAGTATAGCCACCGAAGTAGCCACGGCGCTGGGCATACCCTGGCATCGGGCATAAGAGCTGGGAAGTAGCTTTCTCACCTTATGCCTGGCAAAGCTGGCACTACCTGCAACATGGCTCAGTAGTGTGCCATATGGCTGCTGGTGCTACGTATAGGGTAAACTTCACCTACTTTTGCTGGTCGTTTTTTACTTCTGGCAAGCTAAAGCTTACCCTACATTCTATGCCCAACAACCTGCTAGCCGGCAAAGTCGGCATTATCTCCGGCGCGCTCAATTCGCAATCTATTGCCTGGAAAGTGGCCCAGAAAGCCCACGCTGAAGGTGCCCGCATCGTGCTCACCAATGCCCCGCTGGCCATGCGCATGGGCGAAATAAAGGAGCTGAGCGCCGAAATCGACGCGCCCATCGTGCCCGCCGACGCTACCTCGATGGAGGAGCTGGGCACGCTCTTTACGGAGGCGCAAAGCCACTTCGGCGGCAAAATCGACTTTGTGCTGCACAGCATCGGCATGAGCGCCAACATCCGCAAGGGCAAAAGCTATGGCGACCTCGACTACAAGTTTTTCCAGCAGACGCTCGACGTGTCGGCGCTCTCGTTCCACAAAATGATGGCTGTGGCTGAGAAGCAGGACGCGCTCAATGAGTGGGCCAGCATCGTGGGCTTGAGCTACATCGCCGCCCAGCGCGCCTTCCTCGACTACACCGACATGGCGCAGGCCAAGGCCGTGCTCGAAAGCATTGCCCGCAGCTACGGCCAGCGCCTAGGGCACCTCAAAAAGGTGCGCGTAAATACCATTTCGCAGTCGCCCACCAAAACCACGGCCGGCTCCGGCATCAGCGGTTTCAACGCCTTTTACGAGTACGCCGACCGCATGTCGCCCCTCGGCAACGCGCCGGCTGAAGCCTGCGCCGACTACTGCGTCTCGCTCTTCTCCGACCTCACGCGCTACGTCACCATGCAAAACCTCATGCACGACGGCGGCTTCAGTACCGTAGGCATCTCGGAGGCCATTGCCGATATGATTACGAAGTCGTCGGAAGGCAGCAATAAACAACCAGCCTAGAACAAAGAAGGCCCGTGAAGTTAGTTTCACGGGCCTTCTTTGTTGCTTGCCGAATAAATCAATTCGAGGCAACTGAGTGTGATGTGTCAGTAAGTTACGGTGTAGTTCTGGGTAGTGCCCGCCGGGATGAATAAGGAATCCTTACTAAAAGTGGTAATCCCATTTTTGGTTTTATTGCTTTGAACCAGAATAGATTGGTCACCAGCTACGGGCAGTGGATTTTCAACGGGCAAACCATCCCAGCTAACCACAGGGCCACCGCCCATAAGGGCCCGGCTGAATACCAAATTATGGCCGTAACAGGCGTTAAAGCTACTCGAATAGCCAAATCTGGTTATCTGGCCGGGGTTGGTAATGGCTAGGCGAACGTAGGCTTTGCGCGGTATCTGATAAGGTCTAACCACGATAGTGGTATCGCGCTTTAGCTTATAGAAAGCATCCTGGTCCTGGCCGATGGTGTAGTAATGGTCTTTATCGACATCGTAGAAAACACTGAAATAGCCATCTTTTAGTTCGGCGTCTTCGATGAAAAAACTGATTTGGTAGCTGCCATTTGCATCGGTACTGGTGCGGGCCTTAGTGACAGATTTCGTGCTTAGTCCGTTCGAGGTAAGCCATTTCACGGTTACACCAGCTCCCCCAATACCCATCTGGGACTGCCCCGTAACAAGCTGGCCCTGGATGATGGTACAAGAGCCTTGACAAACCGGTAGCGTTTCTTCTTTTTGGCAGCTACTGACAAGTGTGATGCACAGAATCAGGGCGGTAGCATACGTAACGTATTTCATGGGGGATGGGCCTTTTACGTGAACAACTTGTGGTTGAAATGACTGCTTCACAGCTAAACGCAAACGTACAGGCAGAAAAGTGACTAACAAATATTAAACTTCGCTGTATCAGACTTTATTTGTAAATGATTCGTGCGCTTACGAGGCTATAAAGAGGGACGGCGCTACAGCCAGCACACTTATGACACGCTACATAATCAGACTTTATTAGCCTACTTTAATGGCGCTAAATCAGGTGCAAATTGCTGCCCATCGTCTTCAGAGACGTTTCGAATCCAGCAGTAAAGCTCAACGCATAGCGTCGGCGAATAGCGTTAAAACAGAATGCCCGGTTGAGTTTATCAACCGGGCATTCTGTTTTAACGCTGTAGCACTGTGGACTCTAACGGGCGTTTTCGTTGCCGTCTACCGGCGCGCTTTCGTTGTGTACTTTGCTAGAGAGCAGTTCGGCCGGTAGCACGTTGCTCATGGTGACTTGCGCCTTGTTCAGGAGGCCGGAAATGATTTTGTGCTCGCCGCTCATCAGCGCCTTGTAGCCGTCTTTGGCTACGTCGGTGGGGTTGGCTTTGCTGCCCTCGGCCACGTTCTTGGCCTGGGTCATGTGGGCTTTGTTGAAGAAATCGGTATCGGTGAGGCCTGGCAGTAACTGCGTGATGGTGACGTTGCTGTCCTTGTTCTCGTTTTGGATAGACTCTACGAACGACACCAGGAAGGCTTTGGTAGCGTGGTAAATGGACTGTAACGGGCCGGGCAGCTCGCCCGCAATGCTGGTCACGAGCAGAATTTTGCCGTCCTGACGAACCACCATTTCCTGCAAAAAGAGCTTGGTCAGCGTCACGTAAGCCCCGATGTTGAGCTGGATAATATCCAGCTCGCGGTTGATGTCGGTGGTGGTGAAGGTGCCGTACTGGCCCTGGCCGGCGTTATTTACCAAGGCATCGATGCGGATGCCCTTGGCTTTTATTTCGTTGTAGACCTCGAACGGCGCTTGGCGCTGAAACAGGTCTTTGGCGATGGTGGTGACCTGCACGCCGTGCTGCTGCAGCTCGGCGGCGGTCTGGGTTAGCTCGTCCTGGCTCCGGGCCACAATGACGAGGTTGTACTTGTCCTGGGCGAAAAGCTTGGCCAGCTCGCGGCCAATGCCGCTGGTAGCGCCGGTAATGAGGGCGGTTTTTTGTTGGTCTGCCATAAGTTTGGAAAGAAGGGTAAGTAGCTCCCCGTTTCTCAACGCAACCGAGCAACCAGCGGTTACAGTCAAGGTTGTTGGCTGCCAGTAGGTAAGGGGCACGTAGCCAGTAGTTTGGTGTGCTGGCTGCGCTGGTACCAGTCATTAAAAACCACTTCCAGCTGCGTTATTTTAAATGCGCCGATAAAATGCTGCTGGTATTTTTCGATAAACTCCACGACGGGCCGGTAATCAAGCAACGGCCGGCGAAACCGTACCACCGTCAGGTGCGCCGTTTGCAGGCTGTAGCGCTGGTCGATGGACTGCGGCAAACCCGAAGCGCGAAAGGCTTCCCGCAGGCGGGCGCGCAGTAGTTCCAGCCCGCCATCCGTCGGGAACCCCTGCACCAGGATGCCGCCCGGCGAGGCCGTCAGGCCCGCGAGGGTGACGGTGAAGGGCAGAATATCCTGCACCGTTTCGGCTACGAGCCGCCGGTATTTTTCCGGCTCGATGGCGGCCAGCGTGAAACCAGGGTAGCAGGAAATAAGCGACAACACGGTCAGGTGCAGGTCGGCGGCCGGATAGTAGTACTGCGCCGGCTCGGTGCGTCGCAGCTCGGCCAGCAGCCCGACAATGGCGGCGGCCAAGGGCGGGGCCGGCCGGGCCAGCAGCGTGAGGCCCCGGCGGGTGTCATTGGGCGCGTCGAGCAGCGGGTCGAGGTCGGCCGCGCCTTGGGCAAATTGTTGCAGGGCAGCCGCGCGCATGGCGGCGTAGTGGGCGGGCAGGTTCATTATGAATGGCCGAAGTAGGGTGCGAGGCTTGGCTTCGCCTTCCTTCGGTTGCCCCCACCCATCGTTGAACGAAGACGTAACAACGACGGGCGGGGGCAACCGAAGGAAGGCGAAGCCAAGCCCCGCATCCTACCTCCCTTGAACAAATTCCTCTAGCCGCTGGCGCGTAATGGTTTGGTTGTCCCAGGCCCACGGGTCTTGGCTTTCCAGCCCGGCCAGGGTATAATCGGACTGCGCCGCCAGCCAGTTTATAAATGATATCCGGTCAGGGAAAACGCGGTCGGGGAGCAGGCCGCCGTCCCAGACGCTGCCATAGGCGTACCTGCCTTCAGTGATGCGACTCAGGCCCTGACCGCAGTAGTCGCGGTGCGAGTAGGCCAGCGTGGCTCCCTGGTCGAGGCGGGCGGCTACCTGTGCGGCCAGGGCGGAGCCGTAGGGCGTGTGGTCGCGCGGAGCATTGCGGCGGGCTTCGTGCTGGCTTTTTTCGTCGGCTTGCTGGGCGGCGGCTACTTGCTGGCGAGTGGTGCGGGTATGTTGAAATTCGGCCTTTTCTACATCGATGAGGATGGTGAGTTGCGCCGTGTGTTGGCTGTGGGCTTCTACCAGATAGGTGCTCACCAGCTTGTGAAAAGGACGGTCGAATTCCCAGAAGAAAATGGTTTTGCCATCGGGCTTCTGCCCCGACAGGCTCAGGTGCGCTCCCGGCGCGCTCACGTCGAAGCGGCCGTGCTGGCAGCCCGCTAGCGTGAGGCGGCAGAGCAGGGCCTCGTGCAGGGCCGTGGCGGCAGGGTAGAAGTCAGGCATAGAAGGGTGGGGCTAAACAACGACAAGCCACAAAGTTGCGTCTTACCAGGCACTATGAAAACTCCCGCCACCGGCCAGCCGCTTCGCCGCGTGGATGGCCGCCTCAAAGTAACCGGCCAGGCCCGCTACGTGGCCGAGCACCTAGTACCTGGCTGCGTGCATGGCGTGCTGGTAACCAGCCCCATAGCGCGCGGCCGCATCACCCACCTCGACACGGCCCAGGCGGCGCAGTCGCTGGGCGTGCTGGCCATCGTTTCGCACTTGAACTCGCCCAAAGTGCCCGGCTACGAGCGTCCCCAGCCCGACGGCCGCGTGGAAGGCCAGCAGCTGCGGGTGTTTTTCGACGACCAGATTCACTTCAGCAACCAGCCCGTGGCCCTGGCCGTGGCCGATACCCTCGAACACGCCCAGCAGGCCGCCGCCCTCGTGCAGGTGCAGTACGCCGCCGAAACCCCGCAAACCGACATCGTGGCCAACCTGGGTAACACACGCAAGCCGAAAAAGACCGAGGACTACCAGCGCGGCCAGCCCTGGGATGTCACTGGTGCCGCTGTGCAGGTGGCGCAAGAGTACCGTACGCCGCTGCAAGTACACAACCCCCTCGAAACCCACGCCGCCATTGCCGAGTGGCGCGGCAACCAGCTCACGGTGTATAACAAAACCCAGGCCCCCAAGCTAGCCCAGAAGGATTTGATGCAGCTGTTCGACCTGCCTGAAACGGCTGTGCAGGTGCATTCGCCGTTCGTGGGCGGCGCGTTTGGCTCGTCGTCGCGCATTTGGCCACCCGAGATGGCGGCCATTCTGGGGGCCAAAGTGGTGGGCCGCCCGGTGAAGGTGATGCTCCAGCGCGACCAGGCATTCAGCATGGTGGGCTACCGGCCGGCCTCGGTGCAGCAGGTGCGCCTGCAAGCTGCCGCCAACGGCACCCTCCTCAGTCTCTTACACGTGGCCTACGGCAGTACATCGCGCTACGAGCAGTTCACCGAGCGCCTGCTGCACCCCAGCAAGTCGGGCTACCGCTGCCCCAACGTGCGCCTCAACTATAACCTCGTGCCCCTCGACCTGAGCACGCCCTGCTGGACGCGCGGCCCCGGCGAAACCTCCGGCTCGTTTGCCTTGGAATCGGCGATGGACGAGCTGGCCTACACCTTAAAAATGGACCCATTGGCGCTGCGCCTGCAAAACTTCGCCGAGCGCGACCCCGAAAATGACCACCCCTGGAGCAGCAACTACCTGCGCGAATGCTACGCCCAGGGGGCCGAGCGCTTCGGCTGGAGTCGCCGCAACCCTGCCGTGGGCCAGCTGCGCCAGGGCGACTGGCTGCTGGGCCAGGGCATGAGCATGGGCATTTACCACGCCACGCGGGCGGCCGCCACCGCCCGCGCCCGCCTGCTGCCCGATGGCTCCCTGCTAGTGCAAAGCGCCACCGCCGACACCGGCCCCGGCACCGCCACCAGCATGACCCAGGTAGCGGCCGACGCCAGCGGCGTAGCCCCCGAAAACATCCGCTTTGAGCTAGGCGATTCGGCCCTGCCACCCGCGCCCGGCCAGTTTGGTTCGCACACTACAGCTTCCATCGGTGCGGCGGTGCATGGCGTTTGCACAGCCCTGCGCCAGCAGGTGCTGCAGCTGGCCGCCGCGCCCGGCGGCCCGTTTGGCAGCGCCCCGGCCACCGACCTGCTAGCCGAAAACGGCCGCGTAATTCTGGCCCGTGACCCTAGCCAGGCGCAGACCTACGGCGACGTGTTACGCCGCCACCACCTGCCCGCGCTCGACCTCACGCAGGAAGCGCCCGCAGTGGACGAAAAAGGTCGGTTATCGAGTAAGTCGTTCTGCGCCAATTTCGTGGAGGTGCTGGTGCATCCGCTTACCCGTGAGGTGCGCGTGAGCCGGGTGGTGTCGGCACTCGACGTGGGCCGGGTGGTGAACCAGGCTACCGCCCGCAGCCAGGTGTACGGGGCCATTACCTGGGGCATCGGCCTGGCTTTGATGGAAGACGCCGTGCTCGACCACCGCTACGGCCGCATCACCAACCACGACTTGGCCAACTACCACATCCCCACCAACGCCGACCTGCCCGCCGCCATCGACGCGCTCTTCATCGACCAGCCCGACCCTCATCTCGGTCAGGTTGGGGCCAAGGGCATTGGCGAAATCGCGCTGATTGGCCTCACGGCGGCCATTGCCAATGCCGTGTACCACGCCACGGGCGTGCGGGTGCGGGAGCTGCCGATAACGCCGGATAAACTAGTGTAAGGGGATTTTATGGTATTTCAATTGGTACGCTAAAGTAGCTTTTCGCTGAATGGTATAAGTTGTAAGCTCCCCCGATAAGTAGGCCAGTGAAAAGTAGAGAGAAGTAGTAACTTTCCACTTTCTCTATTTTTACCTGTCTTATGAAAAAAAGCCGTTTTAGCGAAGCCCAGATTCTGGGCATTTTGCGCCAACAGGACCAAGGCCAGACCGTGGCCCAGATTTGCCGGGAGCACAGCATTAGTGAACCCACGTTTTACAGTTGGAAAAGTAAGTTCGGGGGCATGAGTGTGAGCGAGTTACAGCGCCTCAAACACCTGGAAGACGAAAACCGCCGTCTCAAGCAGCTCGTGGCCGATTTGAGCCTGGAAAATCAAGTGGTCAAGGAGGTGTTGCGAAAAAAGTAGTTACCCCCACGGCCCGGCGCGAGGTGGCCTACTACGCCTGCGCGCGCGGGCTGAGCCAGCGCCAGGCCTGTGCGCTCGTGGGCCTGGCCCGTCGCAGCTACGCGCCGCCAGCCGGTGGGGGCCGTGGGGGAATCCAGCCCCGTGATGCCGACCTGGTGACCCGCTTGCGGGCCTTGGTCAAGCGGCATAGCGGCTGGGGCTTTTGGAAATACTATTACCGCCTGCGTAAACAAAAAGTAGTGGTGAATCACAAGCGTCTATGGCGTATTTATCAGATTCTAAGCTTACAACTAGGCAAACGTCGGAAAAAGAAACGCCTGCCTGAACGCGTCAAGCGGCCCTTGGAAGTTCCTACGCAACCGAATGTCTGCTGGTCGTTAGACTTCATGAGCGATGCGCTGAGCGATGGCCGGCGCTTCCGCACCTTGAACGTAGTCGAAGACTGGAACCGGGAAGTGCTCGGTATTGAAGTGGATTTTTCGCTGCCCGCCACCCGCGTGGTAGCCCTGCTCACGACCCTGGTCAGCCGCCACGGGGTGCCCGCCCGGATTCGGGTCGACAATGGCCCCGAACTCCTTAGCCAAATGTTGCAGACCTGGTGCCAGGACCAGGGCATTGACTTGCACTGGATTCAACCCGCGAGTCCGACCCAAAATGCCTACATTGAGCGCTTTAACGGCTCGTTTCGCCGCGAGCTGCTCAACGCCACCCTCTTCACCAGCCTGCGCCAGGTGCGGGAACACTGCCAGCTTTGGCAGTACGACTACAACCACTTGCGGCCTCATCAAGCCCTTAACTTTCTGACCCCCATCGAGTTTCGTCAAGCTGCCTAACCTCTACTTTTGACTGGCTCACTTTGAGGGGGAGCTTAC
>JBPBPU010000022.1:0-35818 GCA_050954465.1 Janthinobacterium lividum
CGCCCCCCGTTTAGAAACCAGGTATCGAGGTCAACGTGGTGCAGGGCGGCTTCGGCCTTGGGCGGCACCTTGTAGCCGCCACTCTCCGAGATGACGGTAACGCCACTGGCAAAGGTGACGAAGACGTTGCCCGTGCCCAGGTTGCGCACCTGCACGGCGCCGTCGAGGGCGAGCGGGGCTACGCTGTGCTCGGGCAGCACCAGGTTGCGGTCACTGCTGGAATTGAAGGTGACGATGCAGCCAAAATCGGTGTTGACTAAGGTATAATCAGCCGTTTTCGTCGTTGTGCGCGGAATCTCGGTCGCCAGCTCGGCTACTGTCCGGCTAGCCGTATCTACCAGCTCGTGCAGAAAAGCCCGCACAATGGCGGGCGTAATAAGCTCTGTGGTATTGTCCGGAAACTGCGCGTCGATGTCGAGGTGCAGGTCGTTGAGGGTGGGAGATGTCATCTTAAACTAGAAGCCAAAGCTGAAGCCCGCCGACCAGGCCCGGCGCATGGGCACCGCGCCCGCTGGCTGCGTGAGATAAAATGGAGCGCGAGTAGGTACCACGCCCGCGAGCGTGAGCGGGTAGCCGTTGCGGTCGGTGGCCCGCTTGCCCGTTTCCAGTCCGGCCGAGAAGCGCAGCGGATTCGCCGGCGTGCCCACAAGCTTCGTGAGGCCGTTGCCATCGGCGTAGGCGGCCACCAGGTAGCGCACGGCCGTCAGGCGTGCCACGGCCTCGGCCACGTCGGGCGCGTCCTTGGCCACGAGCAGTTGCAGGCTGGGCTTGTAGAGGTCGCCCTGGGCATCATCGCCCTGGGGCTCCTCGAAGCCGGCCGAGTCGGGCAGAAACCAGATGTCGGCGTAGTTCTGCGGGTCGAGCAGGGTGATGGCCGTGAGCAGGTTGCTGCCCGTGTACGCCGGCAGGCGCACGTTGCTGGCCGGCCACACGCGCAGGGCCCGCACCCCGCCGATGTTGGGGCACTCGTTGGGAGGCAGGGCCAGTAGGGGCAGCATACTAGTGAATAGTCAGGTCAATGGTCGTCGCATCGAGCAGCTGATGCATCAGGGCCTGGAAGGCTTCCTGCGACTGGTAAATCTTGATGTTGCTGGGCAGCTTGGCGAAGCCTACCAGGATGCAGCCCTGCGAGTCGGCCACGGTGTTGCCCACGTGCAGCAGGTAGCCGAGGCCAGCCACTGCCCCGCCCAGGCGCGGGGTGAGGATGCGCAGGCGCGGGCTCATGGTGAGCGCGATGGGGTAGTGGCCGGCGGCCACTGCCGTGTGGCCGGCCACCTGCTGGCCGGCCGGGCGCACCGGGTGCTCGAGGGTGTAGCAGAAGAATTTTCCGTTTAGCGAGAGTTCGCCCAGGGTGCAGCCGTTGGCCGATGGGTGCCGCTTCAAGTCCAGGTGTGCGTTCATGCCGCCCAAATAGCAGCTTTCCCGCCCCCGGTAATAGGCCGCTTACCGCCCGGCTCCGGCCTGGCAATTGCCAGCCCGCCAGCCGCCCGCCCTGGGGTAAGGCCGGCAACTCCCCGCCTGCCTCCCGGCAACGCTACGCCGACCGCTGGGCCGGAACCGGCAAATCCTGGGCCGGAACTGGCAAGTTTATTTTTTCACCTGCCCCACCCTTTTTGCCGTCCATCCGTATTTCGTGCCCCGCTTTCAGAGCCGCACCAGCTCGGCCACAGCCGCCTTGCGCAGGGGCACCGTTACCGAGAGCTTGCGCACCAGGTAGGGCACCCCGTCGAGGCGCAGCGGCTGGGTCACGTCCAGCCGGGCCAGGTCGAGGGAAGTAAGCAGCAGCGGCTGCTTATAGCTCACCCCGCTGAGCTTAACCGGCAGCCAGCTGGCCAGCCACTGCGCATAGGTTCCCTGCGGCCCGCTCAGGCGCAGGCTGTAGCTGCCGCTCCGGTGCGAGAGCTGCGGGTAGGTGCTCACCCCGTCGCTGGCCAGCTGCAGGCCGTTGTAGAAGAGCAGGCGCAAGGCCGTGCTGCGCTCCACCGTGCCTTGCCCCGCAGTAAAAGGCGGCTGGGCAAGTGCCGGCAGCGGCGCGAGCACCAAGGGGCTACCGGAGCCGAGCAGGCGCGTGGGTAGCTCCCGGGTGTAGCTCATGGCCTGGGCCTGCTCCTCCCCGCCCCCACCCACCAGCACCGGGGGCAGGTTCACGGCCCACTGCTGCCAGCTAAGCGTGACCTGTACCCCGTTTAGATAAACCAGGGTGCAGGCGTAGTATACATCCACGTCGCGCACGAGCCGCACCTGGCCGTTGAGCGGGTTATCGGTCAGCAGCGTGGCCACCAGCGGCAGGTCGGCTACCGTAGCCACGGAGGGCAGCACCAGGGTCGGGTCGGGCTGCTTCTCCAGCTGCCCCTTAGTCAACTCATCTTCCTCGTCTACCCGGTACGTCAGCGTTAGCCCCGGCGTCTTTTCTACGCTCACTTCGGGGTAGCCCGCCAGGCGCTCGCTCAAGTCCAGGTAGGCGGCACTCGCCGCCACGCGCTCGACCAGGTAGCCCGTGCGCACCCGCTGGGTGGCCGCCTCCAGGTACACCACGATACCCAGGTCCTGGCGCAGGGCCGTCAGCAGCTCGGCTACCGTGAGCGCGGGCAGCACGTCGGCCAGGCTAAAGCGCAGCGTGCTGGCGTCGCCCCGGTCTACGAGCAGCGCGTTGCCCACGATGACTACCTCCCCGAGTTCACCCGGCAGCAGCTGGGCCGCGTCCACCTGCAGGCCGCTTTCCTCCAAGATGGCTTGCAGCACGTAGCGCAGGCGCGGAAATGGGCAGTAGGGTGGCAGCAGCCGATACGTGGAGAGCTGCACCCCGCCCGGCACCTGAAAATTGCTGTAGTACCCAAAGCTGCCCCCGGCCGGCATCCCCAGCACTGGCACCGTTGTAAGTTGCCACCGGTTTACCGTTTCCTGTGGATAGTCGAGCACGTCCACTGTCGCCCCCGAGGCCGTCAGCAAGGCCTTGGCGTCATCGCTGAGGTACTCGTTGCGCAGGGGCGCAAACACGTAGGGATAGGCGGCCGGGTTGGCCACCACCTGGTTGGCGTGCAGCACCAGCCCCGGCACCGAAAGGATGCCTTGCTGCACCCAGCGCGGCACCTCCCGCAGCCCGCCGTAGGCAAAGGAACTGAGTTGGCGCTCGCTCAGGGCCACCCCGCTCAGGCCGCCCTGCACGCTCACGCTGTAGGTGGCCGGCGTGGCCGACTTCACGCGCTGCGTGCCCGTGAGCAGCGGCAGACCATCCAGGCTCAGCTCGGCGGGCAGCGAGCCGCCAGGGGGCAGCGCCCCATCGGGCCGCTCCGGAAACCCGTAGAGTGGGCCGTTGGGGGCAGCCGGCACCGAGAAGGAGTACGAAAAGGCCCCCTTGATTACCTGCTCGTCAAACAGGGGCGAGTTAAGCTCCAGCTGCACGCTGGTGCCTCGGGCCAGCTGCACGGGCTGCTGGTTGCTGGTTAGCTCAAGCATAAGGCGGGGCGTAGGCCACGGGGGCGTAGGCGTAATCAAATTCGAGCAGCAGCCCGCGCAGGCCTGGCTCGTCAGAGTATGTGGCCAGGCTGCGCTTGGCCATGTCGAGCGGGCGCAGCTGGCCCAGCTCCAGGTGCCACACCTCGCGGGCCAGTACTAGCTCCTGGGCCCAGGTTAGCTCGTCGGGCGTAAGCCAACCGGTGGCCAGCTTGAGCTTGCGCACGGCCGAGAGGTCGCTCAGCTGCCGGTCGGCCGTGGCCGGGGCGTCACCAAGGCGGGCGGGGCGTTCCACTCGCTCGGCCGTGGCTTCCAGAGTAGCCTCCAGCCGCCCCTCGCAGCGCAACGTGTCCACCACACCAAGCGAGTTGGTAAAAAGCAGGTAGCGGGTGCGCGGCGTTTCATCTGCAAACTCATACCAGGCTTCGGGGCTGAGCACCTGCCCGGCCACCGTTTCTACCCGCAGGGCCACCCGCGTGAAGCCGGGCATACCCAGGGCCACTACTAGTGCCAGTACCGGGTTCAGGGGCAAGGCCAGTAGCTGGTGCGCCCAGCCACGCAGGGGCGCGGCCGGCAGCACCTCGTAGTTTATTGTCTTAGCCGTGGCCGGCCCTCGGTCGTAGGCCCGGCGCAGCCGCAGGCCCCCGGCCACCCCGGCCGGGCAGCGCCAGAACAGCCATTCCGGCTGCGAGAGGCAAACCCGCTTGGCCTGGCTGGCCGCATAGGTGCCAGCTCCTTGCGGCTGCCAACTCAGAAACGGGGCCAGCCCACCCACCCGCACGTCTTCGTAGCGCGGGCCGCTCCACTCGGCTGGGAGCGCCCCGCGCAGGGCCGTGCGCAGGGGGCCGATGGTGTACACCGGGGCCTGGCCAGCTACTACGGTGCGTACCCGCACGAAGTAGTTAAGGATGTTGGTGGTGCAGATGCTGACGCTCGTTTGCGGCACCCAGGGCCGCAGCAAGGGCCAGAGCAGCGTATCGAGCCGGAAATTTGCCGCGCCCTGCGCATCAGCCCGCTTACGCAGGGTGAAGATGAGCGCAAAATCCTCCTTGCCCCGCGCACTCTCGGCCCATAATTCCACCTCCACGTCCGTATCGGGCGGCATAAGGGCGGGCTGGTACCACAGGGGCTGGCCTACCAAATCCAGCCCCTGCGAGCCCCCGACCGGTGGCGCGGGCGGCGGCACCGGTGCCGGGCCAGTGGCCGCGCTCACCGTGAATGTCAGGCTGGCCTGGCAGCCCGCCAACCCACCGTCGCGCACAACGACGGTATGCGAGCCGAGCGGCACGGCCGGAAACAGGGAGCTGGTTTGCTCCGTGCCCCCATCCAGGCTGTAATGCAGCAGCCCGTTGGCCGTGCCGCTGAAAAACACGGTTAAGTCGGCTGCGGTAGCCGTCGCGGCTTGGCCGACGCTCACAGTGCCCAGGTTGCAGGTGGCCGGCGGCGTCCAGCCGCAATAGGCCATACTGTTGGGCTCCGTAGTGGTCGTGGTGGACGTGCCGCCAGCGTAGTACCAGAGGGTGGCCGTATAATTGGCGTCGCACTCGAACCAGATAAGGGTGCCTACCGACAGGTGCGTGTCGGGCGGCGTGGGGTCTAGCAGGGCGAGAGGGCGAGAGCCGCCCCACTGCTCGATGAGCTTGGTGGCGGTATTGAAGGCCGTGCCGGTGCCTGCGGCCCAGTTGCCAGTAGCAGTCCACGTTGTGTTTACCTCGATATACATCAGATGGTTTGCCAGCGGCTGGCGTCAAAGGGTAAGGGCACGTAATCGCCCAAGTCGAACTCGCAGCGCCACCCGATTTCGTTGTCCACCGTGAGCGTGGCCACCGCTTCGAGCTGGCGGCCGTCCAGCTCGAAGCCAATGAGGCGGGCCTTCTTGTCGCGCCGCAGCCGGCTGAGCACGTCCAGGGCCAGGGCCTCGGTGCTGGCCCACTTCGCATCCTGGTCGGCGTAGTCGGTGGGCGAGGCGGAGTGCAGCACCACAAAAGCGGCGTGGCGCTGGCCGTAGGGGCTGGTGCCGTCCTTGTCGAGCAGGCTGAGCGTGGGCGTTTCGAGCCAGAGCAGCGGGTAGGTGTTCTGGCTACGGGTGCCGGCGATGATGCGCCCGGCTGCCCCGTGCACGAAGCTGCCCTGCAAGTCCACGTGCTCGTCAGCGACTTGGCGGAAGTAGGCAATAAATTCGGAAAGCGTCTTTACCATAAGGTAAAGGAACGGCAGGCACTTACCCGCTTTTAGGACGCAATTGCGTAGTCGCTGAGCAGCTCCTGGCGGCCCTCGCCGTAGAGCAGCCGGCCCTGGCCGTTTTCGCGCAGCACCCTATCCTTGTAGTCGCGGTAGATTTTGCGCAGCATCTCCAAGTCGGCATCGCTGGGGTCGATGTCGTAAAACTTACAGAAGGCCCGCAGCGCCGCCCGCTCGTTCTGGCTGGCCGCCACGTGCCCGAGCACGAAGGTTATCATCTGCTCCTGAAAGAGCTTATCAAACATCTCCCCAAGCTGGCGGGCCGACTCGGGCGTAAGCGTGTAGTGCTTGAGGGCCGTGGGCAGGGTCAGCTCGTAGACCGCGCCCTCGGGCCGGTCGGGCCGGTGCAGCTGGCGGAAGGGCTGCTTCTCCACCTTCATGCGCACGACTCGGCCCAGAAAGGTATTCTGGTGCAAGGGGTGCGGCTGCCGCACCCCAAACCAAAGCAACAGATACTGGCGCACGTGGGGGCGCACGGGGATGGCGAAGATGGGCAGATTGCTCACAGTGAGGCGTAATTTTTTCCTCATCAAAGTTTCAACTGAAAAACCCCTGAATTTAGGACGAAAGTGCGGCTTTAACCTTGAGCACCGTATTGGTGGAGCAGGTGGCCAGCGCAGCAATTTCGCGCACAACCAGCCCACTCTGCAAATATTTAACCACTTTAGGATACTTAGCCAGCAGCTTCTTCACGTCCTGGGTCGTGCCCACTGGCCGCCCCTTCTGGGCGCCGGCCGCATAGGCCGCCGCCTGGCCGCTGCGGATGCGGTGGCTGGTACGCTCCGATTCCAACTCATCCACTTCCATCAGCACCGACATCACCAGGCGGGCCATCGGGTTCACCTTCCCATCGGGAAGTAAATAGCCCAACTGAATATTGAGGGCAAACACCGACACGCCCAGGTCGCCCAACTCCTCCACGACGGCGCGGGTTTCGCGGGCCCGTCGCCCGAGTCGACTCATTTCCGTGACGAGCACCTGCTTGATGCGGCCACTGCGGGCCAGGCTCAGGAGCCGGTCGAGGTCGGGCCGCCGGGCCCGGCTGTTGCGCGAGCCGGAGAGCTTCTCGGCGATGGTGGCCACGACCTGGTAGTTCGAGCGGTCGGCGTGGGCCTGAGTGTCGAGGAGCTGGCGGCCGAAATCCTGCTGCTCTTTGGAGACGCGGGCGAAGAGGGCCACCGGTAGTTTTTGTGTCATACTAACCAGGTGGTTTTGGGGAGACAGAAAAGAGACAGGAAAAACGGCCCTGGCAGGGCCGTTTCGGGGGTGTTTTTCGGCAATAGTTTTTTTGAGACAAAAGCAGCCGGCCGGCGCACCTGTTAGGGAGTGGGTGAGCGGTAGGCGGCAAACAAGCCTTGCAGCGTGGCCAGCACGTCGGCCAGGCTAGTGCAGGTAAAGATGCCGTCCTCGCGGCGGGCACCGTGGGCGCGCAGAAAGTCGTTGATGAGTTGCACTAGCTCCGCCTCGCTGGTCTTATCCGCGCGGCCAGCCTCGAAGAGCCCCGGCAGCTCCCAGCTTCCAACTTCCCCGAGGGCCTCATCCAGCAGCGGGGCGGTAAAGTCGTTGAACTGCGGCCCGCTCAGGTAGTAGACGTGCTCGCTCACCCGCACGCACTGGGTAATAATCTTGCTGGGGCGCTTCGGGTCGAACATAACCACGTGCTTGCCGGGCAGCAAGTCGGTGAGTAGCTGGCGGGCGGTTTGGCTGTTGGGGTTGGGAGGTAGCATTAGAAGCGGCGCTTAAAATCAATGAACTGGTCGAGGTTGAGGCTGACGCGCTGGATTTCGCCCCAGGCCTGGCCAGCCGGCGGGGCCTGGTCGAGAATCCGGAGCAGCGCGGCAATGTCGTCGTAGCGCAGGGTAAGCTTCCAGGGCCTGCGCGGCGGCGGGCCGTGGTGGTGGGCTTCCTGCCTGGCCCGGCCCAGCAAGCGACCGCGCACCCGGTAGAGTGGGCCGAAGCAGAGCACCAGGGAAACTGAGGGCCGGGCCGGGGGTTCGAGCTGCTGGCATATCACCCACTCGATAGCCTCGGCCAGCTGCTGGGCCTCGCCCCAGTGCAGGGGGATGCGTTGGTCCAGGTGCGGGAGTCTCACTTAGCTAGAATTTTTGTTGGCCTGGGCCTGTAAGAGCATCCGGCGCAGGTCTGCTATGGATTCCTGCAAACTCACCGAGCCGATTTCACCCTCAAACTCGGCTTCCAGCTTTTTTGGGTTGGCGAATTCATGCGTAAACACCGGTCGTCCCAGCACCTCGCTCATAGCAGCCGTAAACTCGTCGAAGGGCATTATTAAGCGCTCTTCGTAGAGTTGACACAGCACCTTTTCACGGGCCGTCCAGTCTTTCCAAATACCTGATTCATAAATAGCAACAGCTTCTTTTTGGGTCATGGCAAGGTGGTTTTAGAAGGTGGCTGGTACAAGCCAGCCCAGTCGAGAATCTTGAACTGGCAGCCGTGGATGCGCTCGCAGAGCGTGGTAGCAACCATACTACAGCCACTCCCCGCGCTTAAACCGGCTTACCTCCTCGCCCGTGGCCAGGTCGTAGATGATGGCCACCCGAATGAAGCTGGCATTTTTGGCGACACTGCGGTGGTGGCGCTTCAACTCCACGGCGCGGGGGTCGGCAGCCACGCGGCCCTCGCGCAGGTGGTTGCGGCCGTACTGGAGGCGCACGTTGCCATCCAAAAACCACACAATCAGCTTCGTGTGGGCGTTGTCAATTAGTTTCTGCACGGAGGCAGAGCGGGCGTAGCTCATGGCTGGGAGGGAATAAAGGGGATGTGGGAGGTGTCGGGCAGCGTGGGGTTGGCTACCTGGGCGTAGTAGCGTTGCAGGGCCTCGGGGCCGAAGGCGCGCAGCTTGGTTTCGTGGTGGCGGAAAAGCTGCGTCAGGGTCAGGGCCTGGGTGCGTTTGGTGGCGATGCCCAGCCGGTGGGCCTTGAGCTGGCGGCGCGCCAGCAGCAGGGCGCGGGTGATGTTGCGCTGCCGGTTGTTGGCTTCCTGCCGGGCCAGCCAGGCTTCGGTGCCGATAAAGCCGCGGGCGTTTTCGGCGTCGAAGTAGCCGGCTCCCTTCACAAATTCGGCGTAGGGGCTGGGCGCAAAGCTGTTGGGATGCCGCTCAAAGTACTTGGCAGCTAAGTCGATGCGCTGCAATACCTGCTCGTGGTAGCGCTGCCACTCGGCCGCCGTAAGGGCAGGGGCAAACCCTCGGTACACCCCGTACCAGACGGCCTGCAGCGCCTGGTGCTGTTCGTGCTCGTCGAAGCGCCGGCCGGGGTAGAGCCGTTTCCAGGCGTAGTGCCAGGCTTGCAGGGCCAGGGCCAGGCACTCGGCCTGGAGCTGGCCGGCCGCCGCGCCCCCTGGACTTGCTTTCGTCGCCTGGCGGGGCGTTGCAGGGGCGGTGGGGGCCGGTTTTGGAGCCTGCTGCGGCCCTGTGTGGCCCGTCAAAGCACCCGCGCCGGTCGGCTCGCGCTCGGTAACTAACTTATCCACCAGGCCGATTTCAATTTCTTTTTTATCCTGCTTATCCTGTGTTATAAAAGGCGGAACTTTTGTCGCTGGCGCCGTCGCCGCCGGGGGGGCGTATTGGTGCTTTTTAGGGCCTTCCGGGGCCGTTTGAGCGTCTTTCTGCCACACGAACTCCGGTGCTACGTAGAGTTCAAAGTCGGCGTGGCGACCGTGAAAAACCTTGCGGGTCAGGAAGCCGATTTTCAACAGTTCGCCCAGGTGGTCGCGGATGGCGCGGGCCGACACGTTGCGGGCGCGGGCCAGCGCCTCGTTGTTGGTGGCCACCGGCGGCGGGGTGCGCTGAGCCGGGGCTTGGTCGGTAGCCGCCTCCAGCAGCAGCGGCACGCGGCGCAGCTGCTCCACGGCGTTGATTTGCAGCACGAGCAGCAGGCGGGCCGTGGCCTGGCCCCCGTCGCTGAGGGCCTTGGGCTGCACGAGGTAGTGCTGGAGTTGGCCCTTGACGGTGCGCGAGCGCAGTTGGGCGGGCAGCTCAGCGCGGAGCTTTTTGAGGTAGGCGGCGAACTGGCCGAACGCTGCGCGAAGGGTGTAGGGTAGCGGCAACAAGCGGCGGGCGAGTTGAAGTGGGAAATAAATAAATGTGTCACTATGTAGCCGACAGCGGTATGGGCAGCCCAAAATCCGGTGTCGGCTGAACCTGCTAGCAGGCCCTGTGCTCCCCGGCCGGCTTCGAGACCGACCACGCCGCGTACTAGTCCCACCCAGGGCGCGGCCCGCTGCGAACCAGCGGGGAGGAAATGGTTTGTAGGCGCGTGGCCAGCGTGGCGCGCAGTTGCTCGAGGCCCGCTACCACGCGCCCGGCGTGGGCTCTTAGCACGGGTTCGGCAGCCAACTGATAGCCCGCCAGGCGCAGGCGGGCGAGCTGAAGCTGATGCTCCACCTCGCCCAGGTCGCGGCGCAGCTGCGGCAGGCTACCCATCAGGTGGCTTCCCTCCCTCCCCTCGCTGCTGCGCAATCTGTGCCTGCAACTTCTGCAAGTCCTGCCGGGCAGCGTCCACCCAGTCGGCCCCATGCGCCAGCACCAGCTTAATCAGCCAGTGGAGAATGAAAGCTTGCTCCCGCTCTACTTTCTCGGGAATAATATGCCCTGCCGCCCGAAACAGCCGGGCGTAGCTAGCGCACTTCATCAGCGTCCAGCCCAGTACTTCATCGAGTTCGGCAGAAAGCACCTCAGGATAAGAAAGCTCAGCCATTACCCTGCCCCCCTTTCTGCGCCTGAATAGTGGCCTGGAGCGCCTTCTGGCGCGTTTGCAGACTGTCGCGCTCGGCCCGCAGGCCGTTTTCCGTGCCCGCATCGAGCCGGTGCGTACCCTGCTCGTGGTGCGTGAGCTGCTCGCCGATGGCGGCCAGGCGCAGGGACACGTCGAGCAGCTCGGAGGCGGCGGGCTGGGCAACTGCGTGGGGCCGGCAAACCAGGGCCGAGACGGGCTTGAGCACGACCTCGATGCCCCGGTTGCGCAGGCTCTGAAAGGCGCTGGCCAGCTGCGGGCTGGCGGGCGCGGAGGAGTAAACCGTGACCTGGCTCATGCGGGTAGCTGGTCTAACTCGGGGTTGAAAATCTGCTCCGAGGCCAGGGCCGGGGCCGGCTGCTCGCCGAGCAGCTCGTCGTGGCGCACCTGGTGCACCTTGCGCAGGGTAAGCAGGCGGCCGAGCTTGTCGCGGTCTTTGGCGAAGCGGTCATAATCGACCTCTAGGGTCGTAAAATCTTCAGCTGCCTTGGAAATGGCCTCGTCGTAGAGGTCGAGGGCTTCTTCGTGTTCTTCGAGGGTGAGCATGGCAAACTCATCTAGGGTGATACTCTCAATGGACATGGGGTGTGAGATGGGGAAAGGGTGAAAAGGCAAAAGCATCAGGACGCCAGGCGCAGGTGCGGCACCTCGGGGCGCTCGGGCGGGGCAGGCAGGGGCTTGGGGGGCGCGGCCGTGGGCGCGGGCAACGTGGCCAGGTCAAAGTCCTCGCCGCGCTCGTAGGCTTGCAGCGCGGGCCAGGGAATGCGGGCCTCGGACGAGAAGTAGTAAGCCTGGAGCTTCACCGTGACTGTTTCGAGCTTGCTGCCCACGCGCTGCTGCACGGGCTTGCCCTCGCGCAGCCAGCGGCGCACGGTGCTCGGGTCGCAGGCCAGCACCTCGGCCAGGCCCGCCACGCTGTAGAGCACGACCTCAGCCGGAGCGGGCGCGGCTTGTCGGGCGGCCTGTATCTCCGCCAAGAGGACACGAAACCACGGGTCGAGGTAGCCCACGGTGGGCAGTTCGCCGGCTAGCATACGCAAAATGAATATAAGATGAAGAAAATAAAATCTTGTGCCAATCCTATCCTTTTCAGGAAAAACGCGTAGTTTTGCCTGCTATAATGCTGACTGCTCCCTATGAACACACCCGCTTGCACGCCCCTCTCCCGCTCTACCGACCCTGATTGGCGCAGCCTGCTGCGCGAGAGCGTGCGCCTGCACCTGCACCTGGGCGAGCAGCCTCCGGAGTTGGCCCAGGAGCTGGCCACGCACCTGCAGCGCACGGAGCAGGAGTTGCTTGACTACTTGCTGGCGGGCGACCCCGCCCCGGCCCACACCCAGCAGCAGGCCCTGGCCCTGGTGGAGCAGGCGCAGCTGGAGCTGCTGGGCAGCCCGCTGGAGATGCGCGAGCTGCAAGGCGAGCCGCTGCCCACGCTTGCCGGGTAGGCGGGCAGTTCGGCGGGCGTTTTTTTTCGACAAGGCGTAGCTGGCTCATGCGGCGGGTGAGGAGGAGGTGGGCGCTGGTGGCGCGTGGGCGGGTGAGAGGGTGCCGGCATCGAGCGCCGCCTGGCGGGCGGCTTTGTAGCGGCGGTTGTGGAGCAGCAGCTGGCGCACGTCGGCTACTTTGCGCACGTGGGTATCATCCACCAGGCACTCGCCACCCATCTTGCCGAATACTTGCAGGCTCACGTAGCTCAGGTGCAGACCGATGCCCGGCGGGCGGTAGTGCGTGTAAAGCACCTGGTAGAACCGGCGCTCCTCGTAGAGCCAGGTGGCCATGAGTAGCGTCTGCGTGGGTGAATCGAGTTGCTGCACCACGAAGCCCAGGCGCTCCAAGGCGGGGCGCAGCTGCGTGGCGAGGTCGGGCGGATTGGCCTGGGGTTGGTCGTAGGAAGGGCGGGCGTGGGACATGAGCAAGGCGGGGCTAGCAGTCGGCTGGGTCGAACTCCATCCAGGCGTTCTGCTCGCTATCGAGGTAGAAGAACTGGCACACGGCCATCATGCCGGCCGTGAGCAGGCCGGCCGCCTTAGCTTGCAGGTAGGCTTCGGTGGCAGCGCCTTCCATGTGGGGGGCCACTTCCAGCGGCAGGCTCACGATGACTTCCTCCAAGGGCCGGCCCACGAGCTGGTAGCGGATGCGAATGGTGTCGCAGGTGGTGCCCTCGGCCAGGCCGAAGGGGTTGAGCTGAGGAATGGGCTGGGATTCCATCAGGCGGCTTGTTGTAGCAGGCGGAACTCGCGTCGGCAGTCGGTGAGGTCGATTTCTTGGATGCCCTGGGGCAGCTCGTCCACCAGCCAGGCTTCCTGGTCGAGGCGGCCCTCTTCCAGCGCCGAGCGCATTTCCAGCGGGGTGGTGCCGCTCACGTACACGGTGAGGTGCCCGGCCTGGTAGGTGTAGCCCAGGATGGGCTCGGGCTGGGGCACCGGTACCAGGGCCGCGCCGGGGGCGAGGCAGCTCACGCGCACCCGCTTGCCGGTAGCGGCATCGGTGAGCGAAATGCGGGGAAAGGAGAGCAGCTTGGGCATTTTGGGAGAGGTAAAGGGTGAAAGGATTAGGCAACCTGGGCCTCGTTCACGGCTGCCACTAGCGCCCCACTGAGCCGCTGGCGGCGCTGCGTTTCGAGGCGCAGTACCAGGGGCGTTTCCTCCTGGTAGTGCGGGTGGGTGGCGTTGATTTCCTGGCAGCGCCGCGCCAACTCAGCCAGCGGCACCAGGGCCACCAGCTCGGGGCGTAGCAGGGTGGTGGTGAGGGTAGCGAAGTCTAGGATATTAGGCAGGCGCAGCGGAGGCGCAGGGTCGTGGTTGACGCGCATGGCAGGTGAGATGAGAAAGGGTGATTAGAGGGGCTGGGAAGGCCACGCCGGCTACCCGCCCGGGAAGGCCAGCTCGCGCTGCTGGCCGGCGGCGAGCAGCAGGCGCTCGTGGGGCGGCATCTCGTCGAGAAACAGGTACTGGTGGCTTCCCTGAAAATGCGTTTTCAGCCAACGGCTCAGAGCTTTGCTCTCGCTGACGGTGATGCCCAGGCGGCCCTTGTTGTCGAGCAGCTGGTTGAAGCGGGTGGCGCTCATGCCCCAGAGCTTGAGCAGCCCCTCGCTGGGGCGGATGCTTTGCAGGCCGATGGCCGTGAAGATTTCCCGCAGGCGGTTGGTTGGTTCCATCATCGCTTCTTCAGAAAAATGCCGGGCTGTTTGTGAGAATCTGCCCGGTGTTTTTGATATTTACACCGGATTACGATGCAATACTACAAAATCTGTGAGTACACTCCAAATTTTTTATAAAAAATTTGGACAAATTTTTTTTATGTTAGGCGAAAGGCTCAAACAAGCGATAAGAGGTGCGGGGGTTTCCTATGCAAAAGCAGCGATAGAGATAGGTGTCAGCGAAGGCAACTTGTATAATCTCTTCAAAAAAGAGAGCTTTGATGTTGCCTATCTGTTGAAAGCTGCTCAGTTTCTTAAACTGCCCCTCTCATATTTTTTAGAGGATGCAGACCCAGGTCATACATCCATTCAAGCCGACGACTCCAACCAAGCTAGCAGTGGTGATTCCCAAAATGTGAAGGGGGATAGGAACCAGAGCGTCACTGGCAACCACAACAAAATCACTAACAATATCAAGTTGGACGACTGCAAGCGCGACCTAGCCTCAGCCGAGAAGGAGAACGCGCACCTGCGGGAGCAGCTCGCTTCCCGGGATGCAGTGATTGCCGCCAAAGACGAAACTATCACCCTGCTACGCGGCTCCTACCGCAACCCGAACTGATGAAAACACCCTTACTCCTACTTTCTCTCGGCTTACCCCTGGCTGCTGGGGCTCAGAAGCTGGTAGCTACCCACTCGCCTAAGGTATTTAAAGTGGGTAGCGAAAAGGCTTTTCTATACCGCGCTCTAACAGATACAGCTGCTGGTAAGGCTGGATTTTTCCTCTACCCTGGTGCCGAAGCCACGGTGGTAGGCGAGTTCTCACCTCGCTGGGCAGTAGTGAAGCGAGAAGGGTTTCTCTATATAACTCCTACCACTTCACTAAAAGACTACAGCAGCGCTACAGTACTTAGCCCTTCAGAAAAACGCCTTCGGGAGACAGAGGCTAAGTATGAAGTAGAGCACAGGGCTCGCGTAGCTGCATTAAAGACTTTAGACGACAAAAACGGCTTCCGAGCTTACCATTTCGGAGAAAGCATCACGGCCTATCCTGGTTTAAAGCAAAGAACTGCTAAGGGCAGGAGCCTACAGTATGCTGACCCTACCGAGAATTTGCACATCGGAGAAGCCGACTTAAAATCTGTTACTTACTTTTTCTATAAAGGCAAGCTTTCTTCTGTTGTGATTGAAACTGATGGGCTAATCAATAGCACGAAAGTCAGGGAAGCGCTAGAAACTCAGTATGGTAAGGGGAGAAAGTTCAACAATCTAATTGAGAACTATGATTGGGAAGGCGAAAAGGTTGATTTGCTTTATAATGAAAACTCTATCAGTCGCGACGCAATGATAATATTCAGCAGCAAGGCGTTGAGAGCAGAGGAAACAGTAGATGATAAAGCGGCTGCGAAAAAAGCCACATCAGACTTGTAGTATACGCTGCCACTTCCTCCCTTACCTGTTCACCGGCGCAGCCCTGACGCTGAAAGGCACCAAAGACCCTCGCGATTCTAATGCTTTGCTGCGGGCCAGCTAAGGCCGGCCGAATTAGCAACAGCAGGCTAGCAAAAACACGTAGTTCTACGCGGAGAAAACCAGTAAAACTGCCTCACTTTTGTTGAGGCAAACTGCTTACTCTGCTTTTATGACGGTACACTTCCAAAACGAGGGTGGCTTTACCGCCAGCTTTTCCATTCAATGGGCTGGCGGTGAAACCAGTAAAACAGCAGAAATTTCCATCCGCCACAGCATTTCCCTCGAGCACCAGCTCAACGCCATCCCTGTAAACGCTACCTGCCGGGCGCGGGCTCATATCCTGGTTGGCTCAACCCACACGTCAGAGGACACTTTCATTTACACACCAGACGGCCCCGATGTCACCTTCACCATAAGCGGCTTCATCCATACTCCTTCCTTTTCGTGCGACGGGTGTTGCCCACTAGCCGATGCCTAAGCCAATGGCTACTTCCGCCGCTGACCTCCCAAGCCGCCCGCCAGCGCCCGCTCTACCCAAAGGCTTCCTGGAAGTGAGCGCTTATGGCAAGCGCCACCTCCTCGCCCTTACTACCATAGCTGGTATCACGGACACAGGTTCTGAGACTTGCACGGTGCATCTCAATACGGCAAAGCCGCATTTCATCTTCCTCCACCAATCTTACGACGAAGTGATGGCCCTGCTTGCAAACGCCCAGCAGCTATCGTAGCGGGCAGGACTCGGGGCGGTACACCAGTTTACCTAGTAGCTAGTGGCGCTGGCCGAGGCGCAGGGGGCGGGTGGGGCCATATAGGGTTTGCCACTAACCACTCTTAGCCCCTGCTGGCACCTCAGTTTTTATTTAGTATCCCCATCTGCGTGTCCCCTCCTACCGATACCACCCGCGTCAACGTGCAGTCCACCAACGAGGTGAACTACTGGTGCCACCTCTTCCACTGCACGGAAACCCGCCTGCGCAATGCCGTCATCGCCGTGGGGCCACTCGCGGCGGATGTGCAAGCGTACCTGAGCCGCTAGAGCAGCCACCGGGAAGCCGCTGGGGCTGGCCGAGGCGCGGGGGGGGGGGGGAAGTGTGCTACCTGTAATTTCTAACAGTTTGACCAGTGGCATCTAAGAATGATATTACAGCCCGCGCAGATGGTTTTGCATACTATTTAACGACACCCCAAGTCACCTAGCGTACTTTTGTCTCATGGCAGGAGGGCCTTCGCAGGGAGCTTAGCAAACAAACATCAACTACTTACAATATTTCAAATGAATACCCTGCCTTCCTCCTTTGGGGACTATAAAGCTGATGCTCACAACTGGATTACACTAGCCAGTGGCGAGTACTATCCAGATATTCTATCTGACGCATGTGAGCTTTATAAACCTGTACTGGTTTTGTTTGGGCAGATTCTACGCCAGTCGGAGAGTTCTAAAAGTCTTTTTCTCAATATCGCTTCTCTTAAAGAGCAGTGGATGCGTATCCAGCTTTCCCGGGTATTTCGAAAGTATGTTTCTCCGGAAACACCGGTTGAAATGTTGAAGAAGAAAACCCAAGCACAGCTAATAGTTGACCGTTTCGGTGATGGATTTCGTGCCATTAATATAGTGCAAGCAAAATACGCTTCCAGGCCTATTCCTGATGAGGCTCTCTGTGCTATTCTCTGGGAGTACAAAGACCGGGGCAAGAAAGGGTATGACCTTACCGAAAAGATGTTTTTCCTATTGAAGGAGGTGCATCCGGAATTAACTATCATAGGTCCACTGAGAGCTGGACGTGATATTTTAATGAAGGAGGTATTTTCTGATTACCCCAATCAGGATAGGCCCATTGATTTCGTTATCAAGAAGGGAGACCATATTTTAGCCATTGGCTTAGCTCGCTACGACAGCGACCGAGGCGGGGCGCAGGAGGATGACCGTGTTGGTGGTTATATAAATTGCGCTAACGAGTTTGCCGCATATGCCCGTCACTATGGTCTGGATACAAAGGTTATTTTTATAAATGATGGGCCAGGTCTACTGCTTGGCAGTATGTGGAGTGATTATACCAAGCTAGAAGCTAGTTGGAAGGGCCGGATTATGGTAGCCACCTTACGAATGTTACAAGAACGTATTACGCCGGATTGGCTTTATTCTGAAGTAGAAAAATAATAATGGCTACTGGTATTTCAAAAACGTTTTGGACAAAAGAAGCTGCTTTGGCAGAGACGTTTGTACCTGATGACTTTCACCCCGTCTGGACTAATGTTTCTGACCATCGCAACAAATTATTCTACGGTGAAAATCTTTCTGTTCTGCGAGATTTAGTAGCCGATGACAATATCCGCAACAAGGTAAATCTGATATACATTGACCCTCCTTACAGTACCAATACGGTATTTCAGAATCGCCAACAAGAGGACGCTTATACTGACTTGCTGAAAGGGGATGACTACGTTTCCTTTATTGGTGCCCGTCTGGAATTGATGCGTGAACTACTCTCGGAGAACGGTTCCATCTTCGTCCATTTGGATGCGAATATGGTTTTCCATGTCAAAGTTCTGATGGATAACATCTTTGGGAAAGACAATTTCCGGGGTATGATTACCCGCCAGAAATGCAGACCGAAGAACTACACGAAAAAGACTTTTGGAAATATATCAGATTATATTTTATATTATTCTAAATCGGCTCATCCAATTTGGAATCGTCCATTAGCTGCATGGACGGATGAGAAGATGCTGAAGGAATATCAGTGTGTTGAAGAGGATGGTCGCCGATATAAAAAGGTGCCCATCCATGCTCCAGGCACTAGGAACGGAAGCACTGGCACCGAATGGCGTGGTATGATGCCGCCACCAGGTAAACACTGGCAATACACACCAGAGAAGCTTGATGAGTTTGAGGCTCGTGGAGAAATCTATTGGTCTGCCAATGGAAACCCACGACGCAAAGTCTATTGGAATGCGGATGGCGGCATTCCTATCCAGGATATTTGGCTGGACTGCGTTGATGCTTCTAACCAGAATACGGTTATTACTGGTTATCCAACAGAAAAGAACCCGCTGATTCTTCAGCGTATCATTGAAGCAGCCAGCAATGCGGATGACTTAGTTTTAGATTGTTTCGCAGGTTCAGGCACTACACTTGCCGTGGCATCTGAATTAGGTCGTAGGTGGATTGGTGTTGATTGCAGTGATATTGCAATTAAAACAACCTTAAACAGATTCAAAAATGGCTCGGATAAGATGGGAGACTACGTAAAAAAACCATCGAAGCAGAAAGCAGAGTTATTTGATACCTCTACTGCCACTGCCGTAGAGTCCAAGAAGAAAGAACATAAGATGATTAATAATTTTTCATTTTATGTGCCTACAGAGCTAGAAAATCCATTTAGTGAGGTTCTGACTGAGTTAGCTAGGTAACTAAAAGACCACAGCGTGATTTCTTCAACCTCATCGCGCCTCCCCTACCTTGCCGGCCAATGGAAGTAACCCGCCAACTCCTTCTCGAGCGGGCCGGCAAAACCGGCCTCTGCCGCATCCAGCTCACCTTCTGCTGGGACTCCCAGCGCCTGCGCCTAGGCTCGGGCCAGAAGTGCCACCCCAAGGAGTGGGACACGAAGCGCGAGCTGCTCAAGGCCAAGACCGGCTCGGCCGGGGCCTACGTGGACACGGTGAACCTGGTGCTTCAGACCTACACGGACATGGCCCACGCCGCCCATCACGACGCGCAGCTCGTGGGCCAGCGCCTGGGCCCGGCCGCTATGAAGGCCGAAATTCTGCGCCGCTACGAAGAGAAGGGCACCGAGCAGGCCGGGCTGCTGCCCATTCCGGCCCCGCCCACCCCGCCCCCACCCACGTTTGAGGACTACTACACCCGCTGGCTCGGCGAGCAGACCCGGCGCACGAACCTGCGCACTGGCCAGCGCCTGAGCAAGACCTACCTCGACAGCCTGGCTAACTCCCTCTCGGTGCTGCTCGACTTTGCCAGCAAGACCAAGCACGAGCTGAGCCTGGAAGGCATGAACCAGGGCTTCTACCGGCAGTTTCAGGCGTACTTCTTCGACGAGCGCGGCCAGGGCCTCAACACGTTCGGCAAGCACATTCGGGCGCTCAAAAACTTCCTCTACTGGTGCGAGGAAAACGATTTGCCCGTCAGCCCCAAGTTCCACAAGTTTGAGGCCCCCGATGTGGCTACCGGCACGGATGCCCTGACGCAGGCCGAGCTGCTGGCCATCGCGGGCGTGGACTTCTATACGGAAGAAGCCCGCGAGCTGGTACGCCAGCACTTTGCCGGCCTCGACGCGCCGGACGAGGCCCCGCGCCGCCGGGGCCAGCGCCGCAGCCAGGTGGACGAGTACCGCATCCTGGAACGGCTGCGGAGCCTGGAGCGCGCCCGCGACAAGTTCTTGCAGTGTGCCTACCTGGCCCTGCGCATCAGTGATGCCAACAAGCTCGCCCCGCGCCACATCGACCGCGTGGGCCAGGTGGTGCGCATAAAGGCCGGCAAAACGCAGCTTTCCTGCGTGATTCCCTTTCTCGACGACGACGTGTTCCGGCCGGTGGCTCTCGTGGAGAAATACCGCGCCCTGGGCCTCGATACCTGCCTGCCGGTGGGCACGGGCCTGGACGAGTACTTGCCTGCCGTGGCGCAGCTCGCGGGCCTCACGCGCATCGCGCTCACGAGCAAGGTGGGCCGCAAGACCTTTGTCACCCTCAAGCTCGCCCAGGGCGTGCCGCGCTCGACCGTAATGCAGGCCACGGGCCACCGCACCGAGAGCAGCTTCAACCGCTACGCCGGCATCGATGAGGCGGAGCTGGTGGAGAGCTACCGCAAAACGGCACGCAAGGTGGGCAAGGCGGGGCCGGCCCGCGAGGCGGCGTAATTTCACGCTTCCACTTCTTTCTCTTTCCCATGCCCAAGCCCCTTTCCTATCTCCTGACTCTGCTCGCCGGCGTGCTGCTCTGCGGCGGCCTGCTGGCGGCCAAGTCCCCGGCAGCTGCCAAGCAGTACGACTACGTGACGATTACGCAACGGGGAGAGGTATTAAAAATCTCCAGCACCCCAGACCATTTCGAGGAGCAGCACGTCAAACTAGACAGAAGCCAGAGTGGCTATGAGGGCAATTTCAGTTTCTTATTCGCCAAGGTGAACGAGTACGAGGGCCAGGGGTATGAGCTAGTCGAAAATACTGGCCTTTCCCTGGGTCCTAGCGGTGCCCTGGTAAGCTACGTCATGCTGCGCCGGCCCAAGCAGTAGCCTGCCAGGTGGCAAAAAAGGGTGGCAGCGCCTCGCCCACTTCCGCCCGCTTCTGCCCGGTGCAACCCGCGAAATGCTCGTTTGCAAAGTCTACACGCGGTTTTTAAGAAACTATCGTGTGCGGAACTACGCACCAGTATTTCCCGTCCAGACCGCTTATCGTTTGCAAAAAGGCCATTTCCAGCACGGAAATGGCCTTTTTTCTTTTTCAGTGGCAAAAACAGTGGCAGACGGGTGGTGAAACTTTGAGTCCAGTGGTAGCCCTCCCCTACCCAGCCAGGTACTTGGCCACCGTACTCGGCGACATCTTCAGCGCCCGGGCGATAGCTTGGTTCGACGCCCCACCGGCCTTGAGCCGCTGCACCTGGTCGACTACCTCCGCGCTTTTAGTAGGTGCCCCGAGCTTAATGCCGGCAGCCTTCTTCTTGGCTAGGGCTGCCTTAGTGTTCTCACTCACCTTAATCAAGTCCTGGGCGGCGATGGTGGCCAGCATTGAAACTATCACGTCGCCGAAGGGGCCGAGTGAGTCGAGGTAGGGCTCGGTGAAGGATTTATAATTCACCCCATGGTCGCGCAGCTCCTTCAGGTACTTGAGCGTGGCCAAGGCGCCCTCGCGGCTGAAGCGGTCGAGCCGCCAGAACACGACCAGGTCGAACTTCTGCTGGTAGGCCTCGAGCAGCAGGGCTTTGAATTCGGTGCGGTCGGCCTTGCCCCCACTCTCGCGGTCGGTGAACACGCGATAAATGGTACCGTGCCGCTCGGCAAACTCGCGCAGCTGGTGCAGTTGGTTCTCGGTGTCCTGGCCCTTGTCTTTGGTAGACACCCGGGCGTAAATGGCGACTCGCATCCTACGAAACTACCCTCCAAAAAACGGGTCACAAAAACGGCCCGGAAAACCTGCGTTTCCGGGCCGTTTGGGCGGGGTCGATTTCTCTCCAAAAAACGACCGTTTCTTGGAGAGCTTGATAGTCACAAAATAGCGCTATCTGCTTACCCTGGCAACGGGAACTGCGGGCATTTGCTCCGGATTGAGCGTCACATCCACATAGAGCGTCGCGCTTACCCGATGACCCGCGAGTTGGCCTGCCTGCCAGGGACCCGCCGCGCGAAGCAAGCGGCGGATGTGCTGTTGCAGAAAGGGCAGGAAGCGACGATTAGTCGCTTTGACATTGCGGGGCCCATCGGCGGGAAAGCTAATGTCACCGAGTTGACCATTGCGGTCCACGAAGAGGGCAGCAGTCAGGTACTGCCGCTCGGTCCATCCGGTTCCTGGTAGCGTACTTCGTTTGGGGCGTGTGTCCCACCCCTGGGGGTGCGCTAAGTTCGCCGTGACGTACGCGTCCAAGTCCTGGATGCCCCCCCGTGGCGCCTCATCTAGGTCCCAATACAAGTAGTGGCGCGTCGGCCACGCGGCTAAGAAGCGCTGATTCGCGCTCTGTTTGAGGCGGTCCAAAAAGTCAGAACCATGCAAGCGGGTGATGACGCTATCCATGTAATAGCCATAGCAGCGCTCCTTCCCCGTGCAGGGCATTGGGTTGTAGCGAAAACGAATGCCGTAGCCGTGCAGTAACGTATCTAAATCAGCGGCGTACCGGGCCGGGCCGAAGAGGAAGTAGCTGAGTTGCCCCTGCTGAGCATCGGCCTGTGCCTGCTGGAGTTCGGCGCGGCAGGTGGAGTCGGTGCGGTCGATGTACTGCGAGGGGAGTGGGGGAGGGTGGTGCTGGGTGGGATGAAGCTGCCCGCCAGTCACTCCGGCGGGTTGTTGTTGCGAACACGCGTTCAGGAGCAGCAAACAAAAAAGGCGGGTGGCGGAAAGAGGTTTCATCGAGGCACGAAAGTAAACGCGTGAAAGTTCAGCTAAATGGTCGGTTTATTGAGCTGCTAACGCCCTGTTCGGAAAACTTCGTATTTTGGAGAGGAAACGACCCCACGCAAACGGCCCGGAAACGCAGGTTTCCCGAGCCGTTTTTTTATCCCGTTTTTTGGCCCTCTCTACTTCAGGCTGCCCTTGCTCTTAACCTGCTTGAGTTTCTGCTGCTCCCGGTCGAGGCCCAGCAGGTCGAGCACCACCTCCAGCTGCGTCGGCCACTTCTCCACCTCGCGCAGGCGCTGGTCGAGCGAGCTGAGCACCTGCACCAGCTGGGCGTTGCTCGCCGTCGCCTCGGCCGGGGCGGCCGGCAGGGCGGTGGCCGCGCGGGTGTCGCCCTCGCTGGTGGGGCCGCCCTCATAGAAGCCGCGCTGCCGGCGGGCCTCCAGCCAGTTCTCCACCTGGATGACTTGCGGGTCGACCCGCATCCACTCCGGGATGACGTACTCGTTCTTGTGAACGAGGCCAGCCACCTCCAGCCCTTGCGCGTCGACGAGCTTGCCGTTGGTGCCCACGCCCAGGCCCATCGCCGTGCCCATCGCGCTGAGCGTGCGGCTGCCCGAGGGGCGCTGCATGGCGATGCCGTCGCCGGTGGCTCCCCCCTTGGCGAAGCCCCCGAGCTGGCTCATGGCCACCCCGGCCCGCACTACGGCGACACCGCTCTGGATGCCGGCCCAGATGACGCCGGCCGGGCCAAACCCGGACGAGCTGGCCCAATAGCCCTGGATTTCCTCCACCAGGTCGACTTCGATTTTGGCGGCAGCGGCCAGCTTGCGGGCCACCTGGAAGGCTTTGTATAACACCGTCTGCTTGCCCAGGCTCTCTTCCAGGAACTTGACGTTGTCGCTGTTGAGCACTTCCTCCACCTTGCTGACCCCCTTCTTGAACTTGGCCAGGTCGGCATCGATGGCTTTCTGCTTGGTGGTGTGGGCCGCCTCGTCTTTGAGCTTTTCGGCGTTGAGCTTCTTATACTCGGCCGACTCCTGCCCATAGTGCTGCTTCACGAGCGCCAGCTCCCGGTCGAGCGCGAACTTTTTGGTCTGGTACACTTCCTCTTCGTACTCCTGCTGCGTCAGGGCCTTCTGCGCCAGGAACAGGGCTAACTGAGCTAGCTCTTCCTCCGTCGCCGCGTCGTTGAATTTGATAGCCTCGTCCAGCTTCTTTTGCTGGTCTTGCTTGTCCTGCTCGTCAAACTTGGCCTGCAGGGCGCGTTTCTTGTCCTCCGTTTCCTGCTCAATCAGCAGCTTGGCCGCCTGTATCTGCTGCTCGGAACCCGTGAGCGTATTGATTTTGCGCAGGGCATCGTACTCGATATCGGCCAACTCCTTCTCGCGCAGGGTGGCGTTCTGGTTGTAGGCCGCCTGGGCCGTGTTGTAGAGTTCGAGCTGCAACTTCTTCTCTGCCTCCTCCTTTGCCTTCGCCTGCCGGGCGGCGTCAGCGGCCTCACGCTTTTCCTTCGCCTCGCGAGCCTTCTTTGCTTTGGCTGATTCACCAGTCTCTTCCTCCCCGCTGCTGGCAGCCGTACCGCCGGAGGAGGTCGTCGTTTCCTCCGTGTCCACCCGCACGGTGCGGGTGATGTGGTTGTTTTTGTTGGCCTCATAACCCTTCTGGAACGCCTCGGCTGCCTTATTGCCCTCCTCCAGCATCACGTCGGCCGTGGCCGCCAGCGCCGACTTAAAGCCGGCCACAATCTTGGCCTTGTCGAGCGTGAAAATGCCCACGATGATATCACCTACGCCGCCCAGAATTTTGAGCGCATCGTCCTTGATGGTGGTAAAGAGTTGCACTACCACCGCACCCAGGCCCCCGAGTACGCCCCGCAGCAACTCACTCTTGTTATACCAGTCGATGAACGCATCGACCAGCGCTTTACTGACTTGCAGGCCCACTTTTAGCGGAATGAGCAGCACGGTCAGGGCATACTTGAGGCCCTCTACCACCAGCTTAGCCGTATCGGTTTTCGAGTTGAAGAGGCCCAGGCTCTCCACGATATCGCTGATTTCGTGGTAGTAGTCGGCAAACTCGTCGCCCAACGCGCTGACCATGTCCAGCAGCGGCTGGGCCTTATCCAGTACCCGGCCCAGCCACTGGCTCAGGCTGTCGAGTACGCCGCTGACCTTGCCACCCACGGTTTCCTTGAACTCGTTGAAGCGCATGGTGAGCGTGGCCATGCCCCCGCCGGCCTTGCGGGCCGCCTCGGCCGAGCCGCCAAACTCCGAGTTCAGTTCGCCCAGGATAACGCGCTGCGCCCCGGCCGTGTCGCCGGCCTTGACCATCGCGGCAATCTGTTCTTTCTGCTGCTCGGTGAAAGTCACGCCTACTTTGGTGAGCTTGGTCACGCCGACGATGGGGTCATTCAGGGCCTTGCCTAACTGAATGCTGGCGCCTTTGAGGTCGGCTGGGCCGTCGCCGGCCATCTTGGTAGCCAAATCCTGAATGGCCGGGATGGCCTCCTCAAAGACGCCTTTTTTAACGTTTTTAAAGGTGAGCAGCATCGCGGAGGCCCGGTTCGTCTCGTCGTCGTCGAAGAGCGTGTACTTGGCCCGTTCCGTGCCGATGGCGCGGATTTCATCGGCGGTCAGCCCGGCCGCGTTTTTCGTGGCCACGAGGGTAGCCTCCAGGTCGGCAGCCGACTTGGCGCTGCTCAGGTACTCCTCCCGCGAGGCGGCGAAGAAGCCGAACAACTGCTGGGCCAGGCCCATGATGCCGCCGCTGAGCAGAAACCCAAAGGCAGTGGCCATTCCCTGCTTAAAAAAGCCGGTGCCTTCGGTGGCCCCTTTCATCTCGGTTGTGACCCCTGCTATCCGCTCCTGCAGGGCATGGTAGTCGGCCAGCATTTTCTTCCGGCCCGGGTCGTCCCCACTCAGCTCGTGGAGTTGCTTTTCGAGCAGGGCGGCCGAGTCCTTCATGTCCCGGAAGGAGGAGTTGAGCTTTTGGCCGTTGAGAATCACCTGCTGGTTTTCCTTATTGAGCTTCTCGGTAGCAGCCTGCAGCTCCTCCTCCGTCTGCACGTAGGTACGCATCTCGGCGCGGGCGGCGCCCACGCGCTGGGTCAGTAGCTGGAAGTCGCGCTGCAGCTGGGCGCGGCGTGGGTCGTCCTGGCCCATCTTGCTGAGCTGGTTGTTCATCAGGGCCACGCCAGCGGCCATATCCTTGATGCTGGCGTTGGCCTGCTGGGCATTGAGCAGGATTTCAATCTCCCGTTGTTCTTTATCGGCAGCCATAAACAGGTAGGTTAGAGGGTAATAGAGGTTTGACTGGCTACCTCCTGGGTCTTGGCCAGGGCGAGCGTGCCGTAGAGGTCGAGCACCAGCTCGGCCAGGCGATGGGTTTGGTGGGCCATCTCGGTGGAGTACCAGGGGCGGGCCTGGCGCTTTTTGCGCCGGAACTGGCCCCGGCTATTGCGGATGCGGTCGTAGCCGTCGTCGCCTTTTTTGACGCCGGCTCCCATGCCCCGGCCCACGCCCATGTCGATGAACTTGCCATAGAGGGCGTAGGAGAGGCGCAGGCGCAGTTGGTCGCCCTGGGCCGCGCCGATGACGTCGGTGCGGAAGCTGGCCAGCAGGGCGCCCGTGTCCTGGACGCGCAGCCGGCGCAGGTTGGCCACGAAGCGCTCCACCGTGATGTCGAGCCACTGCGTGGCCAGCTCACGCGGGGAAAGAACCGGATTCATAAGCGGGTGTAGCGGTAAGTGAAGGTGGCCGACTCCAGGGCGCGGCCACCGGTGCTCAACTGCAGGGAGACTTTCTCCCAGAGGTACTTCTTGCCCTCGACCAGCTCCTTGCGGGCGGGGCTCAGCGCGAGTAGGTCGGCCACGGTGAAGGGCATGACGCGCTCCTTGCTCGTGGCCCGCTCTAAAAAGCTGAGCCAGCCGGCGTGCCAGGTGGCGTAGAGCCCCCGCGCTCCCGCCCAATGCAGGGTGCTCTCGCCCACCAGCGTGCCGGCGTAGGTGCGCACGTCCCAGGTGGCCAGCGGGTAGAGCTGGCCCTGGCTGTCAGCTTGCAGGCCCCGGTCGTAGAGCAGGCGCAGGCCGCAGCGCGAGTCGTCGCCGGTCTCGAAGGCGGGGGAGGCGCCCTTGGCCTCCACGGCCGGCAGCAGCCACTGGCGGGTGGCGTCCACCGGGTCGGCCTCGCGCACGACGTGCAGCGTGCCGGCCCGGGTGCTGATGGTCTCCTTGCCCTGGCCGATGACGAGCTTGGCCCAGCCCGTGTCGAGGGTCTTGTTCAACTCGTCGTCCTCTAGCTCCATTTCCAGCGTGAAGCCGTCCGTGGTCACGGCCGTCGTGCGGGCCGGCCCGCCGGCCGGCCGGGCCACGTAGCCCTGGTCGGCGACCACCTCGGAGAGGGCCTGGATGCGCAGCTCGCGGCGCACGGGGTGGAAGTCGTAGGCCAGGCCGAAGAACTGCTGCAGGGCCAGCAGCAGCTCGCCCACGCCCAGCTCGGGCACGTGCCGGTTGAGGTGAATCGTGGGCAGCACGTTGCCCTGGTCGTCCTCGGCCGCGCGGTCGGAGTAGATGACCAGCTGCTGCACCTCGGTCTGGGCGAGCCACGGCCCGCTCACGCCATAGCCCACGGCTGCGAGCACGCGCTGCAGCAGCGGCACCAGGCGCAGGAAGGGCACCACGGGCGAGCGCTTGCCGCCGGGCAGGGCCTGGTAGGCCCCGCCCTGGTAATAGTTGAGTACCTGGCAGTAAGCTACCTTCTCGGCGTCGTAGAAGGCCGTATTGCGCACGCACGGCAGGGCGTAGAGCGGGGCGTTGGGCACCAGGCTCAGGGACGCCGTGCCCAGGTCGAGGCCCGGCAGCTTCACGCCCTCGATGCGGCTTTGCAGGTCGGCCGCGTCGGCCAGGAAGTGGTACTCGTAGAGTTGCTTTTCTTCGTCCACGCTCAGGTAGGCCAGGCTGCCCACCCAGCGCAGTACGCCGTCGATATAAAACTCGCAGGGCTCGGGCGCGATGTGCTCGCCCTGGTCGGCCCGCACGTGGGGGAAGTGGAGCCGGCGCTGGTTGCCTGGCGAGAGGGGCACGCCGAAGGGGTAGCTCAGCGTGCCAGGCACCGCGTCGGCCTGGAAGAACGGGTTGCTGATATCGAGGGTGATGGTGCCGGCGGCCAGCTCCAGCCAGCCGCCGGCTACTTTGAGGCCAATCATAGTTTATTGGGCCTTACTAAGTTCTCGTAACGGCAGAGTGGACACGCCACGTAGCAGTAGGAATACTGCGCACGCCATTGATTCTCACCAGTCCCCTCTTTTACATCCCCTTCTTCCACTTCCAGTATGCTTTTGCAGGACGTACAGGTTGCCCGGAATGGATAGGTAAATTGGGAGAGTGGTCGGCTATCTTGAATGACTTTCATGTTGAGTCAGGTTTAAGGCTATAGGTCGGGGGTATAGAGCCGCTCGGTGGGCTGGGTGAACTCGAACTCCTGGGTTTGCACCAGCTTGCCCTCGTCGAGCAGGGTCACGGTCTTGGCCTTGAGAAAGCCTGGCACCCAGCGCGTGCCGTGATGCAGCAGCACGCGCGGGCTCAGCAGCAAGTCCTGGGAGGCCCGCAGCTGGGCCTGGCTGCGCGGGCCGGCGGCCACCTTGAGCACGGGGCGCAGCGCGCGCCCGAGCACGGCCACGTCGCCGGCTAGCACGTCGTAGTCGGGGGGCAGCGACCGGGCCGACTCCTCGCCCGTGACCTCCGTATCGAGCTGGGCCTGGCCCAGGGCAGCGTAGGTGGCCATGCCCCCGAGGCTGGTGGCAAAGAGGAAGTAGCGGCGCTGGGCAAAGACGCGCGTATCGAGGTAGAAGCGGCGCGTTTCGCTCAGCACGGCGGACCCGCTGGAGGTGGCCATCCAGACTTCCCACCACACCACCTGGCGGGGCTGCGGGGCCGTCAGCAGCACGTCCAGGCCCAGGGCCTCGTAGCCCACGGGCAGGCAGTAGACCTCGCAATCAAGCACCCCACTAGCCCCAGCGTATTCCAGCAGTTGCTCAGTGCCGTCGCTCAGATGCACCCGCACCCGGCGCACGAAGTCGCCCGGTGCCCCCTGCACCAGGTAGTAGAGGTACTCGGGCTGGTCGCGGAAGACGTACTTGGTGCGGGGCTCCCAGCTGAGCAGCGGCAGGGCGCTGGGTTGGTAGCTGGTGAACCAGGTACGCGCTTGGGTTTCGTGAAAGCTCAGGCCCCCGCGCACGACGTAGTGGTAGTCGAGGCTGGTACTGGCCGCCGGCACCGGCACGAGGCCGTACTGCTGGGCGTGCTTTAAGTAGAAGCGCCGAAACAGGGGCGCGGCCAGCTGCGGGGCCGCGCTGCCGGACACCGGCACGTGGTAGTCGAGAAACACATCGAGCAGGGCCTGCACCTCGAAGGTGGTGCGCCCGTCGCGGTCAGCGGGCTGCTCCAGGGTGGTGCCCACTTGCGTAAAGACCCCGCTCAGGTAGACTTTCTCCACCCACACTTCGCACAAAAAGCTCAGGTTGGGCTTGGTGGTAGGGTCGGCCCGGTAGGCGTTGCCCGCATCCAGGGCCAGGGTGATGGCGTTGCGGCTCCAGTAGTAGGGCTGCTGGGTGAGCACTACTTCCACGTCCTCGAAGGCCCCCCGCGTGTCGGTGACGCGGCACTGGTAGGTGCCGTTGGGTAGGCCCGTGCGCAGGGCCACGGTGGGGCCATCGGCCCAGGCGTAGGTGTAGCCGGGCACGCCCCCGCTCACCTGTAGCTCGATGCTGGTGCTGGTGCTGATGACGAGCACCTCCAGGCGCGGGTCGGAGCCCACGGCTACGGTGATGTCGGTGGAGGCCCCGCTGGCGTCGGTAACGGTGCAGGCGTAGCTGGCCGGCCCCACCAGGTTGGTGCGCGTGGCCTGGCCCGGGCCGGTCTCGTCGGCCCACTGGTACGTGTACGTGCCCACCGTGCCGTTGCTGGGCGTGAGGGTAATGCTGCCCGTGGCCGAGCCGTAGATGAGGGCGTTGGTGACGCTGCTATCCACGAGCACGGGGCGGATGGTGGGCAGGTTTTGCACCACTTGCCAGCCGGTGGGGTTGGCGGTGGTCAGGGCCAGAAAGTCCAAGTCATCACTCTGGCGGTAGAGCTGGGCCGTGAGGTCGAACTCGGCCAGGGGCTGGCCGATATAGCTGCCCCCGCCCTGGGCCGTTACCCCGCTCATATCCAGGCGCACGGCACTCACCACGTAGGAGTAGCCGTGGCTCAGGATGCGCTGCCGCAGCAGGGTAATAAGATTGTTGGCCCCGTGTTCGAGGTAGGCGATGCCGTCGTCGTTGGGGCTGGGCACGACGAGTTGGCCCGGCTGGCCTCCCCGCTGGAAGGTTTCCCACACGCCGCCGAGCTGAAAGCGGAACTCGGCAGTTTGGTCACCCCGTTGGTAATTGTCGGTTGACCAGGACAGGCGCAGGGTCAGTTTTGCGTAGCGTTGGCCGGCCATCAGAGCGTCAGGTTAAAGGCCGTGGGCTGGTACTGTAGCGCAGCCGTGGCGGGGGTGAAAAATTCGAAGTCGAAGCGGGTGCCGTACCAGGTGAGGTCGGCGCCGACCGGCCCCACGGCGTCGGCCTGGATGCTGCCCACTTCCCAGCGCACGCGCGGGTCGTCGGCGTACTCGTGCAGCACGGCCCCGAGCAGCTGCTCGCCGGTGAGTTCGGTGCGGTCGAGGGCCTCCCAGGCGTTGGCTTTGTCGAGCACTTGCTCGAGCACGAAGAAGGCGCCCCGGCGCTGGCGCTGGTAGTTGTCGCCTTTATTGTCGCGGTAAGCAGTTTGCAGGCTCTCGATGACGAGCACTTGCTCGCCGGCCCCAGCCTGCAGGTAGCGGCCAAGCAGCGTGGTTTGCATCTCGTAGAGGTCGACCTGCTTTTGCATGGGGTCAACCGAGACAATAAGGCGGGCAAAGCGGGGCGACTCGTCGCGGTGGCGGATGAGCTGGTGCTGGCGGGCCAGGCGGTAAAAGAGGCCCTCGTAGGTAGCGTTACGCATCGGGTTAGCGGGGTTTAGGGGCGGAGGCGACGTCCTGCATTTCGGCCAGTACCAGGCGCAGGGGCTGGTTGGCGGTCTGGGCCACCGTGCCGAAGGCCCCGCCCGAGAGCTTGCGCAGCACCCGGCTCCAGTCGGGGGCCTGGTTGGCGGCCGTGGCAGCCTGGTCGGCGGCCACGAACACGTCGGGGAATTCCTGGGCGAGTTGGGCGCGGCAGCCCCGGTACCAGGTCACCACAGCCAGCTTTTCAAGGGTGGGCAGCAGGGCCACGCGCGGGGTGCGGGCTTCGAGCTGGTGCTCGTTGAAGGGCAGGCGCATGTCGCCCGTCCAGTCGGCCCGCGCGGGGCTGGCCTCGCGCCGCGCGGGGCGGTAAAGGGTCGCCAGGAACTGGTCGAGGTACTCGGGCCGGCGGTGCAGGCAGTAGAGCACGAAGAAGGTGTCGGCGAAGATGAACTCGCCGAAGAGCAGGTTGCGAAACTGCCCCAGCGGGCCGTGCCAGGTGGTGGGCCGCTCGCTTACGTGCCGGCCGGGCAGGTGCAGGGTGGGCAGCAGCTGCTCGGTGAGCAGGTGGGCCGCCGAGGTGAGCCAGTCGGTGAGTGGCAGCAGCTGGGCCAGCACGTCCAGCGGCAGGGCGGTGAGCACGAGCGGGCGAAAGCCCGTGAGCAGGCTCAGCAGCCGCAGGCGCCGGGCGGGGTCGGGGGCGGAGTAGAGTTCGGCCAGCACCTGCAGTAGCTGCCGACGGCGCAGCTCGTTCCAGGTCGAGGGCACCTGTTTGACGACGGTGCCGATTTGTAGCGTTTCCATGCCCCGAAATTGCCGGAGCCTGCCTCGGTACAAAAGGACACAAAAAAGCCCGCCGGTGGGCGGGCTTTCGTGGTTTCAGTAATAGTAGGGCTTAGTCCACAGGCGTCAGGAAGCCGTGCTGCACGAGGTCGGCCACGAAGTGCTCGACCGAGTCGGTGCGCACGACGACCAGGCGCTGCTTATAGCAGCCCTCGGCCATGCTTTCCATAAAATCCTCGATACCCACCGTGGGGTTCCAAGCCATGCCGTCTAGGCGCAGGGCCTCGGCTACTTCTAGGGGGGTAGCGGCCTCCAGTTGGCCGCCACCCAGGATGTCGTATTTCATAAGCTTAGCGGGTAGCCAGGGCCGTTTGGCGGCGCTGGTAGTAGGTGGCGATGTCGCGCTGGTTAAAGGTAGTAAGGGCGGCTACGGGTAGGGCTGGCGTTACGAGGTGTTGGCCCGAGTAGTCGATGAGGTTGTGCAAAAATTTCACCCACATACTGATTTTCTCGTAGTCGGTGCTGCCGCTGTGCTGGCGAAATTCTACGGTGTGTTGGCGGAAGTAGCTCTGCAGGTTGACCTTGTGGTAGCGGCTGCCCCCGTTGGCGGCCGTGGCCAGCGCCTCGGGCGAGGTAGCGGTCAGGATGGCCCGCTCGGCTTCGGCCTGGGTGCGGCCCCGCAGCAGGCCCTGGCAGTAGGTGGCGTTGTTGGCGCGGCGGGCGGTGGGCATGAGCTGGTCGATGGTGGGCTCGAGTACCAGGTAGTTGCGTACTACCTGGCGCAGGTGCTCTACGCTTAGGTCGCGGGCCCCGAAGTGTACATGCAGGCCGCAGGAGCTATTTACTTGGGCGTTGCAAATTTTGAGGGCGCGGCAGGCTTTCTCTAGTTCGGCCAGCCCTTCGAGGCCGCGTAGTACCGGGCTTACCAGCTCAAAGCTATTAGCGCCGGTAATGCTGCCGTCGCTTACTATTTTCCAGTGGGGGGTGGTGGCGTGGGTGTAGCCCGAGTCCTGGGCTTGCAGGCCCTGGGCGCGTAGCTCGGCCAGCAGGGCGGCGCGGGTTACGCCAAAAGCCTCTATCTCTACCCCGAAGGTGCGGGTAAGCGCCCCAGGGGTGAAGGCGACCGGCGTGACCAGGGCGCGGGGAGCGGCGGGGGCCGTAGTGCTGCGGCCGGCCGCGAGCCAGGCGGCGTAGACGTTCTGGGCGAAGCCGTAGCCCACGTTCATTAAGGCGGCTACTTCGCGGCGGCTCAGGCCCAGGGCGAAGAGCTGCTGCATTTTCCAGGTTTTGGTAGTACCTACGGTGGCGAGGATTTGGGCGGCGGTCATGTTCGTAAGGTGTCGGTTTCGTGCGTTTTAGTATGACAAAGGACGCATCGACTGACCCCATAAGTCAAGTTAAATCACTCGTTTTCAAGTTATTCCATGAACGTTCAAGTGCCCGACTGGCACGGTGCAATCGGGCACGAAAAAAGCCCCGGCGGTGGCCGAGGCTTCAGAGAGAAAGACGGAGTTTAGAGGTCGGGGTCTAGTTCGCGCACCCGCTTTTCGAGGGCAGCGATGACTTCCACGAGCTGGTACTCGAACTTGGCCAGGGGCACCAGGGGCTGGAGGTTGTAGCGCTGGAGGATTTCGTACATCTCCACGTCGTCAACGGCTATGGGCTCCACCAGGGGCGGGGGCACTTGCCGCTGGGCGGGCTGCTCGTCCTCGAATTCATCCCCTGCCTCGGTGGGCATGGGCTTACGGCCGAAGCCGATGGGAGCATCCTTTTTCTTGGTAGCCATGAGCAGCGGGCAAAGCCGGGAGAAATTGCTGCGAGTACTTCCAAGCCGTTCGCCTAGTGTACGGAGGTCACACTCCTCCCCTACTCCCCCGGCCGAATGCTATCGGCCGAGGCGAACGGGATGGTTTTTTCCAGGAAGTACTCGCGGGGCGAAGGTAAAAACAAAAGACCCGACTGCTGCGCAGTCGGGTCTGGTTATTCCTCACGGCAGGGTCAGCAAACGCTTTCGGTAGCGGTACACCAGCGCCCCGAGCAGCAAGAGCAGTAGTACCACGACCCCGACGACCAGCGCCCAGGGTGGGATGCCGGTGCGGGTTGTGGCGCCAGCCGTGGCCCCGGGCGCGGTCGCCACGGCGCCCCCATGCTGGCCAGCCCTGGTGTTGTCCTGGGCCTGGCCCGCGCCGGTGGCAACCGGCGCGGTGGCCTTGGCCACGAAGGTGCCCCCGTCTTGGGCGCGGTGGTCGCTGCGGTCTTTGTAGGAGCCAGCGTAGTAGTTCTTAGCCACGATGAGGGTGCGGGCCGAGTCGCTGAGCACCACCGGTGGGTGCCAGGGCTGGCCCTCGAGCAGGGCGCAGCTGCTCAGGTAGCGTGCCCCGGCCAGCAGCAGGGCCAGCCAGAGCACGAGGCGGATGCGAGTGGAAGTGGTCGGGCTCATCAGTAGCTCCAGTTAGCGGCGGCGTAAATCTCTCCTCGCCCCCGGCTCAGGCGATGCACCCCGGCATTGGCCAGCCGGCCGGTGTTGCCCTCAATGGTTACGAAGCCATTGCGGGCGCGGGCCTCCACGCAGCCGATGTGCCCAATGCGCCGGGCAGCCGGGTTGTAAAAGCCCACCCGGTCGCCGGGCTGCACGTTGTCGACACTGCCGCGCACGCCCTGCACGAAGAACGTGCGCAAGCTACTGAGCAGGAACCAGTACCGCGCCCCGCCGGCCGCAGCCGGAAAGGGCAGCGCGCAGCGGGCGTTGGCCGTGGCCTGGAACGAGCCACACCACTCCTCACCGGCGTGGTTGCCGGTGGTGCGCTGGTAGCTCTCGACTTCGGGGCCGCGATTGTAGCCGTGCTCCCGAACGTAGAGCTGCGAGGCTTCCCAGGCCAGGATGCGCCGGGCGTTGGCCTGCTGGGTGGCGGGCGGGGAAACTAGGCGGCCTGGCTGGCCCCATGCCACATGATGGCAAAGGTGAGCAAGTAGGCCGACCACAAAAAGGCGAAGAATTGCATTTTTTGCCACGGGGTCAGGGATAAGAAGGTTTTGGTAAAGCGCTTTTTGAGCCAGCGCGGAATGATGGGCAGGTTAAAGCGCAGGCCCAGCCAGAGAAAGCCGTGGCCGAAGACGAACACCAGGGCCGTGAGCAGCAGCTTGTGCAGCTGGGTGGAACTTAGCGGGGCCGCGTCGGGGAAGTACCAGGCGAAGCCCACCTGGATGGGATACCAGAGCAGGGCCACGAGCAGGGCTAGGTGTAGCTCGTTGTGGCGGAGCAGCCAGCCGTAGAGTAGCTGGTACCAGGCCAGGTGGTGGGGGTTGCGGTCGTGCAGAAATGCGCGCATGGGAGAAAAGGGGTGCCGGTCTTATTCCGGCTGAATAAGGTGAATGGTGGGTGGTTCGGGTAGCTTGCCCAGCAGGTGCTGGCCGTAAATCCAGCGGTCGAGTACCTGGAAGGCGCGCTCCAGGGTGGCGTAGGCTTTCTTTAGAGCAGTCAGTTCCTCGTGCTGGCGCTCCACCTTGCCGGCGTAGTCCTTCAGGTTGGCCGTAACGGTGCCGAGTTCGGTGCGCAGGGCGGTGGTTTCGGCCTTGCCTTCTTTGATGGCATCCTCCACCTTATTGAGCGTGCGCACGATGAACCAGCCCACCAACACCAGCAGGAAGGAGCTGAGCGTAATAGCCAGCGAGAGGATGAGGGCGGGGTTACTGCCCGTAGGCATGGCGGGGTAAGGCATGGCTTAGCAGAATTTATAAGTCTTGGAATCGGGCGTGTTGAGTGGGGTAACCACTTGATTCGGCGCGGTGTAAGCGCTGGAGGCGAAGTAGGTGGCGAAGCGCGTGGCCGAGGCCGTGCGGTCGAGGTAGCCCGTGAGCTGGCGCAGGTAGCGGGCGCCGGCCAGCCGGGCGTTGGTGGCCTTGCCGGCCAGCAGCTGGTCGAGGCCCGCGTCGGCTTCCTTCGAGTTGCTGTCGTCGACGCGGGCGATGGTGAGGCTGATGCCGTCGCCCCCGAGACTCAGGCCCAGCTCGGGCGCGACGTGGCCGATGGTGAGGCTGGCCAGGGCCGGGTAGACGTAGGTGCGCAGCAGGTTCTCGTTCTCGCTGCTCAGCGTGCGGGTGCGCACCTGCTCGCGCAGCTCCTGCAGAAAGTCCAGGCCCAGCACCGGCCCCAGCTCAAACGCCTCCAGCTGGCGGCGCACCGGCCCCAGGGCCTGGAATACGGCGCGCGAGGCGCTGATATTCTGGCACTCCTGAAAGTCACCCGTACAGGTAAACAACTCGCGCCGGTGGCGCCGGCCGGCCGGCGAGGCGGCCCAGGCTTGCAACTCGGGCGCGTCGGCGTGGTGGTCTTCGAGCCACTGCAGCAGCGCATCCACATCGGCCTGACCCCGGGCGAGCAGCAGGGCCTGGAGCTGGTTGCTCTGCCACTGAAAGGCCGTCTTGCTCGTGTCGGTGCTCGTGATGTGCAGGCCCGTCTCGTCCACGCTCACCTGGTGCGTGGTCAGGCCGGTGGCGACGGCCAGCCGCGCGAGCGCCGCCTGCACGGCCCGCAGCAGCTGCGCCGAGAGGCCCGCGCCCGCCGGGTCGAAGCCGGGCGCGTCGTAGGCTGCCTGCAGCCAGGTGAGCAGCGGCGCACCGAGCAGCGGGGCGATGGTGCCGGCCTCCCAGGTGGCCAGCTCCAGGGCGATGCTGGGCAGGATGCGCTTGGTATCGAGCGCGACGTAGCTTTTCAGCTCGTCGATGGTCTTAAGCAGGGGCATCTTCGGACGGGCTAGCGGACGACTCCTTCGGGGCGTCGGCCGTGTTGATTTGCGGGTTTAGAAAGCGGAATTCGAGGTCGGCGTCCCAGCCGTTGTAGTCGCGCACGAAGTTGAGCACCTCCAGCAGCAAGTCCTGGTGGAAGCTGTGGGTGGCCAT
>JBPBPU010000044.1:0-34653 GCA_050954465.1 Janthinobacterium lividum
CCCGCAACCTGGTCAACACGCAGACCGGCAAGCTGGTCAAAATTCACATTTACCTGCTCACGCACGTCGCGGGGCGCAAAGTCTACCTCTAACCATGCAGCAGCTTGTCTTTGCCGGCAACGGCGTGGCGTATCACCGGGGCCTGGGCGCGGCCGTGCGCCTGCCTGGGGCACTCAGTGCTTCGGGCGGCAACCCGGCCGCCAAACCCGGCGCGGCCACGCCCAGCGCCCCCGTTGACCGCCTGACTACCACCGGCCTGGTCGCCCCGTGGGGCGCGGGCAACGATTTCCCGCAGCAGGTGCTGGCCACCATCGCCAAGAACACCGTCATCGGGCCGGTGCTGGACTGGAAAACCCGCGCCGTCTACGGCAAGGGCATCGTCTACGGCAAGGTCACGGGCTACAAGCCGGACGGCACGGAGATATTTCAGCGCACGAACGATGCGGTGGTGCGGGAGTTTTTCCGCCAGAGCAACCTGCCGCGCTTCGGCTTCGAGGGCCTGCAGGGGCTCATGTACTTCAGCATGGCGTTTCCCGAGCTGGTGCTCAGCCGCGACCGCAGCCAAATCACCAGCATTGCCATCCAGGACACGCCTTTCTGCCGCTACTCCTCCCAGCAGCCGGGCCAGGCCGTGCCGCCCTGGGTCTACATCTCGGCCATGTGGCCGGGGGCCACGCCCGGCGACGCCTTCACCGAGCGCGTGCCGGTGCTCGACCCCTACTTCTCCCCCGTGGAGGCCCTGCGCCAGGACAAGCGCGGCTTCAAGTACGTCTACCCGCTGGCCCTGCCCTCGCCGGGCCAGGCGCTCTACCAGCTGGCCGTCTGGAACGTCATCATCAAGAGCGGCTGGCTCGATGTGGCGCAGGCCATCCCCGAGTTTAAGAAGCAGCTCTTCATCAACCAGCTCTCCATCAAGTACGTGATTGAGGCCGACATCCGCTACTGGAGCTGGAAGTACCCGGACTGGGCCGAGAAGAAGGAAAGCGAGCGCAAGGGCATCATTGCCGAGGAGCTGGACGCCTTCGAGCGCACGATGGCCGGCACTAACGGGGCCGGCAAGTCCATCCTGACCGTGACCATGCCCGACCCGCAGAACCCGGGCAATACGATTAGGGTGTTCACGGTCACGGCCATCGACGACAAAATCAAGTCGGGCCTCTACATCGAGGACTCGCAGGAGGCCAGCTCCCACATCTACACCGCCCTGCAGGTCGACCCTACGCTCTCGGGCATTTCGCCGGGCAAGGGCATAGGCGCCGGCTCGGGCTCCGACAAGCGGGTGGCTTACAACGCCTTCATGGCCACCCACAGCTTCCACCAGGACTTGCTGCTGGAGGTGCTCAACTTCGTGCGCGACTACAACGGCTGGGACGCCGACCTCGAATTCCGCTTTCTGAACCCGCAAATCAACACGGCCGACGCCCCCAAGGAGTCGTCTGCTAGCCCGTCCGAAGATGCCCCTGCTTAAGACCATCGACGAGTTGAAAAGCTACGTCGCGCTCGATACCAAGCGCATCCTGCCCAGCATCGCCCTGGAGCTGGCCACCTGGGAGGCCGGCACCATCGCCCCGCTGCTCGGTGCGCCGCTGCTCACCTGGCTGCAGGCAGCCTACGACGCGCCCGGCTTCGACCCGGCGGGCGCGGGCCTCGCGGCCCAGCTGCTGCGGGCCGTACAGGCGGCGCTCGCGCGGCTGGCCGTGGCCACCGGCCTGACCACGCACCAGGTGAGCGTGGACGAGACGGGCCTGCACATCACGAGCACCGACACGAGCAAGACGGCTTTTCAGTGGCAGAGCAACCAACTGCAGGCCCTGCTGCTCGCCCGGGGCCAGGCTGACCTGGATGCGCTGGTGCAGTGGCTCGAAGACCACCACGCCGACGCGCCCGAGTTGCAAGCCTGGGCCGCCTCGCCGGCCGGCCGGCGCCACCGGCGCGAGTTATTCACGAGTACGAGTGACTTTCAGGAGTGCCAGAACATCAGCACCTCGCGCGCCGTGTTCGAGGCCCTGGGGCCGGTGCGCCGCCAGCTGGAGGCGTTTGAGCTGGGGCCGGTGCTGGGCCTGGATTTCCTGCAGGAGTTGCGCGAGCAGGTGCGCACCCGGGCGCTCACCAGCGAGAACGAGAACCTGCTGCGCACCTACGTCTACCCGGCCCTGGCCAGCCTCACCATCGGCCACGTCGCGCCCGAGCTGGGCCTGAGTCTGGGCGGCGACGGCATCAGCCTCACCATCGCCCGCGTCGACGACAGCAACGCGAAGGAAGCCGACGCCGGCCTCGACCAGCTGCTGGCCAGCAAGGCCACCAACGCCCGCCTGGCCGGCGCGCGCTACCTGCGCCAACTCACGGGCTACCTCGACCGCACGGCCTCGGCCACGCGCTTCGCCACCTACTTCGCCTCCAGCGCTTACACCGCGCCGAATCAGGTGGTTACCCCGCTCAATACGCCCGATTCCAAGACTTATAAATTCTGCTAAGCCATGCCCCACCTTCCCTCTACCACCGGCAGCCAAGACCTGGCGCTGGCGCTGGTTATCGCCCTCTGCTCCGGCCTGTTCGCGCTCGTGGGCTGGTTTATCGTGCGTACGCTTAAGCAGGTGGAGGATGCCATCCAGGCCGGCAAGGCCGAAACCACTGCCCTGCGCACGGAGCTGGGCCTGGTCACTACCAACCTGAAGGACTACGCCGGCAAGGTGGAGCGTCAGCATGAGGAGTTGACCGCGCTCAAAAAAGCTTACAGCACCCTGCTCAATGCCTTCCAGGTACTTGACCGCTGGCTCTACGGCCAGAATCTGCTGGGCAAGCTGCCCGAACCCCCTGTCATTCACCCCATTCAGCCGGAATAAGACCGGCACCCCACTCCCTATGCGCGCATTTCTGCACGACCGCAACCCCCGCCACCTGGCCTGGTACCAGCTGCTCTACGGCTGGCTGCTCCGCCATAACGAGCTGCACCTGGCCCTGCTCGTGGCCCTGCTCTGGTACCCCATCCAGTGGGCTTTTGCCTGGTACTTCCCCGACGTGGCCCCCCTTACGGCCACCCAACTGCACAAGGTCGTGCTTACGGCTTTCGTGTTCGTCTTCGCCCACGGCTTCCTCTGGTTGGGCCTGCGCTTTAACCTGCCCATCATCCCGCGCTGGCTGCGCCGGAGTTTCACCCCCACCTTTTTATCTCTGACCCCGTGGCAAAAAATGCAATTCTTCGCCTTTTTGTGGTCGGCCTACTTGCTCTGCTTTGCCATCATGTGGCATGGAGCCAGCCAGGCCGCCTAGTTCCCCCGCCCGCTACCCAGCAGGCCAACGCCCAGCGCATCCTGGCCTGGGAAGCCTCGCAGCTCTACGTCCGCGAGCACGGCTACAATCGCGGCCCCGAAGTCGAGAGCTACCAGCGCACCACCGGCAACCACGCCGGTGAGGAGTGGTGCGGCTCGTTCCAGGCCACGGCCAACGCCCGCTGCGCCTTGCCCTTCCCGGCCGCTGCTGGCGGGGCGCGGTACTGGTTCCTGCTCAGCAACCCGCGCACGTTCTTCCTGCAGGGCGTGCGTGGCAGTGTCGACAACGTGCAGCCCGGCGACCGGGTGGGCTTTTACAACCCGGCCGCCAAGCGCATCGGGCACATCGGCTGCGTGGAGGCCCGCGCCCGCAATGGCTTCGTGACTATTGAGGGCAACACCGGCCGGCTGGCTAATGCCGGGGTGCATCGCCTGAGCCGGGGGCGAGGAGAGATTTACGCCGCTGCTAACTGGAGCTACTGATGAGCCCAACTACTTCTACTCGCATCCGCCTCGTGCTCTGGCTGGCCCTGCTGCTGGCCGGGGCACGCTACCTGAGCAGCTGCGCCCTGCTTGAGGGCCAGCCCTGGCACCCGCCGGTGGTGCGCAACGACTCGGCCCGCACCCTCATCGTGGCTAAGAACTACTACGCCGGCACCTACAAAGACCGCAGCGACCACCGCGCCCAGGACGGGGGCACCTTCGTGGCCAAGGCCAACGCGCCTCTCGCCACCGGCACGAGCCAGGCCCAGGACAACACCAGGACCGGCCAGCACGGGGGCGCCGTGGCGACCGCACCCGGGGCCACGGCCGGCGCCACTACCCGCACCGGCTTCCCACCCTGGGCGCTGGCCGCCGGGGCCGTGGTACTGCTGCTCTTGCTGCTTGGGGCGCTGGTGTACCGCTACCGACGACGAGTAGCCGCGCTGCTCTGAGGCGAAAAGCCCGCTTGCACTTGGTGCAGGCGGGCTTTTCTATGCTTACTTCGCGGCCCACTACGCCCCGCCACATGGCTACGCTGCCGCCCGACCCACCCCACATCCTTCAAGCCAAGCAGGCCGCTGCTGAAGCGGGACTCGACCTAGAGCCAGCTTTTACGGCGCTTAACCTGGCCGCCCAGTTCTACCGGGAGAGCCCGCCACCGGTGGCTACGCCCGACGAGGAGCTGGCCAAGCTGCGCCACATCCTCAAGAACGCCCGCAAGCGGTATCGGCAGCTCAAGGAGATACTAGCTGCCGAGGATATCACCGATGCCAAGAAGGTTAAGAAGGTGCGCTTCGTGGTGAACCTGCTCTTACCTGATGGGGAAAAGGAACTGCCTGGAACATCGGCTAGCCTAGAGAGTAAGCAGAAACAAAGCTAGCTTTGAGCCATTCACCCTCTCGGGAAGCTCCTAACCAGATTTTCCGGCTCACTTAGTTTTCCAGCTCTACCATGAAGAAGTATTTATTCATCCTGTCGACGCTGGCCGCGACAACGCTGGCCTCTTGCTCCTCGAATAGTGGCCCCGACAAGTTTTTAGGCAAATGGCAATCGATAAAGGTGCCGACCCGGCCCATCTTATCCATCGAAAAGAAGGGGGATATTTTGGTTGTTGGGGATAAAAAGCATGAGTTTCCCGCTACCTATGACAAGGAGGGTAAAAAAGTTATCTTTAATGTGCCCTTGGCTGGGACGATTGACATCGTGTACCTCGCGGATACAGACCATATCCTAGTCACGGAGGATGGGGAATACGCTAGGGTTAAAGAATAACAGCTAGCTTCTGTGCTCACTCATGCTAGTAGCCCCGCCGATTGGCGGGGCTTTTTTCGTGTCCAGGCAAAAATGTTTTAGACAAATCTGTCTTAAATATTTGACAGTCAAGTATTTGTACTACATTTGCAACACAGAGCGGCTAATCGTTTCTGTGTCAGATAAATACCACATGGGTAGCACACTTAAAACCGTCTTTTTCCAAGAGAATCCCATCTACTACCTCGAAACTGGTGAGGGCATCAACCTAGTCCTGATTCGACCCTTGTGTGAGGCGCTCGGCGTAGATGCTGACTGGCAAATCAGAGAGCTTAAAACCGATGATATGCTAAGTGGCGAGGTGTGTGAACACACAACCCGTCTCCCTTCCGAAGACCGGGCGCGGCCCTACACTTGCCTACCCGAGGAGTTCATCTACGGCTGGATTTTCGGCATCAAGCAATCGAACACCATGAAGCCCGAAACCCGGGCCGCCCTTACTGCCTACAAGCGCGAGTGCTACGACATCCTTTACCAGCACTTCCACGGCAAGATTCGGCAGGCCCAGCGCGAGGTGACGCGCAAGGCCAGCAACGCGGCCGAAATAGCCCGCCTGCGCCAGCAGATTGAGGCCAACTCGCCCGAGCAGGTGCAGCGCCTGCACGAGCTGGAGGCTGAGAACAAGCTAATCGGCAACCCCTTGCAGCGTCTCCAAAATGCGCAGTTCAAGCTAGACTACGACCAGGCTGCGGGAAGCGGTGAACCGAATAATCAAGTTTAGAAAGTGCGTTTCCAGCAAAGCGAAGTGCGGAATCCACACTTCGCTTTGCTGGAAACGCACTTTCTAAAATCAAAAACACCACCCGAAGTGAGGATTTGGAGCCAGTAGCCCCACCACCACCCCCGAAACCCACAGAAGCCTCGGCAACAGTCGGGGCTTCTGTGTAGCTTGCCTAACCAATCCTATCTACCCCGCTATGAAAGTCTTTATCAGTTGGTCAGGCCAACGTAGCCATAGAGTAGCCGAGATGCTTCACGACTGGCTGAATCTAGTCATCCAATCGCTAGAACCTTGGATATCGAGCAGTGATATAGAGCGTGGGTCTCAGTGGGCTTCCAGAATCAACGAAGAACTGGAAGCTTCGACTCAAGGTATTTTTTGCCTGACAGCTGAGAGCAAAGATGCCCCCTGGATTCTTTTTGAGGCGGGGTCACTAGCAAAAGGCCAAGCTACCTCACGTGTTTATACGCTTTTGGTGGATGTAAAAGCATCTGAGATTACTGGCCCGCTGGTACAGTTTAATCACACCCGGCCAATAAAATCGGACATGAAGTTGCTAATGAGTAACTTAAATACTCGCCTGGGTGACAAGAGTCTACCAGAACCCATTCTAACTCGCTCGTTTGAGATTGCTTGGCCAAAGTTCGAGGCTGATTTTGAGCAGATTATGAATGAAACTACTGCGAACACTCCACTTAAAGACGCTAGGCCGGATAAAGAGATTCTAGGGGAAATATTAGAATTGGTTCGAAACTCTGATAGCCGAATAACTAAGCTAGAAAACAAAGACATCCGCAATGGGCCTGATTTCTCTGGCTATAAAAACTCACTCTCGAAATCAAATGCTGGAAACAAACAAAATGCGTTCGTATTCCCCATCGAATCATTTGTGCCAATGATAGTGAATCAACAGCCAATGACAGAACAGGGATTATATGATATGCTAGAAAAATACTATCCAGAAACTCCTTATGGGTACGTTATTACCCTTGTAGATGGTGTAAGGGATAAGCTAATATAGTTCAGCATACCCCGTTCACAGCCTCCCTCCCCCACTACCGCCTACGCCCCCACCCGCTCCGCTTGGTGCCCCCGGCTGCCCACCACCACCGGTAGCACCAGCCTGACGTAGAGCAGCCAACAATTAGAAAGCAATAATCTATATGCTAAACAAATATGTCAAAAAAACTTGACAAAGGGTAGCGGTAAATTTGGCGCTGGCACACAACAGGTTTTCAGACTATTAGATTCTGCGCTTCTTATGATTGACCGTTATGAAGAAGGCAGAAAAAGCCTCGAAAAGTTAGTTGAGTATTTCAAAAGCGAAGACTTAGACCGAAATGAGGCAACTACTAGATTCCACTTGGTAGACCAGTTACTAGTAGAATGCTTGGGTTGGGCAAGGCCGGATATTCATACCGAGGAATCTTATGAGGGAGAATACACTGATTATGAGCTTTCTCTCACCAGAAAAGTAGCCATCGTCGAAGCAAAGCGGGAGGGCAACTACTTTGAGCTTCACGCTGGGGCTAAAAGCAAGGTGATGTCTCTGAAGAATCTCAACCGCGATAATAAGGATTTAGAAAAGGCTATTCGTCAAGTAGGCACTTACTGTCGCGACCGGGGAGTAGAGGTTGCTGTTGTGTGTAATGGCTGGCAGCTTGTTGCCTTTATTGGTAGCAGAAGCGATTCTGTGCCACCACTGGAAGGCAATGCCTTAGTGTATGACTCGCTAGAGAGTATGCTGAGTGACTTCAAGGAATTTTGGAATTACCTATCCAAGCCAGGTATGCAGGAGAAGCGCTTGGTGAATAGACTGCTGGGCAAGACAACCCAGGAGCTACCCCCGAAGCTTTCTTCTAAGGTATATGGGTACCCTGGTATCAAGAGCCGGAACATCGTGCAGGATGAAATGCAAATCATCAGCGACATCGTGCTGGAAGATGTCATCCGGGATGAAAACATAGAAAAAATCTTCCTGGAAGAATGCTACTGCAATAGTGGGGCTCTTTCGAGCTATGCCTTAGTTAGTAAGGACATTCTGAATACCCGCTACAATTACCTTTTTCAGGATAATGACCAAAAAGCGATACTGGAGCCGGTTTCCAGCAAGAAAGGGCTGAATAGCAATCTGGTTAACGTCATCGCAAACAGCGTGAGCAAGCGGCCTATCCTGCTGGTGGGTGACGTAGGAGCTGGTAAATCAACTTTCGTTACAAACCTGCTGCGTGTCGAAGCTCCAGCTGAGTTTGAGAAGTCGATAACACTGAAGGTGGACCTTGGCTCACAGGCAATCGTGACGTTTGACATCAAAGCCACTATTTTGGATGAGCTTGCCAAACAGCTAAAAAGCAATTACGGCATTGACATTGAAGACGATAACTTCGTTAGGCACTGCTACTACGTAGACCTGAGTGAATTCAAGAAAAGTGTTGCGGTAAAGCGGTTGTATGAGATAGACGAGAAGATGGCATTGCTCAAAGAGCTTAACTTCTTGGAGCAGAAGACAAAAAACAAAGGCGAGCACCTAAAAAACGCTTTGCATCACATCGGCAAGAGTCAAAGCAAGCAGGTAGTCATTTTTATTGACAATTGCGACCAACGCAATGATTCTGACCAAGAAACAGCATTCTTAGTCGCGCAAGAGATTGCTTCGCGCTGGTCTGTTATCGTGTTCCTGGCGCTACGGCCTGAGACTTTTCATAGGGCTAAAAAGTCTACTGGTGCTCTTAGCGGCTACCACACCAAGGCGTTTACCATCGCTCCTCCCCGAGTGAGCGAGGTAATAACGAAGCGGCTGCTTTTTGCGCAGAAGATTGCCCGAGGGGAAACACCCTTGACCCTGCTGGACCTTGATGTTACGTTCAGCAAGCTTGACGGGCTGATAGGTGTGCTGCTCGACTCGCTACATAAGGACCCGAGCCTCTATGAGTTGATTGACAACGTGTCGAATGGCAACATCAGAAAGTCGATTGAGATGGTCAAGGACTTTTTCGGTAGTGGCTATACCAACACCAAAAAAATCCTGGAGGTCGTCGACTACAAGGGTAGTTACTCTATCAAAACGTATGAGTTTCTGCGGGCTATCATCTACGGCGACAACATTCACTACAATCCCAATTCCTCTCAAATAGCTAACATCTTTGATGTTCGGCATTATGACCCGAGAGAGCATTTTTTGATGCCCATCCTGCTGAGTGTGCTGCACGCCTCATCGGTTAATAGTAGGCATGATGGTTTTGTGGATACGACTACGGTGTACAGCGCAATTCAAGGCTTTGGCTTCAACCCCGACCAAATTGATAGCGTCATTGATGTAGCCTACGCGAAAGGGATGCTGGAGACTTCCGAGAAAGGAAGCAGACTGGCACATGGCACACCTGTTAAACTGCGTATCACCTCCTTGGGAGCCTATCATCTAAAGCGGCTACCCTCTAAGTTCACTTACGTGGACGCCATTATCATTGACACGCCTATCTTTGGCAAGAACACTGCTTGGAATAAGAGCGCCTCGAACGTGGATGACCGGACAGACCGGGTAACTCACTTTAAGGAGTACTTAGACGCTCAGTGGCAAGAAGTGCATAGTACCGGGAACTATTTCGATTGGCCATCGGAGTCGGCTAAGCTAGCAGAGGAGATAGAGTGGGTGGCTAGAAGCGCCAGCCGCTAACGGCCTATAAAGCCCGCTAAACGTGACCAAAATAGCTAGTATTACAGCTTAAAAAGTGCTAACTCAGTGAGAAGCACGCCCTTCTTTAGGCCAAACTAGCCAGAGATTGCCGCTTAAAAAGTAACTTTTAGCACCTAAAAAGTTTTTCTTGCGTATCTTTGTGCTCCCAATAAGTATCCTACCGCACCCCCCTGCCATCTTCCACTAACACTTTCCCTGTATGTGCTAGCAAGAAATTTACTTATTATTTACCTAGAGACGGGTAACTAATAAGGTGAGCCCGCCGCACTTAGTGCAGGCGGGCTTTTTCGTGCCCACTCCGACCTTCCCGCCTCGCCCACCAGCTCCAGCGGAGCTACGGCCACTTTGGTAGCTGCTCGTGGCTTCCATGAGCAGCAGCCCACCTGCTCCAGCGAACGGGTCTAAAACTTAAACGGGGTCATGATGCGTTAAGTGGCGGCCGTGTTATATCTTTCGCCCTAACACAAAGAAGCCCCGCCGTACGAGGGCGAGGCTTCGGTGAGCAAGCTGATACTAACTGTGGTCGTGCAAGACGCGCCAGAGGTTGAGTATCAGATTCAGAAATTGGACCAGGCTGGGGAGCTCAACCTTCTGCCTGGTCCTTTTTTTAGTTGCCATAGGGCTACTAAGTCCGTGTGAAGTCGCGGACACCTATTCGCTGAGTTGCGAATGCCTACAAAGAGAGGTAAAATCTTAAGATTCTCCATACCTACTCTTATTTTCGTTCATTAGGTCGGTTTTGCGGGTGCTGTGGTCAAGGAGCAGGGCGTGGTGTTAGTGCATTTTGGCGGCCCGTTTTCCAAACATAGGGCGGGCAGCGCGTAATCCAAGAGCGTTAGCAAAAGGCGACTAATCGATTCTAACGTAAAATTCTGTATGACAATATGTTGAGTACATACACAGCGACATGAATTTGGACGGCCTAGCCAATCTGACTCTTTCTTGACGGTTATCGCGTGCTCGTATGCATACTTAAGGCTTGCCAGATGAAAATGTTACTGCCTAGCTTCTGGGTCGTATGTTTGCCCCGCACAACAGATTCAGTGGAGCGACTGCCACTCAAAACCTAGTCGGGGCTTTTTGAGTGGCATTTCCATGTCATAGCGTTTTCCAACCACGGCAAAGGTTGGGCAGAGAGGGGGGTGTCCGTAAGGCCCCCACGGTAAATCCACTGGGTTTGTTGTGCACCTCTTTGTCCAACTCTTTGCCGTGGTTTTTTCATTTCCCATCATCAGTTTACCGCACAACAAACCCGATGAAACCCACCATTGTAACAGCCGCTAATGCGACTGAACTCCAAACCAGGGTGCTGAAAAAGCCCCTGGAGAAGCTCCTGAATTGCCTCAGCGAGCCTGCCAACTTGGGCGTGACGCTCAACCGGCTCTTCTTCGACTACCTCGGCCAGGGCGGCACCTTCCTGCCCGACGAGAGCCAGAACCTCAACGCCTTATTCGACTTCGTGCTCGCCTGCACCGCCACCAAGCGCGAAGTCACCACGGGTGCCACCATCCTCATCGGCGAAGCATGATGCGCCTGGCCTACACCCGCCCCGCCGACCCATGCCCGGTCGACCTGGCCCACGAGTACGCCTCGCTCATTGCCCGCCTGGCGCTGCACGGCACCTTCGCCCCCACCGACCTCGACACCATCCACGAGCTGCTCCGGCTCCGGGGCGCGGCCCTGGTGCTGGCTGGCCTCGACCAAGCGCTCGACGCGCTGGCCGCCGAGGGCCGTGGCCCCGACTTCCCCGCCGGCCGCGATGCCGACTCCTACCTGATGCTGGTGTACGGGCTCCAGCACCTGGTGAAGCTGAGCGAGCCCCTTCCGTCCATCCTCTTAGCGGCAGCGTAGTCATGGCGAAGAACAATCAGCCCCCCATCGGCTTCGGCCGCACCCCCCTGCCCGACGATGCCGGCGACGAGCAGCCCACCGGCAAGCCCGCCCAGCGGCAAGTTCCCCCGCCCCTGGTGGTGCCCCTCGCCGTCGACGACGTGGAGCTATACGAAATCCTCCAGCGCTACAACCTCCAGCCCCTGGTGCCCCTGGCCAAGTTCGAGTACCAGCTCGTGGAGGTCATCGCCGCCCTCGAAAAGCGGGTCAGGGAGCTAGACCCGGATTTGTAGAATCTTTGCAAAAGCCCCGGCCGACTCCGGGGCTTTTGTTATTTCGTCAATCAATAATCATTTTTTCTTTTATGAACTACCTAGCAGCTGTTACAGCTCTCACTGAAGCCAGCAAAGCCTTTGACAATGCATCACCTTCTACTTTAAACTATTATGCTGAGAAAGCCTGCGAAATAATAGGCCGCATTACGCCCCAAGTAGGTGATGAGGAAGAATTAGAAAAGAGGAAAAACAGCGTCATAAATTCCATCGACTTAGTCTTGGATAGAGAGGTTGAACGGGCAAAAAGCTCGGACATGACAGGTAAAAGCCCCTCGCAGAAAACCCGAACTAAACTCGATGAAGCACAGAGTGACCTCAACCGCGCTATTTCGAAGCTACAGGCACCTGTTCGCAGATTGATTGAATGGCTAGAGTCCAAGTAGAAGAAAGCCTTGCCTACCCGGCGAGGCTCTTTTGCACCCTGCTAGTCACAAACTTAAACGTTCATGGAATAACTTGAAAACGAGTGATTTAACTTGACTTATGGGGTCAGTCGATGCGTGCTTTGTCCTACTTAAACGAAACAAGCACAACGACTTACCGCCATGACCGCCGCCCAAATCCTCGCTACCGTAGGCACCACCAAAACCTGGAAAATGCAGCAGCTCTTCGCCCTGGGCCTGAGCCGCCGCGAAGTAGCCGGCCTGCTGGGCGTAGGCTACGGCTTCGCCCAGAACGTCTACGCCGCCTGGCTCGCCGCCGGCCGCAGCACCACGGCCCCCGCCGCGCCCCGCGCCCTGGTTACGCCGGTAGCCTTCACCCCTGGGGCGCTCACCCGCACCTTCGGCGTAGAGATAGAGGCGTTCGGCGTAACCCGCGCCGCCCTGCTGGCCGAGCTACGCGCCCAGGGCCTGCAAGCCCAGGACGCGGGCTACACCCACGACGCCACCCCCCACTGGAAAGTAGTAAGCGACGGCAGCATCACCGGCCCCAACGCCTTCGAGCTGGTAAGCCCCATCCTGCGCGGCTACGAGGGCCTTGAAGACCTGGCCCGCGCCTGCCGCGCCCTCAAAATTTGCGGCGCCCAGGTCAACAACTCCTGCGGCCTGCACGTCCACTTCGGCGCCCGCGACCTGCGCATCGAGCACCTGCGCCAGGTAGTGCGCAACTACCTGGTGCTCGAGCCCACCATCGACCAGCTCATGCCCAGCGCCCGGCGCGGCAACGCCAACACCTACTGCCTGGGCCTGCTGCGGGGCCGCACCCAGGCCGAAGCCGAGCGCCAGCTGCTGGCCGCCACCACCGCCGACGAGCTAACCACGGCCGCCAACGGCAACAGCCGCTACTTCAAGGTCAACATGCAGAGCTTTCGCCGCCACGGCACCGTAGAATTTCGCCAGCACTCGGGCAGCACCGACTATGAGAAAATCAGCTTCTGGGTCAAGTTCTTGCACAACCTTATCGACTACTCGGCCCAGCACCTCGCCACCCCGGCCCTGCCGGTCGAGCAGCTGGCTACCTTCAACCAGCGCGATATTGCCACCTACTACCAGCGCCGCCGCACGGTGCTGGCCACCCGCTAACCCCTACTTATGAAATACGAAATTGAAGGAGGCGGCCACGTAGAGGCCGCCTCCGCTGTGGAACTAGTCGAAGCCCTGCGCCAGGACGGCATGGGCTGGGTGCCCTCGGTCAGCATCGAGGACTACATGGAAGACCTGGCTGCCCGCTCCAAAATCCAGGACGGCTCCACCGTGCGCACCGACTCGGTGGAAAACTTCATCACCGACCTGGTCGCCTGCGGCTTCCTGACGCCCGTGGACTAAGCCCCACCTATTACTGAAACCACGAAAGCCCGCCCACCGGCGGGCTTTTTTGTGTCCTTTTGTACCGAGGCAGGCTCCGGCAATTTCGGGGCATGGAAACGCTACAAATCGGCACCGTCGTCAAACAGGTGCCCTCGACCTGGAACGAGCTGCGCCGCCGGCAGCTGCTGCAGGTGCTGGCCGAACTCTACTCCGCCCCCGACCCGGCCCAGCGGTTGCGGCTGCTGAGCCTGCTCACGGGCTTCCGCCCGCTCGTGCTCACCGCCCTGCCGATGGACGTGCTGGCCCAGCTGCTGCCGCTCACCGACTGGCTCACCTCGGCGGCCCACCTGCTCACCGAGCAGCTGCTGCCCACCCTGCACCTGCCTGGGCGGCACGTAAGCGAGCGGCCCACCACCTGGCACGGCCCACTGGGGCAGTTTCGCAACCTGCTCTTCGGCGAGTTCATCTTCGCCGACACCTTCTTCGTGCTCTACTGCCTGCATCGCCGGCCCGAGTACCTCGACCAGTTCCTGGCCACCCTTTACCGCCCCGCGCGGCGCGACGCCAGCCCCGCGCGGGCCGATTGGACGGGCGACGTGCGCCTGCCCTTCAACGAGCACCAGCTCGAAGCCCGCACCCCGCGCGTGGCCCCGCTGCCCACCCTTGAGAAGCTGGCTGTGGTGACCTGGTACCGAGGCTGCCGCGCCCAACTCGCCCAGGAATTCCCCGACGTGTTCGTGGCCGCCGACCAGGCTGCCACGGCCGCGAACCAGGCCCCCGACTGGAGCCGGGTGCTGCGCAAGCTCTCGGGCGGGGCCTTCGGCACGGTGGCCCAGACCGCCAACCAGCCCCTGCGCCTGGTACTGGCCGAAATGCAGGACGTCGCCTCCGCCCCTAAACCCCGCTAACTGTATGCGTAACGCCACCTACGAGGGCCTCTTTTACCGCTTGGCCAAGGCCCACCAGCTCATCCGCCACCGCGACGACTCCCCCCGCTTCGCCCGCGTTATCGTCTCGGTTGACCCCATGCAAAAGCAGGTCGACCTCTACGAGATGCAAACCACGCTGCTCGGCCGCTACCTGCAGGCCGGGGCCGGCGAGCAAGTGCTCGTCATCGAGAGCCTGCAAACCGCTTACCGCGACAACCGGGGCGACAACTACCAGCGCCAGCGCCGGGGCGCCTTCTTCGTGCTCGAGCAAGTGCTCGACAAGGCCCAGGCCTGGCAGGCCCTCGACCGCACCGAACTCACCGGTGAGCAGCTGCTCGGGGCCGTGCTACACGAGTACGCCGACGACCCCCGCGTGCGCTGGGAAGTGGGCAGCCTCCAGGCCGACGCCGTGGGGCCGGTCGGCGCCGACCTCACCTGGTACGGCACCCGCTTCGACTTCGAATTTTTCACCCCTGCCACGGCTGCGCTACAGTACCAGCCCACGGCCTTTAACCTGACCCTCTGATGGCTGGCGAACGCTACGCAAAACTGACCATTCGCGCCGCCTGGAGCCGGGCTGATGCCCTGCGGGGCAGCCAAACGCAAGAGGTGCGCTTCCAGCTCGCCGGCCAGTGGGAAACCTACCGCCGGGGCGCCAACCCCGCCGCCAACGAGTTCGTGGTGCCCGACCCGGACAACCTGACCCCGCCCCGCGACTTCGTGCGCCTGGGCGTGGAAAACCTGCTGGCCCTGGTGCGGGCCACCATCGCCGCCCGGGGCCTCTCCTACGGCGTGAGCGTGCCCCGCGACCTGGGCGACACGCCCTCCCCGATTATGGGGGATGACCCCTGGCCCCAGGTCGAGTTCGATATCGTGGCCGCCGTCTATGACCAAACCTATGACCTGGACTTCTACAATGGCTTTGTCACCCTGCCGGGCTGGCAAGTAGTCCAGAACCTGCCGACCATTCGCCCCCTGCTCGTGGCCAGCAGCGTCACCAACGCCCTTATCTACGGCTCGGCCACCGGCAGCATTACCCTGACGCCCAGCAACGGCCCCGTCAGCATCCTTGGCCCGACCCCCTACTTCTACCAGTGGGCCGACGAGACGACCCTGGGCCAAGCCACGCGCCTGAACCTTATCGGCCCGGCCAGCTACACCTGTACGGTTTTTGTCCTCAACGGGGCCTCCCTGGACGTCACGGTCGCGGTCGGCTCCGACCCCCGCCTGGAGGTACTCGTTATCACCACCAGCACCAGCATCGAGCTACAGGTGAGCGGGGGCTTGCCCGGCTACACCTACGCCTGGGCCGATGGCCCCACCGGGCCCCTGCGCCCGGGCCTGCCCAGCGGCACCTACCACTGCCGCGTCACCGACACCCGGGGCGCCTTTGAGGACGTGGAGGTAGTGCTTACCCAGCAGCCCTACTACTGGAGCCGCAACGCCATCACCCTGGCCCTGGATGCGGGCAACGCCTACCGAGCCGACCCTACCACCAAGCCCAACCTGAGCTTTTTGTGCGAAGTGTGGGTGGAGAAAACCTACTTGAGCGGGGTCTTTGCGCAAGTGGGCACCACCCTGGAGCAGCCCGCCGACCGCGATGGGCGCACCACCTTCGAGGTGCAGGCCCTGCTGGACGTGTTCCTCGACTACCACGTGCCGGTGGCCGGCAGCGCGGCCCCGCAGCTGGCCGCGCCCCTGTTCCGGCGCTTCTACTTAAAGCACGCCCAGCAGTACGGCCTCGTGCCGGTGCCGGCGGCCAGTACCAGCCTCGACCACCACTACGTCGTGCGCGGGGGCCTGAGCTTTCACCAAACCCAGGCGCGTACCTGGTTCACCAGCTACCAGCCCAGTGCCCTGCCGCTGCTCAGCTGGGAGCCCCGCACCAAGTACGTCTTCCGTGACCAGCCCGAGTTCCTCTACTACCAGGTGCAGGGCTCGCCGGGCGACTTCGTGCGCCGGGTGCGGGTGCATCTAAGCGACGGCACGGAGCAACTGCTGACCTACGCTGGGGCTAGTGGGGTGCTTGATTGCGAGGTCTACTGCCTGCCCGTGGGCTACGAGGCCCTGGGCCTGGACGTGCTGCTGACGGCCCCGCAGCCCCGCCAGGTGGTGTGGTGGGAAGTCTGGATGGCCACCTCCAGCGGGTCCACCGTGCTGAGCGAAACGCGCCGCTTCTACCTCGACACCCGCGTCTTTGCCCAGCGCCGCTACTTCCTCTTTGCCACCAGCCTCGGGGGCATGGCCACCTACGCCGCCCTGGGCCAGGCCCAGCTCGAGGCCGAGGTCACGGGCGAGGAGACGGCCCGGTCGCTGCCCCCCGACTACGACGTGCTGGCCGGCGACGTGGCCGTGCTCGGGCGCGCGCTGCGCCCCGTGCTCAAGGTGGCCGCCGGCCCGCGCAGCCAGGCCCAGCTGCGGGCCTCCCAGGACTTGCTGCTGAGCCCGCGCGTGCTGCTGCATCACGGCACGCGCTGGGTGCCAGGCTTTCTCAAGGCCAAAACCGTGACCCTGCTCGACGAGGGCAAGCTGGTGCAAACCCAGGAGTTCGAGTTCACCCAGCCCACCGAGCGGCTCTATACCCCCGACCTATGATTGGTTTGAAAGTAGCCGACGGCTGGCTGGAGCTGGCCGCCGGCAGCATCACCCTCGACATCAGCAACCCGTTTTTTCAGGCCGACGCGGTGCCTGGCACCTTGAGCTATCCCTTCGGCGTGCCCCTCTCGCCGCTTAACCAGCGCCGGCTCAACTTCCCCCACGTGCGGGCCGACCAGGGCGAGCACATCGCGCCCGAGCCCTGCGAGTTTTATATCGACGGCGTGCTGCGCTGGGTGGGCAGCCTGGCCTACCTGAGCGTGGACGAAGAAAAGCAACTCTACGAGTACCACTTCCTGGCCGACGCGGCCGACCTGCAAAGCCGCATCGAGGGCGTGAAGCTGCCGGGCCTCGACCTGGGCACGGCGTCCTTGAGCTTGGTGCCCAACGCCCCGCTCTACGCCCTGCCGTGCGTGCGCAACACGGCCTTCTACGACGCTGAGAAGGTAGCCTATTGCCAGGTGGTCAACTACTACCAGGGCGGGGCCTACCAGGCCCTGCCTGGCGGCCAGCGTTCGCCCACCGTGCCCTTCCTGCGCCTGGTGCCGCTGCTGCAGCGCGTGCTTGCGGCCGTGGGCTACGCCCTGAGCGGGCCGTGGCTCGCCCAGGTTGAAGTGCAGCAGTTGGTGGTGTACTCTGACCGCGCGGCCGAGGACGACCAGGGCAACGTGCTGGCCACGATTCACCTCAACCGGCACGTGCCCGACCTGGGCGTGGGCGAACTGCTGCTGGCCCTGCAGCAGTTCTTCGGCTTGGCCTACGACTTCCACCCCGTGCGCCGCGAGCTGCGCATCCAGGCCCTCTCCGACGTGGTCGCCGACCAGGGCTACGTGGCCCGGCCGGCCGGCGGGCCAGCCCGCACGACGGCCGTGACCACGGACGGCTTCACGCTGGCGATGGAGTTGGAGGACGACGAGTTGAACAAGACCCTCGATACGGGCTGGGCCAAGCTCGTCATCGGCCAGGGCAAGGAGACCATCAGCACCCGGGCCGGCACGCTGCACGTCGTGCGCGAGGCCGACCCGGTGGACGCCACGCGCCAGTGGCTGCTGCCGGCCGTGGAGGCCAAGGGTGCCTCCCCCGCCTTCGAGACCGGCGACGACTCGCGCTGCGGCCTGCGCCTGCTCTACGACCGGGGCCTGCAAGCCGACAGCCAGGGCCAGCTCTACCCGCTGGCCACCTGGGACGTGCGCGCCTACGCCGGCACGCTCGTGGGCGAGAGCACCCTGCACTGGGCAGGAGCGCGGGGACTCTACGCCACCTGGCACGCCGGCTGGCTGAGCTTTTTGGAGCGGGCCACGAGCAAGGAGCGGCTCATGCCCTTCACCGTGGCTGACCTACTCACCCTGAGCCCCGCCCGCAAGGAGTTGGTCGAGGGCAAGAAGTACCTCTGGGAGAAAGTTTCCTTGAGCCTGAGCACCGGTGGCCGCGCCTTGGAGTCGGCCACCTTCACCTATCGCTACACCCGCTTATGAATCCGGCTCTTTCCCCGCGTGAGCTGGCCACGCAGTGGCTCGACATCACGGTGGAGCGCTTCGTAGCCAACCTGCGCCGGCTGCGCGTCCAGGACACGGGCGCCCTGCTGGCCAGCTTCAAAACAGACGTCATCGGCGCGGCCGAGGGTGACCAGCTCCGCTTGCGCCTCTCCTACGCCCTCTATGGCAAGTTCATCGAACTGGGCGTGGGCCGGGGCATGGGAGCCGGCGTCAAAAAAGGCGACGACGGCTACGACCGCATCCGCAACGGCCGGGGCCAGCTGCGGCGCAAGCAGCGCCAGGCCCGCCCCTGGTACTCCACCGAGATGGCCCACCAGACCCACCGCCTGGCCGAGCTGGTGCTCGACCTCTACGGCACGCTCGCCCTGGCCAAGACCCAGGAGGTGGCCGGCCAAACTTCACTTACCTTCTAAAATAGCTTCTTATGGCTAAGGACAACGAAAAACGGGAGATTGAAATCCTGCTCAATGCCCAGCAGGCCAACGCCAGCATCAAGGATATGGCTGCCGGCGTGGCCCTGATGAACAACCAACTGGCCAAGATGGGCCAGGACGACCCGCGCCGCGCCCAGCTGCAGCGCGACTTCCAGCTGCTGACCCAGCGTGTGGGCGCCGCCCGCGCGGAGATGCGCACCTACGTGCAAACGGAGGAGGAACTGCAGGCCGCTACCGAGAAGCTCAATAAGGAAAACCAGCAGGTGATTCTTAACGGCCAGAAGCTCAACTCCTCCTTCCGGGAGATGAAGGACTCGGCCGCCTTGCTCGAAAAGCAGTTAGAGGAGTTGAGTGGTGACGACCCAGGGCGCAAGAAAATGCTGGCCGACTACCACGCCCTGCAGGAGCGGATAGCGGGGGTCACAACCGAGATGAAAGGGGCCACCGAAGGCACGGGCTTCTTTAAGCAGGGAATGGCCACTGCCTTTGGGGTTCTACTCAGTGGCGGCATTATGGGCCTGGCGGGCAAGGTCGTCGGCTTGGGCAAGGACATCTTTGACACCACGGCCAAGTTTCAGACTTTCGAGTCGGTGATGACCAACGCGCTGGGCGACAAGGGCAAGGCCCAGCAGGCGATGCGCGACATCCAGCAGATGGCGGCCAAAACCCCGTTCTCGGTGGACGAGCTCACGGGCTCGTTCATCAAGTTCGTCAACCGGGGCCTGCAGCCGTCGATGGCCGAAATGACCAAGATGGCTGACATCGCGGCCAGCCAGGGCAAGAGCTTCGACCAGCTCACGGAAGCCGTGCTCGACGCAGGTGGGGGCGAGTTCGAGCGGCTGAAGGAATTTGGCATCAAGGCCAGCAAGTCCGGCGACGAGGTGAGCCTGAGCTTCAAGGGGGTGAACCAGACGGTGAAAAATACGCCCGAGGCCATCAACGGGGCCATTATGGCCTTCGGCAACATGAAAGGGGTAGCTGGCTCCACGGCGGCCATCAGTGCCACGCTTGAGGGCCAACTCTCCAACCTGGGCGACTCGGCCGACCAGCTGAAAATCAAGGTGGGCGAGGGCCTCAAACCTGCGTTCACACTCATCCTGACCCTGTTCGGGCGCTTCATCGACTGGATTGGGCGCTTCGTGGAGGCGGCCGCGCCACTTAAAAGTCTCTTCACCGACATTAGCACCGTCGTGCTGGACTTCTACCACGAAATCGGGGACGTGCTCGAAAGCCTGGGCTTATTCAGTGAGAAGACCGACACGGTGAAGCTGGCCGTGGAAGTCCTCAAGTTCACGCTCACGGCCGTGCTCATTCCCGTCAAGGCGCTCTTTCTGGCGGCGAAGGGCGTGGTGGACGTGTTCGTCGACTGGTATAACAAGAGTGAACTGCTCCGGGGCATCCTGGGTGGACTGGGCGCGGCGGTCGTGAGCACGTTCACGACCATCAAGGACAGTGCCCTGAAGATTCTCGGGGGCGTGGGGGACATCCTGGTGGGCATCTTCTCGCTCGATAAGGACAAGATTGTGGCCGGCTTCAAGTCGGCGATGTCCGCCACGGCTGACGTGCTGCTGGACGGGGGCAGCAAGGCCGCTGCCGCCTTTAAGAAAGGCTACGAAGCTAACAAGGACAACCACATCACGCGCACGGTGCGGGTCAAAACGGTGGAGCAGGACCAGGCCGGCCCGGCCGGCGTCGACTTGGTCTCCGATAAGAGTGGAACCGATGCGGCAGCGGAGAAGAAACGCGAAGCAGCCGAGAAAAAGCGGCTGGCTGCCCTGACCAAGCAACACAAGCAGGAAGAAGATGCGGCGAAAAAACTGCAGCTCGAACTCTACAATACGGCCCAGGTGGCCTATAATCAGAACGCTGACCTGCGGCATCGGGAACTGGCCGACATCGAGTACGATGCCCTGCGCAAAATCAATACCCTCACGGGTTCCGCGCAGCAGATACAGGCGGCTAGGCTGCTGATTGAGCAGGAAACGGAGGACAAGAAAAAGGCCCTGCAGGCCAAGTTTGACGAGCAGGACAAGCAAGACCAGCAAAAGAAGCTGGACGAGGCCCTCAAATTCAACGATGCGGCGACGGAGGAAGAGCTAGCCCAATTAGCCCTGTTCCTGGCGCAGAAGGCCCTGACGCAGCAGGAGTACGAAGAGGAAGTGTACCAGACCAAGAAATTTGCGCTCGACCGCGAACTGGCGCTCGTGAAGCAGAAATACGGGGCCGAGTCGGCTGAGTACAAGAAGCTCCACGCCGACATGCTCAAAGAGCAAGCGGCCCACACCACTAAGCAGAAAGCCATCGATGCCGACCTGGCCAAGTTCAAGAAGGGGGTCAGCAAGGTGGAGGAAGCGCTCAACAGCGACAACGTCAAGTTTCTGGAAGAGAGCCTGGGCAAGCAGACGGTGTTGTACAAAGCCTTCCAGGTGGCGCGTAAGCTGGCCGCTGCCGCCAAAATCGAAGTCGACCTAGTGGAGGAAATCCAGGGCTATTGGGCCAGCTCGTCCGAGTTTGGCCCGGCCGGCGTCATCTGGGCCGGCATCCAGAGCGGCATCGCCGTGGTGCGGGCCGGGGTGGCCATGAGCCAGCTCGGGGGCTTTGCCAAGGGCGGAGCCACCGGCGACGGCATCGCCATGCAGCGCCCCTCGGGCAGCCGCACGCTCAGCGCGATGGGCACGGCAATGGGCCTGGGAGTGGGCACCAACGGCAAGCTCGTCGACGCGCAAGGACTGGATGTAGCCGGCCTCGTTCACAAGAACGAGTATGTTATTCCGGAGTGGATGCGGGTCGACCCGCAAGTCATCCAGGTGGAGAACTGGCTGGAGGCCCGCCGGCAGCGCGGCTTCTATGAAGGCGGCCCCACCAGCGAGGGCGACACCCGCGCGGCCACCAGCCTGCCGGCCGCCCCAGCCGAGGCGACGGCGAGCAACGCGCAGCTGGTGCAGGTGCTCAGCTCGCTCGACCAGCGCCTGCGCGAGGTGGAGAAGTGGCCGACGCAGCTGGAGGTGGTGCTCGACCTGCTGGGCCTCGACCGGGAGCAGGAGAAACTCAAGCAGGTCAAGAGTAAAGGCAGCATCAAATAGCAGTGGGGCCAAAAAGGTGTACCTTCCACGCCCTCACCGTCTGACATCGGCGTCTCTCCTGTTGCAGCCTCCAGGATGGGGCCAGAAAGTGGGGCCACTTGCAAAAGTGGTCGTAACTTTCTGGCCCCACCTTTTAGACCTGTTTTACTATGAATTTCGGTTACGCTCGCGTTTCGGCCAAAGACCAGAACCTCGATATCCAATTGGAGCAGTTGCAAGCTGCCGGTGTCGACCGCGTGTACCAAGAGAAAATCAGTGGCGCCACAACGCAACGCCTGGAACTCACCCAACTACTGGCCACCCTGCGCACGGGCGACACCGTGACCGTGGCCCGGCTAAACCGACTGGGCCGCAACAGCACCCACATCATGCAGCTGGTGGCTGACTTCAACGCCCTGGGCGTGCGCTTCGTGGCCCTCGACTTGGGTATCGATACGGCGACGCCGGCTGGTCGCTTGGTGCTGGGCATCTTCGCCGCCTTGGCCGAGTACGACCGGGAGAGCATCCGGGAGCGTGCCGCTGCCGGCACGGCCCTGGCTAAGGCCCAAGGCAAGCACCTTGGCCGACGTGCTGGTGCTGATGCAGCCAAGCTAGCCAAAGTGAAGGGCTGCGTGGAAGCCGGCATGTCGGTGCATCAGATTGTGGCAGCAACTGGCGTGAGTGAAACCAGCGTGAAGCGTTATCGCAGGCTTCTCAGTATTCAAGCAGGTTAAATAAGCTAGCTTTGACTATGTTTTCGGCCGCAGCTTTTTTGTCAAGCCAGATTAGCTGCGGCATAAATTTCATAGAAAGTACATGTGCTTAGCTTCTTCCCCACCCACCCAACCCTCGCTTTCATCTACTATAAAGAGATTTTATGAGCTAAATGACGACCTGCCGGCCGTGCAAAAAGTTACCCGCCGGGTCTTCTTCGAGTTTTTACGCACGAAACCTACAATAACAACTGAAGAATTGGAAACGCTCTGGTCAGTGGCTGACTTACTCGCTGACTTATGCAACGAACGACCACCCGTTAATTAACTAAAAGGCCCTGGCGTAGTAGTCAGGGCCTTTTTTAATTGCCATCCAACTCATCCATCCGGTCGATTTCCGCTTGTTTCATCGCCTCGTCGACGTGGACATACTTCATAGTCATGCTGAGTTTCTTGTGGCCCATCAATTTTTGCAGCACCTCGACCTTGCCACCCCGGCGGATGAAGTGCGTGGCGAAGGTCTCGCGGCCGATGTGGTGGTGCAGGTGCGTCTCAATGCCCAGGGCGGTGCCGATAGTCCTCAGCTCGCGGTTGGTGTACTGGTCGGTGTAGAGGAAAAACCCTTCGCAGTCGTTTTCCTCCCGGCTGTCATTGAGGTAGCGCAGGGCCTTTTTGGTGATGGGTAGAAGCAAGTCTTTCTCATCATAGCGGTAGGTTTTCTGGGGCTTGAGCGTCATTTGCTGGCCCACGATTTTAGTCTGGGCGATGGCCTTCAAGTCACCCAGACGCAGGCCACAGTGGCAACTGAAGAGAAACTTCTGGAGCATCCGCCGGTGGGTAGAGCAGGCAGGCAGTTTCGCGTAGTGCTCCTCGAGCAGCACCAGCTCGTGCTCAGTGAGCGACTTCCATTTGCCCTCGACCGTGGGATTGCTGAAATACTGGTAAGGGTTCTCGAAGCTGATTTTGTCGCGCCGGGCCAGTTCCAGGTAGGCTTTCACCGTTCGGTGCCGGCGGGCGCGGGTGTTGGTGCAGCTGGCGTGCTCTTTGAGCATCCAGGCATCGAAGTCGCCGGAAAGCTTATAGGTAAGAGAGCAGAAAGCCAGGGGATGGTGAGGCTGGACTGGAGCTTCGACATCAATGGCACGGGCAGGCGCTTGCTTCCGAAGCGCACCTGGTGTGGCCCGCTTGGTGTAGGCCATGAACTCCCGGAGCTTATTCAGGGTGGAAACGTGGCTTTTGCGGGTGCTGTCTGTGATTTGGCCCCGCCTCACCCGTTCTTGAATGCGGACTTCCATAAAGGCTAAGAAGTCCTCGCGGCTGGCGCCCGAATTATACTCCCTTAGAAAGTCATCGACGGTGAGCAGGCGCTTGCTGAGCCGGTAACGAACAGCAATCTCGTTGGCCTGGCCCAGGGCCTGCCCGATGAGCAGGTTCTGGTCGGCTGCTTTCTGGGCCAGCCCCTCGCCCATCGCGTGCAGGAATGCCTGGTTAACTGGCGACCGCTGCTCAGGCGGCAGCTTGGCCAGGCAGCGACCTGGCTCCTGCTCCCAGAGCATTTCGGGCCAGGCAAACCCGAGCGGAATGAAATGTACCCGCCGATTAATAATGAGTTGAAGACGCACCGTGTTGAAGCCATTTTTCTGGGCAGGGGTGCGGAGGCAAACTGTTGCGGAGAAATTCACGTGTTAAACAGTTGGTAAACCACCAATGGAAAAAGCCCATAGAAAAAGCCCTCTTCCGATTAGGAAGAGGGCTTTTTCTATGGGCATACGAGGCCAAGGGGCCTCAAAGTAGCGGGGACTGTGCCACCCGTAAACGCGCCAACTTGGACAAGCCTAGTGAACAACCACTGTTCAGGCTGCTAGGGGGGTATCAGTAGCCGGAGCCCCTGAATTGAACAACGGCTGTTCGGGGGCGTTCGGCGGTTGTTGTACGGGCGTTGTACCGTTGCCGTAGACGCTCAGCGTGGCCTCGTCCAGCTCCGAGGTTTGCAGGTCGGACAGGTACATCTCCGTGGTGCGAACCTGGGCGTGGTTGAGCATTTCCTTAATCGCCAGTACGTTGCCCCCGAGCATGACGCGGGCCGCGTCGGCAAAGCTGTGGCGGGCTGTGTGGGAGGTAAGGGCCTTCTCAATGCCTACCCGCTGGGCGGCTTTTTTGATATAGCGGTTCACCAGGGCCGTGCCGCTTTCGATGGCCAGCAGCAGGGCCGCAAACCGTTGCTGCGTTACGGCTTGGGGAGTGGTGGGGTCGGCAGGTTGGGTGTAGGGCTGGGTGTAGTCCAGGATGGGCAGCAGGTAGCTGTCGGGGCTCACGCCCTCAGCCAGCGGGTAGCGGGCAAGCACGGCGTTGAGGCGGGGGTGGCGCGGAATGTTCTTCGTCTTGCCGGTTTTGCGCTCCAGGTAGGTGAGGCGGTCGGGGCCGATGTTGCGGTGGCGTAGTTCCAGGATGTCGCCCACGCGGGTGCCCTGGCAATGGAACTGTATCAGCCAGCAGTCGCGGGCGATGGTTTCCCAGCCCGGCTTTGTGGCGGCCCCCTCGAGCTGGGCCACCTCGTCTTGGGTGAGCCGCACCTTCACCGTCTTGGGGTGCTTCAGCCGGATATGCAGGAAGGGGTCTTTGTGGTAGTCGAGCAACCCGTCCGCAATGGCGACCTTGAGCACGGTATGGATAATTTGCAGCTCCTTGTTAATGGTGTGGATGGCGTTGTGGTAGTGGGTGCTCAGGTGGGCCTGGTAGTCCTTCACCCAGGAAACGGTGAGGTCTTTGAACGGCAGCCGGGCCGGCTCCCCCTCGGGCTTCCCCAGGGCCGCAAAGGCGCGGAGCTTCGTGAGGATGCTCTGCCGCCGCTTGGCAGTCCGTGGATTGCCGGCCGCCTGCAGGCGAGCCACGAAACGGGCGAAGAAGTCAACAAAGTCCAGCTCGTCGGGGTTGGCGGCGCTGGCCTTGCCGGTTACGCGGTCGCGCAGCTGCTCGGCCGTCAGGCTCGACTCGCCCAGGGCCAACTCACGGGCGCGGGTGAGCAGGTCGCGGATGGTGTCGTTGTAGAGGCTGGCGGAGCGGTCGCCGGTGCGCACCCAGTTGGCTTTGAAGTATTCCGCGTCGGGGTTCCAGTGCTTAGCCTGAATGAAGGCCCCGGTGTTGGCAAAAACCGCCTTGCGGTCTTTGGTGATGCGCAGGGCCACGGCATGCAGGCCATCGGAGGCGCGGGCCGGGCGCAGTACGACGGTGTAAGTAGCGACTGCCATTAATCCTCAGCGGGCATATAGGCGGCCTCGCCCACCTTCCACATGCAGAGAATGTCGCCGAGTTGAATAGTGATTTCGTCGCCCCCGTTGTCGCTGGTGAGGGTGAGTACCCCATCCGTGTTTTTCGTGATGCGCTTGATAACGAACATCTCACTGCGTAGGCTCACGCAATGCACTCCGGTGGCGTACTGCCAATTACCTGAGCTAACCGGCCGCACTACGTAGCAGCTGCGGTCAGGGTAGCGTGGGGCCATTGAGTTGCCACGCACCTCAATAACTACGGCGGCATTGTAGTCTTGGCCAGGCCGTTTAAGAACCCTCATTGTATCGTAATCGCCCGGCTGGTAGTCCTGACAGTTAGCCCCGAACGTGCCATAAGCAGCTGGCTGGATGAAGGGGAGCTTCACATAGTCTAGGTCTTCTTTGGTGCCTAATATCTCAGCTGTGCTTTCCAATTGCAACTTGGCCGTGCTTCCTGTTTCAATGAATTCAGGCGTAGTACGATAGACTTTGGCCAGCGCCACCAACACTGGCTTTTTGATGCGGATTGAATCATCCTTCTCATACCGCTGAATTGTTGCGTGACTGCGCGACCCTTCCGGCAATAGCTTATTCAGTTTCTCGGCTACTTGGTGAAGGCTCAGCCCACTCTTACGACGTAGTTCAGCGATTCTGGTAGCTTGATTCGAGGCCTCTATGGTCATCGTCATTTCACGTTGTTCTAGTTTCGGAGTGCAAGTTTAACGAACGGCAAGACAACGAGTTAAAAAAAGTGATAACCTTTAACAAAATTTCTCGTTTATTGAGAAAAGTTTATTACCTTTGTATCGCAACCTAACCCCAACAACTATGACAAAGCTGGAAGAAGAAGAAACCTTTGTAAACGTTCGGGCCAAAATCCGAGCCTCTACACACAATGCGTTGAAAGTCAAGCAAAGCCGCAAGGTCATCGACACTCAAGGCACCCGACCTGACATGACGGAGGTAGTAGCTGAGGCACTCGATGAATGGGCATCAAGGCAACTCCTAGGTGGCTGAAAAAAATTTGCCCCTACTTTAACACTTTTTAATATAATTTCACATAATGCGTGACGCCTCCGACCAGCAACCTACCGACGAAGTCACCCAGCTCCGGCATGAGATGAAGGAGATACGGGGCTTCATGGCGGACTTCCTCGCCAGCCTAGACGACCAAGTGAGCACCAAGAAGGCGCTGGAATTATCCGGTATCGCCAGCCGCACCACCCTCATAGCAGAACGCCAACGCCCCGGCACCCTGCTCACCCACTCCCACAACGGCCGCACCGTGACCTACGGCCGCGCTGGCTGCATTGCCCACAAACGGGCGCACCAGCATAAGGCCAGGGCATAAAAAAGCCCCGACCCCACCACGGGCCGAGGCTTCAAGTTCCAAACCGCCCGAAAGCCATTTAAAACCCTTCCCCACAAAGATACTCATGGACATCTTCACCTCCCTACCCGAAGCGCTCGAAGCCTTCACCCGCGAGGCCCAACGCATCTGCACCGTGTGCGGCGACCACCTCACCGCCTACTGCTCCGGCAGCCAGTCAGTAACCGGCCCGATGGCGAGCGTCTTCTTCGCCGTGTCAGTCTTCGACATCTCGAAAGCCGACATCGCCCACAAGGCGGGCCTGCTGCTCTACACGACCAGCTACGACCACACTACGCCCGAAGCGGCCCTGCAAGACCTCGCCGACTTCCTGAGCGTGGATTACCCCCTGCCCGTGGCCCCCGTGGAATTGCTCACCCAGGCCCAGCAAGAGGAGATTGTCCGGCTGCTGAACCACCCCAAAGTCAGCCGGCCCGAGAAGACGCAGATGCTGCTCAAGTACAGGCGCTTCACCACCCAACGCGCCGCCAAAGCCATCACCCGCATCCGGAAAACCATTGAAGACCGCGAGGCCCAGCCCTTGCGCCAACTGGTAGCCTAACCCATTCACCCTCAGATTTTCAACTACCACCATTTTCACCCTTCACTTTTATGAAACTCGCCACCGACACCCCCGCCCAAACCACCGCTTTCACCCTCGACCCTACTCTGCCCTGGCTGAGTACCGACCCGACCATGCAGCGCCCTGAAGCCTTCGTAGGCATGAGAACTGTTAAGCTCAACGATAAGGGCTGGGCACCAATGGCCCTTTACTTTCCGGGCGGTACTACGCTGGCAATGGTACAGATTACCAAGCCAGAAGATATAACGGAGGGAGTGTACTGGCACGAGCACACCCCTCCTGCCGATGTTGCATCGGCATTTCTGAACAATACCAAAGGGGTTATCTACACCTTCGGCCGCTTTGAGGGCTTCGGCGAATTAGACCGCGCTACGGCCCGCCGCCACAAGCAGGGCCGGGTACATATCGAACTCGGCAGCGACACCCTGGACTGCGACCTGCGGGCGCACTACTTGCGCGAAGATGGCACGGACACCTGCTTCGTGAATCTTGGGACGCCCAGCGGGAACGGGAGCCATAAACTCTGGCGCGTTACGCACTACGTAGATATGCCCGGTGAGGCACTAGCTACGCTAGGAGCAGCGGCAGAGGCGGCAGCGGGCCTCACGACGAACCAGCAACGCTGGCTCAATGAGGAGAAGGCGCTACGCACTGCTGAGCGCTGCTCGGAATACAGCGCCCGCATCCTGGGCGGCTTCCCCGAGGACGATTGCCGGGCCATTTTGCGCGACGCGGCATGCAGTGACTTCGGGGAGCTATTCGGCAACCTGCCCACGCTCACGCCCAGCCAGGCCAAGAAGTGCAAATCGGGGGCCGTAGCCATTACCTGGCGCTCTTACGACTACATCGGACGCCCCATCGGCTACACCAACTACTACAAGCGGGAAGATGCTGGCTTGCTGCTGGATATGCTCCGAAGCCTGAGCGACTTGCAGCAGGCAGAAGACCGAGTAGCGGCCCTGCGAAATGCTTTGTCCTTCGCGGCTGACGCAATACAGTACGCGGGCAGCACAGATGAGGCGCAGGTAATAGCCTTGGAAGCGGTAGCCGAACCACGCCGGGAACTGGCCCACGCCGCCTAGCCACCTTCTGCGAGGGTGTAGCGAATCGCTACACCCTCGCCACTAGGCTGCCCACCGCTTACCCGCTTACCTCATGCCCGCCCCCGCACTCAACGGCTACGCCCTCACCAACCACTTCCGAAAGCTGCGCCTGCGCGAGCCCTTCTCGCCGCTGGAGGCTTACCTGTTTTTTGAGCTGGTAGCCATCTGCAATGACGAGGGCTGGCCGGCTGAGTTCAGCGCCACCAATGGGCTCATTCAGGCGGGCCTGGGCTGCTCAGAACAGGGCTTGATAAACGCCCGACTCCGGCTTGAAAAGGCGGGGCTGATTGCCTTCGTTTCGGGCACCCGCCGCACCCCGACCCGCTACCGATTTACAGCGGAAGGCTCCACTCAGTTGAGCCATTCAGCTACGGAAGGCTCAACGCAAGGCTCAACTGAGTTGAGCCAACCGGCTGCCAATGGCTCAACTGACTTTAGCCATTCAGCCCCCGAAACGGCCGATGGCTCAACGCAAGGCTCAAGAGAAGGCTCAACTGAGTTGAGCCCCTATAAGGAACAAACTAAAACTAAAAGAAAAGATAGCTCAAAACTCAAAAATGATGCTGCTCAAATTGAGGTGAGCTTCGAACAGTTTTGGGATGCTTACGGCAAAAAAACGGGCCGCTTCAAAACGGCCCAAAAGTGGGTGACGCTGACAGCCGACGAGCAGGCCGCTGCCCTGGCCCACGCCCCCCTCTTTGCGGCTGCCACGCCCGACAAGCAATTTCGGAAAGACCCGCTCACCTACCTCAACAGCCGCACCTGGGAGGATGAGGAACTGCCCGCCCCCCGCCACGGCCAGCAGCCCGCCGCCGCGCCCGTCGCCACCCCCCCGGCCTCTACCCCGGCTCCCCAAGCCAACGCCGACTTCCTCGCCGAAGTAGCTGCCCGCGAGGAAGCGGAGGTGAACGCCCATTTCGACAAGTACGCCACCGCCTAACAAAACCCTTCATGCAACCCGCCACCGCCACTACCCCCAACCGCTTCCCCGACGAGGTGGAGCGCACCGAGCTGGCCACCGAGTTGGAGTACCACCTCAACCCACTAGCCGCCCGCCTTGACGTCTTAGAGGCCGCCCCTGCGCTTAACGAGGCCGACGCCTTACTGCTGGGCCAGCTTACCGCATTCATCGCCGCCGTGGGCCGCTACGACGAAGCCACCGAGCGCCTGCTCACTGGCTACCGCCACGCCCTCGAACACGCCGAGCGCCCTACGGCCGCCACAGTGCCGACGCTGGAGCAGGCGCTGGCCGCGCAACAGACCCCGGCCGAGCGTCAGGCTTATTGGGAAACTCAGCCCGCCTACCGCCTGGGCTTCGTCAGGGGCCACCGGAAGGGCACGGCCGACACGGAGGCCAAGTACGAGCGCCTCACCAGCCTCTACGCGCAGCACGCCCTCATCGTGCCCCCGCTCAGCTACACGCCCTCCCCGCTGCTGGCCCGCCTCAAAGCCTACCTGGGCCGCCTGCTGATGCACGGCCCCCGCCTGCCCCTGCCTACCCGGCAACTGCTTCTCTCCCAAACTCCTACCACGCTCACCGATGGCCCTCAGCGATAAATTCAACCGCAAGCAAGCCGACCCCTCGGCCAACAGCAAGGGCAGGGCGGGGGTACTGCCCCACATTCCCGATGCAGAACGGGCGCTCGTGACGCTGGATGACGCCATCTGGGAGCAGATGCAGCACGAGTACCACCACGGCCGCGAGAAGGGCCAAACCTGCCACAACAAGTACCTCGACCGCTACTTCAAGTGGATGCCCGGCTATACTAGCATCATTACCGGCTGGCCGGGCCACGGCAAGAGCCAACTGTTTTTCGAGCTGCTGCTGCTGCGGGCCGTGTTCCTGGGTAAGAAGTCGGCTGTCTGGCCCAGCGAGAACCTGCCTCCGAAGCGCTTTTACCAGGGCCTCATTCACACCCTCACCGGCAAGCAGCCCGACAAGAGCGCCGAGAATGCGCTGAGCTTGGCGGAGTACAACCGGGCGAAGGACTTTATCCGCGAGCATTTCATCCTGCTCGACCCGCCTACTGGCATGGGCTACACCCCGGCCCACCTGCTGGCCTACTACGAGGCCGCCATTGCCAAGTATGGCGGGGCGGATGACAAGCACGGCATTGCCCACTGCATGGGCGACCCCTGGAACAAGTGCGACCACACGGCCAAAGCCAAGATGGGCGGCGACGAGCCGTACCTGGTGCACACGCTGGGCCTCTGCACGAAATGGAGCCAGGACACGCGGCAAAGCCTCGTGCTCACGGCCCACCCCAAGCGGTTGGGTGACACGGAGATGGGCTACGGCAAAACCCGCCCGGTACCGGGCGGGGGCACCATCTCGGGCGGGCAGACCTGGGAGAACATGGCCCACTACGCCGCCGCCATTCACCGACCCTTCGACTGGCTGGAAGACAACACGATGGCGGCCTTTGTGTGCCTCAAATGCAAGGACGAGCGCGACGTAGCCCGGCGCGGTGAGATGGGCTACAAGGCCGACAACGTGCCCCCGCTGGTACCCATCAACTGGGATAGCGTCACTAACCGCTTCCGGTGGGGAAATGAGCGCTACAGCCCGCTGGACGACGAGCGGGTGAAAAAGCTCTACGCCACCCCCACGGCCCCGCCGCCCACGCAGCTACCCTTCGAGAAGGCTGTCGCGCCCGCTCAACCGGCCCCTACGCCGCCCAACCCCTTCCCGGCTTCCACCGACTTCGGCCACGAGGCCACGTCGGCACCAGAGCACTTCGGCCCCCGTCAGATTAACAGCGACTCGCTCCCCAAGCCATGAGCCTGCCGCACCTCTCCCCCGACACGATGGCCGCCTGCACTCAAGCTGCCTTCGACTACGACCCGGCCTGCTACTGCGTCTTCCACTGGAATTACGCTGACTTTCCGCCTCACTCGCAGTACTACAAACGGCCCACCAAATGGCTCGAAGCCAGCGTGTACCGCAGCACCAGCGCCGGGCAGCCCGACCGCTACGTGCTGAGCCGCAGCAGCGACAGCGCCCCCGACCTGCTGCGCCAGCTGTACGCGGCCCTGGAAGCCGAGCCACCCCCGGCCCCCGCGCCGGTGCCCATGCCACCCCCGCCCTCCCCCGTCAGGCAGCCCGGCCAGGGCTGGATTGCCTGCGCCCCGCAAACCACCCAGGCGCTACGCCCCTGGCCTCACCCCGCCACCTAACCACTTACCTCCCATGTTTCGCGTCTTAGTGCCCCTTACCCCCGTCGAAAAGGATATGCCCCTCTGCAACCTGGGCCACCTCTTCAACGCCTACCAGTCCCGCCTCAGCGGGCAGGAAGTCCTCGCCACTCCCCAGGAATCCCTGCGTGAGTACCACCGGCTCACGGTGGGGCCGTTGGGCAACCTTCCCAAAGCTGACCGGGGCCGCGCCCGCGCCGTGCGCGGCGCTCAGCAACACCTCTATACCCTGGCCGTGTTGACCAACGCCCTGCACGACATGCATGTGTGCGTGGTAGCCGCCTGCAACTGCCTGGGCGAACTGTTCACCGACTACGAGGGCGACCTGCACCGCTACGCCATCGCCAACCGACTGCGGCGGGTGGCCGAGTCCGTGCCGGGTGACGACGAAGAAATGGCCGAGTGGGCAGCCGAGTGGCCGGAGGAATACGCTGTTTTCCAGGACGAGTGGGAGCCGAACCCCGAGGCAGGGGCCGATGGCCCAACCTACCGAGTAAAGTACAAGGACGACGAGCAAAGCCTAGCCTCCTACACGCTGCTGACGGAGATAACCTACTACTTCGCCCCACTGCATGAGCATACCCACATCGAAGCTCTCGGCAGCAGCTTCCCCGAAGATTTCGCCTTCTTCACCGAACAGGTACGCACCTACTCCGAGGGGCACAAAACCAGCCATATCGGCAACCTGGGTATGTACCGCCCGAACGCGGCCGGCGAGATGGAAAAGCTCACCTACGCCGACCGGGTAGAGAGTGAGTTGAACGAAAAGCTGAAAGACGAGCGGGTAGCCAGTCACTTCAACCAGTTGCTGCGCCGCATGCACTACGCGGCTGGCTTGTCGGCTATGCTCACCGACGCGGCCAGTTACCGCGAGTTGCTGGACGAATTGGTAGCCATTCGGGATTGCACGGGCCTGAAGGAGCCGGATTCGCTCTTGGTATTCTGAGCCATGAACGACGGCCTCGACACCGCCCTAGTGCTGCCCGACGTGGGCGAGAAACCCAGCAAGCCCTACCGCACCAGCCCCTACACCGTGCGCGAATACGCCGCCCTGCCCTATGCCCTGCGCCGGGCCGTGGACGAAGCCTGTGACAAAGAAGCGGGCCTGATTCGCACCGACTACGCCGACGAGAGCAGCCCCCAGCCCTACACCGTGGGCCGGGCCGCTAAAAGGTGCCCCACGAGTCACCTTTCCACTACGCCACAAGCAGTGCTCAAAAGTGAGCACTGCCCACCTCCCTCCACCCTTCAGCCACCAACCCCCATGCCTACTGCCTACGTTCACCCCGCCCCCTCGCCCGCCCTGCATACGCTCAACACCCCCGAGCGCATCCACCACGACGCGGCCCACCCCGACAACCTGGCCACCTTCGCCGTAGCGGCTCCCGCCCCGCGCAACGCTGCCGACCTGCTCGACGTGGTGAGCCGCTACGTCACGCTCACCGAGCGCGAAGACGGAACCGACTGGACGCATTGGGGCACCAGTCCCTTCCTGCGGGGCGATACCCACTCCTTTGCGGTCAACATCGGCCAGAACATTTTTAAGTGCTTCACGAGCGGCAAAACGGGCGACGTGGTGGACTTCGTGATGTTCATGGAGGACGAAGAAGAGGCGGGGGCCCTGGCCTGGCTGGCGGCCAACTTCCCCGACTACTACGCTACCGCCCCCGAAGCGCCGGAGCCGCCCGCCGTGGCCTTCGCCGAGCTGGCCCAAGCCACGGCCGAAGCCGCCGTGCCCGCCCCCGCCGCGCCCGTGGCTCACGACGGCACCGTGTACGAAACCACCGACTACGCCCGCTTTCACCTGCTGCCGGAGAACCGGAAAGTAGACCCCAAGCATGTGCGCAAGCTGGTGGACATGATTCAGAAGCACAACCTGCTGCACCTCAAGCCCCTGGACGTAACGCCCGACCTGGGCGTCATTGACGGGCAGCACCGCCTCGAAGCCGCCCGCGAGTTGGGCCTGCCCATCTTCTACAAGGTAGGCCAGCAGCTCAGCGATGCCGACATTTCCACGCTGAACATGGCCGGCAAGAACTGGACGGGCGGCGACTGGCTCAAGTACCACGCCGTGAAGGGCAAGCCCGCCTACGTGGCCCTGGCTGACTTCATGCAGCGCCACCCGCGCCTGAGCTTCAGCAACGCCAAAATCATGCTCACCGGCAACGGCGGCGGGGGCCACAAGGCCGATGACTTCCGCGCCGGCCAGTGGGACGGGGCCGAAGAGGCTCAGATAGCCCTAGCCGAGCAGGTAGCGGAGCTGGTCGAGCATATCGCCACCGATGTGCCCACCTTCAAAGCGCCCGCGCATACGGGCTTTGTGACGGTACTCTACCACTGCCTGGCGAGCGTGGAAGGCTTCGACGCGAAGGAAATGCTGCGCAAAATCCTGGCCCAGCCCCGCTCCCTGGTGACCTGCGCCAGCCACAAGCAATGGCTGCAAATGCTAGGCGAAATCTACAACCACGGCACCAGGGCCGAGAACCGCATCCGCTTTGAATAACCACGCTGAAC
>JBPBPU010000045.1:0-34236 GCA_050954465.1 Janthinobacterium lividum
TCCACGTGCTGCCCATCGTAGCCCACGCGGAACAGGTATTCAAGCACCCGGCCCGCTTGTGGGGCGGGGCTGGTGGTGTGGAAGATGGTCGGGTCGAGTGTGGCGGGCGTCGTCACGCCGCCCGTGGTGGTGTCAGCCGTCGTGGGCAGCGTGGCCGCAGGGCCGAGCACAATGGACTCTTCCGAGCCCGGTATCATCGCGCCCGTGTCCACGGTGAAGGAGCCGGTCGCTACTTCTCCGTGCAGGGTCAGGAGCTGGTTGAAGTGCAGCACCGTGCCGGGGTCGAGGGTAGCCTGGGTGCTGCTGCCAAGCGATGAGGCCAGCACCGTCTGGTTTTTCTTTTGGCCCGGCCCGGCACTTGGCAGCAGCACGGGCACCAGCGCATCGGCCGGTAGCGTGGTGGCTACCAGCTGCTCGCTGAGTTTTTCCCCTTGCAGCGGGGTAGGTAGGGTGGAAGGCATTAGCGACGGGGGCGACGGGGTGAATTGATGCCGCGCAGACTGGTCTGCGGGCGGCTGGGCACTTCGCAGCCCACCGGCGCGTAGTCGTAGCCATAGCCGGTGGCTGAATCGGTGCGGTGGGCCTGCGTTTGCTGATGCAGGAAGGCCGTGAGCTTGGCGTGCAGGGCGTTAGCTGTGCTATCGGCCGCGGCTTGCAAGGAGGCCCGGTCAGAAGAAGGGGCACGCACGAAGGTGCCCTGCGGGTCGTTGGGCTGCGTGATACCCGCCTTCGTCAGTTCGTTACCGTGCTGGGCCAGGAAGCGCGAGAAAGCGGCCCGCACCCAATAGGGCTGCAGGTAGCTCGTCCAGAGCGTTAGCAGCGGCTCGTACTGCCACGCCCCGGTACTGCGGCCATCGGTGGGCACGGTGGTCGCACTTGCCCCGTTCACCAGGCAGCGGTACACCCCCTCGTAGCGCACGAAGTAGTCCCCGGCTGTAGCAGCCAGGCCCGGCACGTACTCCTGAAGCACGGCGGCGGGTAGCAGCCCCACGGCTTCGAGCACGGCATGGCCGAGCAGCGGCACTAGGTCGAGGGTGAGTGCCAGCTTGACGAAGGGCTGAATTTGCGCCTCCTCAATCATAACCGAGAACGGCAGCGCTTCCACGAAGTCGGCTTTGGTCAGGCTAAGCATGGGCGGCAGGAGCTGGTTTCGTGACGGCAGCGGGGAGGCTTACCGGGTTGAGTTGGCCGGGCTGCAGGCCGTTGAGCGTGGGGAACAGCCGCCAAAAGGCCCGCAGCAGGAGCTTGCGCAGGGGCGCGAGGCTGGTTTGGGTGAGTTCGGCGGCGTTGATGAGTTCCTGGGTGGCTCCGAGTTGGCCGGGCTTGGCAAAGCCCATGAGAATGGGCAACATGCCGATGTGGCGACATACCTCCTGCCCCACGGCTTCCTTCTTTTCGGACAGCCATTTCAGGTCGGTGGTCGTGTTCATCGGTGTCCAGATGGCAACCGCATCCTTGGTTTTGGCGGCCATAACCAGGATGCTCTCGCGCTCTTCGCCCTGCTCCAGGGCACCTTCTACCGTGTAGCGCCGCAGCAACTCATTCTGACGGTCGAGTTCGGTAAACCCGTCCTCGTCCTTGATAGAATTGTCTACCTCACCCAAAATAGTGAGGATACCCTTGGCGACGAAGCTCCGGCGCACTTCGCTCAGGTCATAGTTGCCGTAGCCAGCCTCCGTCAGTACCGTATCCAGGCCCGCCCAATGCGGGGGCAGCGGGTAATCTTCCTCCCCTGCCTTGGGGGTGTAGATGTAGAAGATTTGCCCGGCTTGCACGTAGGGCTTCTTCTTCTCCTTGGCCAGATTCATGGCCTCCACCATTTCCTTCTTCACCTGCTTGGGGTCGGGGTTGAAGGGCAGGTGCTCCGTGGTGGCGGACTTATCGAATTTCTTGCGGCCGAACCTGTGGTTGAGCAGGTACGTGCCGCTGGTGGTCTTGCGCACGGCCCCGAAGGGCAGGATATGCACCTCCCCGATGCCGTAGTTGCCCTCCTTGCCCCGGTAGCGCACCAGCACGGCCGCACCATTGTTCCAGGAGCCGTAACTGCAGAGTTCGGCCCAGGCATCGTTGGCGGTTTTGCCGGCGTGGCCCGGCACCGGTGTGTCGCCTAGCGTGTTCGTCTCGTCGGGCCGCAGCAGCTGGCCCTGGTCGTTGCGTTCGGGCACCGGAAAGCCAGTACCCTCCAGAAACTGCGCCCGGCGTTCGAGGCAGGCTTTGGCCGTGCCACTGGCCTGCCCCGCCGCCAGGGCGACAACGGGCACGACATTGCCGGGGCCGAAGCTCAGCCACCGACGACCGGAGAAACTCATCTCGCGCTCCCCCTGTACCACCGCCCCGAAGTCCGGCAGGGGCGCGGACATATTTAAAAACCCCCGCACACTTGGCGCGGCGGGGGTTTTACTAGTCGAAGCGTTCTGGGTGGGCGTTTTAGCCATTGGGAAACTTACGCTTTGTCGGGGCCGGCCTCAATGGCCTTAATCAGTTCTTCTTTGGTCAGCTTCTCGTCGGCATCCTTGCCCAGCACCTGCTTGTACTTGGTCTGCAACTCGGGCTTATGCAGCTTGTGCAGGTCGGCCGGCTCAGTTGGCTTGGGCGGCTCCGTGGCGTTCGGCTTGTTGACGGGCTCGGTAATCGCCTGGTCGTCAGGGCCGCCCTCGCTGTGCTTGATGGTGGTAGAGGTGCCATCCGTTTCCACGGCGGTCAGCAGGATGCCGCTATTCGTAACGGCGGGCTCCACGACAGCGGGCGTGAGCAACGCCGTGCGCTTGGCGGTCAGGTCGGCAATCTGCTGGTCAAGGTCGGCCACATCGGCTTCGGGGCCACTGGTGGGCACCGCTTCGATGAGGTGGCCGCCGCCGTGACGCTGTAGCAGGGCCACGTCCTCGTCAGCGAGGTTCGTGGCGGTCACGAGCTTGGTTTGGTCGCCGACTACCAGCGGAAAGCCGGAGAAGTCTTTGTGGGCGAAAGCCGCTTTGAAGCGGTGCGTGGTCGAGGTAGCCATAGGGGGGCGTTGGGAAGTAAGGATGGCAGTAAGGCGGTGCAGCAGCCGGCCGCGCCGGTAACAAGTTTCGTGGGCGACTTCCAGCAGCAGGGCTTGCAGCGTGTCGGTGGGCGTGGCCGCCCCCCCGGTGAGGGCGGCCTGGATGCGGTCCAGCAGGTCAGCGGCAGCCACGGGGTTAGGCGTTCACCAGGGTGTCGAGAACAGCCAGGTTGGTGGCGAAGTCCTGCGCATCGGTGGTGCTGAAGGTGAGGGTGGCGTTGGCCGCTACCGTTGCCGGAGCCGAGAGGGTGAGAGTGGTGCCCGCCACGGTCATCACCAGCGAGCCAGGGGTGATACCGGGGCCACTCACCACTTGCCCCACGACAATACCCGTCGCCGAGGCCACGGTGAGCGTGGTGCTGGCGGTGGTGGCCGACGTGTTGGTCGTGGTGGCAACGGGGCCGGCGACGGTGCTGAAGAGCGGGGGCAGCTTGGGCTCCTCACCTTCGAAGTCGAAGAGGGCCGTGTTGTCGTCGTCCAGCTTGATACCGGTGCCGCCCTTGCCGCTGCTAGGCGAGAGGCCCACCGTGGGGCCGTACACCTCAATGAGGTTATCGTTGTTGGGGGCAATGATGACCATGTCGTCAATCAGGGCCATGCTCTGCAAGGTGTTGCGGCTGGCCTGGCTGCGGTAGAAGGCGCGGAAGTGCCAGGCGTGCTTCCAGCGCTTCTTGCCGATGGCACTGTTGCTCAGCTCGAAGTTGCCGGAGTTCTGAAACTTAGTGCCTTCGAACTTGGCGAATTTGCCCCCCGTCTTGCGGGTGATGCTCAGGATGCTGCCATCCGCACCAAAGACGATGTTGACGTCTTTGAGGCTGGTGGCGTAGAAGTAGGAGCGCACCCCCGCCACGCTGCTTAGGGCGGCGCAATCAGGCAGGAAGCTGGTAAGGTCGGGGATGCAGCCGGTGGGGTTGTTGGTAGCCATTGGAGGAAAAGCGGGGTAGGTGGCCGAAGGGCCGCCGCTGGGGTAGCAGCGGCCCTCGTGCCGGTTGAGAACTAGTAGCCCACGACAATCATGTCGCCCTGCGCGTAATTCACGCACTCCTGCCAGTTGATGCGCATGGTGTTGGACTTCGACTTCTTGTCGTAGAAGAACTCCATTACTGCCCCCTCCGTGTCGGTATCAAACCCGGCTTCGAGGTTGCCCTGCACCACGAGCCAGCCGCGCCGGATGGTGGTTTCGCCCTTGTCGGCGGCTCCCTCATCGAAGAGGTGCTCGCGTACCACCGGAATACCCCGGTAGCTCAGGGTTTTGCTGCCATCCTGCAGCACGCGCCACGAGGATTCGAGTACCTTGTTGTTGGCCAGGGTCTGGTAGTAGTTTTCCCAGAGTTCGTCCGACACCACGTAGAGCTTCTCGCTCACGCGGCTAGCCTCCCCGTCGTTGCCTTCGGGGTTCTCGTCGTCCATCGCCCGCATCCGGTTGGACTGCTTGGCGTAGAGGCCGGGCAGGAACACGTTGGCGGTGTAGTCGGCCGGCAGGGCGGTGCTGGTGGTAGCGGCTACGGTGAAGCGCTGCACCTGGGCACCGTCGCCAGCGGCCGAAGCCACACCCGACATGAGGTATTTCCAGATGCCATCCATCGTGGCGTAGAACGCAGCGTTGGCCTGCGAGCCGCCCGCTTGGGCCGTGTCGCCGTTGAGGGCCAGGTTTTTCGAGTCGCGCTTCCACACGTCGGCGTACAGCTCCACCAGCAACTTGCCGATGTCGGTGTCGGTCATGTCTTTGAGGTTGACGCCGACTTTCAGCGCTACGCCCTTCACTTTTTTGTCCCAGTCCTTGGCGCAGTACACGTCCTCGATTTCGCAATCGCGGGGTTCGAGCCACTTGCTGCTGACGCTGACGTTGCCGTTGTTGGCCGAAACTCCGCAGCCGGTGCCAGGGCGGGTGAGCTTGTCCTGCAGGGCGACAAAGAGCATTTCTTCGCGCACCGTGATGTCAGTACGCACCACGAAGCCGAGGCGCTCCAGGGCCAGGCCCTGAATGAGGCGCTTGACAATGGCTTCGCCGATGTCGCCATCGTTGCCGTGGTAGGTGATATTGTTAAACGTAGCAGAGGTAGCCATTGGAGTGCGCTAAAAAGAAACGTGAGGGGATGGGGCCGGGCGGAACAGGCCTATTTTTTGGGAAGCATCAGGGTGCGCTCCGCACTGCGCTCCGAGCCAGCCCCAGCTGCGCCGCGATTACCGCCGATGTTTTGGGCTGAGCCGGGCGGGGTGGGGTTGCCGGCCGAGCCGGGCACGGTCTTGGCCAGTTTGTTAGTGAGGCCGGTAACCTTGCGGTTGGCCAGGGTGTTGGCTGCTTGCAACTCTGCCACCTGAGCCACCAGGGCCGCGTTGGTAGCTACTAGCTCGGCCGAGTCATCGGCCTCCCCATCGCTGAGGCTTTCGACCACGCCAGCGACTACGCTCACGTCGCGGCCATCGGCCAGGGCGTAGTCGCCATCGGTGTAAGCAGTCGTCAGGGCCTCGTCGGAGTACACGGCCGACCCCTGGGCCAACTCGCCATCGCAGTACATCGGGTCGCCGCCCGTCACGTCTACCTTGTAAGCGGTGGCGTTGGTAGCGGCTGGCGGCACGGTGGCGTCGGCCTCGTTTTTAGGCGCGAAGAAGTTCTTAGCAGCCGCAATGAATTTGTCAACGAGGCGGGTTTCCTCAGCAGGAGTGATAGCCATAGGGGTGGCGGGTTTAGCGTGGGGTTTGGTGAAGTTGAGCACCTTATTAGTGCCTTCTGGCAGCTTCAGGGCCTGGTCGAGCTTGCCTGTGACGAACCCCAGCGCGATGCACTGGTCGGCGGTCAGCGAGGAGGTCTGGTTGATAAGCTCGTTGGCTTTATCCAGGCTCATGCCCGTGCGGGCAGCGTAAGCGCCGGCTATCTGCCCCTGGATTTGGTCGAGGAAATTGGCCTGGGTGCGCAACTCATCGGCATTGAGGCCGCTACTGTCGCCGGCCATAGGTTTATGCACGAACCAGGCCGCTACGTCGCTCATGTTCACCACGTCGGCGGCCAGGGCAATGAGCACGGCAATGGAGGCACACAACCCTTCTACCCGCGCCTCAATCCGGCAGCCCTGGCGCGAGAGGTCGCGCAAGTAGTTATAGATTTCGTAGCCGTCGTACACATCACCACCGTAGCACTTGGTGAAGTGCAACACGATGACAGGCGGAGGTGTGAAGGTGTCGGCAAAGCCGAAGGCGCGGTAATCGCCAATGGCGAAGCGCACGTCATCGAGGCGCGTGCCGCTGTAGAATGTCCAGTCGGACTCATCGATATAGGCCGGGCCTATAACGTTGCCAAAATAGACGTGCGCCTCTGCTTGTTGCATGGCGCAAAGGTGGGCTGCGCCGTATATTTGGCAATACGGTTATACCCGTTGCGGCCCCTACGCGGGGCGGGCCGCACCCCCGCCAACTGCCCCACCCTATTCCTGTGAGCAAAACCAAGAAAAAGCAGCCGGCCGGCACGGTGGTCGGTAAATTCAGCCTACCCAGCGAAACGATGGATAAGCTGCGTGGCATCGCCGCCAAAGAGGGTTGTACCATGACCTACATCGCCACGCAACTGCTCAACGCTTACACTCGTGGCGAAATCAAACTGCGGTTCAGCACCGAGTACTAAGCGGTTAGGGTACTATATTGGAGGCCCTATGAAGGAAAAGAAAGCTGATACTCCAAGCTGGGCAGTAGGATGTGCCATAATTCTACTACTGGCATTTATTACAGCGCTTATCTATTTTCTCTGGTGGGCTATCACCAGTAGTTGGCTAGGATATGGCTTGGGTGCCTGCCTTTTGCTAGTATGCTTGATTACAGTAGTACGTAAATTTTTAACTAAAAGAAAGCGCCAGCACAAGCTACCGGAGCAGTTTATCGGCCCATCAACTGCAAGCCCATACACCCCTAACGTTTTGCTGCCGCATTCAAGTGCATCGGCACCTATTCCCGCGTTCGACAGCTATGATTTCGCCCCAAAATACTATCTTAACAGTGAGCAGGTAGCTGCTCTCGTCGCAGATGGAATGATTGTAAACGGCAATTGCGGTGGATTGCTAGTAGGTCGGGCTCACAGCCAGGGAGGTGTGCCAGTGATGAGAAAGCAAGCAGGTGGAAGGTATGAAGTTTGGGCTGAATTTGAGGGCTATGAATACATTGTTAACCCAGGTGCAGTAATCTGTTTTTCAAAAGAATGCGAGTCAACTAATCAATACCAAATTGACAAAAAACCTCTTTTTTCGGAATACATTCCAGAGCAAGGAATTACTATTATTGATGTTAGGGCTGACAACCACCCATTAGGCACTAAGTACTTAATTCTAGATGCCTTGCCGAATTTTTTTGTGGTTAATAAGTTTTCGACTCAGATTAGACTGCGAGAACTAGAGGAAATGAACCGCATGGTCACTTATGAGCAGTATATTTTGGCTATGGAAAAAAACGCAGGCAATTAAATGCGTAGCTTTCGAGGTATGAAATCACTACTTCTTACAGCTTTGGTGCTGCTCCCTGCTTTTGCCTACGCCCAAGCCACCCATCCGAAGCCCCAGCCAAAGGACGACCTCATCCTCATTCAAACACAGGATAGCAGCGCCACAGCCCTGAAAAAGCTAGCGCAGGTATTCGTTAGCCAGGGCTACACGGTGGAGAAATTAGATAGGGAGTTTCTGACGCTGACACTCGCGCCGAAAACGTTGGCTGTAAGGAACAGCCCCGCTCTCACGGCTCGCGCCACGGCCACGGCAGGGGCCAGTAGTACGTTGCGGTTGACAGGTGAGTATAAGGCATTTATCGGCAGCATACCAGCGAACGATGTGGCGCAGCTTGGTGGCTCAGAAAACGGGCTGTATTCTCGCACCTTCCGCGCCCTTGAAGCCGCGGCTCTCACCTACCCGGGTGGGCAGGTGAGTTACGGCAAGCAGTAGTTCTACCTATCCGAGTAGGGGAAGGGCAGGCTGCTAGGCTTGGGCTGGTTAGATGAGGCTCGCGCCGCCGCTCGATTGTGCGCCCCCACGGCTTCGCCGATAGTGCGCAACCCTATTTCTTTAGGCACCCTGGCGGCTACTGCTTCGCCGATTTCGGCGGCAGTGGGTCCGCTGTATGCGCCTATGCTTCGGGCAGTTAGTCCGCCATCTACTTGTTGCGGGGCGCTGGGGTTGAATCCAGGCGCGAAGTTTACTCCGCCAGCTAGTGCGTTGAGGTGGCCCAGCAAAGGACCAAAATTGACTACGGCTTCGCGGGTCATAACTGCTTCGCCCGGCGTTAGATACATCAGCGTGCTGTCACGGTTGGGGCTGCCTGCCGGGCCGGGCACTATGGCCCCGCTGTTCGCACCGAAGGGCTTGGCGCTGCCAGCAGATAGGACTGCTTTTGCACTCTCAAATGCAACAGTTATAGCTCCCGCCGTGATACCGGCTTGAATAAATCCAGCTGGCGTAGGGTCGCTGCCGATACTTTTAATTGTAGCCTCAGCTGCAGAACTCAGGGCTGCTTTTTCCAGTGTATCTAATATGAGTATCAGCACCTTGGCTGCGAACTCCTGCAAAGAGCCACCTGTCTCATTCAGTGTGTCCACAAATAGCTTGCCTACCTCGACACCAAGTGTTTCGGCATTCTTTATCCTAGCTTCATTCAACTTTCTATCCTCAGCCGTGAGCTGCGCGTTATGCGCCGCGTGCGCCTTCGCCTGCGCCTCTTCCAGCTTGCTCGTGTCCTTGCCGTAGTGCTGCCCCAGGATAATCCGCGCCCCGTAGCTAGCCTGTTCCTGTGCCTCTACCCGTGCATCGTATTCCTTCTTGTCAATTTCCCCCGCCGCATAGCTGTTCTCGATAGATGTGCGCTGCCGAGATAACGTGCGCTCTACCAGAGCCTCATCTACCTTGAAGTTGTCCTCCTTTTCTTTGGCTGCGTCAGCCTCACGCTTCTGCTGCGCACTCAGCGCCCGCGAGTATTGCGCGTCGATACGGTCGCGCTCTTTTTCGGCCTCGTCGGCTTGTTTCTTGCGAAACTCGTCTTCTACTTTGCTGATTTCCACCAGCGATTTAACCACGCTCAGGCGGCGGTCAGCGGCCGTTTTGTTCTGTGCCGCCCGCTCTAGTTCGGCCTGTTGCAGAATGAGTTGCTGACGTAGTGCCAACTCTTCTTTACTGCCTGCTTTTACAGCGAGCAGTTTGCCCTCCGTTTCGGCAATGCGGTCTTTGACTGCGTCCTCGGCGGCTTTGGCCCTCTCCGCTCGCTCCTCCAGCACAAACCGGCTTTGCCGGGCCTTAATGCTTGCCAGGGTGCTGTTGCGTTCGGCCACGGTGGCGTTGTATTCTTTGCGCTTGTCGCGCTCCTCCTGCACTTCATCTGAAGTGGTGTTCAGTTTGCCTTTCAAAGCATTACGCTGCTGAATCAGGCTTAATTCTTCGCGGGTAATTTTTAGGCTTGCTTCCGACAGGTCGTTTTCAATCTTACCCGCTTCGCGCAACTTCGCCAGCCGCTCCCCAGCCGATAGCGTGCGGTCTTTTGATAGCCGCAACAATTCGTCTACCCGGCCCTTTTCCTTTATTTCGTCTACCTCCAATTCCTTGCGCTGCTTCGAGAGCTTTTGCAGTTGGGCGGTCAGGTCTACGGCGCTGCCCACGGCCTGCCCGATGCCCTTTGCGTAGGCCGTGGCCTTGTCAATCCCATTTTCTACGCCCGTATTGAGTTGAAGTATGCCGTTGGCTACCTGCTTAAAATCGCGCTTTTCTATCCCTTCCAGGATAACGCCGAAAGCAGTAAAGCGATTGATAACCTGATTTTTCAGGAAGCCCAGCAAGTCCTCAAATGCCTGCTTTGGGTTTTTGGCTGCTTCTACCAGCCCTTTACCCAGCCCGAACACGGCCCCAGTTAGTGCATTCACCACCACACCCAGGCCCGCCAACCCTTGTTTGAGCAATTTGCTGCCCTCGTTCGTGCTGGTGAAATATGTCACCACACCTTGCAGCAGCAAAAGGAACACCCCCAAGCCCGTAAGCAGAATGCCTGCCGCCACAGCCTTGAAGCCCTGCGCCCCGGTTTCGCCCGCGCCTTTCAGGCCCGCCAGCCCCTTCGCAAGCAGGTCGCTGCCCGATTTGAAGCGCCCCAAAAAACCAGTGCCCCGGTCTAGTTCTGAGCTAAACGGCTTTAGGGCTGTGTCTTTGATAGTGCCCAGCCCGGCCCCCAGCTCCTTACCGCCTACTGTTGCGCCTTTCAGTGCTTCGCCATAGTTTCCCACGTTGCGCCTCGTGTCTCCTATGGCACTCTCAAGCACTTTCAGGTTGTCCGACAGGGCTTTATTATTGGCCTGCAAACGCTGCCCGACCTCTGTATTGTCGCGCTCCGCTTTGCTGAGTTTGTTGTACTCCGCTGTGCCCAAAGCGAGCTGTGCCCGTAGCTGCTCAATGCTTCCCTCGTTGGCCTGCACGGCTTTGTTCTGCGCTTCATTAGCGGCCGTGAGTACGCGGGTTTCCTGCGTATTAGCTGCGAGTGTCGCCTTTAGCTTCACGCTGGCCGTATCGAGCAACGCCGCGTCGGCCGTGCCTGCTTTCACGGCTGCCTGCAACTTGGCAAACTCTTCTTTAGCTAGCCGTGCCTGTGCTGCCAGCTCCGCGAGCCGGGCGTTATTCGCCTGAATATCGACCTGAAATAAAACGGTTTCCGTAGTGGCTGCCATAGTGCTAAGCTTCTAAGAGCAGGATGTTGCCATCCTCAGTAATGATATAATACAGCCCGTCCTCGGTGGCATAGGCGCGGCCGTTCGGGCTCGGCACCGCCCCGGCCAGGCCCGCCACCGGCTCGCCCAGCACAACGAACGTTACCGGCACGCTACCCGGCTGCGAGGGCACGTGCTGGTCGATGAGGTTTTTGTAGAGCAGGCAATCCAGACGCCCGTAGCCGGGCACGTCTAACGGCCCCACTTTCACCGGCACCGTGAAGTCCAGGGCTTCCACATCGAGCGCCGTAAGCCGCACGTCAAGGGTTAGGACTTGAACGCGCTCCAAGATGCGCGAAAGCCCCTCATAGTAGGCCGGCAGCAGGTCGGCGAAGGCCGCGCCCTCCCGGCTCAGTTGCCAGGTGGGGGTAAAGGCCGCGCCATGCTGCCCTTCCTCTTCCACCTGCACCGGCCCGAAGTAGGGCAGCAGTCGCGCCACGCTGTTGAGCGTTTCGTTGGCTATGGTGTATCCGGTGGCTAACTCCCATTCCTGGTCGCCCTGCAGGTAGTATTGCCCGCTGGGCGGCGGGTTGGTGGTCGTGTGGCTGTCGCCCACCGTGCAATCCCAGAATTGCCCCCGATACCAGATTAACTCCGCATCGTTTTTGTATTCCCGCAACGAATCCCAGGGCACGGCCGGCTTCAATGGGCTCGGCTCCGTGAAGAACGGCAGCCAGGCCAACGGCCCGCCCACGGTTTCATGCGGCAAGGGTAGTAGCAAATCGGTGCTGAATACCTCCTTGGCGCCGGGTAGAGTCGTGTTGAGCGCCAGCAGGGCCGCCCGCCCGGTGGCCTCGTCGTCGTAGGGCGCGGGGAGTAGGGGTAGCTCGTCCTCGTACTGCTTGGGCACCCCGCCGTAACCCAGGGTGTTGCGCTGCCCGTACTCACCCAGGCGAAACGAGAGGCGCGGGCGCTTGGTCAGGTCTAGCTTATTTGTCCAATCCACCGCCCGGTCCCGGTTGCGCTCCAGGTCGTTAAAGAGGTCGAGCCGGATTTCTTTCAAAATGGGGTCGGCCTGAATAATGCAATCAAATTGATTGAACACCAACTTCAGCAAGTCGGCCTGCCCCATATCCGGCAGGCCCGCATCCAAATGAACGAGCGCACCCGGCAAGGCGCGGGGCAGCGGGGTAATGGTGAAGGCCGCGCCCGGCAGCAGCGTAAAACTGCCGTTACCAATCACCACCAGGCGCACGCTGATGGTGGTAGCCGGGCCGCAGGCCAGGTAGGGCACGCTGAAATTCAGATTGAAGGTCTGCGGGCTGTTGTTGTTCGGGGCCAGGTCGGCGTAGTAGAGCAGCTGCGTGGGCGCACCGGGCACGGTGGTATCGTGCGCCTCTACGTGAATCGTGAAGTCAAACCCGGCTGAGCGCTGAACGGGTAGTTTTAGCGTGCCCTGAAAGCCCATTGGATGCGGCGGGGTGCGGTAGAGTACGCCACCGAACAGGCTCCCGGCCAGCACCAGCGGAAATTGTAGTTGGGTGCTGTAGTTGGGGGCCGCGTACACGCGGGCCGTGTCCGTCACGGCCTTCAGACGGTACGGGTAGAGGTAGCTTTCGCGTAGCTGTGGGTAGGCCGTAGCGCGGGGCAATACCATATCCTGATACGCCTGCTCGGCCAGCAGTGAGCCCGTGAGCCGATACCCTGCCAGCGGGTTTGTGGGCACCACATAGCCTGGTGGTAGCGGCACCGGGGGCAGCGGGTCGCTCAGCATCGCCTCAAGCAAGGCATGGACGCGCACGGCGGCCGGAATCTCATCGCAGGTTAACCCCTCAATCGTGGGCCGGTACGTAAGCGCCCCGGTGTCGCAAATCGGGTAGCAGTAGGGGAACGGGTAAGCGCTACCCTGGTGCGCCGCAACTCCGTCGTAGGTTAGTGGGTGGTCGAAGGCGCTCAAATCCAACTCGCGCAGGCTGCGGTTGCCCACGAGCGTAAACAGCCCCACGACGGAACTTGTCAGTGTCACGTCGTAGCCCTCGTGCGCCAACTCAATAATGCCAAAGCCATTCAGCACTTCCACCCCGCCCGGCGACGTGAGCACGGCCGGCAGCAGCCGGTACGGCGTGGTGGTGAGACTATCGAGCGAGTGGGGCGCACCGAGCACGGCCACGTTTTGCGCGGTCAGGGGCAAGGTGAAGGTTTCGCTGAAGCTGGCTTCGCGGCTGTCGAGGTTGCGCAGGTCGTTGGCCCGGTAGCTCAGGGCTACCGCAGCGTCGGCCGGCAGGTCTACGGGGTAGCCGTTGAGGGTAAGGGACAGGTAGGGCATTTAGCAGTGCGGGCGGTATTTACCGGGGCTGCGGCGGGTATCGCCAACAGCCCGCTCCAAGCCCTTTAGCAGCCCCGAGAGGCGCTGGTTTTCGGCCATAAGGCGACTGTAGGCGGGTAGGCTCGGTGGGCAAGCTGCCAAGAGGGCGTAGTTGGCGGCTAGTTGCCCCTGTAGTTGCTGGTAGCTCATGCTTGACAGGTGTCTTTTTCCAGCACTTCGGGCCGCAAGGCAATGCTGACAATGAGGTTGGTTTCGCCGTTGAAGTACAGGCAGCCTACCAAACCGGAGTCGCTGCCATCCTTTTCCAGCCACGGGCCAGCCGCAGTCATTTTAATGCTGCCTGAGCGAAGCCGCACAATATCGCCGGGCATGAATTTGCCCTCTATTTTTTCGGTTGCCATCTTACTGGGTTTGGATTAACTGAGCCGGGTAGCTCACGGTGAAATTCACTTGAAAGGTTTTGTCAGTCTGTTCCTGGTATTCCTGGTAACTCTCGGAGGCTACCAGCACCGGCACGTAGCCCCCGCCCGGCAGGCGCTCGTACACCTGCACGCTGTTGCGCACCCCCCGCAGCAGCGAGTAGGTAGCGAAGTCCACTTTATCCGAGTACACCTGCAGGGTGTCGCGCACCGTGCCCCGTTTGGCGTAGCGGTCGGCCCCGGCTGTATCGCGGTAGCTGATGGGGTCGGCCTGGTCGGTGCCGTGAACATGGCGGCCGGTGAAGAAGCCCGAGTCCCAGGCCCCTTTCGCATTCAGCCACATGAACTGCTGCACGGCCGGGCAGTTGCTAAGAGGTAGCCCCCGGTCGGTGCTGACTATGCCATCCAAGTAAGTAGCGCTGGTGAGCCAGTAGGCCGCGCCCGTGGGCAAGGAGTCGTAGGCCAGGGGGGCAGTGAGTTCCGCGCCTGCCACTGGTTGCACCACAGCATTCAGCACCCGGCAACTACCCACCACATCGGTATCCGTTACCTGCCGCGTCTCGGGGTCGATGCGCTCGTAGCGCACGCGCAGCAGGGCCGAGAGGCTGGCATCGGTGCCGGATTCCACGGGCGGGGTGATGCGCAACAGCGACTTGGCGGCTTCGCTCAGGTTGAAGCTCGCCGAGGCATCTTGCCCGCAGACTTTCTTGAGCTGGCCGAATTCCACCCAGGCCGCTGTCGTGCTGGGGTCTTCGGTGCTGGGGGCGGTTTCCAGTAGCAGGCGCACCACGGCTGGCGCACCGCTCACTGTGGGCGCGGCCCGCACCACTACCGGAATCGGCAGGTGCGCCGCCACGAGCTGGGCCGGGGCCACATCCACGAGGGCGTACACGCAACTAGTGGGCGTGGTATCGGTGTTGGCGGCCGGGTCGTAGTTGAAGGCGTTGGGGCTGATGCAGCCGAGCACCTGCACGGGGGGTGTCGTGGGTGCATTGATAACGAAGGAGAAGGTGAGCGTAGTCGGGTCGCCTTCGACGGTAGCTTCGCAGGCATAGGTGGCCGGAGCCAGGGCCGTCAGGTTGAAGGTCGCCGTGGTGCCCGTGGTAGCATTCGGCGTGGCGTTGATGGTGCCGCTGCCGCCCGAGGTGGTGAAGCGAGCCACCAGAAACACGGACTTGCCGCCGTTGCCGCCGATAACCACATCCGCGCTGCCGGTGGTGGCGGGCGAGACGGGCTGGGTGAGGTTGATACTGACCAGGGAGAGAGCCATGCTGCAAACCTCCCCCGCGTCCGTGCACGCCCGCAAGAATCCGCCCCAACGCGGGGCGCGAATTTTTAGGTAAGCGCTGCCCGCAGCAGCGTGCGCACGTCCTGTGTCAGCACCGGCAGCAGCAACTTCGCCAAGTCCTGGGCCACCAGCTCCGTGTTGAGCTTGTCGCCGAATAACGTGCTGGGTGCGCCCTGCTGCCAGATAGTATTGCCTTTGTTAGCCAACTAAGAATCAGCTATATCGACAGGGGGCAAGGGCGGGCTGACAATCTCTGCCCGCGTAATAATGCCCTCACTGTTTGCTTCGAAATAGCTGCCCGTACGCCGGTTGCCATAGGTGAGGGCCAGCGCGTCGCCCACCTGTTCGCTTTTATCCGGCTGCCCGAAACTGGCATACAGGTGAGCTAGCTGCATACCAACGTCTATTTCTTGGTTTGCCAGAACCGCCGCTACCTCGTTACCGAACCGCTGAATTAGGGAAACTACCCATTCTTCGTACTGAATAGCAACCTCTAAGCGGCTAATTTCGGCCGCCAACTCATTCATTTGTGAACCTATTTTATTTTGATTTTCATCGTTGGCCGCTCGCTTCTGCTTAATAATTGCCAGTTGGGCCAACGTTTCATTTTGCCTTGCTTCCAATTTTGCCAAAGCAACTAAGTTATCAACGTATTTAATATATTCTGCATCAAGCTTATATTCAGCAGTGGGTTTCTGCCGAATGCCAAATATTTTGCGCCAAATGCGTAGCAGTATATTCACAGGCTAAAAATACACCCCACGGCGCGACCAGGCAGCTAGTCGGCAAGCCAGACGAGAGGACAGACACTTCAGGTTTTTAGAAGTGAGCTTTGGGGCAGGCCGCCGGGCACCAGCAGCAGGCAAAAACCAGCAGCCCCGGCCTGGGTAGGTCGGGGCTGTTTCGATGGAATGGTAAGCTGGCGAGAATGCTCTATTGGCTGCAATATGTGGCGACCCCGCTGAGTTAGATTATTTAACTGTTCCTATCCTATCAAGATGAAATGCATCCGAAAGGTCGGGGATATTGCGTTGTCTCATATAGTCGCTGTACATCCATAATCTCTGGTTGCTATCAGCTTCCATCTCCTGTATACGCTTTACAAACTCCCCCTTAGTGTAGTCTCCAAAAAGCACTTTTATTTTCTCATAGTACCGAGAAGATATCAATTTAGCGAAAATCGGTACCTCATAGGTATTATAAACTGTTGTTTCAGTGCGCCAAAAGCTATGCCGGTTATTCCCTGGCATGAATCCGCTTATTTCCTTGATATAAAACAACACTAAGTCGGCCTGTTTTATCTCATCAAAAGTGAGCTTTCCCGTTGCACGTTGCTTAATCATATCGCCAACAATACTTGCCCGTTGCATCTCTAGCGCTTTGTTCTTATGTCGATTTAGTGTGGCGACATAGCTACTTAATGCCCCAAAATCGTAATCGATAGCGCGCTGCTGGGGCCTGATTACGATAAACCTGTCAGACAATATCTCAGATAATATGCTAAATTTCTCCGCTTTCAGTAAAGAAGCAGTGAGATAAAGAGCAAGTTCATAAGCAAAGAAACGCAAGTAGTCAAAGCGCAAGCTGCCCAACGAATCTTGACTATATCCCTGAACTGTTTTAGCATCTAGATAGGTTATAAAATGCTCTAGAAAACCGTGAAAAGCATCCAGGTCGAATTCAACCGATACATTTAAGTACGAGCCAATAAAGTTTACAAAATCATCCCTCAGAGGCTTTAATTGCTCTATTTTTGCTTCTGTTATATCAATCAAATTATTCAAGTCAATTTCTTTTTCCTGCGGTTCAGCAGCTATAACGGCCTGTAAAAACGAATCATAATAGTCTTTTACAAGTAAGGGTGCATGAGCGCGGCCTTCCATAAATGCCCTCTTTAGCACTTCTACTCGCCGCCCGGTTGGCATGAGTATAGGTGCATCATCTTCTAAATGAGCGGGCCTGCTACCCAGAGGTGGCTTACGGTATGTTGGCTTATCTAGTAGATTGCTAAGCAGTTGCTCGTAGTTATCTTCATAGCCATCCCCTTCTTGCAAGTCAAAGAAAATACGACTGTGTATAAACGTTGGTACACAAGCTGCCCCATTTTCATCCGACTCGAAGACGATAGGAATAAACTTCGTTTGGTCAGCTTTAGCGTAGACCTCTTTCGACATAATAAGGCTCTCAGTGCCCACTCCTCCTTGCCGTTTGTCAGCCTTACGCTGGTAGTCTTTATTGCAGATAAGCAGTACTTTCTTGATTTCAGGATTATTGACTGTCTGCTCCATAAACACGTTTTTGTCCTGACCAGGAGCCAAATCCCATACATCGAGAATTACGTCCACTCCTTCACCTCGCAACCTCTTTGCAAGCTCAATAACACGCTCTTTGTGTTGAGGCGGGTTCCAACTGTATGAGATAAAGACTTTGGGGGCGTCGAGTTGGGTGGACATAGTAATGAGTTATCAGTAGAGCCGCCAAGCTACGAAAAAGCTCCGACGTTTCGCACCGAGGCTGTACTGGCGGCGCGACTAGCTGCCTAGTCGGCAAGCCTGACGCGTAGCGTGGTAGGCGCGGGCACTTCGGGTTTTTAGAAGGGTGTTCAGGGCAGCCCACCAAGCCGGGGCTATTCGTGTAGGTACACGGGTTTGATATAAGCCCACGAAAAAACCCCGACCAAAGCAGGTCGGGGCGAACTGTTTAACGTTGCCTCCTATTGTGCAGTTGGGCACACTTCGCACAGGCCCGGCCCCCACTCTTTAGAATTTTGGTATTCTCAGGCGTGAACTCATGCCCGCGCTTGCAGTGGGTTTTGAATTTATTATGTCCGCTTAAATAGCCTGCATTCTTCAGCTTACGGGCCACTTTTCTGCCGCATTGAGAGCACCCACTGCCTCGCAAATGGCTGGAAGGTGTTTGCATAAAAACGCCGTGGGTGGAGCAAATAATCTTCACTTTGGCTCTGTTTGCCTCGTACACTACCTGCGAGTAGTCATACTTATTGTGATGAATAGCCTTTGCCTTAGCTATAAATTCTGCGGTCGTTAAGCGCTGGGCCCTGCCAACCGCAGCGCTGGCACACCAGAAGCACCCACTGCCTCGCAAATGGCTGGAAGGTGTTTGCATAAAAACGCCGTGGGTGGAGCACTGTATCGCAACCAACTCTTTACTGTGCCTGTAGTTTGTATGGCAATAATCATAAATTCCAATGCCATGTACAGCCTGCGCTTTCTCAATAAACTTGGCAGTAATTTGTTCTGTCGTTGGCTTAACGATGGCTGCCCTTCTCCGCTCGACCACATTCCTATGATGCTCCCGGCGACTTTCTGAGTGATAATAGCGAGTCGTGTCTCGAAGATTGCAGCACTTACGGCAGATTCGAAGCCCGTTACGAGTCGGGTATATATTCTCAGGCGTGAACTCATGCCCGCGCTTGCAGTGGGTAAGGTTGGCCGCGTAGTGCCTACCTCGCTCCATCATATCATTCACGTTGTCCTGGGGGGTGCCTAGTCGTAGGTGCGCAGGATTGACGCACCTACGATTGTCGCAGTTATGCAGTACCCACAAATCGCTCAGGATAGGGCCATGCGTTAGCTGATACGCTGCACGGTGAGCGAGCGTATCATTGTAATATCTAAATTGACCGTAACCGCCCTGATGGCAAGCTGCCATCCACTCCCAGCAATCGCCATCCCGCCCCAAGCCAGGGGCCTTATTTACTTTTTCCCAAAAGCGGTCTGCTGTTGATTTGATTAGTCTGAGCGGGCTTCTGTGCTCAAGGTAGTAGAGGTGCTGACACTTTTTGCAAGCCCGTCCGGCTTTGACAATCCGCGTATTTTCCCGCGTGAACTCATGCCCGCGCTTGCAGTGGGTTTTCAAAGTGTTCTGGTTTATACCGTGGTAAGCCATGATATTAGGATTTTTAAATTAATCAATGCACCCGCACCACATACAGCACGGCCTTGCGGCCGTGCTGCTGTTGCATCCATGCGGCCCGCTTCATAGGCCCGCCAACTGCTTTTCCAAGTCGGCAATCTGTTGGCGAAGCGTCTGCTCGGCTAGGTCGGCCATCGCCCGTAGCTGTTCGGGCCGCAAGCCCGACACGCGCACCGTGCCGATACCGCCTACCGTAGTGCCCGGCCTCGCTTGGAGGGTGAGGCCCGACAGTAGGGGCCGAATAGCTAGCAGGCGGTTGAGTTCCTGACGGGCTTCTACTAGTTGCCCGTATACTGCCGTAGCGGCTTTTACTTGTTGCTCAGTCATAGCGAGAGGTCGGGGTAATAGGCGTAGTGCGTCACTTCCCACACGTCCCACACAGCTTGCGCTTCCTCTTCGCGCAGCAGCCAGATAGCGGGGGTGGGGTCGTTGTCGGCCTTCACTTCCAAGTAGTTGCCGCCAATCTTCACCAAGCGGCCGATTGCCCACTCCCATTCCCCTGTTTCGGCGTTGAGGAAGCAGTGGGTGTACACGCGCCCCAGCACGAGGTACTCGCGCTTATGCACGGGCATCGTATTCACGGCGCAGCCCCTGGGGAAGCGCGGGGCCATGCTGTCGGTGGCAATGTCGCCGATGCAGGGGATGGATTGGAGGCCCACCCGATTCAGCGGCGGGTTCTCGCGCAGCTCGGGCGTGAACCAGGGCAGGCCCGGCTCGTGCCAGTAGGCCCGGTCATTCGGCGTAAAGCCAAAGAGGGTAGCCGGGAAGCCCAACTGTTGAGCCTCCTGGGTGGGGTTTTGAGGGGTTGCCATCTGCCTACGCCGGGTAAGAAGTGGAACCATCCGAACTAGCCACTTGCCCGGTGCGGTGCAGCACCTTGCCCCACAGGCGGCCGATAAGGCGCACGGCTTGGGGCTGGGTGAGGGTGTGCCACTGCCGGGCCTGGGACTTCTCGCAAGGGAGCAAGGCGGGGTGCAGCAGTAGGTCGGTAAGCTCGGCCACTTGGGCAACCGTAGCGGGGGCCGTAGCCCCTGCTAGTTTCGCCTCGAATTGGGCAATGCCCTCGGCCAGCGAGGCAACGCCCTGGGCGTGCTCGCGCTCGGCCGCTACGCGCCGCACGTTTTTGAGCCAGCGCACGAGCCGGTACGGGCAGGTGCATTCGTGGGTGTGGTGGTTGGCGCGAAGCTGCTCCGCGTCCGTGAATAAGGGATTCCCGACAATGAGCGCCAGGATGTTGCGGCGAAACGTCGCCAGGTGGAGGGTGGGGGCGGCTGCGGCAACAGCGGCTTGCCCGGTTACATGAGTTGTCATGTAATTTTGTGGGGTGTTGGGGGTGTAAGATTCCCCACCTAGTAGCGGCCCCGGCAAGGGTCGTTGCGAAGGTCAGCCCGGCAAGGCTGGCCTTTTTGCGTTCTAGTCGGTGGGGGTGTGCCGTTTGCACATGACAAATATACGCAATTTTCTAACGTTAGGAAACATTTGAGTAAAATATTTTTCTAACGTGTAAAATCACTTGCACGCCCCTATCTTTGCCGCACTATGGAAGATACACCCAAACAGGCAGTTGGCCGCCCCGCTAAGGCCCCCGAACGGTTAAAGCGCAGCCGCACCCTCTCCTTCACCGATGCCGAGTACGAGCGCCTGGGCCAGCTTGCGGCGGCGGCACGGCTGGGGCGTAGCGAGTACATTATTGACCGGCTGGGTTTAGATAAACAGCCCTTACCAACTTAATGGCACGTAGCATTACACGCCCACCCACGTAGTTCTACGTGCCTACCTACGTAAAATTACGTGGGTAAAAAAGCGTAGTTTTACGCTAGAAATACCTACCTCTCTTCGCTTGCTTTGCGGTTGTCATCCCAGACTTGTTTTGGGTGTTTTCTCATCCTCCAACCTTATTAAGTAAAGAAGATATGGAATGCTCAAAATATTGCTCGCCCCAGCCCCAAATATTTGGTGAGCTTCACAACAAAGGGTTAGATTACCTTTACGGAAGGCTACTAGCCTTTAAAGGCAAAACTGTTGATGCCAAATTAGGGGCGCAGATGCAGTCTAGGGTGTCAACAGCGACTACGGAATTCTTTAAGCTGAATTTACCAGGTATGGTGAAAGTGTGCGACGAAATCGCGCAATTAACGACGGAGCTTTTTTATTCGCTGGATGGCAATTTAGATGCTATTGAGAACGAAGTGTTCTCTAAAATCTATTTTTCACCAACTGGTACGCAATACTTAAATCAAGTTCGCGAGGTAATGGCCCAAACGTTGCCGCCAGCCGAGTATCAGCAGTCTTTGACTAACATCTATAACGATGCTTATGCTTCTGAGCAATTACAGGGCAGGGAGAGCGAGCAGTTATTGACTATGCTGCAAGTGGGCATCTATTCAAGTCAATATTGGGCCAACGCTGAAAACCAACAAAAGTGGGATGACTTAACGGGTAGCAGCGGACGATACTGGGGACAAGTTGCGACGACAGACCTTGCCACTGCTGGGGGTGCCTGTATTACTTATGCAGGCGTTGTAATAGCTGGTCTTGGCACCCCATTAGGGTGGGGGGCCTACGGTGCAACAATCCTAATTGCCGCGCTTGCAGGAAGTGTGACAGCAGCACTGTATCTGTATATGTACCCGTGAGAGCCTAATTTTTTTTAATTAAGCCTTAACCTATTCACTTATCATTCGGCTATGAAAGGCAATTTTGTCCTATGGGTCAAGCAGTTTGCGGCTCTTTTTGCTCTAATTTCCGTCGTAATACAATTTACTCTTTACCAAACGCCCGTAACTTGGGGGAACGTTCTGGCAAGAGTTACTTGGCAGTCCGTTTTAGCTACAGTGATTGGAGCAATGGTAGGAGTTGCGATATTTAATTTAATTATGTATTTTTCTAAGAAGAAGACGTAATTTGACACTTTCTAAAGAAAAGCCCACCCGCCCGGTGGGCTTTTCTTTTGCCCCGCCCCCGTACCCCGCGCCCTAGAGTGGCTGGGCTTCCTGAGCGCTCTATTCCACAAGCTAGATGAGGCCCAGCCCACGCCTGCACCGCCCACGCCCTAGCCCCACCTGCTCCCCCTCGATTGTAAGCCCGCCGCCTGGGCCTCAAGTAGCCCGGCCCCCGACCCCACCAGCGTCACCAGCCCGCCACCCCACGGCCAGCCCCACACCTGCCCACCAACGCGGGGCGGGGGAGTGTGTTTTTTTTAAAAAGCCATCCGGCTGCTTACCTTGCACTCTCACTAATACGCTTTTGCAATGATTGATAAACAGGAATTGATGAAGCTATTGAGTACCCTAGCCACTGCTGGCTCTGCCCATGTTGAAGCAGGTACTCGCGCTGCTGGCGTTGAGAAACGAAAGCCTCAGAACATTGAGCATGCAACATATATGAGCTTTAAGCAGCTTGAAGAGGCCAGCACATGGCAAGGCCAGATGGATGAGGCTAACAGCAATTTGACCACCACCGAAGCTGCACACAATGAGGCCCAGGCCCATGTACTAGCTGCCCTGCCAGATATTGTGAAAAAGCGAATCGAAAAGCAGGGCACTCTGATTATTGGCGAGGGCGAAGAATTTTGGGGGTTATACCAACGTGGCAAAGATTTGGCAGTAATGCGTGGCGAACATGAGCATAATCTGTATAGTAAAATATACAGCTACTATCAGCAAGCAAAAAAAGGCGGGTTTCAAGGTCTTCTTAGGCCAAATGATATGTACAGGTAGTTCCACCTACTCGCCCTACCCAGGCCCAGCCCTACCCATCAGAATGCCTTGGCGGGCATATTGCCTCACCATTCTATCTAACGCCTGTGATTAACAAAGATGACCTAGACGCAACCATCGAGCATCTAAAAGAACCCAGTTGGTCTTACCTTGATGCCGAACAAAAGGACCAGTTTCAGCACGACTTCAAGGAGTCATTGAAACTATTTATACTGGCTAACTATGTAGATAAGGGATATAGTCACGACACTATAATGTGTTCAATACATGACGCATTTCCTTCGCACCATAGCTGTGTGGCCTGTAATTTGCAGCCAGGTACTCAGGCAATAGAGCGATTTTTACTCCGATACGATAGCTTCACGGATGTGCGTTTTGACTACTCGCAATTCATAATGCTTTTGTATCTTCTAGTAGAAAATGTTAATACTTATTTGGATTTAATAAATATGCCGCAGGCTTATAGGGCGCGGCATTTCCAAGTATTTCAGGAAGTCAAATACTGGGCTAATTTTCTCAAACACCCCAAATCGTTCATGCTGGTGCTTCACCCATCGTGGACTTATAAAGGATTGCGCCAGGGTTGGCAGAATGGGGGGAAAATCATCATTGATTCCGCATTCACGAGAGAGTATTACTCAGGCGACAAGAAAAATCCTAAGCTTTATGAAGTGTTGGCCCGTCGCAGTGATGTAGCTGTGAGCTTCCCCAACCCAGTAGAACTAACGAAGCAGTTCATGCGGGCGCTGCAAAAATTTGTTGCAGTTATTAATGAAAATGAGATGGCAAGAGAGATGCTGGAATCGGAAACAATGGTAAAGAGGCATTTCTCAGCCGAAAATGAGGATGCCGAGGCAGAAGATAGTGCCGATAACTTTTTATAAGCCGCTGCCTAGCTTCAAACACAACACAGCCCCGGCCTACTCAGGCCGAGGCTATTCGTAGGCTGCCCCACCGTGGAGCATAGCAGGCCAACAATAATTCAGAGCCATAACGTAGCTTGCCACCTCACCTATCCACCAACCCCAAACTATGGCAACTTCAACCTGTGTAAAATGCGGCAGCAGTTCTTTCGAGATGGCCCAAGCACGGCCCGCCCACTGCAATCAAAACCTAAACTTTGTTCAGTGTGCCTCTTGCGGCGGCGTGGTAGGCGTAATACCTACCTCGCTGGACGCTATGACCGTCAACGTTGAAAAAATAAAGGCTACTACTGACAGAATAGCAATGGCAGTCCGATAGAGTCAACGCCCATCTTGTAAAAGCCCACCCGCAACGGTGGGCCTTTTATTTCGGTCCCTAACCCGTGTACCTACACGAATAGCCCCGGCTTGGTGGGCTGCCCTGAACACCCTTCTAAAAACCCGAAGTGCCCGCGCCTACCACGCTACGCGTCAGGCTTGCCGACTAGGCAGCTAGTCGCGCCGGTAAACATAGTATATTTGCGTAGGCGGTTATGCTTCTCACGTAGCCGCGCCCTTGTACTATGGCAGGCCCCAACTCTGAGCAGCTTCTTCTTGATATTGTAATCCGCTCCAACCAGGAGGAAATAAAAAAGCTGGCCCAGGTGCTTGCTGACAACAAAAAGGCCGCAGATGAGCTAAATAAGAGCTTCGCAGCGGGCCGTATTTCGGCTGAAGCATTGAAGCAGGAGCAGGGGCGGCTTGCCCAGAGCACGAAGCAAGCTGAGCAGTCGATGGGCGTTCTGACTAAGGTGGTGCAGGCCCAGGAGGCGGCCAATAAAGCTGCCACCGTCAGCACCGAGCAGCTAAAAGGCGGGTTCAGCACGTTGGTAGATAAGGCGCTGGCTCCTTTTCAGAGCCAGCTCGACAAAGCCACGGGGCTGCTGGGTAAATTCAAGTCCGGTAACGACCTCGTAAAACAGGGGTTGGCTGGCTTGCAGGGTGCCGGGGAAACCGGGGCGCTGGGGTTTAAGGCATTAGCCAGTGGCATTGCCCTGACGGGGTTGGGCATTTTCCTAATCCTGCTGGGGGCCGTAGTAACCTACTTTACCAACACGGCCGAGGGGGGCAAGCAGCTAAAACAAGTGCTCGCTGGGGTGGGGGCCGTGGTGAATATTCTAACCGGGGCCGTGGCAGCGTTTGGCAAGGGCATTATAGAGGCTGTAACGCACCCGCTGGATAGTATAAAAGCCATTGGCGAAGCCATTAAGGAAAACCTAATTAACCGTTTCACGGCCTTTAGTGTGATACTCGATGGGATTAAGTCGGGCAATTTTACCAAAATCAACGACGGAATAATTCAGGCGGGCACCGGCATATCGAACGCCTCTGAAAAGGCCCAAAAGCTGGCCCAGGGCTTCGCCGACACGGCCAAAGCTGCCGCTGCCGCTGCCGACCAGGCGCGGCGCGTAGAAGAGGAAAACCAGCGGCTTGTAAAGGTGCGCCGTGACGTGGAATTGTTGGAGAAAAAGGAGCAGGGCCAACTAGAGGTATTGCTACGCCTGAGCCGTGACCAAAACCTAACCCACGAACAGCGCAAACAGAAATTGCAGGAAGCCGGGGAAATTGAGCGCAAGGCTTCGGAGCGTATTCTTGACTTGAACGGGCGCGAGCTGGTGCAGCTAGAGCGCAAGCTGAGCCTAGCTAACGGCACTAATGAGGCGAGCCAGCTAAAGGCCGACATTGCCGCGAAAGAACTGGAAATTCAGGACAAGAAAAACGAGCGCGACAGCATAAACGCCAAGATTCGGGTGCGTGAGAGTGCGCAAGATGTGGGGCTGCGTGCTGAGGCGGCGGCCGACAGAAAAGCCAAAGCTGCTGAGGCGGCGAAGCTAGAGCAGGACGCTATCAAACGGCATATTACCAACACAGAACTAGCCTTACTTAACACAAAAGCGGGCACACAACAAGAACTAGAGCTACGCGAGAAGCTGGTAGCACAACAGGCGCAACTAGAAGCCGCTGGCGAGAAAAAAACCGCTGCTGACCGGCAGCTTATTCTAGCAAAATCGCTTGTAGAACAGTTGAAGTTGGAGGAAGAATTCAGGGCGAAGCGTGCTGAAGCTGCCGAAAAGGAGCGTGACCGGATTGACTCTGAGTATGCCCGCGCCCGTAGTGCTGAACTAAAGCGCGAAGCCGACGCCAAGAAAGAAAAGGAGGACAACTTCAAGGTAGATGAAGCCCTGGTAGAGCGCACGTTATCCCGGCAACGTACCGCTATTGAGAATAGCTATGCGGCAGGGGAAATTGACAAGAAGGAATACGACAGCCGGATTTATGCGCAAGACCAGGCGAGTTACGGAGCTAGGGCAATTTTAGCACAACACTATGGCAAGGATACGAGCAAACTTGAAGAGGCGCAGGCGAAGGCGCACGCGGCCCACAATGAGCAGCTCACGGCCGAGGATGAAAAAGCATATGAGGCTAAACTGGAAATTGCCGAGCAGTTTGGGGCCGAAGTGGGCAAGTTGTTCGTGGACACGCTGAATGAAACCGGGGGCAGCTTGCAGGAATTTGCCGGCAAGGTGCTGGTGCTGGTGCTGGATTCGTTGGAAAAGGTGGTTTTGGCAGAACAGGCGAAAGCGTTGGTGGCGGGAATTGCAAAGGGGCCGCTAGGATTGATTGAAGCCGGGCTTGAGTTTGCTGCTATTACCGTAGCCTTTGAAAGCGCGAAGGCAGTTATTACAGCGGGCAGCGCCAAACCCTTCGGCGCGAACAGTGGGGCCATAGTGCCCGGCCCGGCAGGTAGCCCCAACCGGGATAGCACGTTGATGTACCTCACTCCTGGCGAAGCAGTAATGACTCGTGATGCCGTAGTCAATTTTGGCCCCCTGCTGGGCCACCTCAACGCCTTGGGCGGTGGGGTGAACTTCGCGCCCGGCTTCTCGCCCCGCATGGCACAGCAAGTAGATGGTGGCTTAACCGCCCGTGCCATTGGGCCAGCCTATAACGGCCCTACTGCCGCCGAAATCGGGCGCGAGGTAGCCCGCAATGTGCCCACAGAAATAGGTTTTAAGTCGTGGGTGCTGGCTAAAGATGCCTACTATCGTGGCCGTGACCTTGCAACCTCTGCAACGGGCAGTCAGAAGCCCAGCGCCAAATTGTCCCTATAGTTTTACTGCTTGCCATAACTCACCTGCCCGCCTGGGTAGGTGAGAGCAGCGGCTTCAAGGGCGCGGAAGGTGCGAGAATTTAGCCCCCACTCCACCCCTTCGTACCTCGCCACATCGTTCGCTGGTATGCTGCCAATAAATGCCTTATACTCACCTGTCAACCGCAACGTACTGCTGGCCCCCGCTGTGGCCGTAGCGCGAGCCATGAGGGCGGGGCTGTTTTTCACAGCCAACGTTTTCGGCGCGAGCGTGAGCGTTAAAAACTCTCTGTCCAGTTTCTCCGTCGTATAGCCTTGGCTAACGAACACCTGTGCTAGCTTTTTCAAGGCCGTGGCGCTGCTATCGGGTGTCTGAATGAGAATGAGGTTATCGCTCTTTTGTGGCGTAGCGTGGGTGGCCTGGGCGTGGGCGAAGATAGGAGTGAGTAGCAGGGCAACCAATAGCTTTTTCATGCCCCAAAGTAACGGCCCGGCAAACTATTGCCTTACTTACCTGCTGCTAATAAGCCCGCTATTATTTCTTCTCGCAAGGTGGGCACTAAGTATTCTGCTAGTTTCTTGGCTGCTATATCAGGTGCTATTTCGGAGAACAAATTGCTGCCAGCCTTAAAAATTTCTGTGCCTTTGTTAGCCAACTTTCGGCCGATGAGGTAAGCCAACGACTTGGTGCTGACTGCCCGCCCCTTCGCATCGGGGTGGGGCACAATACCTTTATCTTCAATCCACTGCTCGATGGCCAGTAGTGGCGGGAACTTGCCGGGGCGGCGGCCATAGATGAGCGTCAGCACGTAGGTCGGCGCGTAGAGGCTCAGGCGGTAGCCATCGGAGATTTCGCCTACTTCCACGCGCAGGCCGGCCGCCAGCTGGCCGCTGGCATTCACCGGCCCGAAGCGGGTAACGGGCTTCTGCTTCACCTCCTCGCGCAGGGCGACTAGCAACTGGTCGCCGTAGGTGGTGAGGCGGGCGAGTGCGTCCGGCATTAGCAGAGCGCCCGAGTCGGCACGGTGAGGGTGAACTGCATGCCTACCCCATCCAGCCGGGCAGCGTAGGCCGCGGCGAAAGGGCTGGCGCGGATAGCTTCTATCTGCGTGAAGTCGTCGGCATTGAGTGCCGTCAGGAACCGCCGCTTTAGTTCTTCCATGCGGGCAATGGCTGCCAGGTGGGCCTGCGCATCGTCGGCCTTGCTGGGGCACACGTCGGCGAAGTACAGCGTCACGGCGGCAGCGCTGGTGCGGCTGCTAGCCTGGGCCTGGGTGGTGGTGTAGTCGCCGCAGATGATGAAGGGGGCGGGGTAGCCGGCGCTGGTATCAATACCCGCCTGCACGGGCGACTCGCGCAACCAAGTGCCCGTACCATTCAGGGCAGTGAGGGCGGCGGCTTTGAGGAACTCTTCGGGGCTAGTCATGCTGATTCTTGGGGCTGGTTTGCTTCGTTAGGTTTTCTTGCACCTGCGCCACCTCCCGGTCACGCAGTAGGTAAATCATCATGCTCAGCCACGGCATGGCCAGCACGGTATCCGGCATCTGGCCCCAACGTTGGGCGTATTCCGAAGCCACGTTCAGGTAGCCGAAGCTATTAAGCCGTTCGCTGCCAGCCTGTTGTGCCTTGCGCCCGGCTTCCGTTTCGTCGGGCAGCGTGAGGGCGTAGAACGGCCCGCCATCGGGCTTGAAGTAGTCGTGCAGCTGCGCGAGGCAGGCCGCCACGGCGGGGTAGGTGTCGGTAATGGGGTAGTCGGCACAGTACGCCGCCAAACGACTCGCCCACCCCTGCCGAAATTCTCGCGCCCCGTTGTGCCACCGGCCCTGAAGCAGGCCGTACACCTGACAGAAGCACTGGTGCAATGGCTGCTGCGCTAAGAGTTTGCGGATAGACTCTACTTGTTGATAGGTGCCTTCGCCAACAGCCGGGTAAGGTCGGCCGCCCTCGGTAGGCGGCGGCTCGCCCAGCCAGGACAAGGCAGCGGCCACAAAATCAGTTACTTCCACCGGCCGGCCGGCGAAGTACTCGGCTGCTTGGCCCACGGTCAGCAGCTGCTCCCGACTCAGGTCCAGGTACTGCTTAGTCGTAACCTCGCGCCAGGCAGTCGGCAACTGGTAGGGGCCGGTTGCTGGGTCAATGAAATGAACGGGCATAAGCAAGGGTCAGTTAGCGGCTTCCCGGCCGGGGCTTGGTGAGCACGCGCACGGTAGGCCGCTGCAGGGGCGGCGGTTGTAGCTCCAGGCGCATGCGCATACTCATCATGTCGGAGTAGTCAGGGGAGCGGCCAATCAACTCCTTCACCTCGTCCTTGCTCAGAATGCGCAGCGGCCCGTCCTTGTCCATGTCGCGCTGTTTGAGCACGCCCAGCTCCTGCATGATGGCCTCCCGCTGCTCGCTGTTGGTGGCCTCCTCGCTGATGTACATACCGGCGCTGTTGACGCAGCCCGCCAGCAGGTAGTGGCACTGCGCTTTGAGGTTTTCGTAGTTCTCCGGCTTCGGCTCGCGGCCCTCATTGCGGGCTTTGTCTATTTCCTCCGGAGAGGGCAAGGGGCGGGCGTTGTTGATAAAGCCGATGCAGCCAGGCAGCGCGTCGACTACCCCACCACCTACCCCGTCCTCGTCTACCACGATGCGCGACATCGGAACTTGGTAGGTGCTGGCCAGGGTGCGAATCAGGGTTACTAGCTCCGTGGTCTTGCTCTTATCCATCACGGCTACCTTCACCAGACGCAGGCCAAGCCATACGCCCACCACGGCCTTGTCGGCCCCGAAGCGGGCCACGTCGGCGGTAATGGCCGGCTCACCGGTGGGCACGAAGGAGTTAGTGAACAGGTCGCAAATGCGGTCGTAGCCGATGAGCGTGGCCGGGTCGCCGTCATACTCCCAATTCCCCCGCAGCAGGCGCTCAATGCTGGCCGCGTCCAGCGTCAGCAGGCTTTGCCGGTAGCTGGCGGCGACGTGCTTGTTATCGGAGAGCAGCGACTGTACGAAGCGCCGGTAGGGCTTCAACGTCCCGTCCTTGCTAGGTTTATAGAAGGTAGCATATACCCAGTTCTTGGCCGGGTTGCAGCTGCCGAGCACCTTGGGGGTGAGGCCCTGGGTGATGGCCCCGCAGTCGCGGCAGGCCCAGCGGTTGGGCTGCCCGTGGGCATCGTGCCCGACTACCTCGTTGCCGGGGTACTCCTGGGCGGGGTCGGCGTGGTTGGCGCGGCCGCACTGGTGGCAGTAGAAGTTGAGGCGGTAGCGAATGCGCGACTTCACGATGCCCCACGCCTTACTCACCACCTGGTTGCACTCGTCCACGAAGGCCCCGGTAATCTCCATTGAGCCGAGGCTGTCGAAGTTCTTGTCGCTGGGGTACTGAAACAGGTCTTTGAGGAAGATGAGGCTGCCGTTGGCGAAGGTGATGGTGCCGGCCTGCTCGTTGTACTTGTAGTGGGCGGAGGTGATACCCTGCTGCGCGGCTACTTCCAGCAGCGTGAGCACCGTGGTTTCTTTGAGGCTTTTGAGCTTGGAGCGCCCAATGAGCCAGCGGGAGCCGGGGTACTTGAAGCAGTTTTTCAGAATCCAGTAGGCACCCAGCGCCGACTTGCCACCGCCCGCCCCGCCCCCATACAGCACCTCCGTGGTGGTGGCGTCCTCCAAGATGTCGAGGGCCTGGGTTTGCTTGAGGGTAAGTATCATGCGGCCCCGTCCTTTCCTGGCTCGTAGGTGCGGGTTTCCGACCACGTCACGGGCACGGCCCCCCGGTGGTCCACCTCCTGCTTTTCAGTTTGCCCCAGGCGCTGCTTACCCAGGAAAATCAGCATCTTCACGTCGCCGCTGATGGCCTTTTGGAACTGAGCCTTCCGTAGTGAGATATCACCACCGGCCGAGTGCATGTCGTAGAATTCGGAGAAGGTCTGGCCGCGCTCCTCCTTGATGACACGCTGCACGGTGTCCTCCGAGCACTCGAAAAAGCCCGCGACCTCTCGCAAGGTGCAGCCAAGGTGGCATAGCTTCACTGCCTCCGAGAGGTTGATTTTTATGGCCGGCCGGCCGGGCTGATTTTCATTCTGAACGGTGCTCATTTTTGCGGTGGTCAGGGGTGCGCCCGGCTGGTGGTAGTCTAGTGGCCTTGGGGCGCGGTGGGGGCCGGTTTTAGGGGTTTTGCGGTGGTGGCTACTGTAGGGTCATTTTACACCGCAAAACCCCCGGTACTATTGCGGCGCGGTAGCGGAGTTTTGGGCTGCCTCACTCTCGGTGCGCGGGGCCAGGTCGGGGTAGTTGGCCAGGATGTCATCTACCACGTTTTTGAGCTGCCAGTACTCTACCTCTACCTGGAACTTGCGGTAATCCAAGCTCGCCGTGCGGTCTAACACAGGCTGACTGAGGGCTTCCATCTCGGCGCGTTTATTGTCGCGCTTGATGCTGAGGGAACGTAGGATTGCTGCGGCGATTTTGTTGTCGTCCATGTGGGGAAAGTGAATGATTAGGGGATGGGGCAAATGTCGGCGGTTTCCTGCTCCGAGCCCACAGGGTCGTAGGCTGCAAGCTGTTGCTCGGTGAGTTGTTCCCCATTGCGCAGCACCATGAAGGGGCGCTCATTGTCGCGCATGAACTTGGCCCAGCGGCGCACCATCACGTCGACGTAGCGCGGGTCGAGTTCCACCAGCCGAGCCTTGCGGCCGGTTTTCTCGCAGGTGATGAGCACGGAGCCGCTACCCCCGAAGCCGTCGAAGACGATGGCCCTTGGCTTGCTGGAGCATTCCACGAGGTATTCCAGGATATCGACTGGCTTCATGGTCGGATGCTCACTGTTGCGGCTGGGCCGGTCGAAGTGGAGCACCGTGGTCTGCTTGCGGTCGGAGCACCAGGTGTGGGCCGCGCCCTCCTTCCAGCCGTAGAGAATCGGCTCGTGCTGCCAGTGGTAGTCCTGGCGGCCCATCACGAACGCCTGCTTAATCCATACTAGGCACTGGCTGAGTTTGAGGCCCGCATCGACTAGCGCCCGGCGAAAGTTGGCCCCTTCCGTGTCGGCGTGGAACACGTAGATGGGTGCGCCGGGGCGCATGAAGGTGAAGCAGTTGGTGTAGTAGTCGCGCAGGAACTGGTAGAAGTCCGAGTCGCCCATGCTGTCGTTCGCAATCTTGAGCGCGGCCTTCGTCTTGCCCTCGTAGTCCACGTTGTAGGGTGGGTCGGTGTTCACCAGGTCGATGAGTTCGCCTTCACCTAGGGCGCGAGCTACTACGTCGGAGTCCGTGGAGGAGCCACACACCAAGCGGTGCAGCAGGGCCTGGCCCTCGCTGTGGAACTCGTACACGTCGCCGAGCACCGACACCGGTGTGGGGGGCAGTACCGGTTCGAACGCCTGCTCTTCGGCCGGCTCTCCCATACCCGCCAGCAGCTTATCCAAGTCGATGTTGGGCAGGTCAATTTGCCCCGTCAGGTCGGCTAGGTTCAGGTCGTTGAGTTGGGCGAAGTCCAGCAGCCCCTGCTCCGTGGCACGGGCGTAGGCCGAGGAGTACAGTAGCACCAGCTTGGCCGCGTCCTGCTTGCTGGCGCAGGCTACGAAGGTGCCTGGCAGTTCGGCCGGCACTTCTACGCCCTCGGCGGCCAGCTCCTCCAACTCGCGCACCCGGTGCCGCCCATCCAGGCACCAGCGCACCCCGGCCGGGTCTTCCCAGACGTTGAACGGCTGCACGAAACTGTTGGTCAGTAGCGACTCGCGCAGGCGTTGCTTAGCTTCGGGGGAGGTGTAGGCTTTGAAGTCCTCCTGCTGGATGAAGCGCAACTCGCGCCAAGCCAGCGGCTCGGTTTTCAGGACGCGGGAGGCAACCTGTGGGCGGGCGGTTTCGGGAATCGGGAGGGTATCAACTGACATAGATTACAAATCTACATTTGCAAAGGCAAATATGCTATTGAGCAGGGTGACAGTTCATAATTATTATCCCTGTATGTTTACTGCATGTCTACCCCCACTTCTGGCCCCTCTGCCAGCTTCATCGATTGGAGAGGCAAACTCATCACTGAGGGCACCCGATTTTATTGCTATATGTGGGGGTGGTCAGTAGAGGGGGTGCATACCCATTTTCTCTGGCACGCTGAGCGTAGTCGAAGCGGGCGGCTGGTGCTGGTAGCCGATGGGGAAAAGACGCGGCGGCTGCCCCTGACCGAAAAGCGCACCCAGCAACTCGTCGTCTACACCCCGGCCGAAGGGCTAGGCTGGCCCGATTTCCCCGAGCAGTGGAGCTGGTGGCGTGCCCACGGCTGGGGCGTGGTGCTGCGCGAGGTGTTACCGATGGATTTTGGGGAAGAGCCGGGGATTGACCTACAAGCCTACTCAGTAGGCCGGGTGCGCGGCGCGCATTGGGATGCTGGCTCGTGGCGACTGTTGCAGCAGCATCCCCATGCACTACGTCGTCAGCTAGGGGAAGCCCTGTACTATGTGTTGCACCCGCGCAAGGCGCTGAGCTACGGCGGGTGGGGCGAGAACCCCTTGCCCGATGAAGTGTACCTGCCCTTTGTTGAGCAGCAGCGGCGGAAAATGAGGAAGCTAATCCGGCAGGGGCTGGGGTTCTCATAAAAGCGTGTTTTCGCGCATTTATCATAACTCATTGATTAATAGCACTCCCCCATAAAAGTAAGTTTTCGTACTTTTATGGGGGAGCATTGATTTACAGGCACTTCGGTAAAGCCGGAAATCTCCGGTTTCATGAAACCCGGTTTTTCGGGTTTTATGAAAGCACTTCTGCTTTCGTGAGCCGGGCCAGCCGGGCGCTGAGCCGGTCGGCCCGTTGGCCCTCGCGTAGCACCTCCCCCGTGAGGCGGCGTACCGCGTGGTGGGCGTCGGCTAACTCCTGGCGTAGCACGGCGGCCCGGTTCATCTGTGGGGTGCGGTTGTAAGCGATGGCGGCGAACATCAGGGCAGCAAAGGCGACGTCATCCACCTCGCAGGGGATGCCGGCACCCAGCAGCGTGAGGCGGGCCTGTTTGATGTGGTCGGGGATTATAAGTGGGGCAGACATGGCGGTTTATACTTGGAGGTACTTTTCAATTTCCCCTCGCAGGGGTTTTTAACGTGCTGACTTTTGAGCACGTCAGCCAGCCAGGCGTAGCGGCTCGCGGAACAGGTCGCCGGTATCGAGGCCAGGGAGGGCGGCGTACACTTCGGCGGCGGGGCGGGCCACCGTGCGGCCCCAGGCTTGCAGGCCCTGCAGGCCCCGACTCAGGCGAGTTCGGAAGGTGTCCTCGCTGATTCCCAGCTGCGCGGCGGCCGTGGGCGCGGGCAGGCCGTGGTAGTAGTGAAGCACCACGGCGGCGCGGGCGTTGGGGTCAAGCGTCAGCACAGCCTGCGTGGCGGCGGTGAGCATCGCCGTGGCGGCCTGCTGTTCCTCCTGGGCCACAGGTAGCTCCTGCGCCGGGGTGGCTGTGCTGGCGGGCAGGAATTGGTAAGGGTCTTCACCCCGGCCCGGCTCGCTGGGCTTTGGGCTGCAGCTGTTCAGGTATGAGTACTTGCAGAAGACGCAGAACAGTACGCCTACGGGCTTGCCTACTACCTGAAATTTGCGGGCTTGTAGGTGAGCCAGTAACTTGGTGAGCGCCTCCTGGGCAATATCGTCGGCCCGGTCAGTGTCGTACACGTTCAGCCGGCCCCGTAGGTAAGCCAGCCCCTGCTCGCGCAACTCGCCTAGCATCGGGCCAAGTGCCGCTTCGTCGCCCGTGGCGTAATAGATGCCCACCGCCTCCCGGTGGCGGGCATCCTGTTCAGCGTGGTTATTCAAAGCGGATGCGGTTCTCGGCCCTGGTGCCGTGGTTGTAGATT